>JAKPQH010000060.1 GCA_029580855.1 bacterium | reverse complement strand
TTGGCACTACAACCATACGCGCGTCCACACCGGGGCCAGCATGCGGGGCCGCACCCCGCTCCAGGCGCTCCACGCGTTCAAGGCGTACCGGGCGATCAAGCGACTGAAGTGTTACCCATGTTGACAGCTAGGACAAAATCGGAGGTGGGTGGACAGCGCACGGCGCGGAACGGGAGATCTCCCGCGTGAATCGGACGCGCCGAGCGTGCTCGACGCGTCCGATTCGCCGCAGCCCGCCGACATCGATCAACGACGCTAGGACTCGATCCCGCCGAGGCAGACGTACTTGACCTCGAGGAATTCCTCGATGCCGTACTTCGATCCCTCGCGGCCGATCCCCGATTGCTTCCAGCCGCCGAACGGCGCCGCCTCGGTGGAGAAGATGCCGGAGTTCACCGCCACCACGCCGGACTCCAGCGCCTCCGCAACCCGGAAGATCCGGCCGATGTCGCGGGAGTAGAAATACGCGGCTAACCCCAGGTCGGTGCGATTGGCGAGGGCCAGAGCCTCGGCCTCCGTGTGGAATCGGACCAGGGGCGCCACCGGACCGAATGTCTCCTCCTGGAACACGCGCATGTCCGGCTCGACCTCGGTGAGGACCGTGGGCTCGAAGAACCGGCCCCCCAGCGCGTGGCGGCGGCCGCCGGCCACGACCGCGGCGCCCTTGGCGAGAGCATCGGCGATGTGCTCCTCGACCTTGGCCACCGCAGCCATGTCGATGAGCGGGCCGACCTGGACTCCTGTCTCGGTGCCGGGCCCGACCTTCAGCGACCGCACCCGCGCTGTGAATTTCCTCGCGAACCTGTCGTAGATCCCGTCCTGCACCAGAATTCGGTTGGCGCAGACGCATGTCTGGCCGGTGTTTCGGAACTTGGAGGCGAGCGCCCCCTCCACGGCTCCATCGACGTCGGCATCGTCAAAGACGATGAAGGCGGCGTTCCCTCCCAGCTCCAGCGAGACCTTTTTGATGGTCTCGGCGCTCTGCCGCATGAGGACTCGCCCCACATCCGTTGACCCGGTGAAACTGATCTTCCGGACCTGGCGACTCTCCGTCAGCGCGCCTCCGATCTCGGCTGCGGACCCCGTCACCACGTTGAAGACTCCGCTCGGGACCCCCGCCTCGTGGGCCAGGGTCGCGAGGGCGAGCGCCGAGAACGGTGTCTGCGATGCGGGTTTCAAGACCATAGTGCAGCCCGCCGCCAAGGCCGGAGCCGCCTTGCGGGTCACCATGGCCGAAGGAAAGTTCCAGGGCGTGATGGCGCCGCACACCCCCACAGGTTGCTTGAGAACCAGGATGCGCTTGTCGGTTTGGTGCTGCGGGATCACGTCCCCGTACACCCGCTTCGCCTCTTCGGCAAACCACTCCAGGAACGCCGCCCCGTAGGCGACCTCGCCGCGCGCCTCCGCGAGGGGCTTCCCTTGTTCCGACGTCATCAGTCGGGCCAGATCCTCCTGGTTGGCGAGGATCAGCTCGTACCAGCGGCGCAGGATGGCGGCGCGCTCCCTGGCCGTTTTGGCTCGCCAGGCCGGCAGAGCCTTGGCCGCCGCCTCGATGGCGCGCCGCGTCTCCGCGACCCCCATCTTCGGGACCACTCCCACCAGCTCCCCTGTGGAAGGGTTCACGACCCGAATCGCGGCGCCGCCGTCGGCATCGCACCATTGGCCGTCCACGAAAGCCTTCTGGCGAAAAAGAGATACGTTTTTCAATTGAAGCGTCGCCTCGCGGGCGTCCGTCACCTCGATCATCATCAATCCCTCCGTCCGATGTGTCCTCACCCCGCCGGTGCCGACACGCGGCCGCACGACGGGTCGCCGTCACGCAGAATCGCGTTTCCGAGCGAACGGATATAGTTAAAATCATTAACGAGAGTTAGTCAATCCGGAATAAAATAGATCTGAAACGGCAAGTAGTTACAACGAAGACCTGGGCTCTCGGAATGTCCGCGGCGGTTCCAAGTGCGACGCGTGGAAACGGGGCAAGGCGAAGTCGTCCGGTCTATCCCTTCACCGCACCCGCCGTGAGACCGGACACATAATATTTCACGAAGAACGAGTAGATCAGCGCGATCGGGAAGGAGCCGAGCACCGCCGCCGCCATCAACGAACCCCAGAACAGGGTGTCGGCCTTGATGAGATCGCTCACCACGCCTACAGGGATCGTCTTCATCGGACCCGAGGACATGAAGATGAGGGCGTAAAGAAACTCGTTCCAGCACAGCGTGAAGCAGAAAATGCCCGCCGACAAAAGCCCGGGGACCGAGAGCGGAAGGATCATCCGTACCAAGATCTGTAAACGCGTGCAGCCGTCCGCCATGGCGCTTTCTTCGATCTCCCTGGGGATAGTACGGAAATATCCCATGAGAAGCCACGAGGCGAACGGGATCAACTGCGTCGGATACGTCAGAATCAGCGCCCAATATGTATTGTAGATTTCCAGTGATGCGATAACCTGCGCCAGCGGCAGAAAGAGGAGCGTGGGCGGCACCAGGTATGCCAGGAAGATCCCGACACCCAGAAAGTTGCTGCCGGGGAACCGCAAACGCGCCAGGGCATATCCGGCGAAGATGCTGCACGAGAGCGACAGCGCCGTGGAGACCACCGAGACGATCAGTGTATTCTTCAGCCATTCGCCAAAGTCGGTCTCGCGAAACAGATACGTGTAGTTCTCCCAGGTGAAGCGCTGGATCCAGAACGGGTTGAACTTCAAGTCAAACAGGTCGTTGGTCGGCTTGACCGAAACGATGCTCATCCAGTAGAAGGGAAAGAGCAGGAAGACGACGTAGAAAACCAGCGGCAGGTAGATGTTCAGCAGTCGATTCGTGAGTCGCTCACTGCCAACCACCTTACCCCTCCCTCCGCAGGTACACCAGCAGGATCACGGCGAACACCGACAGGATGGGGAACATGTAGAGCGCGATGGCCGCCCCCATCCCGATGTCCGTCGCCACCAGACCGATCTGGTACGCGTACGTTCCGAAGATATGGGTCTGGTTGGCGGGCCCTCCTTTGGTGAGCACATAGATCAGCTGGAAATCGGCGAACGTCCAGATGACGGACAGCAGCGCCGCGATCAGGACCACGCCCTCGATGTGCGGTACCGTGACGTTGCGGAACCGGTGCCACATGTTTGCGCCGTCGATCGCCGCCGCCTCGTGCAGCTCGTTCGGGACGGCCTGGAGCCCCGCCAGGATGGTGATGCCGAAAAACGGCGTCCCGCGCCAGATGTTGGCCAGACACACCGACGAGATGGCCAGCTTCGGGTCGCCCAAGAAATTGATGTTCTGCGCGATGAGGCCGAAATGCTTGAACAGCCATGAGATCGGGCTGAAAACCGGGTCAAAGATCATAAACCAGCCGAGGGTGCTGAGCGCGGTGGGCACGATCCAGGGCATCATCACCGCCGCCCGGATGGGGTTGCTGAACCGGATCCGCTGATTCAACACCAAGGCCAGCCCCAGCCCCAGGGCCGCCTTGAACGGGACCGTCACCGTGGCGTAGATCATCGTGTTCCAGGCGGTCTGGTGGAAGATGGTGTCGCTAAGCAGGTCCGTGAAGTTCCTGAGGCCGACGAACTCCCCCATCTGACCGATCATGCTGTCGGTCAGCGACAACCAGATGCCCAGAAAAAACGGATAGGCCATGAACAGGATGAGCAAGAGCGCGCCCGGCAGCATCAGGATGATGCCCAGACTCGACTCGCGCTCCAGCAGCGAACCGGCGGTGACCGCGGTGCCGCGCATCTCGCTCTGGTGGGCCAATCTGCCCCCCTTCCCCAGACCGGCGACAGCCACGCTATGAGGCGTGGCCGCCGCTGGCCGTCCGCGCGGCAAACACGCCGCAGCCGGACGGCGCGGGCTTCACCGCCCGCGCCGTCCGAGGGGAAAACGCTAGACCTTGTACACCCGCTTCAATTCTTCAGCGCCCCACTCGATCGCCGCTTTCGCGTCGCCGCTTTGGACGGCCTTGGCGAAGGTGTCCACGACGATATACTTGGACCACGCCAACGATGCCTTCGCATCAGGCGGCCCAGGCCAGCCGACGTCCACCCCATACTTGGGCTGCTCGCGGAACGGCAGCATCTTCGGATCCTTGGTCCACGTCGGATCGTCATAGTATTTGGTGACCGCCTGCAGCATGTAGCCTTCCTGCGCCCGCCACCACGTCCCATACTGTTCGTCCGTGAACCACCACTTCAAAAACTCCTTCGCGGCGGTAACATTCTTGGAGTTCTTCAGGATCGCGAAGGTGCGGCTGCCCAGCCAGTAAAAGCGACCCGCCGGCCCCTTGGGGATCAGCATGTGATGGATGTCCTGGGCCAGTTCCGGCTTGTCCTTTTTTGCGGCGTAATAGATGCTGGAGCCATTGTACGTGCAGGAAATCTGCTCGGATAGAAAGGCCCGGTTGTTGTTGCTGTCGTCCCAGGACGTACCGGTGGTATCGTACCCGTCCTTCCAGTACTCGATGAACTTCCGCATGCCTTCGACAAATTGCGGTTTGTTGAACTGGATCGACTTGCCGTCCTTGGAGATTTCCATGGCTCCGTGCGCCCACATGTACGGATAGCAAAATCCCGGGGGATCGCCCGTGCTGTGGCCGAGAGCCTGGCCGAACGGCTTCCCCTTGGACGCCTTCAGCTTCTTCGCCACCTCGTGATACTCATCCCACGTCAGGTCGACCTTACTCCCGTCGTCGGCGGTCGCGACCCCCGCCTCTTTGAACAAGCTGATTCGATAGTTCATGGACGCGTTCGACATGCCGTGCGGAATCCCGAGGTAGCGTCCTCCCACGGGCGCGGAGTTCAGCACATACTTTTCGAACCCACCGCCCCACTTGGCGAAGGCCTGGGCCTCGGGGGTGAGATCCACCAGGTTGTTCTTGTACAGATGATTCCACGACGGCCACAGCTCCACGATGTCCACGCCGCCGGCCTGGATGGCAGCCGCGATCTTCGGCTGCAGGTCGGGCCAGTTCAGGAAGTCCGCCCGCATCTCGACCCCGTTGGCCTTACCCCAGTCGGCTGCTTGCTTCTTGTAGAGGTCCTGCGCCGGGGCGATGAAATAGGTCCCTTGCAGGATCGTCAGGTTGGACCCCTTCTTGATCGCCGGCGCCCCGCCGAACACTCGCTGCGGCATGGACCCCAGGGCGGCCACGCCCACGCCGGCGGCCCCGACCTTCAGGAACTCGCGTCGGCTCAGCTTCCGTGCCTTTTTCTTGTCCATCCAGAACCTCCTTTGGAAGTCATTGCTGGCTTCTCCGTCATCCGTGCTTCCCGTTTGCGGGCCGCGAAACCCCACTCACCTCCTTCCCTGACGCGGTTCTTTGCTGCGATCAACGGTGAGACGGAACGGTACACATCCGACGCCGCGGGGATCCTTAGATTTTTCGCCGCGCCGCCCGACCGGACAGCGGATTCTCCCGACACGCGCCGCCTCGGCGACACCCGCTCACTCGATACCCCCGGACCCACGCAAGCCGGGGACCGGCCCGAAAAGGTCCCGTAGACGGCCGAACAAAAAGAACGTATCCCGCGTTGGCTACGGGTGTCAAGCGGATTTGGTTACGCGAGACCCCACCCGTGTCCGCGCGATGCGCACGGGGGTCACAGCCCCAGCGCCTGTCCTTCCTCCGACAGACATCCATCGAGAATACGGACCGCCTCGTCGATGTCCGTCCTGCCGATCACCAGCGGCGGGGCGAACTCCAGCGCCATGTTCATGGCCTTGATGATCAGGCCTCGCTCCCGGGCCCGGTCGACGATGCGCCCGAGGCTCGCCGGCGGGAACGGCGCGTGCGTGGCCTTGTTCGTCGTCAGCTCCAGTGCCGCCCACAGGCCGGCACCGCGCGCCTCACCCACGATGGCGTGGCGCTCCAGGCTCCGCAACCGGTCCAGAAAATACCCGCCCATGTCGGACGACCGCTCGATCAAGCGCTCCCGTTGCAGGATCTCGATGTTGGCAAGCGAGGCAGCGCAGGCAACCGGGTGGTTCATGTAGGTCTGCAGGTTGGCGAAGTGCTCGACGGGCTGGACGACGGCGTCCGAAGCCCCCACGGCCCCCATGGGCACGTAGCCGCTGGAGATACCCTTGGCCATCGTCATCAGATCGGGCCGGATCTCGAAGTGCTCGCTCGCGAACCATCGGCCGGTGCGCCCGAAGCCCGAGATGACTTCGTCGACGATGAGCAGGATGCCGTGCCGGTCGCAGATCTCGCGGATGATGGGCCAGTACTCGCGCGGCGGGGCGCACACGCCAAAAGCCTGCTGGATCGGCTCTCCAACGAAGGCCATGACCTGGCTGGGATCCTCGAACTGGATGAGCCGCTCGACGTCCCGGGCGCAGGCGAGATCGCAGGCCGGGTAGGTGAGGTGCAGGGGGCATCGGTAGCAGTACGGCGACTCGGCGAAGATGGTCCCCGGCGCCAGCGGCTCCATCATCTGCCGGATGGGGAGGACGGTCCCCAGGACGCGCAGCGCGCCCCCGGTGACCCCGTGAAATGCGCCGCGCCGTGTGATCACTTTGAACCGCGCCCGCTCCCCGCGGTAATGGTGGTAATGCTTGGCCAGCTTCAGCGCCGACTCCACGGCCTCGGAGCCGCTGCTGACAAACAGGAAGTGTCCGATGGGTCGGGGGGCGAGCCCGGCGAGCACGGCCGCCAACTCCACGGCCCGCGGGTTGCCGAACTGCATCGGCGTGTAATACGGCATCGCCAGGATCTGGTCGGTCACCGCCTGCGCGATCTCGTGCCGGCCGTAGCCGACGTGGACCGGCCGCGTCCACCCCGAGACCAGGTCCAGGTAGGCCTTGCCGTCCTGATCGAAGATGCGCACCCCCTCGGCACGGACGATGATGGGAATGCCCTTGTCGAGGTCCGTTCTCGACGTCCTGGGGTAAATCACGCGATCCTGACTGCAGCCCCGCACACGGGAATCCGCCATGTCTCGTCTCCTTTCACGCCGGTTCGATCCCGCTCTCCTTGAGCAGCGCCAGACTCTGCTCCCGGAGCTTGTACTTTTGGATCTTGCCGCTCGCGGTCATGGGGTATCCGTCGACGAAAAACACGTACTTGGGCACCTTGAAATTGGCAATGGCCCCGCGGCAAAAGTCCCGGACGTCTTCCTCCGTGATCGTGGCCCCGTCCTTCCGGATGACGAAGGCGCCCACCTCTTCGCCAAACCTGGGGCTCGCGACTCCGACCACCTGCACGTCTCGGATTCCTTCCATGCGGAGCAAATATTCCTCGATCTCTCGGGGCGAGATGTTCTCGCCGCCCCGGATGATCACGTCCTTGATTCGGCCGGTGATCTTGAAATACCCGGCCGCGTCCATGGTGCCGAGGTCGCCGGAATGGAGCCAGCCCTCCCTGTCGACGGCCTGCGCGGTCGCCTCGGGCATGTTGTAGTACCCCTTCATCACGTTGTAGCCGCGGCAGACGACCTCGCCCGGTGTCCCGGGCGGCACCTCGGCGTTCGTCTCGGCGTTCACGATCCGCACCTCGATCCCCGGCAGCCGCTGTCCGACCGTGGCGACCCGCATCTCGATGGGATCGTCGGTCGAGGTCTGCGTCATGACCGGCGAGCCCTCGGTGAGGCCGTAGGCGATGGTGATGTCACGGCACTTCATGTCGGAAATCACACGCCTCATGATCTCCATGGGGCACGGCGAGCCGGCCATGATACCGGTGCGAAGCGACGACAGATCAAACATGGGAAACATGGGGTGGTTGAGCTCGGCGATGAACATGGTCGGCACGCCGTAGAGCGCCGTGCACCGCTCTTGCTGCACCGACGCCAGGGCGAGGAGCGGGTCAAAGCTCTCCAGCGCCACGATGGTCGCGCCGTGCGTCAGAACCGCCATGACGCCAAGCACCAGGCCGAAACAATGGAAGAGGGGGACGGTGAGGCAGAGCCGGTCAATCGCGGTGAGTTTCTGCCGCTCCCCGATGTGGAAGCCGTTGTTCAGGATGTTGTGGTGCGTGAGCATCACGCCTTTGGGGAAACCGGTCGTCCCCGAGGTGTACTGCATGTTGATCACCTCGTGGCACGTCAGGTGTGCCGTGACCCGCCGGAGTTCCTCGTCGCTGGTGTGGGCGCCGAGGAGGAGGAGCTCCTGAGTGTTGTACATGCCCCGGTGCTTCTCCGGTCCGATGAAGATCACGTTCTCCAGCCGCGGGAACCGCGCACTGCGGAGCCGCCCGCGCTGGCACGACTTCAGCTCGGGCACCAGCGCGTTGACCATGGCGACGTAGTCGCTGTCGCGGAACCCGTCGATGAGGCAGAGCGCCTTGATATCCGACTGCTTCACCAGGTACTCCAGCTCGTGGCTCCGGTAGGCCGTGTTCACCGTGACCGCGACCACGCCGATCTTGGCCGTGGCAAAGAAAAGGGTGAGCCAGTCCGGGACGTTGGTGGCCCAGATCCCGAGGTGGTCTCCCTTTTTCAATCCGATGGCCAGGAGCCCCTTCGCCAGTGCGTTGACCCGGCGGTCGAACTCCGCGTAGGTGAACCGCAAGTTCCGGTCGGGGTAGACCATAAACTCCCGATCCGGCTGGCGCGCGGCCTGCCCCTCCAGGACTCCGCCTAGGGTGTCCGTAATGTATTCCATCGAGAAGCCTCCGCGTCTCACGCCGGCGCGTACACCACGGCCAGAAACTTGGCGGGCTGTTCTCCACCGCAGTGAACGTGGTGCGCGACAATGCTGTCGTAGTAGATGGAATCGCCGGCGCTCAGCCGGTAGGTCTCGGTCCCGTACACGATCTCCACCTCGCCGGAGAGAACGTAAATGAACTCCTCGCCCTCGTGGGCCGACAGTTTCGCATCCTCGGCCGAGGACGGATAGATGTCGATCAGGAACGGCTCCATGTGTCGGCCGGCCTTGTTGGCCGCCAGCGAGAAAAAGTCGAGGTCGCTCCGCCTGGACTCGCTCTTGTCCGAGACGTGCATGACCTTGGGGTGTTCTCCCGCGTGAACGCATACCGGGCCCACGTTCTCCTGGTCGTCGAGGAACGTGCCCAAGCGCACCCCGAGCGCCCGGGCGAGCCGGATCAACGGCCCAAGAGATGGGATCAGCGCCCCGGATTCGATGCGCCCCACCCCTTCCACCGGAAGCCCCGCCCGCTCCGCGAGTTGCGCCACGCTCAATTTTCGCGACTCGCGCACCAGCCGTACCTTGTCGCCGATCGAATTCTTTTCTCCCATGCCTCACCTCGTACTTGCCGTGGCTGGAGACCCCGCGCCCCGCGCGTCCGGCCAGGCGTGAGAGTCCGATTGTGCATATTTTTCCGATCCGATCAAGAGGATAGCGCGCGGCTTGACGCCGCCTCCGAACCAGTGCCGCCGCGCCGCGATTTCCTTGACACGCCATCGGCACGCTGGTAGTTTGCCTTGCGCCGCCCAGACCGGGGCGCGCAAGGCCGAGGCTGTCCTCCACGTCTCCACTCCTGGGGGGATCCGACCATGACCGAGAAAAGCTATCAGATCGCGGTGATTCCGGGGGACGGGACCGGGCCCGAGGTGACCCGCGAGGCCGTGAAGGTCCTCAAGGCCGCCGGGACGAGGCACGGTTTTGGTCTCGACTTCACCGAGTACGACCTGGGCGCCCGGCGGTACTTGCGGACAGGAGAAATTCTCCCGGCGTCCGTTCTCGAAGAGTTGCGCGGGTTCGACGCTATCCTGCTGGGGGCCATCGGGCACCCGGACATCGCGCCGGGGCTTCTGGAGAAGGGGATCCTCCTCCAGATGCGCTTCGATCTTGATCTCTACATCAACCTGCGCCCGGTGAAGCTCTTCCCGGGCGTGGAGTGCCCTTTGAAGGACAAGGGGCCGGAACATATCGACTACGTCGTCGTGCGCGAGAATACCGGCGACGTGTACACGGGGGCGGGCGGGGTGATGATGAGGGGGACGCCTCACGAGGTGGCCATGCAGACGGCCATGTACACCCGCCACCAGGTGGACCGCTGCCTGCGCTACGCCTTCGAGTTCGCCCGGCGGCGGAACCGGCGCAAAACGCTGGCGCTCGTCGGAAAGACCAACGTCCTGACGTACATGTACGAGATGTGGGAGCGGGCCTTCCACGAGATGGGCGATCGCGACTACCCGGACATCAAGCGCGAGTACTACCACGTGGACGCGACCTGCATGTGGATGATCAAGAACCCCGAATGGTTCGACGTGATCGTCACGGGGAACATGTTCGGCGACATCATCACCGACCTGGCCGCCATCACGCAGGGCGGCCTGGGGATTGCGGCGGGCGGCAACATCAATCCTGACGGCGTGAGCATGTTCGAGCCCATGGGCGGCTCGGCCCCCAAGTACGCCGGCCAGAACGTGATCAACCCGCTGGCGGCCATCTGCGCGGGCGGGATGCTGCTGGACACCCTGGGCGAGCGGGTCGCCGCCAAGACTGTGGAGGACGCCGTCATTTGGACGACGGCCAACAAGGTGCGTAATCTCGCCGCCGGCCAGATGGGCTATTCCACCACCGAGGTCGGCGACCTGGTGGCAACGCGCGTGGCCGGATAGCCTTCACATCCGCGGAATCAGGAGCCCTCTCCGGTTGGGGGTGGTGGCGTTCGAGCCCGAGAGCGTCGCCACGGAGAAGATCCTGATCAAATACGAGTGGCGCTCCACGCTGTGCCGGCAGGGGATCGTCCGCTGCAAGCCGAGCCGCCCGGCGCGTAATCGCCTCTGGGACGGCGGCGGCTTCGCCCCGCCGCCGGGAAGCTCGTGAAAGGTCGACCGGCCCGGCAGAACGCGGTCCCCGTGGGACGGCCCGAAAGAAGAAACGGCGCCAGGCATCCTGGGCCTGGCGCCGTATGTCGAGACGAGGGACCGGCCGCCCCCGCTTAGCGGCGCTTGAGGATCACGCGGGCGTCCACCACGCGGCAGCCCTTGCCCTCTTCGTAGACGAGGATCGGGTTGGCGTCGGTCTCGGCGATATCGTCGTCGAGATCGCTGACCAGCTGGCTCAGCCGGGAGAGGACGGCTGCGAGGGCTTCCTGGTCGCGCCGCTTTTCGCCGCGGACGCCTTGCAGCATGGGGTACCCTTTGATCTCTTGCTGCATGGCCATCGCGCAGTCGATGGAGATGGGGGCGACGCGGAAGGTCACGTCCTTCATGACCTCCACGAAGACGCCGCCCAGGCCGAACATCACCGTGGGACCGAAGGTCGCGTCGTTGACCGAGCCGACGATCACCTCGCTGCCGAGCGGCGCCATCTCGCAGACCAGGATCCCGTGAATGTCGGCGTCCGCCTTGTAGCGCTTGGCGTTCTCCATGATGGTCCGGAACCCGATGCGGACCGCCTCGGCATCTTTCAGGTTGACACGGACGCCCCCGGCGTCGCTCTTGTGAAGGATGTCCGGCGACACGATCTTCAGGACCACCGGGTAGCCGATCTCCTGGGCGTACCGGACCGCTTCGTTTTCGTTCGTCGCCAGGCTCGACTTCGTCACCGGAAGCCCGTAGCACGCGAAGAGCGTCTTCGCCTCGGGCTCGGTCAGCGCCTTGCGGCCCGCCTTACGCGCCAGCTCGATGATGGCCTGCGCCCGCTTCTTATCCACGTCCGCATACGGCTCGAAGTCCACGCGGCAGCCCACCTCGGAGAACCGAGCCGCCTGGCGGAGGGCCGCAAGCGCCGACATGGTTTTGTTGGGGCAGTCATAGTAGGGGATGGAGGCCTCCAGCAGCACCTTGCCCGCCTCGACGCTTCCGGCGCCACCCACAAAGCAACACACCACGGGCTTATCCTTGACTCCGGACTCCTTCAGCTTGGTGATGACGGCGTTGGCGATATCCGTGGCCTTGGTAACGGCGGTCTCGCAATAGAAGACGCCGACGCCGTCCACCCAAGGGCATTTGAGGGCCGTCTCGATCGCACCTTCGTACCCGGCGACGCCGCTGCCCCCGGTGATGTCCACCGGGTTCTTGGGGCTGCCGAAATCCGGCATGAACTTCCGAAACTGGGCCTGCACATCGGCGGGCGCCGTCTGGAGCGGGATGCCGTGCCGCTCGGCCGCATCGGAGCCCAGCACGCCGATCCCACCGCCGTTGGTGATGATGACGACGTTTCCGCCCTTGAGAACGGGCTGCATGGCCAGCGCCTGGCTCTTGTTCAGCATGTCCTCCAGATCCGTGGCCCAGATCATGTGCGCCTGGTTGCAAGCCGCCTGGTAGACCTTGACCGAGCCGGCCAGAGATCCGGTGTGCGATGCCGCGGCCGCGGCGCCGTGCGCCGACACCCCGGCCTTCAAGGCCACGATCGGCTTCCCGGCCCAGCGGCCGGCCTGCATGAACTTGAAGCCGTTCTTCACGCCCTCGATGTAGAGCGCGATGCACGTCGTATTCGGGTCCTGCGCGTAGTACTCGATGCTGTCGGCGAAGTCCACGTCCGCCATGTTGCCGAGGGAGATCATGGCCGAGACGCCGAACTTCCGGACGTACGTCACGGTGTCGAGCGCGATGATGAGGGCGCCCGACTGCGAGATGAGCGCCGTCTGGCCGTTGTACGGGAGAACGGGGGCGAAGCTCGCGTTCGCCTTGGCGGGGTTGCTCATGGTGCCGACGATGTTCGGTCCGATGACGCGTCCGCCCGACGCTTTGGCGATCCGGACCAGCTCTTCCTCGTCTTTCTTGTTGCCCACCTCGCCGAAACCGCTGGTGATGACGATGTGCCCTTTCACCCCCGCCTTGGCGCACTGCCGCGCGACATCCAGCACCTTGTCGGCAGGAACGCAGTACACCGCGGCGTCCACGGGCTCCGGCACGTCACCGATGGACGGATACGCCTTGAGACCCAGAATCTCCGGCGACCCTGGGTTGATGGGATAGATGGGTCCGGGAAACTTCCCGTCGATGAGATTTTTGGTGACCGAATGGCCGATCGAACCTTCTCGTCGCGATGCGCCGATCACGGCAATCGATCGGGGATTGAAAATGGGTTCGAGTTCGTGCATTGGATCCCCCCCTGCCATGGCTGATGGCTAGGCGAAATTAAGGTTGGCGTGACCGTCTCTGTATATCAGAAGTTGTGCGATTGGTCTATGCCTGCCGGGTGCCGGACGCCTCTTGATCGTCCGAACCGATGCAGAGCCAAAAGGTCTGTGAGAGCCTGTGCAAATGCCGGACCAGGGGTCGTAATACGTTTAAGTGGTTGTCGTGGCGCGGCTTTTCATTCGCAGGCCGAAGTCCCTTTGACGGCGCGCTGGTACACCAGGGGGCATGTTGTCCCACTCACGATTGCATACGCTCACCCGAGTCTGACGATAAAAGCCGACCCGGGCGAGCGGTACGCTCCGGCGCGATCTATGAGTCCGGAACGCAATCTCTATCCCTATCCCTCGAGCGCCGCAGCGAGGACGTTCCGGGGGCGCCAAATACCTGAATACAGAAAAGGATCGCCCCCGAGAGCCCCGGGGGCGATCCACACGCGATCAGGCCGGCCGAGGCTGCGGAGCGTCCGGGCTGGGGAACGCCGTGGCCGGAGAAAACTCTCCCTCCGAGTACGCCACGGCCGCTGTGCAGACCACATCCCCGGTCACGTTCAAACACGTCCGGCCCATGTCGAGAACCACGTCGATTCCCGCGATGAGGCCGAGACCTTCCAAGGGCAACCCGACGCCCTGAAGAACCATGGCCAGCATGATCAGACCCGCGCCGGGCACCCCCGCCGTGCCGATCGAACCGAGGGTTGCCAAGAGGATGATCATGAGATACTGGCCGAACCCCAGCGACACGTTGAAGATGCCGGCAATGAAGAGCGCGGCGACCCCTTGGTAGATGGCCGTGCCGTCCATGTTGACGGTCGCCCCGAGCGGGAGGGTAAAGCTGGTCAAGGAGCGGGGTAAACCGACCTTCTCCTCCGCGACCCGCATGGTCACGGGGAGAGTGGCATTGCTACTCCGCGTGACGAACGCCATGATGCTGGCCTCGGAGATGGCCCTGAAGAATCTCAGCGGACTCACGTGGCCCATCACCCTGACGATCGAGCTGTAGACGATCGCCACATGGAGGATGTACGCGAGGTAGCACGCCAGGATGAGATTGACGAAGGGCAAGAGCACCTGCGGGCCCTGCTTCGCGATCGTGGCGGCGATCAGAGAGAAGACACCGAAGGGCGCAAACCACATCACGAGGGCCGTGAGTTTGTACATCGTTTCGGCCGCACTGTCGGCCACGCCGATCAAGGCCTTGCCCTTGTCCCCCACCAGAACAGCGGCGATCCCGAAAAAAAGGGCGAACACGATGATGGGAAGCACGTCGCCCTTGGCGAGCGAGTCGAACGGGTTGGTGGTCACCAGGTTCAGCATCACGTCCTTGAGGGCCGGGATCGTGGGCGCCTTGAATCCCGCCGCGGGGGTGAGCTTCATGCCGGCCGCCGGGTTTAAGATCACCGCCACGATCAGGCCGATGATCACCGCAACCGCGGTCGTCGCGAGGTAAATGCCGATGATTTTCACTCCCACGCGGCCCAGCTTCAGGGGATCGCTGATGGAGGCGACCCCGGTGAGGAGCGAGAAGAACACGAGGGGAACGATGAGCATCTTCAGGAGGCGCAGGAAGAGATCGCCGATCCAGCTGAGGCTCAGGCTCAGATCCTTGAAGAGGAGGCCGAACACGGCGCCGACCACGAACCCGATCAGAATCCACCCAAGCAATCCGATCCGCCGTTCCTCTGCCATGGCCTTGCCCTCCATTTCCGCCTCGCGGGACGATCGGGGGAATGCGTCCGGTCTCGTTCGGGCGGAACGATACCAACTCATGTGCGTTGCTTAAGGCCGTCCAATCGTGTTTCACCTCCTTTCGGTGCCGAAATTTTTACACAAAAACGTTCATACCTTGAAACGGATATGGCCCTCCGGTTCTCGAATCCGAAGGGCCACACGCATCCTCTCGGACGCAGGCCGAGCCGCACACCACCCGTTCGGACCCCCAAAAGATACCCATCGTCCGGCCCACCTTTACGCGGGGAATCCTGGGCTGGTCGTGTTTTGAGGCTACCCCGCGCCTCCAAGAGGTGTCAAGACGAAAGACCGAACCGCCGGCCGTCGGCCCATTGCGCCGAGAGCCGGCACCGCGTCCCGCAAAAGATGTTGAACCCAGTCCTTCCATGATACACTCCGGGCGGGCGTTCCAAAACGAACGAGGCCTTGCCTTTGGCGGCGCCCGGGGATCGGGGCGTCCGCCGCACGGAAGGGGTTGGCGCCCATGCACGTTGTCGTGAGCGGATCACGCGGTCTGGTGGGGTCGGCCCTGGTTCCGTTGCTCACGGCGGGTGGCTACCGTGTGACCCGCCTGGTGCGCCGGACGGCTGCAAAACCCGACGAAGCGGTGTGGGATCCGGTGCGTGACGCGGTCGACGCCTCCCGCCTGGACGGCGCGGATGGGGTCGTGCACCTGGCCGGTGAGAACATCGCCGCCGGGCGCTGGACATCCGCGCGGAAAGCGGAGATTCGGAGGAGTCGCGTGGATGGCACGCGGACCCTGTGCGAGGCGCTGGCCCGCTTGCCGCATCCCCCCAAGATCCTTGTAAGCGCCTCCGCCATCGGACTGTACGGCGACCGCGGCGCCGAGGTCCTGACCGAGAAGAGCGCGCCCGGCACCGGCTTTTTGGCCGACGTCTGCCGGGAATGGGAGGCGGCGACCGAGCCGGCGTCCCGGGCGGGCATCCGGGTGGTCAACCTCCGGTTCGGCATGATCCTCAGCCCCCGCGGCGGCGCCCTCCGGAGGCTGCTCCTGCCTTTCCGGTTGGGGATGGGCGGGCGGATCGGCAGCGGGGAACAGTTCGTGAGCTGGATCGTCCTCGACGATGCCATCGGGCTCCTTCACCATGTTCTCTATGAAGAGACGGTTCGGGGTCCGGTCAATGCAGTGGCACCGGCGCCGGTGACCAACGCCGAGTTCGCGCGCACGCTGGCGCGGATCCTCCGGAGACCGACGCTGCTCCCGGTGCCGGCCTTCGCGGCACGGTTGGCTTTTGGCGAGATGGCCGACGCGTTGCTGTTGGCAAGCGCGCGTGTGATACCTGCGCGCCTTCAGGCGTGGGGGTATCGGTTCCGGTTTCCGGAGCTTGAGGCGGCCCTCCGACATACGCTCGGCCGCGTTGAAACGCGGCACACGGGCAACCAGGCTGTTTGGTGATCGGCCCGTTGGGCAGGCGCGACGGTCCCGGGGCCGAGCGCCTGGTGTTCGGCACGGTCCGCCATATGCCGCACGCCGGGATGGGAACAAAGACCGGACCGTCGCCGCGGGGTTACCCCGACGGGTGAGCCGGTGGCGCAAAGAGTCCGGCTGCCCGGACCTCGTGCTCCGGGTTCCTGCGAAGCCGGCGAAGACGACCCAAAAAAGGGAAAGGAGGAACTGACCATGGCCCGCGTTGATTGGAGGTATCATCGCCCCGGGTGAAAGACCTGCGCCAAGACGCAAGAGTTTCTTGCGAAGGGCAAGATCGAGACCGCGACCCTGGTGGATGCCAGGAAGACCACGCTGAAAGAGAAGGAGGCGCTGGCGCTCGTCCGGGAGGTGGACGAGATTTACGCCGGCAAGGGGAAGCGGGTCGTTTATCTCGATCTCAAGAAGGACAAGCCCGATAAGGCCGCACTCCTTGCGGTCCTGCTGGGCCCGACGGGCAACTTACGCGCGCCGACACTGCGAAGAGGGCGCACCCTGCTGGTCGGCTTCGACGAGGCGGCGTACGCCAAGGTGCTGAAATAGAGAACGCTGGGCGCGATCCACGACAACACGCGACGAGACCCGGCGTGGCAGGCCCTGATTCCGTGATCGTGGCGGCAGGGGACCGGATCGCGTCCGTTTTCTAGTTTTCTGGCCGAGCCCCTCTTCACACGACCCGACAAAAAGAGTTGCGCCGCGCCGCGTTTCGCCGTAGGGTGAGCGCCTGTTTGCGCCGTCTCCGATTGCCAAACCCGAGGCTGTGCCCAGAACTATGGCCGGATTGAGGCTTCCTCTCTTCCCGCTCGTGTTCCTCACGGGGATCTTTTACCTGAACTTCGTCTCGCGGATCATCCTGGGGCCCTTCCTGCCGGTGATCGAGCGGGAGCTGGGTTTGGGGCACGGAGGCGCCGGGTCGCTGTTTCTCTTCATTCAGATTGGGTACGCCGTGGGGTTGCTGGGGTCGGGCGTTGTGTCCTGGCGCTTCAGCCATCGGCACACGATCGTGGTTTCTACCGTCGCCGTCGGGCTCGCCATGGTGGGCCTGTCGCTCGCCGCATCCCTGGGAGCGATGCGATGTTGGCTGGTTCTCATCGGAACAGGGGCGGGCTTGTACCTCCCCGCCGGCGTCGCGACCATCACGCATTTGGTCCACGACGGCCAATGGGGTAAGGCGCTCGCCCTACACGAACTGGCGCCCAGCCTTGCTTTTGTCACGGCCCCGCTTCTGGCCGAAGCCCTCTTGGCTACGATCCCGTGGCGCGGCGTCCTGACCCTCGTGGGAGGCGCGGCCGTGCTCTTGGGTGGCTGCTTCGCCCTGTCGGGTCAGGGGGGAAGCCGGCAGGGCGAGGCCCCGCGGCTCCGGACCATAGCCGGTCTCCTCCGCAAACCCTCCGTATGGGCCATGATGTTCATCTTCGCGGCCGGGGTCGGGTCGAGCCTCGGCCTGTACAACATGCTGCCGCTCTTCCTGGTCAGCGAGATCGGCATGACCCTTCGTGCCGCGAACAGCATCACGGGCCTCTCGCGTGTCGCGTGCCTGGGAGTCGCCTTCTTTTCGGGCTGGCTCACGGATCGGATGGGTTACCGGCATGCCCTGACCTTTGCCCTCACGACGACGGCGTCGCTCAATCTCTGCCTGGGGCTGCTCTCGGGGCCGACGCTTACCCCGGTCTTTGTGTTTTTGCAGGGCGCCGCGGCGGTCATGTTTTTCCCGGCGGCCTTCGCCGCGGTCTCGCGCCTCGTCCCCGTACAGATGCGAAACCTCGGGGTCGCCCTCACCACCGCCGTCGGCGTGTTTCTCGGGGGCGGCGGGGTCCCCGCCCTGGTCGGCTATCTTGCCGAAGTAGCCTCGTTCTCGATCGCCTTTACCGTGGTCGGTGCCCTAGCACTTCTCTCGCCCCTGCTTCTTCGCGTCGGCTCAACGCCGGGGACAACCCACGACGGCGACCAAAAACGGTGATCTCAAATCCCCTGATTGAACCGAAAGGTCTCACCACAAGAAGCACAAGACGCCCACGTGTTTCGGTCAACAGAGCGTCCTGGCAGAGCCGCGGGACGCAACGATGCTCGGCCCACGGGCTCAGCGGCAATGCGCGTGCGACGAGAAATCCTCGTTCCGCGATCGAACAGTTGGTGCTCCTTGTGCCTTTTGTGGCGAATCGTCGCGGAGAATTTCTACGCCCTTGACGCCGACCTCGGGGTTGTGCCACCCTGCGAACAGCAAAGAAGGCCGGACGCGGCCGAGATCGGCCGCCAACCGTGGAGGTGCGTATGCTGATCGTGGTGCCCGACGACAACCCGCCCGCGCTGGCGGGCACTCCTGCACTGGACCGCCTGCGGAAGATCGACGAGGTGCGACTGTATGACAGCGATGCCACCGATCCGGCCGTGCTCATCGAGCGGCTCAAAAACGCGGACGTGGCGGTGAATATCCGGGGGCGGACGCGGTTCACGGCCGAGGTAATGCAGGCCTGCCCGGCGCTCAAGCTGATCTCGATCTGGGGAACGGGCACCGATAACGTTGACTTGAAGGCTGCGGCCGCCCGCGGCATCACCGTCACCAACACGCCGGGGGCGAATGCCCTCGCCGTAGCCGAGCACACCGTGGCATTGATCCTCGCCGTGGCGAAGCAGCTCGCGCCGGCGGACCGCGCCATGCGGCAAGGCGGCTGGCCGCGCAACCTGGTCCCGCAGCTTCGCGGGAAGCGGCTCGGCCTAATCGGCACTGGTCTCATCGGCCGCGAGGTGGCCGGTATGGGGCGGGGCCTCGGTCTGGAGGTGGTCGCCTGGACGTTCCACCCGAACCCGAGTCTCGCGGTCTCTCTGGGCCTGCGGTACGTGGAACTGGAAGAGCTGCTCCAGACCTCGGACATCGTCTCCCTGCACCTGCGAGCGACGCCGGACACGCAGCATTTCCTCAACGGCGAACGCCTGGGGATGCTGAAGGCCAGCACGATCCTCGTGAACACGGCCCGGGGCGCCCTGATCGACGAGGCCGCACTGGTCGAGTCGCTCCGCGAAAAGCGGATCGCCGGGGCCGGCCTGGACGTCTTCGAGACGGAACCCTTGCCGGCCGGCCACCCGCTGACCACGCTGCCGAACGTCCTTCTCACCCCCCACTGCGGCGGGATGACCCCCGAGTCCAATCTCATCGGCCTGGCCATGGCCGTGGAGAACATCGAGGACTACCTGAAAGGCAAGCCGACCCACGTGGTGGCGGGGCCGGGGAAATAGTGAACCCCCCCACACCTTGAAATCTCGGTGGACGAGGCCGAGATTTCAAGGTAGTCCGGGCACGGCCCAAAGAGTATCTTTTCTGGCGCACGCACGCATTTGAGAAGGGGGCGTTGCCAAATGGCGATCTCCGGACGGTCCTAAAGATTGGCATTAAGACATAGCATTTGCCAATATATAATGCCACGCATGGAGGACAACCGTGGAGACGACGATTGATCGATTCGGACGCGTGGTTATCCCGAAACACGTTCGGGACGGTCTCGGCCTCGAGGCCGGGGAGTCACTGGTGATTGAAGAGCGACACGAGGGAATTCTGCTGCGGCCCGCCCGTGAAGGGGCACCGCTGAAGCGCAAGGGTGGGGTCCTGGTCTTCACCGGGCAGGCAACGGCGGAACCGGGGAACCTGGTGCGGAAAGCACGCGAGGAGCGGTTGCGCAAGCTGGCGGGTCGAGGTCGGCGATGAAGATATTGCTGGACACATCGGTCCTCGTGGCGGCCATGGTCGAGTCCCACCCCATGCACGCGCGGGCGCACCCTTGGTTGGACCGCGGTTGTGGTGGAGAATTCGAGTGGGTGGTCGCCGCTCACTCGCTGGCCGAGCTCTACCACGTGCTAACGGCGTATCCCGCGCGACCCCGCCTCGTTCCCGGAATCGCCCGCTAACTGATCCACGAGAATATCGCCAAGAAGGCGTCGGTGATCGCGTTGACGGCCGCCGACTACACTGCTGTGAGCCAACACGTCGCCTTGCTGAATCTGACAGGGGGCGTCGTCTACGACGCCCTCATCCTCCGAGCGGCCGAACGTGCCGGCGTCGATCGCGTCCTGACCTTCAATGTGGACGACTTCCGCCGACTCTGGCCCGACGGGGTCGCAAAGGTGGCCGCCCCATAGAACGCCCTCTCGATACGGGTGGCGCTCTCGGAACCCAAGCTGGACAGTCTGGACATAGTACACGCCGGCGAACGCACGTTTCCACTGACCGACAGGATCCGTGCTGTGACGCTGTCGGATCTCTTGGACGTTGTGAAGCCGCTTCGCCTATAGCCTTTGCGTATCCCAGCATTCCCGGTACGGGCTCTTCCCCGGTTCAGTGGGAGCGACTCCCTATCGGAAGCACAATTATCGGCTGGCGGTGGAGAATCGGCGGAGGGCGCCGTTGTCATGCCAGGAGGCGCAGACGGAGGAGGCGCTGGGCGGGGCGATAGATGTCCTCGCGCGAGCTTTCGGCGCGGCGGCCGACGGCGACCACCAGCACCTCGACGCTGGTTTGATGCACTCGATAGCGGTGAGGGTGAGGAGGATTCGATAGGTGGCGGGCGTTACAGCCCGAGATCCTTTTTGCCTTTTTCCCAGGGAACGGTCTTGCCAGTCCGGGCTTCCGTGATGGTTAGCGTTCTCGGCACCGCGAGATCTCTTTTCTGTGCATCGAAGTGTACGGCACACTGCACAGAGCGTCAACCAGGACACGGAGCGGTGCTGCGGAAGTCACCGGACAGGCTCACCGTTCCTGCCGGAGGCGGAGAGGACGCAGGTACTTTAGTCGCATTTTGTACGGGAGAGCACATCGACGCCGATGGTGTGAATTGGGGGTAGCCGAAAAATCGCCGCCCCCGGCCTACCTCGGCCGCGACTCTCTCGCCGCATGCAGGACCCTGAGTCCGGCATGCGTCTCGATGGGGTCGAAGTCCCGGTCGTTATGGAGCAGGAGGACGCCGTGTTCGATGGCGGTGGCAGCGATCAGACAATCTATGGGTCGGCGGACGGTGACACCGTTCCGCCGCAGACGACGATAGATCTCCGCGGCGCGGACGAAGGTCGGATAGGTCATCGGAAGAAAGACCAGCGACTTGAAGTAGGTTGCGGTCTTGCGATAATCCACATCGGATCTGATGCCCTGGAGGATTTCCGTCAAGATGAGTCCGGAGATGCAGATGTCATCGCCGGCTCGGAGGGCCTGCTCCAGCGCGGCGACGTGCGAGACCGACCGTCCGCGGAGATAGTCAGCCCAGACGGACGTGTCCACGAGGAGGATCAGACGCGAGCCTTCCGCCACTCCTTTAGGTCGCCCTCCCATTTCACCCTCCCCTTCAGGTCGAGGATCTTCTTCTGGTGCTCGCGGCGCAACAACTCCTGCAGCGCGTGATCGATCAGCGCGCGCCGAGTCTTGATCTTGGTGAGCTTTTGACATTTGGCGACCAGCTTCTCGTCCAGCACCACATTCGTTCTCGTCATGTCTTGTCCCTCCGAAGAGCGCGTACACATCATACCCAAGAAGAGTGTGTATGACAACGCTGGCTTCCGGCGCCAGCCTTTCCGGTATGCTCCGTCCGGACCGACGGTGCTATGAGTCGCGGGAGCCGTCCGCCGCCGGTGCGGGTGCCCCCTGTAGAACGTGCCGAACCTGGTGGCGCCTCCGAAGAGACGAGATCAAGCCAGGAGTCGCGTCGGAAATTTGGGGTAAAGCTAAGATGTGGATCAAAGATATTGACTGGCTAGGGTGTTTGTGATAGCCGTACTTAGCCTTTCCCTGGGACCTCGTATGCCGCATGGACACTATCGATCCCGGGATCGAGGACGGGTAACGGCGGCGGCATCCAGACGCCGATGATCTGCCACCCCCCTGTGGCTCGGCCGGCTGGTGGTACAGAGGGCTCGCGCCCACCGGGGCGCGTCTCGGCTCGACTCAGAACACAACACGAAGGAGGGGAACCATGGATGCGACAAAGACCCCTGGTCCGTCGGGATCCCTGAGGCGGTCTTTGACCCGGCGTGAACTGCTCAAAGGTCTCGGCCTCACGGCGGTAGGCGCGGCGGTCTCCGGGCGCACCGCAACCGCCTTCGCTGCCGCGGGCGGGGACACCATCAAGATCGGCGCGATCTACCCTCTCACCGGGGGCATGGCGCTCCTGGGCGAAGAGAGCTGGCGCGGCGCCGAGGTGGCGCGCATCCTTCAGAACAAGAAGGGCGGGGTCCTGGGAAAACAGATCGAGTTCGTGAGGGGTGATGCGCCCGACGCCAACGCGGCGGTGTCGCAGGCCAACCGCCTGATCTCCAGCCAGCGGCTGCCCATCCTCATCGGCACCTACTCGAGCCCGCTGGCGTTCGCGGCTTCGGAGGTCGCGGAGCGGAACCAGGTGATCTACTGGGAGATGGGCGGGATCTCCGATCCCATCGTCGAGCGCGGCTTCAAATACCTGTTCCGCATCACGCCCATGGGCTCGACGTACGGCGGCAAGGCCGCGGAGTACAGCAAGGAAGTGCTGGCGCCGAAGTTCGGCATCGCCCCCGACAAGCTGAAGATCTCGATCACCCACGAAGACGCGCTCTACGGCACCGTCGTGGGCAAGGGGGCCGAGACCCGCGCCAAGGAAATCGGGCTGAACGTCCTGGGACGGGACCCGTACAGCGCCAAAGCGACCGACCTTTCGCCCCTCATCCTGAAGCTGAAAGCGGCCCAGCCCGACGTGCTGATCGCCACCTCCTACATCCAGGACCTGCTGATCTTCTGGAAGCAGGCGCGGGAGCTGGGGTTCTGGCCCAAGGCGGTCATCGGGACCGGCGCCGGCTACGCCCTCACGGAGTTCGCGCAAGCGCTGGGCGACGATGCGACCGGCGTGTTCAACGTGGATAACACCCAGTACCTGATCAACCCGAATTTCGCACCCGGCGCCAAAGAGGCGGCGGAGGCGTACCAGGAGATTTTCAAAGAGCCGCCCCGCTCCGGTCACTCGCTGATGAATTACATGGGCTCCCAGGTACTGTTCGATGTGATCAGGCGGGCCGGCTCCACCGACCCGGAGGCGATCCGCAAGGCCGCCCTGGAGACGGACATCCCTGACCAGAAGACGCCGATGGGTTACGGAGTCAAGTTCGCCCCGCCAGGCGACAAGATCGCCGGCCAGGACATCCGGGCATTCCCGATGATTTACCAATGGCAGAAGGGTAAGCAGTTGACGGTCTGGCCGGATGCGGCCGCGGTCGCCCAGGCGATCATCCCCTGGCCCGCCTCGCAGAAGTACGGGAAGTAGGGGCGAACGGCGACGATGCCCGAGATGCTGCCGAGCGGCGAAAGACGCGCGTGAGGAGAGGGCGGCTCCGGCCGGGCCACCGGTCGGGCAAGGCCGCCCTCTCGGTGTATCGCCCCCTCGGCGTGTCTCTCGACGATAAGGGGACCGGGGCGGCGAGCCACAGCCTCCATCGCAAAAAGGTGCGACATGGGAGTCATCCTGGGACAGGTCGCGGTGTCTGGCGTTCTTTTGGGCGGTGTGTACGCCCTGATCAGCATCGGGCTCACCCTCATCTTCGGTGTCCTCCGCGTCATCAACTTCGCCCATGGCGAGTTCCTCATGATCGCCATGTATGCCTCTTTCTGGCTGTTCAGCCTGTACGGCCTGGACCCCTACGGGTCCAGCATCCTGGTGGTAGCCCTCCTTTTCCTGGTGGGCCTGATCGTCCAGTTCCTCGTGATCCGGCCGATCCTGAAGGCCTCGGCCTCCATGCAGATCGCGGCGACCGTTGGACTCTCCGTCCTGCTGCAGAACCTGGCGCTCGTGACCATGACGGCCAACTACCGATCCGTGAACACGCCGCTCTCCAAGGCGGTGATCTCGGCTGGGCCTCTGCTCTTGGGGGTGTCCAGATTGGTAGCCTTCCTGGTGGCCCTGACCATCACGGGCCTTCTCTTTCTTTTTCTGCAGCGCACGTATATCGGCAAGGCCATCCGCTGTACGGCGCAGGACCGGACCGCGGCGCTGCTGATGGGGATCAACATCGACCGCGTCTACCTCGTGACCTTCGCCATCGGCTCCGCGCTGGTGGGCGTCGCCGGGGCGCTCCTCATGCCACTCTACCCGGTGTTTCCCACCGTCGGCACCTACTTCGTGCTGGTGGCGTTCGTCGTCGTGGTGCTCGGCGGATTGGGGAACCTCACGGGAGCCTTGCTCGGAGGCTTCATCATCGGCCTGGTGGAGGCGTTCAGCGGCTTCTGGGTGCCGGAGCTGAAGGAGGCCGTCTACTTCGTGGTGTTCATCATCGTGCTTCTCATCCGTCCCACCGGCCTGTTCGGCGTCGTCGGGGCCGAGGAGGTGGGCCTGAAATGACGGCGATCCGCCGAAGCGAAGGCTCCATGTTCTCCGCCTACCGGTACATCCCCAAGAGATCCCTGGTCGCGCTGGCCGTCGTGGCCGTCGTGGCCGTCGTGGTCGCGCTCACCGTGCACGACAAGTTCTATCTGCACGTGCTGATCATGATGCTGTTCTACGGCGCCATCAGCTCCGCCTGGAACATCGTCGGGGGCTTCGCGGGGCAGCTGTCGCTGGGCCATGCGGCATTCTTCGGCATCGGCGCCTACACCTCGACCTTGATGTTCATCAACCTCGGGGTCTCCCCGTGGATCGGGATGGCGGCCGGGGCCGTCCTCGCCACGGTGGTCGCGGGTGGCATCGGCTACCCCAGCTTCCGGCTGCGCGGCCCTTTCTTCACGCTGGTCACCATCGCATTCGCCGAGGTGCTCCGCATCCTGACCCTCTACGCCCACGATTTCACCAAGGGCTCCATCGGCATCAGCGTGCCGTTCCGGCCCGCAGTCGGGAACTTCATCTTTCGCCAGATCTCCGCCTACGTCTTTGTGGCGCTGGCTTTTCTGGCGCTCACGGTCCTTGTCAGTCTCTGGATCGAGAGCTCCCGCCTCGGCTACTACCTGGCCGCCATCCGCGAGGACGAGGACGCGGCCCAGGCCCTTGGGATCGACGCGGCCCGGTACAAGCTTGTGGCGGTGCTCGTGAGTGCGTTTTTCACGGCGCTCGGCGGCACGTTCTACGCGCAGTACATCTTCTATATCGAGCCGTTCCAGACTTTCTCCCTGGACTTCTCGGTCCTGCTCGCCATGATGGCGATCATCGGCGGGCTTGGAACGGTCTGGGGCCCGGTGGCGGGCGCCTTCCTGGTCACGCCTTTGCAGGAGTTCCTGCAGGCCCATCTCGGCGGGGAGTTCCAGGGCCTCCACCTGGTGATCTACGGCACGGCCCTGATCCTCGTGGTGATCCTCCTGCCGCAGGGGATCGTCCCGACCATCGCGGGTTGGGGGAGGCGCGCGCTCGGGGCTCGCGACGGCGCCGGGGCGCCGAAGGGGGACGCATGATCCTGCGGGCCGAGAACCTCACCAAGTTCTTCGGGGGCCTGGCCGCGCTGAAGGAAGTCAGCTTCGGCATAGAGGAAGGCGAGATTCTGGGCCTGATCGGCCCGAACGGCGCGGGCAAGACGACCCTCTTCAACGTGGTCTCCGGGTTCTTTCGCCCCGACCGCGGCCGCGTGGTCTTCGCGGACGAGCCCATCACGCAGCTGAAAGCGCCGCAGCGCTGCCGGATCGGGCTGGTCCGGACCTTCCAGGTGGTCAAGCCTTTCGGCAACCTGACGGTCCTGCAGAACGTTATGGTGGGAAGCTTCCTCCGGACGGCCGACCCTGGCTTCGCGCGCGAGCGGGCACTGGAAGCGATGGAGTTGGTCGGGCTCTCGGGGCGCCGCGATACCGCGGCCAAGAGTCTCACCATCTCCGACCGGAAGCGGCTGGAGGTTGCGCGTGCCCTGGCAACGCGCCCCCGGCTGTTGCTCCTGGATGAAGTGATGGCCGGCCTGAACCCAACCGAGCTGGCTCAGATGCTGGACCTCTTCAAGCGGATCCGGAGCCACGGCGTGACCCTGCTGGTGATCGAGCACATCATGGCGGCCATCATGACGATCTCCGAGCGGCTCCTGGTCCTGCACCACGGGGAGAAGATCGCCGAGGGGACTCCCAAGGACGTGGCCGCGGACAAGCGGGTGGTCGACGCCTATCTGGGAGAGGAGTACCTCCTTGCTTGAAGTCAGCGGTATCGACGTGGCGTATGGCGACGTGCGGGTGCTCCACGGGATGTCCCTCACCGTGAAGGAGGGAGAGATTGTCGCCCTGGTGGGGGCCAACGCTGCCGGCAAGAGCACGACCATCAACACCATCTCGGGAATGCTCCGCGCGACCAGCGGCTCCATCCAGTTCCGCAGGCAGCGCATCGACCACCTCCCGCCTTACGAGATCGTTGCCCGCGGCTTGGTGCAGGTGCCCGAGGGGCGGCGCCTCTTCCCGTACATGACCGTGCTGGAGAACCTGGACCTGGGGGCCTACTCGCCGGAGGCACGCCAGCAGCGAACCAAGAGTCTGGACACGGTCTTCGATCTGCTGCCCATCCTGAAGGACCGACAAGGCCAACTCGCGGGCTCCCTCTCAGGCGGCGAGCAGCAGATGCTGGCCATCGGCCGGGGCCTGATGGCTCGCCCCCGACTGTTGATGCTGGACGAACCGTCCGTGGGGTTGGCTCCCCTCATGGTCAAGCAGATCCTGGAGACGGTAAAAGACGTGAACGCCCACGGCACGACCGTCCTCTTGGTGGAGCAGAACGTCCAGCACTCGCTGCGGCTCGCCCATCGGGGTTACGTGCTGGAAAATGGACGGATCGTCCTCGGGGGGAATTCTGCTGACCTGCTGACCAATCCGCACCTCAAGAAAGCCTACCTGGGGATGTAGCGCGCGCTCCTCGGAGCGCGCGCAAACGAGTCAAAAGAGCCACGGGACGGCGGCCCACGAGGTGGGTGGGAGAGATACGGGACGTAGAATATTTAAAATACTTGTTGCTTCCCAGTGGCACACACGATTTCCCCAAAATCCTTTCCCCCCAGTTCGCCACGGCTTTGGTATGGCCTCTTAAAATCCTCCACGCACCGCGCGCCGGGTCGGAACCCGTCCTTCCGGTATTCCGAACGGAGCGGCGGCCGAAGGTATCGACGGAGAATCGCCGCGCGGCGCCGGTACCACGCCTCATGGGCGGCGCCTCCGCGCCTCCTGTTCGGCGGATCGGCCGAGAGCGTCCGGACGATGCCGACGTGGAACATTTGCGTTGAACCCCGAGGGAGGTCTCGTGTATATTGGTGCCGTCATTCCAACCAACTGGCGGCGCCACTCCATCCACATGGCCGGTAGTGTTCGAAAGTCGCATCGCGGAAGTGTGATTTTTCAGAACCTTTCCCCCACTAGCTGCTGAGTTTTTCAAAACCATTCCCCCGGTTTTTCAGAACCTTTCCCCCACCCCGGCGACCGGTTCTCAGGGTATGGTCCTCCTTTTACCAAGGAGGCCCCATG
>JAKPQH010000059.1 GCA_029580855.1 bacterium | reverse complement strand
TTCCGTGAGCATTCGTCAGGGAACTCGGTGTTCTGGGTTACCCCGCACACCTCCCTCGAGCTACCCGGGCGCGCTACCCGCTCCCGGGGCCGGACTTCCACCGGCGAGTTCCAACGTATCCACGGCATACTGTCCGGTACCGTTCTCACAACATCATCGTCTGCGGCGTCGTGGAGAAACTGGTCCAGGCGGGCGTCGACCCCCCCGTGTGGGTCAGCGCCAACGCGCCCGGCGGGGATGCGTGGAACAAAAAACTCCTTGAGCGCTACACTGGCCGGGTCCGCCACCTATAGGAACCCGACCTCACGCCTGTCGAGCCGAAGTGGCGGAGCGGCGAATTTAGGGGACGTCCATAAAAATATAAATTTCTTCTCTCAGACAGCTAAACCGCCAAGCGACACCGGATCCGCAATCGGAGATTTTTATAATTTTATGGACGTCCCCTATTTTGCGGCTGTCATTTGGCGCGGCGCGGGGTCGTCTTCGCGGGCATCAGGTCAAGGATCATCAGGATGGGGTCCACGAGAAAGTAGGCCAGCGTCCCCCCGAGGACCAGCAACGCGCCGAGCGTGCGGTAGCCGTTCAAGCCCACGACGATTCCGAACGGGATTGCCAGAAGCGACATCCAGCTCAGGACAGCCCTGAGCAGGCGGCGGATACCCCGCGTGACGCGCGCCGTCACCGACATTCACCCGCCCTCCCCCGCGCACCTCCGCCATCCGTGATCGGGTCTGGACCCTGAACAAGACAGCGATCGTTGTGGCTCAAGATCTCCGGCGTGCGCTCGCGCCTCCGGCCCGCAGCGTCAGGGCACGGTGACCGGAACTTCCGTCGAAGGCATGCTCTCGTTGCGGCGCACAGAGCGATCCATTGCGGTCACGGCATAGAGGTACGTGGCGCCGCGGCGAGCCGTCCGATCGGTAAAGGTCGTGCCGGGGATCGGTTGCTCCGTGAGCCGCACCGGAACGAGCTGAGGCGGCTCGCGGCGGTAGACGACATATCCCAAGAGGTCCCGCTCGTCGCCGCCATCCCATGTCAAGGCGACCACGCCCTCCCCCGGGATGGCGATCAGCCCGCGCGGGGGCGCGGGCGGCGTGTAGTCTTGCGGAGTCGCCGAGACCTCGGTCGAGTCGACGCTCTCTCGCCAGGGGGGCTGATCGTTGGCGACGCTGCGGACGACGTAATGGTATGTCGTCTCGTTCTGGACGCCCACATCGCGAAAGCGCGTCCCCGTCACGGGACGCCCGTTGACAGGCTCTGGACCGTACGTCCCCAACGCGAGGCCGCGATAGACGTTGTAGCCCTTCACCGACCCGTCACCCGGCGGCGCGGCGGACGGGGCTTGCCACTCCAACTCGACGGTGCCGTCCCCGGCGATCGCCCGGAGGCCGACGGGCGCCGGCGGGGCAGCCGGGAAATCCACCGCGACGTCCGCGGAGGACGCCCCGGCTTCCCCGCGCCGGTTCAGCGCCTGGACGCGATACCGGTACTGATGCCCCGTGGGCAGTCCCTTCCCCCCCGCCTCGTCACGATAGACGTACAGCGACCCCTGGACGCCGGCGTTCTTGGGCGCATCGGCCCGGACCGTCGCCAAAAAACTGAACGCCGACGTCGGCGCGGCGCGTGTGCCGAGCGCGAGGGTGGCGCGAAAGAGGCGGAACTCCAGAAGATCCGTCAGGGGCGAGTTGTCGGTGTTCAGGGTCGGCCGCGTCCAGCTCAGGACGATGCCCGCCTCGCGGGGCTCGGCCCGAAGATTACCCACGGCGGCCGGAACAACGGGCCGTGGCGGAAGCGGCGGGCCTTTGCGTCCGCAGGCCGGGAGCAGCGCGAGCACCGCGGCGAGGATCGCCATCGCGCCGCACCCCCGCGCGTGGCCGAGCCGGCGGGTCATGGCCTCTGCAGCGTCCGCTTGGCCTGCTGGATGGCCTCGGAGACCCGCCGAGAGCTGGTACCGCCGGGAGACAGACGCCGCTCGACGCACGCCTCGGCCGTGATGTACTTGCTGACGTCGGGCTTGAATACGGGGCAGAACTCCCGGAGGCGCGCCAGCGACAACGCCTCCAGTCGCTCGCCCGACTCCACGCAGTAACGGACGATTCGCCCCACGATCTCGTGCGCCTCGCGGAACGCGATGCCCTTGGTGACCAGGTAGTCCGCGAGATCCGTCGCGTTCATGAACCCTTCCGCCGCCGCGGCCTGCATCCGATCCACGCGGAATTTGATCGCCAGCAGCATGGGCGGCAGCACGTCCAGCATGCGGCGGATGGTGTCGGTCGTGTCGAAAACCGGCTCCTTGTCCTCCTGCAGGTCCCGGTTGTAGCTCAAGGGAAGCCCCTTGAGGATGGTGAGCAGACTGACCAGGTTGCCGTACACGCGCCCGGTCTTGCCCCGCGCCAGCTCGGCCACGTCCGGGTTCTTCTTCTGCGGCATGATGCTGGAGCCGGTGGCGAAGGCGTCCGACAGCTCGATAAAGCCGAACTCGGCGCTGGCCCACAGGACCAGCTCCTCGGCCAGACGCGAGATGTGCATGGCCAGGATGGCGCAGCAGCTCAGGAATTCCACCGCGAAGTCGCGATCGGACACCGCGTCCTCGCTGTTGGCGGCCACGGTCGGAAACGCCAGGAGTTTGGCTACGTACGCCGGGTCGATGGGCAGCGTCGTCCCCGCGAGCGCCCCCGCCCCGAGCGGCAGGACGTTGACGCGGACGAGACAGCCGGCAAAGCGTTCCCGGTCCCGCTGCAGCATCTCGAAGTACGCCATGAGGTGATGGGCCAGCAGCATGGGCTGGGCCCGCTGCAGATGCGTGTAGCCGGGCATCAGCGTGTTGAGGTGCACCTCGGCCTTGGAGACGATCACCTTCTGCAGGGTGCGGATACCGTCCCGGATTGCCGTGATCGCTTCCCGGACGTAGAGGCGCAGATCCAGCGCCACCTGGTCGTTCCGGCTCCGGCCCGTGTGAAGCTTGCCGCCGACCTCGCCGATCTTGTCCGTCAGGCGCCGCTCCACATGCATGTGAATATCTTCCAAGCCCGGGTCGAACCGAAACTCGCCGCGGGCGATCTCTTCCCGGATCTCCTCCAGCCCGCTGACGATCTTCTCGGCCTCCGCCTTGGTCAGGATGCCGCACTTGCCCAGCATCCTGGCGTGGGCGATGCTGCCCGCGATGTCGTGGGGCGCCAGACGCCGATCAAAATCGATGGACGCCGTGAAGGATTCGACCTGCTTGTGGGTGTCCGTGCTGAAGCGCCCACCCCACGCCTTCTTCCCGGCCAACGGCCATTCCTTCATTCCGGCCTCCGCTTTCCCGCCAGGGCGCGAATCCGCAGCCGAAGGCTATTCACGCGGACGACCCCCGTGGCGTCACCTTGGTTGTAGACCCGCTCCGCCTCCGGGGCGGCGGGATCCGCCTCACCGCCCCTGTCCCACCCAACGCCCTTGTCCCCTCCGGATCGTCGGAAGCATGTCCGACGGCTCGACGCCTCGACGAGGCGCATGGCGCCGCCGTCCCATCGGACCGCCGTACCGCCCAACGCCCGCGGCTACATCACCACGCCGCCGTCCACCATCAGGGCCTGTCCCGTGATGTTCCGCGCCTCGTCGGAGGCCAGGAAAACCGCCGCGTGGCCGATGTCCTCGGGGGTCTGCTCGCGCCGCATCGGGATCCACTCCTGCACCCGCCGCTCGAACATCTGTCGCGGCGTCAGCCCGGCGTACGCAGGGTCGGTCTCGCGCATCCGCTCGCCGAGCTTCTGCCACATCTCGGTGTACAGCAGCCCCGGGCAGATCGCGTTCACGTTCACGTTATACGCCGCAAGTTCCTTGGCCACGATCTTGGTGAAGGTGAGCACCCCCATCTTGACCACGCTGTAGGACGGCATGCTCTGGCTGGACAGCGGCCCCGCGATGGAGGAGATGTTGACGATCTTCCCGTACCGCCGCCCCGTGAAGTGCGCGGCGATATGCTTGCACGTGAAGAAGACGGACTTCAGGTTGACGTTGAACACGGTGTCCCAGTCCGCCTCCACCTGGCGCGTGAAGGGATGTCCCAGCGCCGGGATGACGCCGGCGTTGTTCACCAGGATATCGATCTGGCCGAACCCGCGGACCCCCTCGGCGATGGCCGCCTCGACCTCGGCCTCCTTGGTCACATCGGTCCGCAGCGCCGCTGCCCGGCGACCCAAGCTCTGCACCTCGGCGACGACGGCCTCGGCGTTCGCCGGCTGGATATCCGGGATGAAGATGTCCGCTCCCTCGCGGGCCATGGCCAGGACGATGGCGCGGCCGATCCCCGCACCCCCACCCGTCACCATGGCGACCTTGCCCGCCAAACGCATGCCTCCTCCGGAGAAAAATGTTCGACCGTTCGATGGTTCGGCAGTTCGGCGGTTCAACGGGTCGGTCATTCCTCCCGACCGGCCGAACCGTCGAACGCTCGAACCGCCGAACCTGCGTACCTATCCCCTCCCACCCAGCAGATGCACGAGAATCGCCTTCTGCATGTGGAGCCGATTCTCCGCCTCGTCGAAGACGATGCTGTGCGGCCCCTCGATGACGTCGTCCGCGATCTCCTCGCCGCGATGCGCCGGGAGACAGTGCATCACCAGCACATCCGACGCGGCCAGTCGCACCAAGCGCCCGTCCACCTGAAACCCCTGAAAGTCGCGAAGCCGGCGCGCCCGCTCGTCTTCCTGCCCCATGCTGGCCCAGACATCGGTGTACAGCACGTCCGCGCCTCGCGCCGCGACTTCGGGATCGTGCATCACGGCCAGCGTCGCGCCGCTGGTCGTGGCCTCGGCCATCGCGCGCGTCAAGACCTCCGGATTGGGCTCGTAGCCCTTGGGGCACGCCAGCGTAAAATTCAACCCCATTTTGGCGGCGCCCTCCAGCCAGGAGTGGCACACGTTGTTGCCGTCCCCGATAAACGCGACGCGGAGACCGCGGACCCGGCCCCGCTTCTCCCAGAGCGTGAACAGGTCGCAGAGGATCTGGACCGGATGGTGGCGGTCGGTCAGGCCGTTGATCACGGGTACCCGCGCGTAGCCGGCCAGCCGCTCGACCATCTGGTGGCTGAAGGTGCGCGCGACGATGCCGTCCACCCAGCGCTCCAGATTGCGCGCCGCATCCTGCACCGTCTCGCGTTCGCCCAGGCGGATGTCGGTGGGCGTGAGATAGACGGCGTGGCCGCCGAGCTGCGTCATGCCGGCCTCGAAGGTCACCCGGGTCCGGAGGGACGGCTTCTCGAAAATCATCGCCAGCGTCTTGCCGCTGAGAAGCGGATGCAGGACCCCCTGTCGGCGCTTGGCCTTGAGCTCCGCCGCCGCCTCGAAGAGCGTCTCGACGTCGTGCGGTGTCAGGTCGTCGAGCGTCACCAGATGCCGGTTCATATCATTCCTCACAGCGGTCCGTCATTGTCGGCTTGACACTGTTCTTCGCGGCGCTGCGGCATCACGTCGCGGAACCGAACGCTGCCTCCAGGATGGCCACGGCCCGATCCACGTCGGCCTCGGTGAGGATCAGCGGCGGGACGAACCGCACCACGTTGTCGCCCGCGGTCAGCACCAGCAGGCCGCGCTCCATACACGCGGCCACGATCCCGCGCGCCGGCACCGCGACCTCCACGCCCAGGATGAGCCCCTTCCCGCGCACTGCCGTGATCGAGGGGTGCGTGGCCTGGAGACCCCGCAGCCGATCGAGAAAGTATTTCCCAACCCGCGCGGCGTTCCCCGGCAGGTCGTCCGCAAGCATGGTCGTGACCACCGCAAGCGCCACGGCGGACACGAACGGCGTCCCCCCGAACGTCGAGGCGTGGGTGCCGGGCACGAAGCTGGCGGCGACGTCTTCGCGCGCCAGCATGGCCCCCATGGGAATCCCGCCCGCCAGCGCCTTGGCCAGCGTCAGGATGTCCGGCTCCACCCCCCAGTGCTGATAGGCGAACAGCTTCCCCGTCCGCCCCATCCCCGACTGCACCTCGTCCAGGATCAGCAGGATACCCGCCTCATCGCACAGTCGCCGCAGCCCGGGCAGGTAGTCGGCGGCGGGGACGTTCACGCCCCCCTCGCCTTGCACCGGCTCCACCAGGACGGCGCATGTGCGCGAGTCGATGGCCCGCTCGACCGCCCGGAGGTTGTCGTACGGCACGTGCTTGAACCCCGGCAGGAGGGGTTCGAACCCGTGCTGGTACTTGGGATTCCCCGTGGCGGTCACCGTGGCCAGCGTCCGGCCGTGAAAGGCGTGGTGCATCGTGATGATATCGACCCGGTCCGAAGACCAGTGGTCCTTGGCGTACTTCCGGGCCAGCTTGATCGCCGCCTCGTTCGCCTCCGCGCCGCTGTTGCAGAAAAACGCCCGGTCCGCGAACGACTGTTCGCAGAGGAGCTGGGCCAGCCGGATCTGCGGCTCGATGTGGTACAGATTGCTGACGTGGAGCAGGGTCTCGGCCTGCGCCCGGATGGCCTCGACCATCTTGGGATGGCAATGCCCCAGGGCGTCCACCGCGATCCCGCCCACGCAGTCCAGGTACTCCTTGCCGTCCGTGTCCCAGAGGCGCACCCCGTGGCCCCGCACCAGGACCAGGGGAAAGCGGGCATAGGTATTCGCCAGATACTTGTTGGAAGCCGCGATCAGCTCCTGTGTGGTCATGGGGAACACTCCTCTCCACCGTCGTCCCAGCGGCAAAAATGGCGCGGCGCCGTCCGCGCCGCGCGCAAAAAGATGCTGAAGGGCTCGTGCTCACCCGGGTGGCTCAACAAGATCCACAGACGAGGCGGCGCGAGGCGTACTTACCGCCTCTGCCGCAGCGCCGCGCGGGCGCGACAACGCCGCCGGTGGGCCCTTCTCGGCGACCCGTCAGGCAACGATCTCTGTTCCCACGCCCTCCGCGGTCAAGAGCTCCTCGATCAGCGCGTGCTGCCGCGTCCCGTTGATGATGTGCGTCTTCCGCACGCCCGCGCGTAGCGCGATGAGACAGGCGCCCACCTTGGGCAACATGCCCCTGCTGATGGTCCCGTCCGCCGTCAGCCGCTCCACCTCCTGCACGTTGAGGGTGGACAGAAGCCTCCCCTGGCGATCCAGGATGCCGTCCGTGTCGGTGAGCAAGACCAGCTTCTCCGCGGCCAGGGCGGCGGCCATCTCCCCCGCCACCACGTCGGCGTTGATGTTGTACGTCGCCCCGCTTCCGTCGCCGGCGGTGGGCGCCACCACCGGGATGTACCCCGCCGCCTGCAGAGTCTGGATCGGCCGCGGGTCGATCCCGGCGACCTCGCCCACCAGACCGAGGTCCAGCGCCTGTCCGTCCGCCCCCCGTTTGGGGGGCGCCTTTCGGGCCCGGATCAATCCGCCGTCCTTCCCCGAGAGGCCGATGGCCGCGCCGCCCATGCGCCCGATCAGGGCCACGATACCCTGGTTGATCTCGCCGACCAGGACGCGCTCGACGATGCGCATGGTGTCCGCGTCGGTGACGCGGAGCCCCTGAACGAACGTGGGTGTGAGGCCCGAGGTCTTCATCGCCTCGTCGATCTGCGGCCCGCCGCCGTGCACCACGACCGGCTGCATCCCCACCAGGCCCATCAGGATGACGTCCTGGATCACCGCCGTGGTGAGATCGGCGTCCACCATGGCGTTGCCGCCGTACTTGACGACGACCGTCTTTCCGCGGAACGCCTGGATGTAGGGCAGCGCCCCAAGGATGATCTCGGCTCTCGTCGAAGCGGTCAGCATCGAAGTCTCCACCGAGCCCCGGTCAGCCTCTGAACCCCTCGCCCTTCAGCGCCTGCAGCTCGCGCACCCGCGTCTCGAGTTCGACGTTGGTCCGGGCCAGACGCGCGTTGGTGGCGGCCAGCTCGTCCACCGACGCCGTCAGCTGCTCGAAAAGCTGGGCCGTGGCCAGGCCGAGGGACACGATGCAGGTAAAGGTGGTGAAGAGCGCCAGGTCGTACTCGTCGAAGGCCTCGCCGGTCAGCTTGTTGTTGGCGTTCATGACGCCTACCGTCTTGCCGTTGACCTTCAGCGGGACGCTCATCAAGGAGTCGGTGCGATAGCGCGGATTCCGCTCGCGCTTCCCGAACGTGGGGTCCTGGGCCAGGTCTCGGATCAGGAGCGGCTCCCCCGTTTGCGCGACCCATCCGGCGATCCCTTCACCGACGGGGCAGGCGGCGTGTTGCTGGATCTCCGGATCCAGCCCCTTGGCGTGGACGACGCGCAGGAGCCCCTCGGGCTCCTTGACCAGCATGAGGGAGACGATCTCCACCTCCAGCACGGACGCCACCAGATCGATGACCTTTTGGAAGAGGGCCGCGTTGTCCTTGAGAAATTCCCCCAGCGTATCCCAGCGAATCATGTTGGCAAGCTCCAGAGCGCTTCCCTGGAGTCGGGCCAGCTGTGCCAGCCGCGACGGCTGCACCCCGCCTTCGCGGCTGGCCCGGATGGCGCCGTTGACCGACCGGATCACTTCCTCGAAATTGAGCGGTTTCCGGAGAAAGTCCACCGCCCCCTGCCGCATGGCCTGGACACCGGTGAGAAACGACGCGCGGCCGCTCACCACGATCACCGGGATGTTCGGATAGGCTTTGCGGAACTGCGGCAAGAGCTCCAACCCCCCCGTGTCCGGCATCACGACGTCCATGATGATCGCCCGGATCGGGCGCTTGGCCAGGACCTCTTTGGCCTGGGGCGCCGTCTCGGCCACGGCGACATCGAAGCCGGCCTTCTTCAGCTCTTCCCGAACCAATGTCAGAAACAGTTTGTCGTCGTCGACGACCAGGATGGTATCCATGGCGCACCCAACTCCCGGATGGAAGACCGGAACCGTATCCCGCCAGCCCCAACCGGCGCCGTCGGCAATCGCGACGCCGCAGGTTACCGAAGAACCCGCTTTCCCCTGAGGCTGCTCAAACGCGTCCAGTGGCGCGGCGGCGACCGCAGCGCAGGCACCCATCGCAGGTGGGTCCAGGCGTACTCCAGGTCCACCGTGATGGGCGTCCATGTCAGCAGGGTCCCCATCCAGAGGATGGGTCGCCGCAGCTGGGCGTTTTTCAGCAGCCTGGTCCTAGAGGATATAGCGGCTCAGGTCCTGATTCGTGACGATGCTCGTCAGTTGCTTTCCGACCTGGTCGGCCGTGATCTCCACCCGCACCCCTTCCATGTGCGGGGCCTCGAAAGACACCTCGTCCAGGAGGCGCTCCATGATCGTGTACAGTCGTCGCGCGCCGATGTTCTCGGTCGCCTCGTTGACCGTGGTGGCGATCCGCGCGATCTCCTCGATGGCGTCGGGCGTGAACGCCAGCTCCACGCCCTCCGTGGCCAGCAGAGCGGTATACTGCTTGGTCAGCGCGTTTTCCGGCTCCGTCAGGATGCGGACGAAGTCGCGCTCCGTGAGGCTGGTCAGCTCCACCCGCAGCGGGAACCGTCCCTGCAGTTCGGGGATGAGATCCGACGGCTTGGCGACGTGAAAGGCGCCCGCCGCGATGAATAGGATGTGGTCGGTCCGCACCAGGCCGTACTTCGTGCTCACCGTGGAGCCCTCCACGATGGGCAGCAGGTCCCGCTGGACCCCTTCGCGCGACACGTCCGGTCCGTGGACCCCTTCGCGCCCGGCGATCTTGTCCACCTCGTCCAGAAACACGATCCCCGAATTCTCGACGCGCGAGACCGCCTCGCCCGTGACCTCCTCCTTGTCGACAAGCTTGTCGGCCTCTTCCTGGGTGAGAATACGCCGGGCCTCGTGCACCTTGACCTTGCGGCGCCGGGTGCGCTGCGGCAGGAGGTTCCCCAGCATCTCCTTGAGATTGTCCTGCATCTCCTCCATGCCGTGGCCGCCCATGAGGTCGATCATCGGCAGTGTCCGTTGCGCGACCTCGACCTCGACCGTCCGGTCGTCCAGCGCCCCGTCGCGCAGCCGCGCGCGCAGCTTTTCCCGCGTCTCCTGCGCCGCCCCGCTCTCGTGAACCGCGCCGAAGCCGCCGGCCCGCGCCGGGGGCAGGAGCAGGTCCAGCAGGCGCTCCTCGGCCGTCTCGCGCGCCCGCGTCTCCACGGCGCGCGTCTTTTCCCCCCGCACCATGTTGACCGCCAGCTCCACGAGGTCCCGGATCATCGACTCCACGTCTCGGCCCACATAGCCGACCTCGGTGTACTTGGAGGCCTCCACTTTGATAAAGGGCGCCTCGGCCAGCCGGGCCAGCCGCCGGGCAATCTCGGTCTTGCCCACGCCTGTGGGCCCGATCATGATGATGTTCTTCGGGGCCACCTCGTCGCGCAGCGCCGCGGGCAGCCGCTGCCGGCGCCATCGGTTCCGCAGCGCGATGGCCACGGCCCGCTTGGCGGCCTGCTGTCCGATGATATATTTGTCCAGCTCCGCCACGATCTGGCGCGGCGTCAATCGTTCCATGGTCGACCAGACCGCTGACAAGGGCCCATGGCGTTGGCCCGCCTCGCCTCCGGACCCTTTTGAGCCGCCTGACCAAAAGACGTTTTCTTTCGCATACCGCTAAAGCTCTTCGATGGTGATTCGATCATTGGTGTAGACGCACAGGCCGGCGGCGATCCGCATCGCCTCCTCCACGATCTCCCGCGTGGAGAGCGTGGAGTGCTTCACCAGGGCGCGGGCCGCCGCCGCCGCATACCCGCCCCCCGAGCCGATGCCGATCACGCCGTCGTCCGGCTCGATGACGTCCCCCGTCCCGGAGATGATGAGGGAATGCTCCGCGTTGGCCACCGCCAGCAGCGCCTGAAGCTGCCGCAGGGCGCGGTCCATCCGCCACTCCTTGGCCAGCTCCACGGCCGCGCGGGGGAGGTTGCCCCGAAACTCCTCCAGCTTGGCGTCGAACTTCGCAAACAGCGCAAACGCGTCCGCGGCGGCTCCTGCAAAGCCGGCGATGACGGTATCGTTGTACATCCGGCGGACCTTCCGCGCGGTGTGCTTCATCACCTGCTCGCCGAACGACACCTGCCCGTCGCCCGCCAGCGCCACCCTCCCCTGGTGGCGCACACAGAGAATCGTCGTGCTCCGCGTGCGAACCGCCGCGGCGGAGGTGCGGCCGCTCATACCCTTCCCGCCTCCCCTGTCGGTCGCCGAGCGCGGGTCCGGGCCCGCGGGTGCGCGCGATCGTAAATCTCCATGACCTTGTCCAGTCCCACGTGCGTGTAGCGCTGCGTCGTGCTCAGGCGCGCGTGGCCCAGCAGTTCCTGGATGATTCGGAGGTCCGCGCCGGCATCCAGCAGGTGCGTGGCAAAGCTGTGCCGCAGCCCGTGCGTGGTGATCTTCTTCCCCAGTCCGCTCGCGATCAGATGGCGGAGCACGATCTGCGAGACGCCGCGCGGACCCAGCCGCCCGCCCCGTGCGTTGAGGAAAAGCGGCGCCGGCTGCGCGCCATCACCCGGTCGTTGCAGGCTCCCCCGGACCTCCTGGTAGCCGATGAGCGCGGCAAGCGCGGCGCGCCCAACCGGCACGATCCGTTCCTTGCGTCCCTTGCCCCGCACCCGCACCAGCCCTTGCTGGAAGTCCACGTGGTCCACACAGAGCCCGGTCAGCTCGCCGATCCGGAGGCCGGAGGCGTAAAACAACTCCAGGATCGCTCGATCCCGCCGGGCCAGCGCCTCGCTGTTCTTCCGCGGCCGCGCCGCCGCGCCGGTCGGTCGCGCGGCGGGGGCCGCGAGCAGCTGAAACGCTTCGTCGACGGACAGGTGCGGCGTCGTCCGAACGGGCAACCGCGGCGCGTGCACCAACTCCGCGGGATTGGCGCTCAGCACCCCCTGCCGGCAGAGAAAGCGGAAGAAGGAGCGGAGCGCGGCGAGCTTGCGCGCCATGCTGCTCCGCGCCAGCCGCTTCCCGTGCAGCCTGGCCAGAAATCCTCGAACGGCCAGTTCGTCCACCGTCGCGGGGTCGGGATCGGGTCGGCCCCCCGGCCGCTCGCCGAGATAGGCGAGGAATTGCGCGAGGTCCACCCGGTAGTTGCGCAGCGTATGGGACGACGCGTCCCGCGCGCCCTTGAGGTGCTCCAGATAGGCCTCGATGGCCGCCTGCACCCGTCCCCCTTGGCCGTCGAAACGAAAAGCCGCCGCTCCACCCGACGGCGGCCCGGCGGCACGTCCAATCGGGCGAAATCTACGCCGGACAGGCCCAAAGATCAAGAAAAAATGGGGAGTTGGTGCCGCAGCCGGGCCCATTGCACCTGAACGCGGGTGAATTTGTACGCGAGATCAAGGAAACGGGCGGGATCCGGGTCGAGAATCTTCTCCACAATGATCCGGTGCTCCCAGGAATCGCCGAAGTCGTATTCGTATAGAAAGGCGGCGCTTTTCGCACGGGGCGCAATGTCCAGGATCGCGGTCGCGCTCTCGTCGAGGACGCTCGGACCATCCGCGAAGTCTTCGAGTCCGTGACGCGGGTCGGAGTACGAACGCTTGCTGACGACGAACTGGTGCAGGTGCCTGTTGGTCCACCCCATCGCCACCTGAATGACGGCATGCAGCCATCCCAAGTTGGCGTTACCCGGAACCTGAAGCCGACGCCAGATCGGAGGCTTGACTCCTTCCAGGGAGACCTTCAGGCAGTAGACGGGCGTCTGTGTCGCGCTGTCCGTTTGTCGCTTTTTTGGTGTAGCCATTGGACGGTCCCCCGATCTGTCGCCAATCCGCGTTGCTCCACGCTTCCACCCCAGCGGGTTGCCACGCGGAAACATGATCGCGGATCGTCAGACAAGAACCGGAATTGAAAGGACTCGCGCCCACCTGACACAGATGAGCAACAGCGATCAGGCCGTTTCGAGAGGCACGCGCTCAATCGGAAGGTTTTCGATCGAGACGTTGACGAGGCTACTCAGGCCCATCCGTTCAGACGCATCCAGAATCTCGAGACCGACGAGATGTCCGGCCGCATCAAAATCCAACGTAACCCCCTCTTCGACGTCCTGGCTCTCGACAACCGGGGCCTCGCGAAGATGAATATAAAGAGCATCGACCTGCTTGCTGTACTCGATTCTCACGACTGGCCTCCTCCGCCGGCGCTCTGCCGGACCACGGTAACCACCAGGATCTCGTCCGCGGTTTCCCGAAACGTGACCCTTATAGTTCCGTGACGGCCTGGTCCGAATGCGTTTTGGCGATCCTTGATACTTGGCTCCACCCGCTCCGGCGTTCGCACAACCCCTTCAGCCTCGGCTGGAGTGATTGATCATTGGAGCATTCTGCGCCGTGCGTGTCGGTCGAAGCGGATGGGCTTCATTTGTGGTCAGGGTACTTGGAAAGGCGGAACGCAGTCAAGACGTTACCTGCTGCGTTACTTGCTGCGCGACCCGATGTCCCGCCGCCACGCCTGAAAGTCCGCCTGCGCGCGCGCGGCCAGGAGACGGTTCCGCTCTTGACGATCGCGGACCAACTGCGGAAGGACCGGCACGAGACCGAAGTTGACGTTGATGGGCTGGAAGGCGGCGGGCGCCGCGGTCGTCAGGTAGTGGAGCAGGCCGCCGAGCATGCTGGTCCGGGGCGGGCGGAGCAGCGCGGCGCCCTCCGCCAGCCGCACGGCGTTGAGTCCAGCCAGCAGCCCGGTGGCGGCGGATTCCAGATACCCCTCCACGCCGGTGAGCTGGCCGGCGAAGAAGAGGCCCGGGTCCCCTCGGAATTGGAGCGTATCCTCCAAGAGCAGCGGCGCCGTGAGGAAGGTGTTTCGATGAACGCTCCCGTACCGCAGGATCTCGGCGCGCTCCAGACCCGGAATCAGTCGAACGGCCTTCGTCTGATCCCCGCGCCGCAGGCGCGTCTGGAAGCCGACCAGGTTGTACATGGTCGGCCGGCCCTCGGGACCTCGGTTCTCCTGCCGGAGCTGGACCACCGCGAAGGGCCGCTTGCCCGTCCGGGGGTCGCGGAGACCGACGGGCCGCAGCGGGCCGAACCGCAGCGTATCCGTGCCGCGCTCGGCCAGTTCCTCGATCGGCAGGCACCCCTCGAAGTAGTTCGCCTGTTCGAAACCGTGAAGCGGATAGCGCTCCCCCGCCAGCAGCGCCTGGCGGAAACGCTCGTACTCCTCGCGCGTGAGCGGGCAATTCAGATAATCCGCACCGCCCACGCCGTAGCGCGCGGCGGCGTACGCCACGTCGTGGTTGATCGAGTCGGCGGCCACGATGGGCGAGATGGCGTCGTAGAAGTACAGGAGACGTGAGGTTCGAGGTGCGGCGTTTCCCGATTCCGCGATACGCGACTCCGGCTCCGCGGCCCGCGGCTCCAAAAAGGCCGTGAAGCGCGCGGCGAGATCGGCCGCCAATCGTTCCGAGGTCAACGGTCCCGAGGCGACGATGAGCGGCCGGTCGCCCGGAACGCCGGGAACCTCCTCGCGAAAGACCTCGACCTGCGGATGGGACGCGATGGCCTCCGTGACGGCCTCGGCGAACCGCTCGCGATCCACGGCGAGGGCCGATCCCGCCGGAACACGGTGCGCCTCGGCGCACCGGAGGATCAACGAACCGAGCGCCCGCATCTCGACCTTGAGCAGGCCGCTGGCGTCTTCGAGCGATTCGGTCTTCAGGGAATTGCTGCAGACCAGTTCGGCAAGGCGATCGGTGTGGTGGGCCGGTGTCCGGACCGTCGGGCGCATCTCGTACAGACGGACGCGTGCGCCGGCCTGGGCGGCTTGCCAGGCAGCCTCGGCCCCGGCCAAGCCGCCGCCGATGATGGTGAGCCGGCGTTCAGCCATCAGCACTCAGCTTTCGATCAATGACCGATTACCAACAGCGCGCCATTGGTCATTGGGCGTTGGTCGGTGTTTTTTGCTCGGCGGGTGCGTCAGCCGCGACGTCTCGCGAATACCCGCAGCCGTCCTTGAGGCAGGCGAGTGTGACGCCCGCCTTGCTACGCTTCTCCACCAGGAAGGGCGCGCCGCAGGCGGGGCAGGCCTCGGGCACGGGGCGGTTCCACGTCGTGAAGTCGCAGGCGGGGTAGGCGGTGCAGCCGTAGAACGTCCGGCCGCGCTTGGTGCGTCGGGCCGCGAGGGGCGCGCCGCACTGCGGGCAGTTGACCCCGATGGGGATGGGCTTGACGTTCTTGCACTTGGGGTAGGTGCTGCACGAGTAGAACCGGCCGTAACGCCCCGTGCGGATCACCATGGGCGCCCCGCACGCCTCGCAGACCTGGTCGGTCGGCTCGGGCGGCGGCGCGGGCGCCTTGGCGACCTTGACCACGGTCCGGCACTCGGGATACCCGGAGCAGGCCAGGAACGGACCAAACCGACCGCGCTTGAGGACCATCGGCTTTCCGCAGTTCTCGCACGCCTGACCTTCGCCCGCCCCGCCCTCTCCGTTGCCGTTGCCGCCCACCTCCGGCCCGCCGTTTCCGTTCCCCGGAAGCTCTTTGGTGTTTTTGCACTCCGGATAACCGGAGCAGGCCAGGAACTTGCCGAAGCGTCCCCACTTGATCACCATGGTCCGGCCGCACTTCTCGCACGCCTGGTCCGTCGGTTCTTCCATGGCCTTGACATTCTTCATCTTTTTCTTGGCGTGCTCCAGCCAGCGCGTGAACGCCCCGTAAAACTCGTGCATGGCCTCCAGCCAATCGGCCGTCCCCTCCTCGATCTCGTCCAGCTTGGTTTCCATCTGCGCCGTAAAACCGGGGTCCAGGATCCGGGGAAAGCTCTCCACCAGAAGGTCCACGACGATCTCGCCCAGCTCCGTGGGTCGGAATTTCCCCTCCGCCTTGACCACGTAGTCCCGGTTCTGGATGACGCCCAGGATCGCGGCATAGGTGCTGGGGCGCCCGATCCCTTCCTCCTCCAACTCCTTGACCAGCGTGGCCTCGGTGTAGCGGGGCGGCGGCTGCGTGAAATGCTGGGCCGGCTCCAGTCCGCGGCAGTCCAGCGATTGCCCCTCCACCAGCTCCGGAAGGCTCCGCTCCTCGTTTTCCTCGCTTTCCGCCTGCCGGGCCTCGTCCTGCTGGGTCTCGTCCTGCCCCTCGACGTAGACCCGCATGAATCCCGCGAACGTCATGTGCTGGCCGCTGGCGCGGAATGTGAATCGGCCCGCCGTGATCTCCACCGTCGTCGTGTCGAAGACCGCGGGGCGCATCTGCGACGCCACGAACCGGTTCCAGATGAGCGTGTAGAGCTGCAACTGGTCCCGCGTGAGATGGGGGGCGATCTGACCCGGCTCGCGCAGCACGGAGGTCGGGCGGATGGCCTCGTGCGCCTCCTGGGCGCCCTTGCCGCTCTTGTAGGCGGGTGGTCGCTCGGGCAGAAACTCGGCGCCGAACCGCTCGGCGACAAACGCGCGGACCTCCGCCTGCGCGTCGGGAGAGATCCGCGTGGAATCGGTGCGCATGTACGTGATGAGGCCGATGGACCCGGTCTCGCCCAGCTCGATCCCCTCGTAGAGCTGCTGCGCCACCTGCATCGTCTTCCTGGCCGTGAAGCGCAGCTTGCGGGCCGCTTCCTGCTGCAGCTTGCTCGTCGTAAACGGCGCGACGGGATTTCGCCGTTTTTCCTTGCGGATGAGCGCGCTCACCCGGTAGGCGATCCCCGGCGCCTGGAGTTCCCGGTGGATGGCGTCCGCCGTCTCCCGGGAAGGAATGTTGGCCTTCTCGCCGTCCACCCTGGCAAGGCGCGCGGGAAACTCGGGCCCGCTTCCGTCGGGCCGCGCCAGCCGTGCCGTGATCGTCCAGTATTCGACGGGGACAAAGGCGCGGATCTCCTTCTCGCGATCCACCACCAGCCGGAGCGCCACCGACTGGACCCGGCCCGCGGAAATGCCGCGGCGCACCTTCTCCCACAGCAGCGGACTGATCTTGTATCCGACCAGCCGGTCGAGAATGCGTCGGGCCTGCTGGGCGTACACCTTGCGCTTGTCGATGGCACCCGGGTGGGTGAAGGCTTCGGTCACCGCGCGTTTTGTGATCTCGTTGAACATCACCCGGTGGACCGGCTTCCGGGCGGTCTTCAGCTCGTGCGCCAGGTGCCAGCAGATCGCCTCGCCCTCGCGGTCGGGGTCTGCCGCGAGGTAGATCACGTCGGCCTTGTCCGCGGCCTTGCGCAGGTTC
>JAKPQH010000058.1 GCA_029580855.1 bacterium | reverse complement strand
TTGGCACTACAACCATACGCGCGTCCACACCGGGGCCAGCATGCGGGGCCGCACCCCGCTCCAGGCGCTCCACGCGTTCAAGGCGTACCGGGCGATCAAGCGACTGAAGTGTTACCCATGTTGACAGCTAGGACAAAATCGTGCAAGGTACTGGAAAGGCACACGTAGGGAGTGCGGGCCGTGTCAGGGCACGACGATTCTCTGCACGGGGTTGGACAACCCGCGACTCACATCCCGGGACAGGCGGGCGGCGATCTCGTCGCACAGCAGGTAGCCTTTGGGGGTCAACCGGAGGACGGGTCCGTCCCGAACCGCCAGCGCCTCATCGACGAGCCGGCGCATCATCCCGTCCTGGCGCAGCCGAAGGTCATGCCCCAGTTCGGCGGCCAGGTGCGCCAGATGCAGTCCATCGCTTCGCAGTCCCAGGAGGATCCGCTCGTGAACCAGCTCGCAAGGACCAACGTGCTCCTCGAATGCGATGGGCAGGAGACCCCGCGCGAGACGCCCCATGTACGCCGAGAGGTCTGCGAGGTTCGACCAGCGTCGCCCGCGCCCAGGCCCGCTCGACTTCCAGAACGAATGGGCCGATGGGCCGAAACCCAGATACTCCCCGTGGGACCAGTACGCGCAGTTGTGCCGACAGCGGAACCCCGGCAGGGCATAGTTCGACACCTCGTAGTGCTCGTACCCGTACGCCGCGAGCAGCGCCATGGTCCGCTCGTACATCGCCGCCTCGCGGTCGACGGAATTCCGACGGACGCTGCCCGCCTCGACCATCCGCGCCAGCGGGGTGGGGTCCTCCACGGCCAGGCCGTACGCGGCGACGTGCTGCGGCGCCAAATCCGCCGCCATGCGGAGATTCTCCTCCCACTGCTGGAGGGTCTGACCGGGAATCGAGTAGATCAGATCCAGGGCCACGTTCTCGAATCCCGCCGTGCGGCTCGACTCCAAGCACCGCAGGGCCTCGGCCCGGTCGTGCGTGCGGCCCAGAAAGGCGAGCTCGCGATCGTGGAACGACTGGATGCCGACGCTCAGCCGGTTGACGCCGAGGGAGCGATACGCGGCGAGCGATTCCCGGGTGACCGTGCCGGGATTGACCTCGATGGTGATCTCGGCCTCGGGGGCGATGCGGAAGGCGGCGCGCAGGCAGGCGAGGACGGTCTGGAGCTGGCGCGGCGCGAGGAGCGACGGCGTGCCGCCCCCGAAGTAGATCGTCTCGTACGACGCCGCGCCGAACCGGTCGTTCCGTAAAAAGATCTCGCGGCGGAGCGCGGCGAGAAAGTCTTCGACGCCTTCGGTGTCCGCCACCGAGTAGAAGTCGCAGTAGCGGCACTTGCGCTCGCAGAAGGGGATGTGGACATACAGCGAAGCCACGGTCGCACCCTCCCACGCGTATCGCGCGGTATGGCATTCTCCATGGCGCAGGTGGGTCGACAGTATCCTCTGTGTCCCCCGTCATTCCCGAGGCTGCTCAAAGGATCACGATGCGAGGCGGTTCGCGAAGGGCCGAGGGAGGCGTACCGGGCGGTACGCCGCAACGGCCACCCAATCCGGCGCGGTACCCGTCCGAAGGATGGGTTCCCGCAAAGGGACCCCCGGCAACCGCCGAGTCAGACCCACGGGCGCTCCAGCATATCTCGGGTTTCCTCGACCGCCACCTTCCAGATGGCGTCCATGTCGGTATCGGGCCGCTGATGATAGCCGCCGTAGTTTCCATCTCCGAGCAGGTCCCGCAAGGACGGGGGGTCGCACAGGCGGACGTGGTCCAGGTCCACCATGGGCTTTCGCTCCGACGGCGGGCTGACTCCGGCTATGCGGGTCCACGGGAAGTTTTCCATCCACGATCCGTGTGAAGCGACGGGGTCGATCTCCATGACCTTTGCCCACGTACGGGGAGCGTTCCACCAGTTGTGGAAGCGCACCTTGACACCCGGGTGGTCGGCCATCCACTCACCGGTCAGCGCCTGAGCCGGCGCATTTCCGCCGTGCCCGTTCACCACCAGGATACGCCGAAAACCGCTGCCGGCCAGGCTATCCAGAACGTCGCGCACGACGGCGAGGTAGGTATCCACGCGCAGCGAGACGGAGCCGGGATAGGCGCGAAAATACGGGCTGATGCCGTACGCGAGGGCCGGGAAGACGGGCACGCGGAGCGGTTCGGCCGCCTGGACCGCCACCCGCTCGGCAAGGATGGCATCGGTCCCCATGCTGAGGTATGCGTGCTGCTCGGTGCTTCCGAGGGGGAGGACGGCGCGCGTCTCGCGTTCGAGGTTCGCCTCCACCTGCATCCAGTTCTGCTCGAAGATCCTCATGGCTTTCTCCGTGAATTCGTTGCGGCGGGACGCGAAGCGCGCGACCGCTTCCCTGCTTCAACACGAGAACGCGGAGAGAGCATGGCCGGGCGGGGCGGCGTTGTCAAGAACGATAAATCGCGCGGCGACGAACCGCGCCCGTCATTCCGCCGGGAATGTTATAAGAGCGTTGCACGCCTCCCCCGGCGTATCCGCGACCAGGAAGGCGGTATCTTTTGGCAGAAGACGCGGAGAGTTTTACAGACAAACGGTGTAGTACTTGGCGCGTCTGGTGTGTCGTATCTGACCGGCGAGGGCCCGAACAGATGTATCGCGTGGCAGACAAATAATCTGGAACTCATGATTTTTCTTGTAAAGATTCCTTAATTTCGCAAGCATCGCGGAAAGATTTCGGGCAGCTTCAGGGGTCGCATTCCTCCCAGGCCTGGCGCGAAAGTGTCTGGCATGTCTATTGCCGTTTCCTCGGGGACGTGACGTGCGGTGAGCGCACGGCGGAACGAACCCGGAGGACGGTGCCGAGGTGCGACGATGAATCTGACTTGGCTCGATGCCAGCCTTCTTACCGTGCTTTTCGGTCTGGGCTCCGTGATCGTTCAGAGCCTCGGCCGACGCGAGAGACTGGAGGGTAACCAGAAGCAACAGGCCGCTTGCCGCCGACATGACTGGGTCTCGTTGGGGTCCGGCAGCCTCGTCTGCCGGCGATGCGGAAAGGTTCCCGGCTAGCGTCTTTTCCGGCGAAGGTCTCGGCCGCCTCGCATACCCCAAAGCAGCGCGCGCTGCGGTCGTTTTTCTCGAACATCTTCCCATTCCCGCTTCGGATGGACGCGTCGACGCTCGGATCGTGCTGACGCGTCGGCCATTTGCCTTGACTTTGCCCCACCCCAATTGTACCCTGACCGCGCCCAAAAAGTGTCGGGATGCGAGGAGTTGCGCCAATGTTTGGCATCGGCATGCCGGAGCTGATTATCATTTTCGTGATCGCGCTCCTGGTTTTTGGCCCCAAGGAGCTGCCCAAGATCGGCAAGACGATCGGAAAAGCCATGGGAGAATTTCGTCGCGCGTCCGATGAACTCAAGGAAGGCATCCAGCGCGAGATCGAGATGGCGGAGCGGGAAGCGACCGAAGCGACGCCGGCGCCCGAGCCCGCGCCGGCCGCCGTGCCGGCGGAGCCACCCGTGACCGAACCCGAGCCCGCGCCGGAGACGCAGCTCGAACTGCCGATGGCGCAAGCACCTGTTGCTCCCCCGCCGCCCGAAGACGCCACCAGGGTCGAGCCCGTCGTCTCGACGAGTAGCGAATCGAACCAGGCCCCAACCACGGCAGCGACCGTTGCTGCCCGCAGCGTCGATCATCCGGCGCCCACGTCCGCCGAGCCCAAGCATGTCTGATGAAGGTCGCATGCCCTTCCTGGCTCACCTCGAAGAGCTTCGGAAAAGGCTCATCGTCAGCTTCTCGGCGATCGGTGTCGCTTTCGTTCTGGCCTTCCAAATCCGCGAGTACTGCCTCCGCCTTCTGCAATGGCCCCTCACCACCGACATCGTCGTCGATCGGAAGTTCCCCTTTGTCATTTTTCAGGCCAAGCCGCCCATCGCCAAGCTCACGGCATTGGGCCCCGCCGAGACGTTATGGACGCATTTCAAGGTCGCGTTCATCGTCGGCGTCATGCTGGCGCTCCCCGTGGTGCTTTATCAGATATGGAAGTTCATCGAACCCGGTCTTTTGCCGAGGGAGAAACGTTTCGCTCTCCCCTTCGTGATCCTCTCGACGATCTCCTTTTTCATCGGGGTGGCGTTCTGCTTCCTGATCGTTCTCCCCATGGCGATGCAATTCCTGCTGACGTTCGATCCGTCGATTCAACAGATGCCCCGGTTCGGGGAATACGTGGACTTCACGCTCAAATTCCTCCTTGCCTTCGGCGTCATCTTCGAGCTTCCGCTGGGCATCACCATCGCCGCCCGTCTGGGAATGGTCACGCCGCAGTTTCTCGCACGGAACCGAAAGTACGCCATCCTCCTCAATTTTGTCGTGGCGGCGATTCTCACTCCCACCCCGGATGTCTTCAACCAGGCGCTGATGGCCCTGCCGATGTGCGTGCTGTACGAGGTCGGCATCTTGGCAGCCCGGGTCGTAGCCCGACGCGCCAAGCCCGCCGCGGCGATCTAGCAGATCGTAGAACCGGAAAGAGCCGTGGCGCCGAGGCTTCGGCGGGCGCCGGGGCTCGGGGGTTGCGCGGCGCCGCAATCTGGCGGAGAATGCCGGAAGCTTTGGTGCGTCGTCCCCCGCTGAAAGGAGGCTAGTTGTGCTCACCGCCCTTGAAGTCGCCCAGATGATCGATCATTCCATCCTGCTGCCCACCCAAACCGAAAAGGACCTGGAAGAGGGTATCGCGTACTGCCGGCAGGTCCGGGTGAAGTGCGTGGCGCCCAAAGCCTTCCAGGCGCCTCAGGCCAAACGGTTGCTGGAGGGATCCGATGTCCGCCTCTGCATTCCCGTGGCTTTTCCCCAGGGGCTCAACGCGCCCGAGGTGAAGCGCTACGAGGCGGAGTGGGCCATCGGCCACGGGGCGCAAGAGTTGGATATGGTCATGAACGTGAGCGCCCTGAAATCCCGGCGCTACGAATATGTGGAGAGGGACATCGCGGGTGTCGTAGAGGCCGCGGGCCGCCACAACGTGCCCGTGAAGGTCATCCTGGAGACTTGTCTGCTCACCGACGACGAGAAAGTGAAGGCCTGCCAGATCGCCGAACGTGCCGGCGCCCTCTTTGTCAAGACCTCCACGGCCACGCAGCCGGGCGGCGCGACGGTCGAGGATATTCGGCTGATGCGACAAAGCGTGAGCGAGAAGGTCGTGGTCAAGGCGTCTGCCTACGTGACGACCATCGAGAAGGTCCTGGCGCTCTACGAGGCGGGGGCGCGCAGGTTCGGGACCGGTTACACGCGGCAGATTCTGGAGGGGTTGCAGGCGCTCTCAAAGACGAGCTGAAAAAGGCAGGGCGCAGCTCGCCGAGCCGCCTGGTGAGTCGGCGCGAGGCGGCGAGCTCATCGCGGACGAGCGGGTGCGGTCGAGCACGGGACGTGAGCTCGGGAGGCGAGGCGGTGGCCGGCAGGCGCCGCCCGCCGCCCACGCGCCCCGCCCACCCCGGTGGTGTACGGTCCATCCGTCGAGTACTACGACCAGTCCGTCTTTGTCCAGCGCTGGACTCCTCGCGGGCGCTGCCGCCGTCACCGGCACCGGCAGACGGACGACGACGAGCCGGGCCCGTCCCGTTTCGCGGCGGAGGATGCCGGCTGCTTGACGGCGTCCCCACCGTGCGTTAGCATCCGCCCCGCCGAGACGGAGACGACACACAGTCTGGGTGTACGGGTTAGCGCAGGACACAGGGAGGACTCGGAATGCGTCACGCGACGGCGTGGGCGGGGGCTTTTGGGCTGGCCGTTGGGCTGGCGCTCGTGAGCGTGCCTCTTGCGCCAGCAAATGCGCAGAACGTCAGCATCGGTCTTTACACGCCCAGCGCCACCTTCGGGTTGAACATCGGGCAGCCACCACCGCTGGTCGCGGTGCCGGGGCTGCCGGTCTACCAGGCCCCCTCCGTGCCGGACAACTACTTCGTCTATCAGGGGTACTACTATCTGTACCACGGGAACGTGTGGTATTATTCGCCCCATTACAACGGTCCCTGGATGGCCCTGGTGATCCACCAGGTACCAAAGCCGATTCTGGCCGTCCCCGTGTCCTATTACAAGCACCGGCCGCCTCACTGGAAGAAGCACGGCCCCCCGTCCTGGGCCGGAGGCCGGGGACACGACCGCGAGCGCGGACACGGCAAGACGAAAGGCCATCGCAAGCACGGTGGGCGTGGCAAGGACGGGGACTAGACTCGCGACCCGGTGCGTGGGATCGTAGCCGGCGACCTCCGCCGCCACACAGTCGCGTCCTCCCGCGAGCGCCGGGGTTTCCTCGGCGCTCGACGTGTTTCTGGCGGGCGATACGTGATCCGCCGGGGTCTTCTGGGCCGTCTCGGATAAGGGATGGGTTCTGGATGGCGCCAATGTCCACGTCAGCTTGATCGGGTTCGATGATGGGAGCGACAAGACCCGGTGGCGGGATGGGAAGCCGGTTGCCGCGATCAATGCCAACCTCTCCGCGGCCACCGATATCACTCAGGCGCGGATTCTGTCCGAGAACCAGGGCATCGCGTTCATGGGCGACACCAAGGTCGGCCCGTTCGAGATTCCGGAAGCGCTCGCCCCGCGACTGGCTGCGACTCCGCAACGCGAACGGCAAGCCGAACGCGGACGTGGTAAGGCTGTGGGCCAACGGTCTGGAGGTCACGCGGACGCCGCAGAGACTCTGGATCGTAGATTTCCCTCCGAGAATGTCGAAAGGGGAGGCCGCGCAGTACGAAGCTCCCTTTGAGCACGTCAGAAAGCACGTGAAGTCGCTTCGGGCGGATAACAAACGTCGGGTGTATGCCGAGCGCTGCTGGATTCACGTGGAAGCTCGGCCGGAAATGCGCGTTGCCCTCAACGGCTTATCCCGATACTTGGTCACGCCCACGGTCGCCAAGCATCGAGTGTTCGTTTGGCTGGATCAACGCGTCCTGCCCGAACACCAACCGATCGTCTTCGCGCGCGACGACGAGGATTTCTTCGGGGTGCTCCATTCGCGGCCACATGAAGCGTGGGCACTGACGCTCGGGACCCGCCTCGAGACTCGGCCGCGCTACACATCGACGACCTGCCTCGAAACTTTCCCATTTCCCAGACCGACGCCGGCGCAGCAAAGCGCAATCGCAGAAGCCGGCCGCGACTTAGATGCCGCCCGTCGAAACTGGCTCGGGGACCGCTCTGACAAGAAGCGGACGCTGACCGCGCTGTACAACGAACAACCGACCTGGCTGCGGGACGCGCATCGAAGGCTTGACGTTGCTGTCTGCGAGGCCTACGGGTGGGATCCCGCAATGACCGACGAGGAACTCCTCGGCGAACTGCTGAAGCGGAATCTGTCCCGCGCTACGACTCTTGCTCTGCTGGCTTCCTGAGAGTTGCACTCGGCGATGCCCCTTCGCGTCACCCGGACTACTCCAGAAGCGCGGGGCGGCCGCCATGGGTTTCCTGCGGACCGGCGCCTTGTCGATCTCCCCGGCCGGATTGGACCTGGGAGGAAATGAAGCGTGGGAAACAGCGCTTCCAGTATGGTAAGATTTCCGCAATTCTGAGTGGAAAGAAGGGACGAAACGATGCGCTCAGCTCAGGACATTCTTGGGATGCTCCACGCACGCAAGGACATGCTCCGGGATCGGTTTTCTGTGCAACGCATCGGTCTGTTTGGCTCGTGCGCTCGGGGCGTGGCGCGCTCCGATAGCGATATCGACGTCCTTGTTGAACTGAGCGAACCTACGTTTGACCACTACATGGACCTGAAGTTCTTTTTAGAGGATCTGTTGGCGGCGCCCGTGGATTTGGTTTTGGCGGACTGTGTCAAGCCGCGCCTACAACCTCTCATAGAGCGGGAAGTCGTCTATGCCTAGAGACCACCGCCTCTACCCGGACGACATTGTCGAGGCGGTTGATCGAATCCGGAGCTACGTGGAAGGAATGGACTACCCCCGGTTTGCCGCCGATCAGAGAACGATCGACGCCGTCGTGAGGAACCTAGAAATTATCGGCGAGGCCGCGCGAAGCTTGCCAGTCGAGGTCAAGGGCTCAATACCGGCGACCGACTGGCGAAAGATCGTCGGTCTGCGAAACATACTCCTTCACGAATACTTCGGCGTCAGCACTCGGGTGGTGTGGGACATCGTCCACACGAAGTTAGACCCGCTTCGACTCGCCTGCCGTAACGCCTTGGAATCCAGCGACGGTATGTAGTGTCCGGCGCCGGGATGCTTTCCTTCACACTCCATCTCTGTCGTCACCGTCTACGGAAACAGTCCTTGTTACGGCCAGCAGCCCCCTCGTCCCCCGGATCCGGCGGTCTCCATAGGCCGGGAGCTTCCCGGATGGCGTGAACGTGGCATCGCTGGGCCTGATGGCCGTCGTCACGTGGCAGCTCGGCCGCGCGGCCCTGGTCGACTGGGCGAGCGTGAGCCTAGCCGTTGTTGCGACCGTCCTGGTGTTCCGGTTGCGGATCAACTCTGGCTGGCTCGTCCTGGGCGGGGGGCTCGTCGGCGTGGCGGCGCATCTCTTGCGGTGATGCGGCCTTCCACGAAGTGCCGACTCGGTGTGACGGCGGGACAGCGCAACCGTCGGAACCGATACTGGCTTGACATGTGATGCGCATGCGGGCTACGCTTCCCACATGTCAAAGATGATTCAGTTGCGCCACGTCCCAGACGATCTGCATCGCATCCTAAAGGCGCGTGCCGCGCTGCAGGGCGTTCCGCTGTCGGAGTATCTGATCGCCGAGGCGCGGCGGTTGGCCGAACGGCCGACACTCGACGAATTGCGGAGGCGGCTTGCCGAACGCTCTCCGGTGAAGCCCAGAATCAGCCCCGCCCAAGCCGTCCGGGCTGAGCGCGAGCGCCGGTGATCGTCGTCGATGCCTCGGCCCTCCTCGAAGTCTTGTTGAACACCCCTGACGCCGATCGGGTGTCCGGTCGCCTCTTCGGTTCCGGCGACACGCTCCATGTTCCGCAGCTGCTCGATCTGGAGGTCGCGCAGGTGCTGCGAAGGTACGCGGCGAGCGGTGGCTTGACCGCAGGTCGCGGGGCGCAGGCGCTTCAGGATTTGACCGATCTTCCACTGATTCGGTATCCGCACGATCTGCTCCTCCCGCGCATCTGGGAACTGCGAAACCGCCTTACGGCTTACGACGCCGCGTACGTCGCCTTAGCCGAAGCCCTGGAGGTTCCCCTGGTCACCCGGGATGTCGCCCTTGCCGGTGCTCGCGGCCATTCCGCCACTGTGGAATTGCTCTAGCCCCGGGTTGGCGTTATGCTCCATTTCCGACGTGACGACGTCCCGGGCATTGGAAAGGCGGCGTGAACGATGAAGCCCAAGCTCAAGGTCTGGATCACGTTCGGTGACAAGGTGAAGTTCGGACAGGGGCGCGCCGCTCTCCTCCGCCTCATCGACGAGCTGGGCTCGATCAAGCGGGCGGTGGAGCGCTTCGAGATGTCCTACCGGAATGCCTGGGGCTACCTGCGGGATCTGGAGCGCGCCGCGGGATTCCGCATCTTGGACCGGAGACCGGGTGGCAGCCGAGCCGCAGGCACACGGCTCACCCCGAAGGGGCGGGAGTTCCTGGACAGGTACGACCGTTTCGAGCGCGACCTGGAAAACAGCATGGTGCGCTGTTTCGATCGGACGTTCCCGGCAGCGCCGCCACGCACGCGCCAAAGACCGCGCCGCAGGCCAAGCGGTGCAACGAGCCGCGGCCGAGTCAGGCCGTCGGACGCGGAGACGTAGGCCGCAGGCCGACGATTTCGCGGATCACGACACGGGGCAGCGGCATCCAGCGGCTGCCCCGTGTCGTCGTGAGAGGGGCGTGTCCGGTCAGCGCCGGCCTTGGGCGCGGCACAGCCAGGCGTGCTTGAAGCAGAGTCGGTGGTGGTGGCAGAAGGACGGCGGTGGGGTCGAGCCGTCCGTCTTGGCAATGTTTGTCAACACGACGATCTCATTGAGTGCCCACTGGACCTGTTTCTGCAACTCGCAATCGGCAATAAGATCGTGGCCGTGGCGCGCCGGCCGCACGTAGCAGGCGTCGGTTTCCGGGACAAGCTGGGCCTGCAGCACCCGGAGAGCCAACCCGTACCAACCCCGCTTGACGAGCCATTCGACCGTCTCGATCTGTCGAATCAGCAACGTCTGAAAGGCCCGATTCCGAAAGTCCTTCTTGGACGCGGCTTGGAGAATCGCCTTGAGCGCGTCGAGCTTGTCGAGGATGTTCGGGACAGGATCGATGGCGCCGTACACGACGATCTTCGCTTCATCCACATAGGGCCAGCCCGCCTCCAGCAGATTGATGTCCGTGGTTCCCTCGGGCAGAGGCTCGATCTTGATGATGGTGGTGGAGCGAGTGGAGAAGCCGGCATTGTGATCCGCGTTCACGTCGTATGGCCAGATACCGTTCCAGCCCGTCACGGTCGAGCGCTGGTCCGGCGGTCCCGGAAGCTTCTGCGGGGGAACGACGCGGAACGGCCCCTCGCCGTCGAGTTTGTTCTGCTTGTTCAAAACTCCTGGGGTGAGGTTCGCCCCGTCCCGCGTGATCGCGAGCATCAATTTGAGCCCCTCCGGGTTGTCGATGGGGTCGCCGTTCGCTCTCCCGGCGGCGGACGGCGCATCGTAGCGACACCAGCCGGTCGCAGGATTTTTGGCCATATCGGCGGTCGCGTTGTAGTGATACGTGGCGGCCGGGTAGTCTCCGAACACATGGTAAAGACCGGGGGAGGGATCGGGGTACAGCGGATGATACTGAGAAAAGCCGTCCGGCGCGTAGGCCGTGATACCGGTTGCCGAACCGAGCAAGAGCTCGTCGAGAAGACTGTCCAGCGCGACCCCGCTGTATCGAGCGTAGAAATCATCGGACTTGCTGGCGTTCATCAGCAGGAACTGGCTGTGCTGCGGCATCTCGAGGAGCTGCTCGCGGGTGAAGACGCGATAAGGAGCCGGGACCTTGGTGGGGTCGTCGGCGGGGTCCCCCGGATACCGGTTTGCGGCAATTTCATCCGCATTGATGTAACCGTCCCCATCGGAATCCAGGCGGGCGATCGCCCGAACGGCCGCCGCGCTCCGTCCGGAGACCAAGTAGGCCAGCCCATACGGGTTCAAGGTGGCTTCGAGGTTCTGCGGTGTGCTCTGCTTTCCGTAGTCGGTCTTGTAATGGCACCACTGACAACTGCCGTACGTGGTGGTCTTTCCACCGGCGGTAACGGAACCACCGCCGTGACAGAGACTACAGCCATCAAGTTTGGTCCCCGCCTTGTCGGGGTAGACCGCAAGAAAGTTCGGCGAGTCGATCTCGCCCTGGTGGTGATACGCCGCGTGACCGGAACCGACGGACACGCACACGAGTGCAGATGCAGCCGTGAACAGTACCGCCATCTTCCATGCCGACCGCCGCGGTTGTCTCCGGAGCATGCGTGGCCCTCCTTTCGTGACGGGTGGTGGGAGGACGTGCCGGTGTCGCAAAACGCATTCGGGCTTCGTCAGGCGCGAAATCTGCCCAATCCGCGTGTCAGGCCTCTCCCGATTTCCCAGAGGGCCATCCAGTGCTCGGCCCTCATGCGCAACTCCGCCCGCAGATAGTACGCGCGCTCGGCCTGCGCCCAACTCTCGCCGCGTCTGGCCAGTCGCTTCAGTTTTGCCCGAAAACGGCGGCCGTGCCCGGGCGTTCCGATGTGACACATCTCGTGGAGAAGTGTTTCCCGAGTCTCGCTCGACGTGCAGATCCAGATGGTCCGCGCTTTTTCATCGATGAACCCGCGTTCGCCGGCCTGCGGCGGGCATCGTCGCACTCGGTACGTTGGAAGCCGACCGTCGAACAGGCCGGCGTTCAACCGATCGAAGAGGCTGTCGAGGGTGTCGTCCATACGCGGGATCCCCTCTGGCACGGTGCCGTCGTGCCGCCGGGTTGACCAACCCGAACCCGAGACGCGATCGCGGATCCGCCGCATGGCGCGCCGGCTACCATCCATCTCCGGGCCGCGCCGCCCACTCGATCCCCAGCTCCGCCAGCTTGGCGAAGGTCGGCCACCCGGTCTCCGGGTCCCAGCCTTCCATCTGGTGGTACAGACGGAGAGCCCGTTGAAATGCCTCCGGCTCGACACGCACCCCCGCGAGCGGTCCGCTCGTGAACGCCTCGTGCATGCGCCGGGGCAACCGGTCGTCCTTTGGCGTGAACCCTTCGCGGCAATTGAAGACCCGCGCCATCGCCTTGGAACGCTCGCCCACCTTGATCAGCTCCCAGAGGCTGGTATCCCAACCGGTGACGGCCCGCATGGCATTGACGGTCAGCGTGATGCCGACGACGTTCCCCGGTGCCGACGCCAGGTGGCAGACACCCACGCAGCTACAAAGCGCCCACCAGTGGCTGGCATAATAGAACGCGCGGACCTTGCGCGGGCTCAGCTCCAGTTTAGGCAGCGGGTCCGCCAGGCCCAGCGGCTCCAGGGCGTGCGCTCCCTGCGGATGAAATCCCGCATAGGCCGGATCGTGGGGCGCCCGCATGTGGTCCGCGCCGGCGGGCGCCGTGGCGTACGCCAGCGAGAGGCCCTGCTTGCCCCGCGGCTCGTGCATGGGAAGTTCCTGCTTCTTGACCGTCAAGGCGTACTCCTCGGCGCCGTTCCCGACGCGTTTGGCCGCCCGCTCCGACCCCAGGGCCAAAAGGTCGCCGAACCCCTCCCGCTTGCCGATCTTCTCGGTGAGCGTCAGCAATGCTTCGGCGTTGCCGAACCGGAGATCCAGGCCATCCGTATCGGCAGCGGTCAGGATACCTTTTTCGAAACACTCCATGGCCCACGCGATGGTCATCCCGACGGAGATGGTGTCCATCACGTACTCGCCGCAGATCTGGTGGAACTTGGCGATGGCCTTGAGGTCGCCGACCCCGCAGACCGAGCCGCCGGATCCGATGGTCTCGTACTCCGGGCCACCGTACTTGACAGTCACACCCAGCTCCGGGACGTTCACGTCCCGCTTGCAGGCGATGGCGCAGGCGTAGCACGTCCCCTCATGCTCGAGGATCGTCTCCGCCATGGTCTGCCCGCTGATCTCCTTGGCGTACTCGAACTGTCCTTCCAGGAAGTTCCGCGTCGGCAGAATGCCGTCGGCGCTCATCGCCATGACGTTCCGCGAGGTGCCGAACTTGTGCAGCATGTCCGTATCGCGCTTGTAATGCTCGCGGAACCATTTCAGACAGGCCTGCAGACCCTCCTTGTCCTTGGGCTCGATCCGGTCGTGGCCGCGGACGGCGATGGCGCGGAGCCGCTTGCTGCCCATCACCGCGCCCAAGCCGCTCCGGCCGTTGAAGTGCTTTAGCTCGTTCACGAGGTTGGCCATGAGGTTGCCGCGCTCGCCGGCGATGCCGCACTGGAGGATACGGGCGCGCTTGTCGGTCTCGGCGGTGAGGATATCCTGGACGTCACCCGAGATTCTGCCCCAGAGGTGAGCCGCGTCCCGCAATTCCGCCTTGCCGTCCATGATCCAGAGGTACACGGGCTTGGGCGCCTGACCGGTGACGATGATGCCGTCGAAGCCGGCGTATTTCAGCTCCGGCCCCCAGTACCCGCCGGCTTCGCCTTCGCCGTACCCGTCCGTCAGCGGCGATTTGGCCGCCACGCTGAAGCGAGTGGTCCCCGAGAGCGGGATACCGGTCAGCGGGCAGGTTGCAAACACCATGATGTTCTCGGGCCCGAGGGGATCGACGCCCGGCCGGAGTTCTCGCAGGAGAATGGATGCGGCCATGGCCGCCCCACCCATGAACATGCGGTAGGTCAATGGCGAGAACTCTTCTGCGGCGATGGTTCCCTCGGTCAGATTCACGCGGAGATATTTCCCGGCAAAGGCACCTTGCATGAGTCGTCGCTCCTCTCCTCCTCCGTTACGGTATGCGCATGGCCGAGCGCGCGCGCCGGTGTGCGCCCGGTCCGAGGGATGTATTCTGCTATAGAAGGCATAATAAGTCCATACGGGAATTTCGACGGTGCGCACCAAAAGCGGACGTCGCGTCACCGCACGAATCCGCTTGCCCGTTCCCGCGCCTGACGTGGCCGGTCGCAGCGAACAGGTACGTCGAGGAGCGCCACGGAGGATGGGTCGGGGTGGTGGGGGGAGTCTGTCGATGTCGCGGTGGACCGTCCGGGCGCGCCTCGAGCGGGGACGAGGAGCGGGGACGCGTGACTTGCCATCCACCGCATGGCCGGTCGCGGTTACCGGAGAAAACCGCGACCGGCGGCGGGCACGCTCGGGCCCTCACCTCATCGTGCGTCCCGGTCGTATTGCAGGTAAACCACATGACTCTGAAGATACTCCTCCAGGCCGTGTTTGCCGTCGGCGCCGCCGATCCCGGATTTACGCCAGCCGGCATGGAAGCCCTGCATGGCCTCGAAATTCTCCCGATTGATATATGTCTCGCCGAACTTGATCTCGTTGCACGCCCGCATGGCCACGTCGATGCTCTTGGTGTAGATCGACGACGTGAGACCGTACTCGCAGTCGTTGGCCATCTCGATGGCCTCGTCCAGATCCCGGTAGGTGGTGATGGGCAGCACCGGACCGAAGATTTCCTTGCGCATGATCGCCATATCCTGGCGACACTGGGTCAGGACCGTGGGCTCGAAGTAGAAGCCCGGCCGCTCCGCGGCCCGCGTTCCGCCCAGCACGCACTTGGCGCCGTCCCGGATGGCCTGGGCGACGGCGGCCTCGACGCTCTCGCACTGCGCCTGGCTCACCAGCGGCCCCATGTCGAGCGTCTCGTCGAGCAGCGGGTTGCCATACCGGACGGCGCGCATGGCCGCGACCATCTTCTCGACAAACCGGTCCACGACGGATGCGTGGACATAGATGCGCTCGGCGCAGTTACAGACCTGCCCCGTGTTGATGACCCGCGACGCACAGACGGCCCGGACCGCCAGATCCATGTCGGCGTCCGGCATGACGATGGCCGGAGCCTTTCCGCCCAGCTCCAGGGAGACCTTGGTCACGTTCTCCGCGGCCGCCCGCATGATCTCGACGCCCCCCTCCACGCTTCCCGTGAAGCTCACCATCCCGATCCTGGGGTCTCCCGCCAGCGCATGACCGACCACGCCACCCGCGCCGGACACCAGGTTGAACACGCCCTTGGGGAGCGAGCTTTCCGCCACGAGATTGGCGAACTCGAAAGCGTTATTGGGCGTCTCGCTGCTCGGCTTGATGACGATGGTGTTGCCGGTGACCAGCGCCGGCGCCAGCTTGCGGGCGATCAGGAAAAACGGAAAGTTCCAGGGAAGGATCCCGGCGATCACGCCGATCGGGAGCTTGAACAGGAAGATGTTTTCGTTCGGCCGATCGCTCTGGATGATCTCTCCTTCGTAGCGGCGGGCAAACTCGGCCATGTAGTCCAGATAGTCTGCCGTGAACCGCACTTCGGTGCGGGCCAGCGGCAGGACTTTCCCCTGCTCCTCCGTAATCGTCCGGGCCAGCGGCTCCACCCTGGCGCGGATGGCCTGCGCGAGTTCCCGCAGATACCCTGCCCGCTCGATCGCGGGACGCTTGGCCCAGGCCTTTTGGGCACGCTCGGCAGCGGCCACGGCCGCGTCGACGTGCTGGACGTCGCCGGCGGGGACTTCGGAAATGACCTCTTCGGTGGCGGGGTTCCGGACCGGGAACATCGCCCCGCCATGTTTGACGAACTCTCCGTTGATGAACATGGCATACCGTTTCATCGTGGGTCTCCTTTTTTGCTCCTAACGTCCCGTGCCGCCGGGCGGCTGGAACCCGTAGCGCGCCAAGACCTGCTGTCCGGACCCGCTCATGACCAGGTCCATGAATGCTCGCGCAAGCGCCTGCTGTTTCGAGGCGGCGACCACCGCTCCGGGGTAGGTGACGGCGGTATAGCTTGTTTGGGGCGGGCGGGCGACCTCCTTCACCGCGCCCGGGCGGCTCAAGAGATCCGTCGTATAGACAAAACCGGCATCCACTTCGCCGCGGGCCACATACTGCAGCACTTGGCGGACGTTCTCGGCGAAGATAAATTTCGGCTGGAGGGCGTCCCACAACCGGAGAGATCGAAGGCATTGCTCGGCGTACTGGCCGGCAGGCACGGTTTTCGGATTCCCGAGGACGACGCGTTGCACCTCCGGGCGCTTGAGATCTTCCACGCTCTGCAATCTCAATTGGGAGCCTTCAGGCGCGATGAGCGTCAGCGCGTTCCGCGCCACCAGCCGCTGACTGCCCGCGAGCAGGAGCCCTTGTTTCTCGAGTGCGTCCATCTGCCTCTGCCCCGCCGAGAGGAACACATCCACCGGTGCTGCAGCTTCGATCTGCTTCTGGAGGTCGCCCGAGGCGCCGAAATTGAAGCGCACGGTCACGCCGGGATGGGCCTGTTGAAACTGCCGTCCCATCTCTTCCGCGGCTTCCTTCAGGCTGATGGCGGCGGAGATGAGGATCTCTTGCGCGTGGGCCGCCACGCTGTTGCCCACGATGACGCATAGGGCGAAGAGCAGGGAACACAGACGCGACTTCGATCCGTGTCGCAAGCTGCTGGGCCTTATCGAGGGCTTCATTGTCCGAACTCTTTCCAGTGCGCTCCAAAGAGTGCATCCTCGTCAGGCACCACGGGTTCGATGGGCAGCGAGACCCAGGTCGTGTTGATGAAATGCTTCCAGGTGATGTTCTCGCTGACGATGTTGCCACCCCACGTGCCGCAGCCCAGCGTCAGCGAAAAAGGCATCCCGTTCACGTAGTCGCCGCTGTTGGCGTAGCACTGGGGTTGGCGCACCATGATGCGGCTGACGGGTGCGCGCAGTCCGAGTTCCCGGATACGGTCGTCCAGCGTGGTGTGGATGCTGCAAGAATGGCCGCGTCCGCTATAGTCGGTGAGCTTCTGCACGTACCCGATCGCTTCGGCAAACGCGCCAAACGTCCAGACGGTCAAGACCGGGGAGAGCTTCTCCCCTGAAAAAGGATCTTCCGGTCCGATGGCCCGGCCGCGCACCAGCAGGAAGCGTGTGCCGTCGGGAACCGCGAGGCCGGCGGCCCCGGCGATCTTCGTGGCGGATTGCCCGGGAACCTGCTTGTTGAGGTGCAGGCCGTCGGGCCACATGTAACGCTGCAGGCGCTCCCGCTCCGCCGGGTCGCACAGGTATCCCCCCTCGACGGCGAAGCGCTTCAACATCTCGTCGGCAATCGTCTCCTGAATGACGACGGAGTTCTCGCTGGAACACGAGGTGGCGTTGTCGAATGTCTTGCTCTGCACGATCTTGTGGGCGGCATCGGCGACGTCCGCGGTCTCGTCGACGATGCAGATCGAGTTTCCGGCCCCGACGCCGTACGCGGGGGTGCCGCTCGAATACGCGGCCTTCACCATGGCGGCACCGCCGGTGGCGACGATCAGGTCCACGGCCCGCATCAACTCCTGGGTGGTGGGGATCGAGGGCTCGGCGATGCTCTGGACGAGGTCCTCGGGTGCGCCGACCTGGCGCAACGCGGCCCGCATGTACCCGCAGGTGAGCGCGGCAGTCCGCTTGGCGGACGGGTGGGGGGCGAAGATGACGGCGTTTCGGCCCTTGAGAACGGAGACCCCGTTGCAGCAGATCGTCGAGGACGCGTTGGTCACCGGCGTGAGGGCCCCCACCACGCCCACCGGCTTGGCGAACTTCAGGAGGCCGCGGCTTCGGTCTTCCTCGATCAGTCCCACCGTCGTCACGCCCTGGAGGTCGCGGAGCGTCCCCAAGGTTTTCTTGCGATGCTTGAGGACCTTGTCCGCGTAGATCCCCATTCCCGTCTCGTCGCACGCCAGGCGGGCGCAGGCCTCCGCGTGTTCACGCCGGTAGACGGCCCATCCCACCGCCGCGACCATCCGGTCCACGTGCGCTTGGGACCAGTCGCACACCATCGCTTGGGCCGCCCGGGCCCGAGCCACGAGGTCGTGTACGGTGTCGGTCATACTCCCTCCTTGGCGTCACCACCGTTCGAGAATGTCCGCGCTGTCTGCCAGCGGCCCCTCGGCAACGCACGGCAGCGGCGGGCCGGGTTCCCGTCGCGGGCAACCGCGTGTCGAACCGCGAATGTGCTCCCGCATCGCGCGCTCGCACAGGTCCGGGTCACGGAACTGCAACGCGGTCAGAATCCGGCGGTGGCTTTCCGCCGTCCAACGCGCGTCGTCCGCTGACGGGCGCACGCCCGCGCCGTATCGGAACGCATATTGCCGCATCGTGATCAGCTGCCGATGGATCCGGCGCTTGTCGCTGATCAGCGCGTGGAGCGCGTCATGGAATCTGGTGTTCCAGCGGGCGACACGGCCCAGACGCCGCGACGCCACCGCATCTTCGGTCCGTTGGACGATTTCGTCAAGTCTTCGAAGCTGCCGCCGGGTTATCCGGCCACAAATGATGCGGAGGGCATACCCCTCCATGACGGCTCGCAAATCGGTGAGCTCCTCCATTTCCGTCTGCGAGTCGCGGGCGGCGGCGAACCCCCGCCTCGAGAGCGCCGCGATCAACCCCTCCAGCTCGAGCTTGTGGAGGGCCTCACGGATAGGGGTTCGGCTGATTCCAAGCTCCCTGGACAGACGCTCTTCGGCGAGTCGCTGCCCGGGGGCAAACCGGCCGGACAGCACCAGGGCCTTGAGGCGCAGGTACGCGTATTCCCGGGCAAGCGTCACCCCGCGACCGGGCGAGCCGGCCGCCTCCCGCCGTCCCGGGCGGAGCCGGCGCCGCGCGCGGGGTGGGGCGGGCTGTGCCTCGGGCGACGGCGGCGGGAGAACGGCGCCGACCGGTTCCGCGGCCTGAGGTGGAAAGGCGGAGGGGGCATGCCGCACGCTCACCCCATGGGTCCGGGCGGCCGTGGCGGTTCCATTGTCGAATGCAGCCGAGTCCATGGATCTGTCCTGCCGGGCTACCGTTTCCTTCGGTACTGCGGGGGCGCGACGGTGGACTCGGTGCCGGCGGGGGGGCAAGACGGACGACCGTGGCATCACCACGCAACGCGACGAGCGTATATGCTTTTGATAACATAATCAAGCAAAAATCCCGGACATTCGCCGCCGGTTGCGAGGTCGGTCTGACCGGGCGAACCCCGCGGCCGCAGCCGCTGGACTCCGTGGTCGTCCGGCGCCGGTGGCGACAAAATTGCTTGACTATGCTCACCGGAGCAGATACACATTAGCGCGCCGTCGCGGTATCTGACGTCACCGGTCTCCCCGCAGATCCCGCAGGCGCTGCGCCCCGAGTCACGCGCGCAGATGTGGCGCGCATATTTCCGCGTACCGGAGCGAACACGGAGGAGGTGTGGATGACACGGAAAGCTGTTGTCAACAGGTCGGGGTGGTTGGTGCTTCTCCTCGGGGTCGTCTGGGTGCTGTCGGCGTGCGCGGGGGCCCCGGCGGGTCAAGGGACCGCGCCCGCGGATCCGCGCGAGGTGCTGCTCATGGCGAGCACCATCGGGCCCATTGACGCCGGGATCGTGAGCGCGCTGGAGGACGCCTACTTCGCCAAGACGGGGGTGTGGGTGCGGCACGCGGGCGCCGGCACCGGGGCGGCGTTGAACATGGCGAAGACCGGCAGTTTCGATCTCGTGATGGTGCATGCCCGGGTGCTGGAGGACAAGTTCGTGGCCGACGGGTTCGGCGTGGACCGGCGGGATGTGATGTACAATGACTTCGTCATCCTGGGTCCGGCCGCCGATCCCGCGGGGATCAAGGGGGAGACGCAGGCGGTCAACGCCCTGAAAAAAATCGCCCACGCCCGGGCGCCGTTCGTGACCCGCGGGGACAAGTCGGGCACCCACGTCAAGGAGATGGAATTGTGGCAGAAAGCCGGTGTCAAACCGGCGGAGGCCTGGTACATCACGTATGAAAAGGGGGCGTCGGGTAACGCCCCGACCACGCGCTACGCCAACCAGCGCGGGGCGTACCTCCTGATGGACCGGGCCACGTATCTTACCCTGAAGCGCGAGATCGCGCTGCACGTGCTGGTGGAAAAGGACCCGGATCTGCTGAACTACATCGCCGTCATCCGCATGAACCCGGCCAAGTTCCCCAAGGCCAACGCCGCAGGCGCGAAGGCGTTCGTGGATTGGCTGGTCTCGGACGAGGCGCAGCGATTGATCAAGTCGTTCGGCGTGGATCGATACGGGGAGTCCCTGTTTTTCCCGAATTCGGAGGAGTGGCGGCGGAAGAACCCCGCGTAGGCAGTCGTTGAAAAAGGCCCAGGGGCTGCGCCGTGTCCCTCCCGGGGGCTGCCGCGTACGGATCCAGTGCGCCTGGCGCCGCGGATCGTGCCGCGCGTTGCGTCCGGGTCGTTTTGAGCGGTCCAGAAAGCGGGGGGTTGTTGTCCGGACCGGGGGTGGGTGTGAATGCGGCCGGCCAGGCACCGAGGTCGGGTTGGGTGGCGTTGACAAGAAGGAGGAGACGATGGGACGGATGTTGGGCACGGTGTCGCGGAGAATGCTCGTCGTCGGTCTGAGTTTTGCCGTCGTGTTCGGAGGGTTGTTCGCGGCGTCCTCGGCGCGGGCGGGGCAGGCGGTCATCCTTTCGACCACTACCAGCACGCAGGACTCCGGACTGCTGGACGTCCTGGTTCCCATCTTCGAGAAGAAAACCGGCTCGACGGTGAAAGTGATCTCCGTGGGAACCGGTCAGGCCCTGGCGCTGGGCGCCAAGGGGGAGGCCGACGTCTGCCTCGTGCACGCCCCAGATATGGAAAAGAAATACGTGGCGGACGGGCTCTTTACAAGCCGGCGCCTGGTCATGCACAACGATTTCCTGATCGTCGGGCCGGCGGAAGATCCCGCCAAGATCAAGGGCATGAAAAGCGCCGTCGAGGCGATGAAACGGGTGGCGGAGACCCAGGCCCCCTTCGTGTCGCGGGGAGACAACTCCGGCACGCACCAGCTGGAGAAGAAGCTGTGGGCCGAGGCCAAGGTGAACCCCGCCGGTGCGTGGTACCTGTCGGCGGGTCAAGGGATGGGGGCCACCCTGGGCATCGGCACGGAGAAGAAGGCGTACGTTCTCACCGATCGGGGGACCTACTTGGCTTTCAAGAAGCGTGTTCAGCTGGAGCCGCTGGTGGAACGGGACCGCATCCTGCTGAACATCTATTCCGTCCTGGAGCCGAACACGGCTAAGTTCCCGCGCATCAACGCTGCGGGAGGGAAGGCGTTCGCCGATTTCATGGTCTCGAAGGAAGTCCAAGACATCATCCGGACGTTCGGCGTGGACAAGTTCGGTGAGCCGCTGTTCTTCCCGGATGCGGGCAAGCAGGAGGACGCCCTGTAGAACCGGCAAGCGCACAGCGCATAGCGCAACGGCCTGGGATCCGGAACGCTTTGCGCTGTGCGCTGGGCGCTATGCGCGCTCTGAACCGGTAAATTCACACCGATGGAACTCATTTGGCAGGGTCTGGTCGAGGCGGTGCGGCTGCTGCTGGCCGGGGACCCCGGGGTTCTGGAGATCACGTGGCTGTCGATCCAGATCTCGGGGACCGCGACGACGCTCTCCCTTTTTCTCGGGATCCCGGCGGGGGTCGCGCTGGCGCTCACCCGTTTCCCGGGGCGGAAGCTTCTGGTTGCCGTGGTGAACACCGGGATGGGGCTGCCGCCGGTGGTCGTGGGTCTTTTCGTCAGCATCTTTCTGTGGCGAAGCGGCCCGCTCGGCGCCTGGGGGCTACTGTATACGCCGACGGCCATCGTCATCGCACAGTTTGTCATTGCCGCCCCCCTCGTCACGGGGCTGACCATCGCCGCCATGCAACAGCTGAACCCTCGACTCCGGCTGCAGCTGGTGGCCCTGGGGGCCTCGCGCTGGCAGATGCTCTGGCTGCTGATGCGCGAGGCCCGGCTTCCCCTGCTGGCGGCGGTGATGGCGGGGTTCGGCGGGGTGATCTCGGAGGTGGGCGCCTCCATGATGGTGGGCGGAAACCTCCTGGGGCATACGCGGGTCCTCACCACGGCGACGGTGCTGGAAACGGGCAAAGGGAACTTCGAGATCGCCATCGCCCTCAGTGTGATCCTGCTGGCGTTGACCTTCGGGGTGAATTATCTCCTGACCTGGATCCAGCAGCGGGGGCGCTCCGCATGAGCGTTCCCATCCTGGAAGGACGGGACCTCCGTGTCGTCTATGGACGGCAGGAGGTCCTCGACGTTCCCCAGGTGGAGGTTCGGGAAGGCGAGGTCCTCGCCATCATCGGACCCAACGGCGCCGGGAAGTCCACGCTGCTCCGCGTGCTCGGGCTCTTGGAATCCATGACCGCGGGCACCGTGTTCTACAGGGGGCAACCGGTTTTGCGGTCCGGTCGCCGGGGATTGATGATCCGCCGCCGGTTCGCTTCGGTGTTCCAGGAACCGCTCTTGTGCGACACGACGGTCCGCGCCAACGTTGCGCTCGGCCTGCGTCTGCGGGGGCGGCCCGCCGCAGAGGTGGAGGCCGGGGTTCGGCTCTGGTTGGAGCGCCTGGGGATCGCGCATCTGGCCGATCGGAAGGCCTCGACCCTCTCGGGAGGGGAGGCGCAACGGACAAGCCTGGCGCGGGCCTTCGCCATCGGCCCCGAGGTTCTCCTGCTCGACGAGCCCTTTGCCGCGCTGGATCCTCCGACCCGCGCCGAATTTCTCGGCCTCCTCCAGGACTTGCTACGGCAGGCCGGGTGCACGACGATCTTTGTCACCCACGATCGCGAAGAAGCCCTTCGGCTGGGAGACCGGATCGCCGTGGTCATTGACGGGCGGGTGCGCCAGGTCGGCCGGCCGGCGGAGGTGTTTGGGCGGCCTGCGACGGAAGACGTCGCCCGGTTCGTGGGCGTCGAAACGATTCTGGACGGCCAGGTCGTCGACGACCGCGACGGCCTCCTCGGCGTCGCCGTCAACGGCACGAAGATCGAGGCGCTCGGGAAGGCGACCCTCGGGGAGCGTGTTCTGGTTTGCCTGAGGCCCGAGGACATCGTCATTCGCCTGCAGGGCGATCGCGGTGCTCGGGAGAGCGCCCGGAATCGGCTGGACGGTGTGGTGCAGGACGCCACGCGCCTGGAAGCCCAGTACCGGGTGCAGATCTCCTGCGGACCCCAGATGGTTGCCCTGGTCACCAAGCAATCCTTTGAAGAGATGCGCCTCGCCCCGGGAGTGCCTGTCACGGTCACCTTCAAAGCCTCCGCCGTGCATCTCATCCGGCGGTAACCCAAACCGCCTCACCCCGAGAAGCACAAGACGCACAAACGTCTTGCTCAACGGGTCCAACGACCCAATCCGGCGGGAAAACGCTGGGTCTCTGGCGCCTCTTGTGGCGAGAAAAATCGGGCTCGGTCGCGGCCGTGTACCCGCGGTGAAGCGGCAATCGGGTTGACTCCGCTTTTGGAAACATATATACGATGGGATGCGCAGCGCGCCGCCGCGAACCCGGGGAGCCGGCGTATCCCCGCGCACGGTCCCGGCGGGGGAATCGTCGGATGGGGTGTGGGCGCCGCGCAGAGGGGGTACCGGATGAACGACGTGCCGGCGCGTTGGGACGTGCGGATGCGCGGTTTCCCCAGCCGGACGAGCGTGGACCAGGTGTCCCGCTTGATCCGTGAGCTGGCGCGCCCGTTGAGCGCCGAAAGGGTGGGACTCGGAGAGGCGGTTGGGCGCGTGCTGGCGGGGGAGATCGCGGCGCCCGTCGCCGTGCCGGGTTTTGCCCGGGCCGCGATGGACGGCTATGCGCTTCGCGGCGAGGAGACCTTCGGGGCGTCCGATTATAACCCGCTCGTCTTCGACCTGGTCGGCGAGGCCATGCCCGGCCGGCCCTTTCCGGGAGTCGTGAAGCGCGGCCAGGCCGTGCGGATCATGACCGGGGCCCCCGTGCCGCCGGGCGCCGACGCGGTGGTCATGGCCGAGTACGCTCGGGAGGTCGGCGGCGGCACCGCGGTCGGCGTCACCGACGCCGTGCCGCCCGGCCGGCATGTGGGTCAGGTGGGCGAGGATATTCAAGCCGGTCAGGCCCTGCTGGGCCCGGGGCGTGTGCTCCGCCCGCAAGACGTGGGCGTCCTGGCGTCGGTCGGCATCGCGACCGTCCCGGTCGTCCGCCGGCCCCGCATCCGTCTCGTGATCACGGGCGATGAGCTTCTGCCTCCAGGTGCCGTGCCCGGCGGCGCGCGGATCGTGGACTCCAACTCGGTCATGCTCGAGGGCCTGGTGCGTCGCGACGGGGGCATCGCCCTGCACGATCCGATTGTACCCGACCGGCGGGCGGCGGTCGAGGACGCGATCCGCGACCCGCGGGGAGACATGCTGTTGGTCTCGGGCGGATCGTCCGTCGGCGCGGAAGATCACGCGCCGCTGGTGGTCGCGGAGCAAGGGGAACTCCTGGTGCACGGTGTGGCGATACGGCCGTCCAGCCCCGCCGGCCTGGGCCGGCTCGGCGACCGACTGGTCTTTCTGCTCCCCGGCAACCCTGTCTCCTGTCTCTGCGCCTACGACTTCTTCGCGGGACCCGCCGTCCGGCTTCTGGGCGGGCGATGCCCCGAGTGGCCCCACCGGCAGGTCCGTGCGCCGCTCGCCAGGAAAATCGCGTCGGCCGTCGGGCGCGTCGATTACGTGCGGGTTCGGCTCACCGAGGCAGGCGTGGAGCCGCTGGCCATCAGCGGGGCGTCGATTCTCTCCTCCACCATCCGGGCCGATGGGTTCGTCATCGTGAGCCAGGATAGCGAGGGCTGCGCCCCCGGCGAGGAGGTCCTTGTCTATCTCTACGAGTGAGGTGCGACCGTGACTCCTCCAGCAAATCTGGGGCGGGAACAGGAGCAGTTCCTGGAAGTGATCGACCGGGATGAGGCCGACCGGCGGTTTCGGGCCGTGTTGTCGCTGGACCCTTTGGGCGCGGAACTGGTGCCGCTATCGCAGGCCCTCGGCCGGGTGCTGTCGGAGGACGTGGCGGCGCCGGTGGACGTCCCCGGTTTCGATCGGTCGAACATGGACGGGTACGCCGTCCGGGCGGCGGACACTTTTGGCGCGCAGGAGGAGCGGCCGCGGTTCCTCCGAATCAACTCGGAGACGCTCGCCACCGGGGTCGTGCCGCAGGAAGAGGTCGGGTCCGGGACCGCCACGGTCATCGCCACGGGCGGCATGTTGCCCCGGGGGGCCGATGCCGTCGTGATGGTGGAGCATACCGCGGTATCGGGCGAGACGGTGCAGGTCTTCCGGCCTGTGGCGCCCGGAGCCGCCATCGCCTTCGCGGGGTCGGACATCGGCCGGGGCGAGCTGGTCTTGCGGCAGGGGGAGCGGCTGAGTTCGCGCGAGACGGGCGTCCTGGCCGCGTTGGGCCTCGACCGGATCGCCGTCTATCGCCGTCCGCGGGTCGCCATCCTCTCCACCGGAGACGAACTCATCCCGCCCGGGCAAGCCATCCGGCCGGGTCTGGTCTACGACTCGAACGCGACGGTCCTGGCGGACGCCGTGCGCGAGCTGGGGGGAGAGCCTGTTCTGTTGGGAGTCGTGCCCGATCGGGAGTCCCGGCTCCGCGAGGCGCTCCGGGCGGCCCTCGCGCACGATGTGGTCCTGCTCTCTGGAGGGACCTCCAAGGGCGCGGGGGACCTCTCCTACCGGGTGGTGGCGGAACTGCCGCCGCCCGGCATCGTGGCGCACGGGGTGGCTCTCAAACCCGGGAAGCCGATCTGCCTGGCCGCGACGCGGGTCTCGGCCGACCGGCCGCCGGTCCCGGTGGTGATCCTGCCGGGCTTTCCGACGTCGGCGGTCTTCACCTTTCACGAGTTCGTGGCGCCCGTGATCCGGGCCCTCGCCGGGCAGCCCCGGGGGGCCGAGGGGACGGTCGCGGCCCGTCTGCCGGTCCGGGTTAACTCCGAACGCGGCCGGACCGAGTACCTCTTGGTCACCCTGGTGGAGGCGCCGCAGGGCCTGGCGGCGTACCCGATGGGGAAGGGCTCAGGATCGGTCACGGCGTTCAGCCGCGCCGACGGTTTCGTGACCATTCCCCGCCAGTGCGAGCAGCTCGACGAGGACACGCCCGTCACGGTCCATCTGCTCGGGCGCTCCACCGAGCCGGCCGACCTCGTGGTCATCGGCAGCCACTGCGTCGGACAGGATCTGCTGCTGGGGTTGCTGAGCCGGCGCGGTTTCCGGGTCAAATCGATGGCGGTGGGGTCTACCGGCGGGCTCGTCGCCGCGCGTCGGGGGGAGTGCGACTTGGCCGGCGTGCACCTTCTCGACCCGGCGACCGACACGTACAACGTGACCTTCCTCGGCCCGGATCTCACCCTTGTGAAGGGCTACGTCCGCATGCAGGGTGTGGTGTTCCGCCCGGGGGATGCGCGGTTCCAGGGGAAGAGCCCGGAAGCGGCGGTCGCCAGCGCCCTCGCGGACCCGGTCTGCCGCATGGTCAACCGCAATCGCGGCAGCGGGACGCGCGTTCTGATCGACCGGTTGCTCCAGGTCGGCGGAGAGCCGCGGCAGCCGCCGGGGTTCTACGTCGAGGTCAAATCGCACAATGCCGTCGCGGCGGCCGTCGCGCAATCGCGCGCCGACTGGGGTCTGAGTATCGAGCCGGTCGCCCGCGACGCCGGCCTGGGATTCATCCCGCTGCGCGAGGAGGAGTTCGATTTTGCGATCCCGCGGACCCGCCAGGACCGCCCGGCGGTGCAGGCTTTCCGCCAGATGCTGGCGGAACCCAGCACCAAAGAGTTGCTGGCGAGCCACGGATTTCGGCGGCCGTGATCGAGCCAACGGGGCGCCGGTCCCCAGCTGTGGGGCCGGCCGCCGAGGTCGCCGCCGGGCCCGGCTCTGGCTGAACCGTTCGGGTATTGCGCACCCGGCGGGACCGAAAGCCCAGGCCTGCCGTGGCGATCGGCCCCAGGACCCCGGCCGGACGGAACGTCCGGCGGCGACCGGTCGGCGCACCTCGGGCAAACCGCGGTTGGTCGCGGTCTTGTGGAAGCGCCCTTGACAGGGCATACTCTTCGCGTTGGGGGAGTCCCTCGTGACGGCAGGGGAGTTCTGTCCGTCCCCGTCGACCCGCAGTCTTCGGGTCTTGGTTTCAGAGAGGAGAGTTACCGATGAAAATCAGTGCGCGGAACACCCTGAAGGGAAAGGTCAAGCACATCGAACACGGCGCGGTCAATACCGAGGTCACGCTTGAACTGCCGGGGGGGATGGAAATCGTGGCGATCATCACCAAGAAGTCGGTCGCCAGCCTCGGATTGGCCACAGGGAAAGATGCGTATGCGGTCATCAAGGCGTCGAACGTGATGATCGGAGTGGATCATTGACCGTGATGAACGGGAGAGTGGGCGACGAGGGGGGCGGCGGCGGTAACCCCGCCGCGGGGCGGCCTTGGCCCCGCGATCTGTCGATCGCCCCGTCTTCCCCTCGGGCCTTCCGTGGCGGGGACACGGTTTTGGGCCAGGTGAGCAACCCCCGGCGAAAGGGCGAATCGTAATGGTGACGGAGCAGGCGGTGCGCGAGGCGTTGTCCACGGTGCAGGACCCGGAGATTCACAGAGATCTTGTCTCACTCGACATGATTCGCGATATCCGGGTCGAGGGCGCGAATGTGAGTTTCGAGGTGGTCCTGACGACGCCTGCTTGTCCCTTGCGGACGCAGATCGAGCGGGAGTGCCGGGACGCCCTCGGAAGGATTCCCGGCATCGGACGCATCGACATCCGGATGGGGGCCAAGGTGGTGCCGGCCCGGTCCATGTCCGGTCCCGACGGCATCCCCGGGGTGAAGAACAGCATCGCCGTCGCCTCGGGAAAGGGTGGTGTCGGCAAGTCCACGGTGAGCGTGAATCTGGCGGTCGCCCTGGCCGAGACGGGGGCCAGCGTCGGGCTTTTGGACGCCGACGTCTACGGCCCCAGTATCCCGGTGATGATGGGGATCCACCACCCGCCGGAGATCACCGAAGACCAGCGCATCATCCCGCTGGAGGCGCATGGGGTGAAGCTCATGTCGCTGGGATTCGTCCTGCCGACGGCGTCCACTCCCGTGATCTGGCGCGGGCCCATGATCGGCAAGACGCTGAACCAGTTTCTCCGCCAAGTGGAGTGGGGCGAGCTGGATTACCTGCTCATCGACCTTCCCCCTGGAACCGGCGATGCGCAGCTCACGCTTTCCCAAACCCTGGCCATGTCGGGCGTGGTTATCGTGATGACCCCGCAGGATGTGGCTACGGCCATCGCCAGCCGGGTGCTGGTGATGTTCCGGAACATGAACGTTCCGATCCTCGGGATCGTGGAGAACATGAGCACGTTCATCTGCCCGACCTGTCATCACGAGACGCCCATCTTCAGCCAGGGCGGCGGGCGAAAGGCCAGCGAGCAGATGGCGGTGCCGTTTCTGGGTGAGATCCCGCTGGACGGCGAACTGTGCGAGGGCGGCGACGACGGCCGGCCGATCTTGCTCCGGAATCCGCGATCCCCCGTGGCCGACGTGTTCCGCCGCGTGGCCCAGGCGCTGGCCGGCCGCGTGAGCGTGGAGGCCCTTCGGTCACAGGCGGGTGGTGGGACGCCTCTGCGGATGGCGAAGCAGTAATCTCGCCATATGGTCCACCAACTCAAGCTCTCGGGACCGGCGCGAGCCGTGGGGTCGCATCCCTCTCGCACAATAGGGGACGCCCTTTACTTATTTAACTTTCCGCCATAAACCCATTCATCTCGCCACCCCCACCGATCCCCCGGAAGGCCGCACGCGGCTCGGGGATGGCGCGAACCGGGGCTTTCGCACCGGAGCCCCGAACGGATTGCACGCCGTGGCCGTGCGTTCTCCGCCGCGAGCAGACGACGGAGGAGAGACCCACCGTCACGGGATCGCAGAGGTCCCCGCCGGCCAATTGGTCTTGGCATTCCCACCGTGTTTGGATATACTGCCCAACGGCACGCCGATTCGCCCCAGCTCGTTCGCATGCCCTGCTCGCAAGGAGCCCGTCATGGCAAAGCAATCCACGAAGCCCGCTGTTGAGGCGGCCCCCGAGGCTCGCGAGAATTCCCCAATGGAAAAGAAGGTCGTCATGGACCTTTTGTACAACATGCTGCTGATCCGCCGGTTCGAGGAGAAGGCGGCGGAGATGTACGCTCAGGGGAAGATCGGAGGCTTCCTGCACCTTGCCGTCGGTATGGAGGCCTCGTGCGTCGGGGCGATCTCCACGCTGCGGCCGGACGACTATGTCATCGGCGGGTATCGCGAACACGGGCACTATCTGGCCAGAGGCGGAGACCCCAGCCGCGCCATGGCCGAGCTGTTCGGGCGCATCGACGGGATGTCCAAGGGCAAAGGCGGCTCCATGCACTTCTTCGACAAGCAACGCAACTTCCTGGGCGGTACCGGGATCGTCGGCGGTCAGCTTCCCATCGGGACGGGCGCCGGTCTGGCCATCAACTACAACGGCGGCGATCAGGTCTGTCTCGTGTTCTTCGGGGACGGATCGGTGGCCCAGGGGGTTTTCCATGAATCGCTGAATCTCGCCTCGCTCTGGCGCCTGCCGGTGGTCTATATCTGCGAGAACAACCTCTACGCCATGGGTACGGCGCTGAGTCGAACCCAAGCCCTCACCGACCTTTACAAGAAGGCGGACGGGTACGGCATGCCGGGTGAGCAGGTGGACGGGATGGACGTCCTTGCGGTGCGCGAGACCGTCGCACGCGCGGTGGAGCGGGCCCGGCGGGAGAAGATCCCCAGCCTGATCGAGTCCCGCACCTACCGCTTCCGCGGCCACTCCATGCGGGATCCGGCGGCGGCGGTGTACCGGACCCGCGAAGAGGTGGACGAGTGGAAGAAGTCGGATCCCATCGTCCTTCTCTGGGACCGTATGAGCCGCGACGGCATCATCAGCGACGCCGAGTACAAGGACATGGACAAGGAGACCACCCAGGTGGTGGAAGAGGCGGTGCGGTTTGCCGAGGCCTCGCCACCACCGCCGCTGGCGGAGTTGCTGACCGACGTGTACGTTTGAGGAGAAACGATAGGGACAGCGATAGCGACAGGGACTCGGGATGCGAAGCCCGCTGTCGGATCGCGCTGTGGGAGGCAGCCAACGCATGGCCATCATCACGTATCGCGAGGCGTTGAACCAAGCCTTGCGGGAAGAGATGCGGCGAGATCCTCGCGTCTTTCTCATGGGCGAGGAGGTCGGGGTCTACCAAGGGGCCTACAAGGTCAGCCAAGGGCTGCTCGAGGAGTTCGGGCCGCGGCGCGTCGTCGATACGCCGATCAGCGAGGCCGGGTTCGTCGGCGCGGGGATCGGCGCAGCCATGGTGGGCCTCCGGCCCGTCGTGGAGATGATGACGTTCAATTTCGCCCTGGTGGCCATCGATCAGATCGTCAACCACGCCGCCAAGATCCTGTACATGTCCGGTGGCCAGTTCAAGGTTCCCATGGTGATCCGCGGCCCCGGCGGGCCCGCCGTGCAGGTGGCCGCGCAACACTCCCAGAGCATGGAGTCCTACTTCTACCACGTGCCGGGGTTGATCGTGGTGCGGCCGTCCACGCCGAAGGACGCGAAGGGTTTGTTGAAGACCGCTATCCGCGACGACAATCCCGTCATCTTTATCGAATCCGAGACGATCTACGGGATGAAGGGTGAAGTTCCCGATGCGGAATACACCATCCCGATGGGGGTCGCGGACGTCAAGCGGGAGGGGACGGACGCCACCGTCGTTGCCTGGATGGGTATGCTGCACCGGAGTCTGGAGGCCGCCGAGGAGCTGGAGAAAGAGGGGATCTCGGTCGAGGTCGTGGATCCCCGCACCCTCCGGCCCATGGACAAAGGGACGATCCTGGAGTCGGTCAGAAAGACCCACCGGGCCGTCGTGGTGGAAGCCGGGGCGGGATTTGCGGGGGTCGGGGCAGAGATCGCCACCATGGTCACCGAGGAGGCCTTTGACTATCTGGACTCCCCCGTGGTTCGGGTGACCGGGGCCAATGCCCCCATGCCGTACGCCAGGAATCTGGAGCTGGCCAAGACTCCGGACAAGGCGGCGATCGTTGCGGGTATCAAACAGGCGCTGGCTCTCTAGAGTCGCACAAGACGGAAAACAATTGAAAATTGAAAACCGACAACCGATCATTGACAACCGATCATTGACAACCGACACCCGGTCATCGGCCACCGACGACCGAACACCGGGCGCCGGCGGCCGGATGCCGACCGCTGATCGTTGAATACCCCGTCCCTTTCTCGTCTTCACGTTTCGGCTGGCCGTTTCAACACCGCGCGCTGCAACGGAGTGGAAAATGTCATCGCAAGTGATTATGCCCAAGCTCTCCGATGCCATGACCGAGGGGCGGCTTCTGCAATGGTTGAAGAAGGAAGGGGATCGCATCCAGGGCGGGGACGTGCTGGCGTCCATCGAGACAGACAAGGCGGAGATCGAACTGGAGTCGTTCGGCGCCGGCGTCCTCCGGAAGATCCTCGTGGCCGAGGGCGAGAGTGTCCCCGTCGGCACACTGATCGCGATCGTGGCGGAGCCGGACGAGGATATCGCCGAGCTGCTTTCCGCCGCGGCGGCGCCCGCCGCTCCGCCGAAGGCAGCAGCCAAGCCTGTGGCCGCCCCCGCGCCCGCGGCGCCGGCCAAGGCCGAGGCGAAAGTGCCGGCGCCCGCCGCTCCGCCGAAAACCGAACCCAAGACCCCGACCCCCGCGCCGCGCGCCGCGGCGGAGTCCGGCTGGATCCCGGCCTCGCCCATCGCCCGGCGGATGGCCCGTGACGCCGGAATCGATCTGTCCAAGATTTCGGGGAGCGGACCGGGCGGGCGCATCCTGGAGCGCGACGTGGAAGTCCACCTGGCCACGCAGGCCCAGCATCTCGGCGGCGCCGACGTTCCCACCGGGGCGCGCGAGTTCGAGGACAAAGACCTCAGCACCATCCGCAAGACCATCGCGAGCCGGATGGTGCAGAGCAAGGCGCCCATCCCGCACTTCACCGTCACGGTCGAGGCGGACATGGGGGCGGCGCAGGATCTGCGCAGCTCGCTGAACGCCATTGACCCCAACACGGAGAAGCTGAGCGTCAACCACATTCTCATCAAAGCGGTGGCCCTGGCCCTGAAGCGGAACCCGGCCGTCAACGCCGCGTACCATGACGGCAAGGTGCGCCTGTTCAGCCGTGTCCATATCGGCGTGGCCGTGGCCCTGGAGGACGGCCTGATCGTCCCCGTGATCCGCGAGTGCGATCGGAAAAGTCTGGGCGAGATCGCCCACGAGGCCAAGGCGTTGATCGATCGGGCGCGCACCAAGAAGCTCCGCCCGGAGGAGTATTCCGGCGGGACATTCGCCATTTCCAACCTGGGCATGTACGACGTGGTCGAATTCACCGCGGTTATCGACCCCGCCCACGGGGCCATCCTGGCGGTGGGGGCCATCCAGGAGATACCGGTGGCGATGCACGGCCAGATCGTCGTCCGCCACCGGATGCGCCTCACCGGGTCCTTCGATCACCGGATCATCGACGGCGCCATGGGGGCGAAGTTTCTTCAGGAGGTGAAGAAGATTCTGGAGAATCCGGTGCAGCTGCTGCTCTGATGCAAGAGAGCATTCGTGCGCCAACGCCCTGCCCGGCGCCGCGGGCAGGGCGTTGTTGTTTGGTGCGACCGCCGACGGGTTAGAAATCCGGAACCCCACCAGCACAATCAACACGTTACCCCCTAATTGGTGTCCGGTACCCTTTATCCAGTGTGTATATTGCGTTTCCCACACCTCTTGCGCTAATGTTGGGCGCGTCGTGTCTTGCGATGCCGTAACCCGTTGTCACAACAGGGAGTCGGGTGCGCTCCCGAGGAGGCCGCCATGCCGAAGAAGCCGACCCCAGCCGATGCCACCTTGATCCTCACGCTTTACGATCTGCGCCGCGAAGCGGAAATCCGCAAGGCGCGCAACTGGTGGCTCGCCGACTTCTGGCCCGAGAGCGCCGACGATTTCATCAAGGTCGCCCAGGCCGTGGGCACGCAGGAGAACAATTGGCTCCGGCAGGTGCCCGGCTACTGGGAGCTGGCCGCGTCCCTGGTGCTCCACGGGACCGTGAGCGAACCGCTTTTCCTCGAGCCGGCGTTCAGCGGCGAGATGTTCTTCATCTTCGCGAAGGTCCATCCCTTCTTGAAGGATCTGCGGGCGAAGATGCAGAGTCCGCACCTGCTGGCGAATGTCGAGAAGGTCATCACGAAGTCGAAGGCCGGTCGCGAGCGGCTGCAATTCGTCGAACAGCGCCTGGCCGCGCGGCGGAAGCAGATGAAGGAGGGCGCCCCTCGGGCGTAGCCGCTTGCCGGCAGTGCCCGAACGCCGTCTGTGGGTGTTTTCTCGGCTTGCAGGCACCCCGCGCGATCGGCAGGCAGGGCATGGGTCGCGGCTGACCGCGAGCACCCGGTCAGCCGCGGCCCACGAATGGCATCTTTGTCGCCATGACCGTCAGGGAGAGAATGTTGGTGTCCAGCGGCAGACCGGCCATGTGGACCACGGCGTTGGCAACGTGTTCCGGGTCGATCAGCGGCTCCGGCGCGATGGCTCCGTTGGGCTGGAGCACGCCCTTGGCGAGTCTGGCCGCCATGGGGGTTCGGGCGTTGCCGATGTCGATCTGGCCACAGGCGATGTCGTACTTGCGCCCGTCCAGGGCCGTCGACTTGGTGAGGCCGGTGATGGCGTGCTTGGTGGCGGTGTAGGGCGCCGAATTGGGGCGAGGCGAGTGTGCCGAGGCGGAGCCGTTGTTGATGATGCGACCGCCGCGCGGATGCTGGTCCTTCATGATCCGGAAGGCCTCCTGGGTACACAGGAAGGTGCCGGTGAGGTTGGTGGCGACGACCTTTTGCCATTGCTCGATGGTGAGGTCCTCGAGGAGCACGCCGGGCACGTTGGCACCGGCGTTGTTAAACAGCAGGTCGAGACGGCCGAACGTCTCTACGGTGCGTGCAAAGAGCGCCCGGACCGACGCCGGATCGCTGATGTCGGTGGGAACGGCCAGGGCCCGTTCCGCCGCCGGCCCCGCCTCCGCGACCACCTGATCGAGCATCTCCTGACGGCGACCGGCGAGGACGACCCGGTACCCGTCTCGAAGCAGGGCGAGGGCTGTGGCGCGGCCGACGCCGGTCCCCGCCCCCGTGACGATGGCGACCTTGCTGTGCTGGCTCATTGTCCGGTCTCCCGCATGGTCCGACGCTTCGTAGGTTGACGGTGCGGCTCGCTCATCCGCGCTGAGGCGTGCGCTCCTGTCAAAGACCCCGCTACGTTATAAGCCGACCCCTGGCGAGTCAAGGGGAAAGGCGCGGCAGGACGGTGTTCGAACCACAAAGGTATCCAAGGATGCTCGATACGGAACGTCATGGGGGGTATTCGAGCATCGTTGCATCGGTCGTCTCTCAACCGAAAGGAGCCGCCGTTGCGCGAGGTGTGATCCGAGGGTGGTTAAGAAGCGGCCGGCGATTTCAGGGAAGAGCGGCCGGTAGAACACGGAGCCGGGAGCCCGTGGCGTGAGCGTCTACCTCGTGGTCATTATCGCCTACTTCGCCTCGGTGGTGGCGCTCACGCTGTGGACGAAGAAAGCCGCCAGCCGCTCGGCGGCCGAGTACCTCGTGGCCGGCCGCAACCTGGGACTGTTCGTCTGTGCGGTGG
>JAKPQH010000057.1 GCA_029580855.1 bacterium | reverse complement strand
GCGCTCGCTCCTCGTGGAGTTCAAGAGGCCGAAGGCACGGCACTCCCGCGCCGGGCGCTGCTCGCTCGACCAGATAGCGGCGGCGGAGCGGCGGCGGAGCTGTGGCGTGGACACCTATCTCGTGGACTCGCTGCACGACTTTGTGGCGCTCGCGAACTACGCGAGGACCGGGAGGCCACGACGGCAGTTGCGCACCGTCCTGGGCGAGCACAACGACACGACGACGACTGGAGGCGATGCTGCGTGACCCCAGTTACTGCCACAGCTACCGCTACGGCTGCCGCTGTCCGTCCCGTCTGCGCGGGCGGCTGCGGTACGGTCCTCTCGCGCTACAACACGGACCGGGACGGACTATGCGCCCTCTGCCGCCGGAAGGCGGAAACGGAGCCAGCTGCCGAGCCGACCGCCGAGGGTGTGGACCTGGACAAGCTGGTGGCCGGTATCCTGCTAATCCACGACGCGCTGCACCCCGGGGAGCTGGTGAACATCAGTCTGGAGGTAGCGGCGCTTGGCGTCGGGGCGGACTGCTGGAGCGTGGGGCGCTCCATCCGTCACATCGCTCGCCGCCACGGCATCATCGCCCGCGGAGAGCGGGGCAAACCCGGCTACGCGGTAGAGCGGTGGGAGCGCCGCTACCAGCCGGTGCTGGCGTTCGGCGGCGGCATCATGGACCGGGACGAGGAGTCCGGGAAGTACCGCGGGCGGTGGCGCGGGAGGACGAGCAGCCCGCGCCGAGCACCAACCGGAGCGGCTACAAGGGCGTCTGCTGGCACAAGGTGAAGGGCAAGTGGTCGGCCAACATCGCGAAGGACGGCCGCAAGTATCACCTCGGCTACTTCGACGATGCGTTCGTGGCCGCGCTCGTCTACGATGCCGCAGCGCGGGAGCTGCACGGGGAGTACGCCCACTTCAACTTCACCCTCGATGATTTGCTCAGGATTTGTTGCCCTGCTGTTGCCGCGGTCCCAGCCGTCCCCAGCCGTACCCCGTCCAACCCGGCCTCAGACAGCCTCACAGGGCAACAGCACGGGCCGCAGAATCGAGCCTGAGACGTAACGGACGGGAGCCTTTCACGCCGGAGGTCGCGAGTTCGAGTCTCGTCGCTCCCGCCACGATTTGCAGGTGCTTTACAAGGACCGTCCTTCGGGGCGGTCCTTCTTGTTGCCGTGTTTGTTGCCCAAGTGTACAGACTCAGGCTCGACAAATGCCTCAATGGACAACATGGTAAGCGTGGTAAACGGCGCGAATAGGGGTATGCTGTGCACAGCACGGCAAATACAGACCACGGCCAAGGAGGCACACGATGACCATCTACGAGCTGGAACGTCTCATCAACGAATGGCGGTCCGGAGGCGCGGACGACCATACCGCGGTCCTGCTCGCGACGCAGAGTAACTACCCGCTCGTCAACAACATCACCGACGACGTGGTGGTCGTCTACGAGGACGACGCGGACCGGGACGGGCTGGGGATGCCCTACGACGAGGGCGGCGTGTCTCACGTCATGCTCTGTGAGGGACCGCAGCGCTACGCCGAGCCGTACCCGACCGAAGCCG
>JAKPQH010000056.1 GCA_029580855.1 bacterium | reverse complement strand
ACCAGCGAGAGCAGCCCCAGCGAGAGAAGGAGTATCCCCGTCGCGAGAAGCGCCAGGCCCAGGTAGCGCCCCCAGAGAAACGGGGCTCCCCGGTCGGGATCAACGGGCAGCCCGGCGCCCTGCTTGATCCAGTCCACCGCCTGCCGGAGGATCGCCCCGCTGGCCAGCTCCGTCACGTGGTCGTCATCGGTGACGACCAGCTTCCGCGCGGTGCCGGCCGCGAAGTCCCCGTACGTCACGCCCTCCTTCAGCCGCGCCTCTCCACGGTTCCGTCTGGCTTCGGCCGTGGCTTTCTCCATGATCTGCTCCTCGCGGGCCACCGAGGCGAGTTCGTCGGCGCTGCCTATCGCCAGGAGGTAGTTGGGAGGCTTCGCATCGGTGACCGACCCGACGATGTCCCGGTCGCGCTGGGCCCCTGGTGAGTTGATGTCGAAAGTGCGGGAAAAGCTGGTAAACAGCCAGGACCGGCCGGCGAAGGCGTCCAGCGGACCGGTCAGGTCGACGGCCGCGTCCTTGTAGCTGGTCCACGACCAGATGGCGACGACCGAGGAAAACGGGCCCCCGGGCTGCACGATCCCGGCGCGGGTGGCGCTCACCCCGCCCAGCGAATGGCCCATCGCCACGACGTGCGCCGGGTCAACCCCGGGGACGTTCTTCGCGAGGTACTCGCCCGCGGCGATGACGTCGTTCGCCTCACCGAAGGCGAACTCGCAGGCGCCGCCCGATCCCCCGTGCCCGCGCAGGTCGACGGCGAGTACGATCAGGCCTTCCTGCGCCATCCGGCGAGCAATCTGGACGTACCACTCCTTGGAGCCGGTGATGCCGTTGGCGAACACGACCCCGGGCACTTTCCCCGACGGGGCTCCGGGGGGTTCGACCAGGAGGCCGGCTACGGCGACGGGTTTCTCCCCCGGTCCCCGGGCCGTCAAGGTCACTTTCCTGTACCTGACCCCGGAGGTGGCTCCGGCAGTCACCGCGATCCCCGCGACAAGGACCAGCAGCCCGATGCCCAGGAGTAGCATCCAGGGCTTCACTCTCCGCGGCCTCCCCGAGGGCATGGCTTCGCCCGGTGTTTCAGACGTGTCCAATCGGCCTCCGTTCCTGCCGGCATCGAACCCGGCGCGGCGCGCCGCACCATATTCTACAGCAGGCTCCCGCCGTTCAAAACCGGCGGGCCGCAGTCCTTCCACCGCCCGACCGACGCCCGCGAACTCAGTTGATCCGTTCCCGGGTCACCCGCGCGAGGTCGAGGCGCCACAGGCGCCTGAGCGATGGGAGTTGGGAGAGAAGCGTCACCGCGAACGTAGCGACCACGACGAACAGTACGGTCTGCCAGGAGATGACCGCGTCGGGAACCAGGCGCTCCGACGTGAGCAGCCTGTCCATGATCACCCACTCGAGCAGGCGCCCGAGAAGTACCCCGGGCACCAGCGCGGCTAGCACCACCGTCACCGTCTCCACGGTCAGGAACGAGAAGATGAGTCCGTGCGTGGCTCCCAGGGTCCTGACGGTACCGATCTCCCGCTCTCTCTCGAGCAGGTTGACCGTGACCATCGAGAAGATCACGGCGAACCCCATCGCGAAGGCCATCACGTAGAAGATCAGAAAGAGCGCTTTGACGGCCCCCACCAGTTCCTCGAAGACCCTCGCGACGCCGCTCTTGGTGATAACCTGCGCCACCCCCGGGAGGTCTCTTATCGCGTTCGCCACCCTCCCCGACTCCCCGGGTTCGACCTTCGCCGCGATGCCGTTGAACGCTCCGGCAACGCCGCCTGTCCTCGAATACAGGCCCTGGATATAAGCCAGGTTCACGTAGCAGACGCCCCCGAAAGGCTCCGATACGAAGCCGACCACCTTGAAAGGCACCGGCGCGTCCCCCAGCGGGGTCACGATGCCCACGTATTTTCCGATATCCACCGGCAGTTTCGTCCTGGCGCCGCGGTTGAGTATCACCTCCGCCGGGCCCGGTTCCGCCCTGGACCGCGGCGTAGGGTACAGCCCGTGCATCCTCGAGCCGCGCTCGAACGCCTGCACCTGCACGTCGAGGGAAGCGCCCGCGGCCACCAGGCGGCCGGGCACCGCTATGAAGCCCTCCGCGCTCTCGGCCCCGTTGATGGCCTTCACCCTGGCGAGCATGGACGCGTCGATCGGCTCAGGCCACGCCGCGGCGACGTCCCACCCGAGGACACCGTTCAGGTACTTGTCGACCGCGAAATCGATGGAGTCCCTGCCTCCGGTGGAAGTAACGATCACGCAGAGGGTCGCGATGACCCCCAGGAAGGTGAAGACCGTTCGCCTCCTGTTCCTCGAGAGGTTGCGGAAGGAGATGCGGAGCCACAGCGGAAACCCGGGCCTGCCGGTCACCCGGGGCGGGGACGAATAGGCGGCCGTTCCGATGGAGAGGCCGCCCTCGGTACGCATCGCGTCGGCGGGCTTCATGCGGACGGCGTGCCCCGCGGGAACGAGGGCGCCCAGGACGGAGAAGGCCAGGCCCGCGAACACCCCGACGAGCACGATGTCGGCGTAAACCGTAGTCCGCACCAGGGGCAGGCCGAACACCCCCGCGTACACGTTGGCGAACAGCCGCGACAGGAAGAACCCCGCAACCACCCCGATAACGCCCCCGGCCGCCCCGAGCGCGACGCCGTAGCCGACGTAATGGAGCGAGAGGTCGCGCCTGCCGTAACCGAGTGCCCGCGTCGCGCCTATCTCGCGCTGCTGGGAAAACACTATCTGGGTCATCGTGATGTAGATGGCCAGCGCGGCGACGGCGAACAGCAGCAGGGAGAAGAAGAGGGCAACCTTCTCGACGTCCTGAAGCTCGAGCGTAAGGGTGAGCGCGGCCGGCTCGTCCGGCCCTGCCGTGAGGCCGGTCAGGCCGGAGGGCGCCAGCAGTTCCTCCACGGCGCCCATCGTCTCGCGCAGCCTGCCGTTGTCGGCCACCCTCCCGGGGATGTTGTTTATCCTTCCGTCCATGTCGAAGAGCCCGGCGGCGTCGCTGTACCTGACGAAGATGACCCCGAACTGGGCGGGGTCGGTGACGTACTCCGCTTTGCTGGTGACCATCCTCAGGTACTCCGGGCTGACTACCGTCCCGGTTACGACGAAGGTGACTTCCCCGGAGACGCCGGAGACCGTCAGAGGCGTGCCGGGGGGCAGGCGGAGCTCCGTGGCAATGTGGTGTTCCACCATGCAGCCGCCGCTCACGCCGGGCTCGAGATAGGCGCCCTTCTCCACTATCAGGTCGTTCACGGCCGGGCGGCCGGCGTCGGGCACGGTTACCACCCGCAGCGTCAAGCGCCTTCCCGCCAGGCCGCCCTGGGTGTTCCGGACGATCCTTCCTTCCGCGGCCGTTACGTTGGGAACCGCGCGGACCTCCGCGGCGATGGAAAACGGCGCGTCGGTAACCCTGGCGGAGAAGTCCTCGTAGCGGGTCCGGCGATATATGTCGTTGACCGAATCCTTCAGGTCACGGGTAGCCAGTAACGGACCGGTGAACATGACGATGCCGAGTGCCACCACCGCGAGGATCGCCGCCACCTGCGCCCAGTGCGCGCCGAGGTCGCGCAGGAGCTTCTTGTTCAGTCGGCTCAAGCCGTTCCTTTCGGCTGACGATGCGGGCTTCGATATAATCTAACGACGAAACCCGCCGCCGGGCGCGGGCCAATAGGAGGTTACCAGATGGACGTGTTCGAGGCGATAGAGAGCAGGCGCAGTATCCGCAGGTTCAAGAGGGACCCCGTGCCCGCGGAGCTCCTCGACAGGGTGCTCGACGCCGCCCGCCTGTCACCCTCCAGCAGCAACACCCAGTCCTGGAGGTTCAAGGTCGTCACCGACGACACGATCAAAAAGGAGATACGCGCCTCCGCTTACGGACAGAGGTTCATCGAGCAGGCGCCGGTGGTAATAGCGTGCTGCCTCGACGCGGAAGCGTTCAAGGAGCGGGGCCGGCAGACGCTACGCCTGGTGATGAGCGGGGCCCGGTTCAGCCTGGAGATGATGCTCCGGGCGGTACGCGGCGGCAAGGACAAAGGCTTCGACCCGGAGCGCGTCGTCATCAACGGCACGATCAACGTCAGCATCGCCGTGGAGCACATGGTGCTTGCCGCGCGGGCGCTGGGGTTGGGGACTTGCTGGGTACGGGCTTTCGACGCCGAGGCCGTGGCCAGGACGCTGGACCTTCCCGACGGCCTGGTGCTGGTGTGCCTGCTGCCGCTGGGATACCCCGACGAGTCGCCCCGCCCCCGCCCCCGCAAAGACCTGGAGGATATCCTCATCGAGGATTGAGCCATGGCGGGGAGACGCCGGAAATGAGACGGTTCCGCGGCCGGGACGGGCCCGGGCGGCACGGAGAATAGTGACCGCCGGCGGGAAGCTCCCGGGGCGTACGAGGCCGGCTCGCGGAGGATTCCGGCGGGTCAGCCCGCTGCAGGTCCTTCCCCCTTGACCTCCTCGTAGAGCACCTTCTTCATCACTTTACCGAGGGGGCTCAGCGGCAGGGCGTCCCGGAAGACGACCTGGCCGGGCACCTTGTACCTGGCGAGGCGCTCGGTGCACCACCGCTTTATCTCCTCCTCGGTGACCACCGGCTCGTACCCCGGCATCGGCACGATGTAAGCCCTGCCGACCTCGCCCATGACGGGGTCGTGGACCCCGATGACGGCGTTGAAGAGGACCCCCGGGTGCGACTGGATGACCTCCTCCACTTCCGGCGGGTACACGTTCTCGCCGCCCCGGATGTACATCTCCTTCTTCCGGCCGAGGATGAAGAGGTAGCCGTCCTCGTCGAGCTTGCCCATGTCGCCGGTGTGGAGGTAACCGTCACCCGTCATCACCAGGGCCGTTTCGTCAGGCCTCTTGTAATAACCCTTCATGACCGCGTCGGACTTGATGCAGATCTCGCCCTCCTCCCCCGGCGGGAGGAACATGCCCTCCTCGTTCATGATGGCTATCTCCACTCCCTCGTTGGCTTTGCCGACGCTGGTTGACAGGACGTCCAGGGAGTTCTCCGCGGGCCGGGTGAAGGTGATGGCCCCGCTGGTCTCCGACATGCCGAAACCGTTGGTAAGGTAGATCCCGAACTTCTCTTTCGCCTGGACGAACACCTCCCTGGGCGTCGGCGCCGCGGACACCACGGCGAGCTTGACGGAGGACAGGTCGTAGCTGTCGAAGTCGGGGACCATCATCATCAGGATGTACTGGGCCGCCACCTGGCCCAGCACGCTGACCTTCTCCTTCTGGATGGTCTCCAGGACCTCCTGGGGATTGAACTGGTCGAGCATGACCAGTTTGCCGCCGCCGTAGAGCATGGCGATGATCGCCATCACCCCGCCCCCCACGTGGTTGACCGGGATGTCCAGCAGCAGGGTGTCATCCCCGGTCACCCCGGTTGCCGAAAGCTGACCCCTGGCGTACGAGAGCAGGTTCTTGTGGGTGAGTTCGGCCCCCTTGGGCACCCCCGTGGTTCCCGATGTATAGACCATGAAAGCGGTGTCGTCTTCGCGCACGGCGCCGCGGGCGGACGCGAGCGCCTCCATGTCCGCCGGGCCGGGCTCCCCGAACAGCTCCCCGGCGGGAAGTGCGCCCGGGACGCGGTCCACCTCGGAGGGCTCCCCGATCACCACGATCGTCTTCACCAGTGGACACGAGGGCATTATCTTGTTCACGATGTCGAGGAAGTCGATCCCCGCGGCGCCCGGCACCGCGGCAAGGAACGACGAGTCGGAGTTGTTGACTATGAAGCCCGCCTCCAGCTCGCCGAACCTGACGGAAACCGGGACCGCGCAGGCCCCGAGCGAAGCCGCGGCTATGTAGCAGAACGCGTACCGCGGCGAGTTGCCCATGTAAAGGGCCACCTTGTCCCCGCGCTTCACCCCCAGCCTGTTCAGGTTAGCCGCGACCCTGTTGACGTTTTCGAGGTACTCCCGGTAGGTGATCCTCTGGTCGTGAAAGACGATCGCCTCTTTGTCCGGGTGGGCTTCCGCGTGTACCTCGAGGACCTCGTGCAGCAACATCGCAACCCCTCCTGTCCGCTGCCGCCTGCTCATCCCGCCGCGTCCGGCCGGCGCGGGCAGATTCTACCACGGAGCGTGGTCCGCAAGAAGCGACGCCGGCCCTTACGGGCGGTCGTGCCCGCCGCTCCTGCCGGGCCTAGGCGCCGCTCACGGTGAGACCTTCGACGAGGATCGACGGGGTGCCGATGCCCCCGAGCAGCGGTGTGAACCTGAGGTCATCAGCGATGCCGACGATCCCCCGGAGCATGCCGTCGATGGTCCCGGCTATCGTGACCTCCCTGACCGCGTGGAGGGGACGCCCATTCTCCACCCAGAGCCCCCGCGCGCCCAGCGAGACCTCTCCGGTCACCGGGTTCAGCCCGACGTGCACGCCCTGCAGCTCCATCACCCTGAACCCGGTCCCCATGGCGGATACCAGTTCGTCCGGCGTCAGGCTGCCGGGCGTCAGGAATATGTTGGTCGGCGCGACGCCCACCGGCGAGCGGTACGAGCCGCGTGCGGCGTTCCCGGTAGTGGAGGCGCCCATGCGCCTGGCGGTGTACGTGTTGTGCAGGAAGGTGACAAGGGTCCCTTCCTCTATCAGCTTCCGTGACGCCGCCCCGACGCCCTCACCGTCGAACGGTGCGGTGCCGTACCCCCCCCGCATGAGGCCGTCGTCGGTGACGGTGACGGCGGCGGCGGCGACCTCCTCGCCGACGCGTCCGGCGAGGAACGACTTCCCTTTGACCACCGCCTCCGCCGAGAGGGCGGCGCCGAGGACCGCGAGGACCTCCGCTGCCGGGAGGTTGTCTATCAGGACCGGGAACCGTCCGGTCCCGACGGGCCTGCCGCCGAGCAAGCTCACGGCCATCGAGGACGCCTCGCCCGCGGCGGAGGCGGCGTCCAGGTCTGGGAACGAGTGTCCCGCCGTGAAGCCGAAGCCGGTCTGGGACTCGCCCTCCCTTTCAGCGATGGCGACCACGTAGCCGTAGCAGGCGGAAGCCCGGTACGCCGAACGGAAACCCCTGGTGTTGGCGAG
>JAKPQH010000055.1 GCA_029580855.1 bacterium | reverse complement strand
CTACGGCTCCCGCTCTATCGCGTTCGCAGCACGATGCGGGAGCTATCCGAGGCGGGACTGGTGGTGGAGAACGAGGGCGTCTACGGGCTCACCGAGCAGGGCCGGCGTCGCATGGAGGAGATGCCCTGAACCGTTGACCTGGGTCGCGGCGGCATCCCGGCGGATCAGGGCCTCGACCGCGCCCCCGCGTCGGAGGCGTACCGGCGCCACGCGCGCCGGGCGATGTCCAAAATGGCCTGGGGGCATCCCGCCCCCAGAAGCTGGCTTTCCAGGGCTTCGAGAGTCGGGGGGTCGGTCCATTCCGGGTCGTGGGCCACGCGCCGGGCAAGGTCGCCGACGGCTGTGGAATCCTTCTGGAACTGCAGCAACCACTTCGTAAAAGGAAACCTTCCGGCCATCCTGCCTCCACACCGGGGGAGAATCGATCGGTCAGTCCGACAGTCCGTCGGCCCCAGCCCGCGCCCAGAATCTTTGGCTCATTTCACTATTTCGAGAAGCTCGACCTCGAACACCAGCGTCGCACCCGGCTTGATGCGGGGCGGCGCGCCCCGGTCCCCGTAAGCGGTGTCGGACGGGCAAACGAGGCGGGCCTTGCCGCCCACCTTGATCTGCTGCACGCCCTCGGTCCAGCAGCGGATGACGCCGTTCAGCGGGAATGTGGCAGGCTCGCCGCGCTGGAGCGAACTGTCGAACACCGTGCCGTCCGTCAGCGTACCGTGGTAGTGGACTTTGACCTTGTCGGACGCCGCGGGCGCGGGGCCGGTTCCGGCCTTCAGGGGAATCACCACGGCGCCCGAAGCGGTCTTGACGGCGCCCTTCTCGGCAGCCGCCTTGGCGACGACCGATTCCCCAGCCTTTTTCTCCTGGGCCGCCGCCGCGGCGCCGCGGGACCGCTGCATCTCCTGAATCTTCGGCGCATACGTGCGCAGATCGACCTGGGCGGGCTTGCCCTGCACGCCGTCGGAAAGGCCGGCCTTCACCATTTCCAGCTCGGCGGCGCTGAGCCCGAACGCGGCGAGGTTCTGGCTGATGGCGAGGCCGAGCGCGTAGAACGTCTTATCGGTTTCGGTCGCCGGGACCGCTGCCGATGCGGAGACGGGCAAAGCGAGAACGCCGACGAGGCACAACCGCAGCATGGCATGATGCATGGGATATCCCTTTCGTTTGTGGATTGTCACGCGACGAGGTGCCGCAAGACCGGCACGGCGGATAGACGCCCCACCGAACCCGATCGACGGCCTGGGGGATAGTGACAGGGATAGACGAGCCGCGCAAGCTATTGTTGCGAGGGAGTCGAAAAGTGTTGGCGGGCCCCATGGGGTTCGCAGCGGATAGGCGGCGTTCCTCGCCTGGGGCGCGCGTAGGACATTGCGTCCCGAGAAGAGTGCTTTTCGGCAGCTCGCCCTTTCTGATATTGTAGTGGGAGCCCCGGCCTGTTCGTGGCCGCCCGGTTCGGCTCCGTCTATGCGATCGTGGGCGCGTCTCAGGGGGTCCGCGATGGATCCTTCGGGTTTTTCTTCTTGAATTTCCCGGCGCTCGAGCTCACGGGAGCCCAGCTCATGAAGTCGTAACGAGGCTTCGCCTCAGACCGACGAGGCATGGACCTCGTCACCCCGGCCCCGGTTTTCATCGGGGTAAACTCCAGTCGGGGTCCAGCGTTACGAGGCGATCGCCTGGATTCCGGCGTCCGCCGGAATGACGGATCAAGGCTTGGCCCACACTTGACTACGAGGAAAATAGATCTGTAACCGCTTAATTTTCATCCGTCGTGGTGAGCGGAACGCTCATGAACACTCATTTGCAACACGTTCTGTTCTTCAAGCAACGCTAGACCACTCGACGGAAGGAAACGGTATGTCGGTCAAGGCACAGCTCTTCATCACCTGCCTCGCGGAGCAGTTCTTCCCGAATGTTCTGAGAGGCATGGTGGACCTCCTGGAGCGACTCGGCGTGCAGGTGGCCTTTCCCCGGGAACAGACCTGCTGTGGCCAGCCGTTTTTCAACAGCGGCTATCGGACCCAGGCCCGCAAGCTGGCGGTCAAGTGGCTGGACGTGTTCGGAGCGACCGACGGATTCATCGTGTCGCCCTCGGGGTCGTGCGTGGACATGGTGTGCCACCACTTTCCCACGCTGTTTCCGCCGGGATCGCCGGAGCATCGCCGGGCCACCGAGGTCGGGGCGCGGACGTTCGAGTTCAGCCAGTTCCTGGTGAACCAGCTAAAGGTGGCCGACGTGGGGGCCCGTTTTCCGGGTAAGGTGACCTACCACGCCTCCTGCCACCTGCTCCGCGGTCTCGGAGCCCGCGAGGAGCCCAAGGCGCTCCTGCGGCGGGTGGAAGCGCTCGAGTTGATCCCGCTGCCCGGGGAAGAGACGTGCTGTGGCTTCGGCGGGGTGTTCAGCGTCATCTACCCCGAGGTGAGCACGTCGATGATGGAGGCCAAGGTGCGGGCCATCGGCTCCACCGGGGCGGACGCGGTGGTGGCGTGCGATGCGGGTTGCATCATGAACATCGCCGGCGGTCTGCGCAAAGCGGGATCGTCCGTCCGGGCCATGCATCTGATCGAGATTCTGGCCGCGGGGAGAAAGCCGTCATGAGCCGCGCGCCGACGCCGATCGACTTTCGCGCCAACTCCCGAGGCGTCCCGCCGACCATGGCCGCGGCGGTTCAGAAAGCCACCACCAAGTTCCTGGGCACGCGGGCGACGCTGGTCGAGGCCGTGGGGAACGATCGCTGGCAAGCGCTGCGTCAAGCCGGCCACGAGGTGCGCCTCCACGCCATCACGCACCTGGACCACTATCTCGCGCAGGCGGAGCGCGCCGTGACCGATGCGGGCGGCCACGTGCACTGGGCGCGGGATGCGGAGGAGGCGTGCCGCATCGTCCTGGACGTCTGCGCGCAGCGCGGGGTGAAGCTGGCGGTGAAATCCAAGAGCATGGCCAGCGAGGAGATCGGCCTGAACCGCGCGATGGAGGCGGCGGGCATCCGCGTGCTGGAGACCGACCTCGGGGAGTACATCGTCCAGTTGAAAAGCATGGGCCCGGCCCACATCGTCGTCCCGGCGTTTCACCTGTCCAAGGAGGAGATCGCCGCACTGTTCCAGGAAAAACTCGGCGTCGGTGCGCCCGCGGAGGCGGAGAAGCTGACCCACGTCGCCCGCCTGAAGCTCCGCGAAGAGTTCCTGAGCGCCGATCTGGGTATCTCGGGGGGCAACTTCCTGGTCGCGGAGACGGGGACCATCGTCATGGTGACCAACGAGGGAAACGGACGGATGTGCACGACCGTCCCCCCCGTGCACGTGGCGATCGTGGGAATCGATAAGGTCGTGCCGGACTGGGAGAGCCTTGCCGTCCTGCTGAAGCTGCTGGCGCGAAGCGCGACGGGCCAGAAGATCACGTGCTACACGTCGTTCATCGGCGGGCCGCCCCGGCGCGCCGCGGAGACCGGCCCGCAGGAGATGCACCTGGTCCTCCTGGACAACGGCCGCTCGCGTATCCTCGGATGCCCCGAGACGCGCGAGACGCTGCTCTGCATCCGGTGCGGGGCATGTTTGAACATCTGCCCCGTCTTCAACACCGTCGGCGGGTACGCCTACGGCTACCCGATCTCCGGCCCGACGGGGTCTATCTTTGCAACCCAGATCCTGGGCGGCCAGGCCGCCGGGGGGCTGCCCTTCGCCTCCACCCTGTGCGGGGCCTGCAACGACATCTGTCCGGTGAAGATCCCGATCACGGACATCCTGCTGCACCTGCGCCATCGCGTGGTGGAGGGAGACGAGCAGGAGGCCGCGGCAGCTCCCTACGTCTTGCGCCTGGCGGCCCAGGCGGGTTCGGCGGCGCTGGCGACGACCTGGTTCTACCGGATGGGCTCGCAGATGCTCAAGCGGCTCCAGGCGCCGTTCGTTCGCGAGGGGTGGATGTCGAAGCTGCCGGGCCCCTTGAGCCGGTGGACAATGGGGAGGCCGTTCCCGGCGTTTGGCGCAGATTTCCGCGGCTGGTGGCGCCGCCGGGCAGGCCGCTGAAAAGACCCGTCTGCAGAGACCCATCCTCCGGATGGGTACCCCGCGCGCTCGGGCGCTCGCTGCGGCGTACCTGAAGTACGCCTCACCCGGCCCCGGGTACCCATCCGTCGGGATGGGTGACGCCGCCTTGCATCTGGGTCGTGTTGAGCGGCCTGCACCAATACGGGTTGTGGACACCCGGAGGCCGAGGGCAGAGAAGGTTGTGCGGCATGAATCCCATACGGGAAGCGATCCTGGGAAAGGTGCGGGAAGCGCTGGGGAGACGACCGGGGTCGACCATCGCGCCGATCCCGCCGTCCGCCCGCATCGCCCCCCGCACGCCGGGCGATGCCGATGCCGAGATCGCCCAGCTGCTGGCCGAGATCGGGGAGCTGAACGGCTCGACTCGACGCTTGGCGAACCGGCAAGAGCTTCGGACCGCACTGGCGGATCTCGTCAAGGTGGAGGGGGTGACGAAGGCCACGCTGTGGACGACGCCGGACCTGGCGGCGTGGGAGGTCGCCGGAACGCTCCAAGCGCTCGGTGTCGAGATCGTCCCGGCGCAGGCGGACAAGCACCTGGTTGCGACCTGCGAGCTCGGGGTCACAGGCGTGGATGCGGCGCTGCCCGAGACCGGCACGCTCCAGCTGCTCTCATCGCCCGAGCGGCCTCGGGTGGTGTCGCTGCTCCCCCGGGTCCACTTGGCGATCTTCACGCCCGCCGTGTTGCGGGCCGACCTGCACCAGACGTTTGCCGCGGCCAAGGACGCCGGCTGCAGCGTGCTCGTCACCGGACCCAGCCGCACCAGCGACATCGAGCTGACATTGACGCTTGGCGTGCACGGACCGAAGTCCCTGTACGCGTGGCTGATGAACGGGGCGTGATCCGGGCGACGTCAACCCGGGTTCCGGTTGAGCCAAACGCAGCGCGCCGCGATGACGGTCCCGCGCGGCAGCGGATGTCTCATTTCCCGCACAACATTCAGCCCGGATCGTGGACGGCTTGACCCGGGACTCGTTCCGGACGAAGATACGCGGGCGTGATCTGGGGAGCGGCTCGCGCCGGTTCCCGCCCAGAGTCTCGCGGCGAAGAGAGAGGTGTGTCCCATGAACTCCTGGCAGCGCGTCGCCGGTGTCGTGCTATTGATCGTCGCAGGGGTGGTCATCCAGCAATCGCTGTTTGTTTTGCGACTGTTGGACCACGGCCAGCCCGGATCGGGGTTCATGCCGTTCGGTCTGGGGATCCTCCTGGCCTTTCTCGCCTGCCTGATCATCGTGACGCATCGGGCGCGCGACGCGAAGCGCGTGCCGTTCTGGCCATCGCGGGCCTGGCTCCGCCCGCTCCTGGCCGTCATCATCATGGGGGTGTACATCGTCGCGTTCGACGACCTGGGCGCGGTGACCAGCGTCGTGATCCTGGTGACGGCCTGGCTGCTGCTGTTGGAGAAGAAGCGAGTCTGGGTGGCCGTCTTCACCGGTGTCACCACGGGTCTTGTGGTGCATCTCGTCTTCGAGCGACTGCTCATGACTCCTTTCCCGCGCGGGTTGTTGTTCTAGCCTGCAAACCTCGCAGAGGACGGCGTATCCATGCTGGATTTTGGCGGAGTCCTCCTCGGATTTCAGGTCGCCTTCAGTCCGGTCAACCTGCTCTGGTGCTTTATCGGCTCGGTCCTGGGCACGGCGGTGGGGGTCCTGCCCGGACTCGGGCCGGCGGCCACGATCGCCCTCCTGCTCCCGGTCAGCATGAAGATGGGGTCCCCGGTCACCGCCATCATTCTGATGGCCGGGATCTTTTACGGGGCCATGTACGGCGGCTCGACCACGTCGATCCTGTTGAACCTCCCCGGCGAGGCGGCCTCCGTCGTCACGTGCATCGATGGGTATCAGATGGCGCGGAAGGGCCGCGCGGGTCCGGCCCTCGGCGTGGCCGCCATCGGCTCGTTTATCGCGGGCACCTTCGGTGTGGTCGGCATGACGGTCATGGCGCCGCCCCTGGCCGAGTTCGCCCTGAAATTCGGTCCGCCGGAATACTTCTCGCTGACCGTCCTGGGATTGCTCCTCGCCACGTACCTGGCCGGGGAATCCCCGCTCAAGGGCCTCACCATGGCGGTCATGGGGCTGATCCTCGGCTCGGTGGGACTGGATCCACTGTCGGGTGCGGTTCGCTTCGACTTCGGGGTCCCCGATCTGCAGAGCAACATCGACTTTGTGACGATCGCCATGGGGCTCTTCGGCGTCGGCGAGATCCTCATCAATCTGGAGCAGAGCGAAGCCGCCAGCATCCTCACGACGAAGATCAAGAACGTGTTCCCGACGCTGGCGGACCTGGCGCGCAGCGGCTGGGCGATGGTCCGCGGTGCGCTGATCGGATTCGTGGTCGGTATCCTGCCGGGCGGCGGCGCGGTCTTGTCATCCCTCATCTCCTATGCGATAGAGAAAAAGGTCTCCAAGCACCCGGAGGAGTTCGGGCACGGCGCCATCGAGGGGGTGGCGGGGCCCGAGGCCGCCAACAACTCCGCGGCGTCCTCGTCCTTCATCCCCCTCCTGACGCTGGGGATTCCCGGCAACGCGTCCACCGCGATGATCTTCGCCGCGCTCCTGATCCACGGGATCACGCCCGGGCCGTTCCTGCTCAAAGAGCACGCGCCCGTCTTCTGGGGTGTCATCGCCTCGATGTACATCGGGAACGTCATGCTCTTGATCCTGAACCTCCCCTTGGTGGGGATGTGGGCCCAGCTTCTCCGCGTTCCCTACGCGTTCATGGCCCCGCTGGTCATGATCTTGACGCTGGTCGGCGTCTACAGCGTGAACAACAGCGTCTTCGATATCTGGGTCATGCTGGTCATGGGGATCTTCGGCTATCTGGCGCGCAAGCTGAAATTCGATCTGGGGCCGCTGCTCCTGGCGTTCGTCCTCGGCCCCATCATGGAGCGGTCGCTTCGCCAGGCCCTCCTCATGAGCCACGGGTCGTTCGGCATTTTCGTCTCGCCGTCTCGGCCGATCTCGGCGGTGCTGATGGCCGTCGCAATCCTGTTCGTCCTGGGCAACCTGTGGGCGGCCTACCGAGCGAAGCAAAAAGCCGCGGCCGCATGAAGAACCGCGGAAGGACGAGCGTCGAATCGTGGGAGAGCAATGACGCGCGATGCGCGCGCGACCCCTTTAACCGCACAGGAGGTTCGATCATGAACAAAACGTTGTGGAGTCTTGCCCTTGCCGTCCTCGTGGTCGCGGGATTGGCCTCGGCCGCGGGGGCGGCCTATCCCGACAAGCCCATCCAACTCATCGTGCCCTACTCGGCCGGCGGTTCGACCGACGTGCTGGCGCGGGCGATCACGCAGGTGGCGCCGCGCTTCTTCCCGCAGCCGGTCGTCGTGATAAACAAGGCCGGTGGCGGGGGCATCCCGGGTCGTGTGGACGTGGTCAAGTCGCGGCCGGACGGCTATACGCTGCTCTTCGGCTGGGGATCGGGCGAGGATCTGGTCGTGCCGCATCAGCGCGCTCTGCCGTATGACATCTTCAAGGATTTCGAGACCGTCTGCCGGATCTCGGTCCACTCGATCGTCCTGGCGACTCCGACCACCGCACCCTACAAGACGCTGCCCGAGCTGGTGAAGTGGGCCAAGGCCAACGAGCCGGTCACGGCGACGGTCTCGACCAAGGGCGGCTCGGTCGACATCACCCTCCTGCTCTTCGCCAAGGCGGCGGGCTTCAAGCTCACGACGGTCCCGGGTTCCGGCGGCGCCGACGCCATCACCAAGCTGGTGGGGGGCCACGTGCCGTTCGGCGGCCAGCATCCCAGCGAAGTCCTGCCGCATTTCAAGGCGGGCCGTCTCCGGGGGCTGGCGGTCGCCTTCGACAAGCGCGATCCCTCCGTTCCCGATATTCCCACCTTCAAGGAGTTCGGCTACGACGTGGTCACGGCAGGTTCGGTGAAGGGGGTGGCGGTGCCGAAGGGCACGCCAAAGGAAATCACCGCATATCTGGAGAAAAAGTTCGAGGAGATCGCCGCCGACGCCGAGTTCCAGAAGATCATGAAGGATCTCGGGCAGCCGGTGTTGTACCAAAATGCGGCCGAATACACCGTCTGGTTCAAGGCGGCCTACGATCAGTTTGGGCAGTTGAACAAGACGCTGGGGATCGAGACCAAGTAATCCCGCCGATCGGAACGCCGGGAAGCTCGTCCCCCAAAATGGGTCCAGGAACGATCGGGTCACCCGACGGCGGGTGGCCCGATCGTCTTTCGGGTCCCAGGCACGTCTCTCACGGAGGTGGAATCGTCATGCGCATGGACTACGGTAAAACGCTGCTGATCGGCTTGTTGCTTCTCAGCAGTGTCGGATTGGCCTCGGCGGCGGAGTATCCAAACAAACCCATCCAGATCATCGTGCCCTACAGCGCGGGCGGCTCCACCGACGTGCTGGCTCGGGCCATCAGCCAGGTGGCACCGAAATATTTTCCGCAGCCGTTGGCGGTGGTGAACAAGGCGGGCGGCGGCGGCATCCCGGGCCGCGTGGAGGTGGTGAAGGCGAAGAACGACGGCTACACGCTGCTGTTCGGGTACGGTTCCGGCGAGGATCTGGTGGTGCCCCACCAGCGGCCCCTGCCCTACGACGTGTTCAAGGATTTTGAGACGGTCTGTCGGATGTCGGTCCACTCCATCGTCCTGGCCGTGCCGGCCGCCTCACCGCACAAGACCCTGTCGGATCTTGTGAAGTTCGCCAAGACCAAGGACTATATCACGGCCGCCGTTTCGACCAAGGGCGGGTCGGTGGACATCACGTTCCTGCTCTTCGGCAGGGCGGCCGGCATCAAGGTGACCACGGTGCCCGGCGCGGGCGGCGCGGATGCCATCACCAGCCTCGTGGGGGGTCACGTGGACTTCGGGGGCGGGCACCCCAGCGAGGTCCTGCCCCACATCAAGGCGGGCCGGCTGCGCGGCCTGGCGGTGGCCTTCGACGATCGGGATCCGTCGGTGCCGGACATCCCCATTTTCAAGGAGCTCGGCTACAACGTGGTGACCGCCGGCTCGGTGAAGGGGGTGGCGGCCCCCAAGGACACCCCGAAAGAGATCGTGGCCTATCTCGAAGGGAAGTTCAAGGCCATCGCCGGCGACGCCGAATTCCAGAAGATCATGAAAGACCTCGGTCAGCCCGTGTTGTACCAGGATGCCAAGACATACGATGTCTGGTTCAAGGCCGCGTATGACCAGTACGGAAGCCTGATCAAGCGATTGGGGATCGAGGCGAAATAGCGGGGGAATCACCCCAAGGAGGGCGCGCAACAATGTGGAGGTATCTGGGAAGTCTTGCGATGGCGGTTCTCATGGTCGCGGCGGGATTCGGAGTCACCGTTGCGGCCTTCCCTGAAAAACCCATCAACCTCATCGTGCCCTATGGGGCGGGTGGCTCGACGGACGTGTTGGCGCGCGCCATCTCCACCGTGGCGCCGAAGTATTTCCCGCAGCCGCTTGTCGTCATCAACAAGCCCGGCGGCGGCGGGATCCCCGGCCGCGTAGACGTGGCCAAATCCAAGCCGGATGGGTACAACATTCTCGTGGGCTGGGGTTCCGGGGAGGATCTCACCGTCCCGCACCAGCGGCCGCTGCCCTACGATCCGTTCAAGGCGTTCGAGACGCTCTGCCGGATCTCCGTTCACACGCACGCGCTGTTCGTACAGACCCACTCCCCGCACAAGAATTTGCAGGAGTTGATCGCCTGGGCCAAGACCAGGGAATATGTCACGTCCTCGGTCGCGACAAAGGGGAGCGGCGGCGACGTCGGCCTCCACGTCTTCGGGAAATTTGGCGGTTTCAAGATGCAGACGGTTCCCGGCGCGGGCGGGGCCGAGGCCATCACCCGGCTGGTGGGCGGCCACGTTGACATGGGCGTGGTACACCCGAGCGAGGGGCTACCCCACGTCAAGGCGGGCCGCGTGCGCGGCCTGGCGGTCATGTTCGAGACGCGCGATCCCGCCATCCCGGATGTCCCGACGTTCCGGGAGTCGGGGCTGGATCTTGCGACCGCGGGCTCCGTCAAGGGCCTGGCTCTTCCGGCGGGTACCCCGAAGGAGGTCATCCAGTATCTGGCGGCGGGGTTCAAGACGATCGCCGCCGACCCCGAGTTTCAGAAAATCATGAAGGACGTCGGCCAGCCCGTCCTGTACATGGGGCCGGAGGAGTACAAGCCCTGGCTGCTGAAGGCCTACGACGACTACGGCAAGTTTATCAAGCTGGCCGGGGTGGAGACGAAGTAAGCACCGACGAGGGCTGGCAACATTCCACGACGGCCGGGCCGCTGCGGCGGCCCGGCCGGAGCGCGGAGGCGCGACGCTCATGGCAAAGGCGAAAATCCTGATGTCCCAGCCGATTCACGAGGAAGGGATGAAGTACATCACCAGCCGGGGCTACGAGGCCCGGGTCGCTCCCGACTTCAGCGAGGCGACGCTGATCAAGGAGGTCGAAGACGCGTCCGGGTTCCTGGTGCGGACGGCCGAGATTCCGGCCTCGGTGATCAACGCCGGGAAAGTGCTCAAGGTCATCGCCCGGCACGGCGTGGGGTACGACAGCATCGACGTGAAGGCGGCCACCGCCCGCAAGATTCCGGTGTGCATCACCCCGCGGGCCAACGCGCTCTCGGTGGCGGAGCACGTGCTGGCGCTGATGCTGGCCTGGGCCAAGCGGATCATCCCGTATGACGCCGCCACCCGAAAGAACGACTGGGAGATCCGGAACAGCTACGGCGCCTTCGACCTGGAGGGTAAAACGCTCGGGATCGTCGGCATGGGCCGGATCGGTATGCTGGTGTGCCAGAAGGCCCAGGCCGCCTTCAACATGAAAATTCTCGCGTACGACCCGCTGGTTCCACAGGACGTGATGGAAAAAGCCGGGGCGAAGGTCGCGGCGATTCCCGAGATCCTGAAGGCATCGGATGTCGTCACGCTCCACGTCCCGTCCACGCCGGAGACCAGGGGGCTGATCGGCGCCGCGCAGCTCCAGGTGATGAAGCGTTCGGCGTTTCTGATCAACTGCGCCCGCGGGCCCATCGTGGACGAAGCGGCGCTGGTCCAGGCGCTGAAAGACGGCACCATCGCCGGGGCGGGACTGGACGTGTTCGACCCCGAGCCGCCGAAGCCCGACAACCCGCTCTTCGGGCTGCCCAACGTCATCCTGAGCCCGCACTCGGCCGGCCTCACGGTCGAGTGCGTCATCCGCATGGCGACGCACGCGGCCCAGGCCATCATGGATGTTCTGGAAGGGCGCCGGCCGGAAGGTGTCGTCAACCCGGAAGTCTTCAAGTAACCCCATCCTCTTTGTGGACCCGCGGCCCCGTCGGGATGGCGCCGGCGGGGCCGGTCCGTGTCTCCGATCCTTCCCGTTTGACGACGCGGTCGCCCCACACTGCGCTCCACGCCGCGATTCCACCCCGCACACCGATCAAGCGGTCCCGCGCACGATGTCGCGGGCTATCTTGGGTTCGCGGGGGATCCCGGTCTTTGTCCGGCACGCCGCATGAGTCGCACTTTCCGGTTGTCTTGCGGTCCGGGAACGGATAATAAGAACACAGCGGCGCCTGACTCCGGGTCCCCGACATCGAACGTGGAGACGGCTTTATCGTCCGTCGAGACCTGGGACGGCCTCCCATGGTGGTCATCCTTTCCGCATTGCTCCTCCTTCTCGGTCTGCTCCGATTGGAAGCCTGCCTGCACGAGCGGCGGCTGCGGCGGATTCCCATCCGCATCCACGTCAACGGCACGCGCGGCAAATCCACCACCACTCGCTTGATCGCGGCGGGGCTTCGGGCCGGCGGACACCGGGTCATCGCCAAGACCACGGGCACCCTCCCGCGGATCATCCTCGAGGACGGGAGCGAGATCCCGGTGCGCCGGCGTGGCCGCGCCACGATCCGTGAACAGATGGCGACGATCGCCCTCGCGGCCCGGCGGCAGGCCGACGCGGTGGTCCTGGAGTGCATGGCTGTTCATCCGGAGCTTCAATGGGTGTCCGAGCGGCGCATGGTGCGGTCCACGGTGGGCGTGATCACCAACGTGCGGCTCGATCACATGGAGGTGATGGGCCGCACGCGCGAGGCCGTCGCGGGCGCACTCTCGCTCAGCGTCCCGCGGCGGGGGATTCTGGTCGCGGGAAGCCGGGACCACCTGGAGCGCTTCGCCGAAAGCTGCGCGCAACAGGGGAGCGTCCTCAGGCAGGCTCCCACGGCCCCGGACTCGGGCGCGCTGCCAGAAGGGACGGCTCTGGAATTTTCCGAGAACACCGCGACGGCTCTGGCGGTTTGCGAAGCGGTGGGGGTAGATCGGGAGCGCGCGCTGCGCGGCATGCGCGACGCCGTCCCGGACGTGGGCGCTCTCCGGATTCATCGGGAGCGTTTCGACGGGAAGCGGATCGCCTTTATCAACGCGTTCTCGCTCAACGACGTGGACTCGCTCCACGCGGTGTGGCGAAGACTGGAAGCGGAGGGCGATCTCGCGCGGCCGCGCATCGCCATCTTGAACTGCCGCGCGGATCGGCCGTTGCGTTCCGTGGCCTTCGGCGCCTTGGTCGGCGCGTCGCTCGGCGTGGACCGGCTGGTGCTGGTGGGCGAGGGCACGCGGCACGCCTGCCGGGCCGCCACGCGCGCCGGTTTCGCTCCGGAGCGCATCGTCCGCGCTCAGGGGTCGCCGCCGGAGACGGTCTATCGGCGTATCCTCGATGACGCGCCGGACGGGACGACGGTGATCGGGATCGGGAACTACCGCGGCGCGGGTGAGGCCGTCGCCGCGCTGTTCATCGGAGGCGCCGGTGTTCGTTGAAGCGATCGGCATGAGCCTCGTGGCCTCGCTCCTCTCCTTCGAGGTGGTCGGGCTCTCCCCCGGCGGATTGGTGGTGCCCGGCTACCTCGCATTGGTGGCGAACAGACCGCAGGGGCTGGCGGTCATCGCCGGAGCGGGGCTGATCACGCTCGTGCTGGTGAAAGCGATTTCCGAGTACGTCGTGCTCTTCAGCCGGCGACGCTTCGTCTGCATGGTCCTGGTGGGGCTGCTCTGCATGCGCGGTCTGGAACTTGCGGGTGCCGCCACGTCGCACCTGATGCCCGAGGCGGCCGGTCTCGGCTACATCGTTCCCGGATTGCTGGCCAACGACATGGAAAGGCAGGGCGTGCTCCCGACCCTGCTGATGGCGACGCTCGCCGCGGCCGGGATCCGGCTGGCCCTGCTCTTGTTGCGGCCGGGGACGCTCTGGTGAGGTGGGTCCGCCCGAAAGTCGGCGTACCCTGCTTGGCGTTGGCCGCCGCCGTGGTCGTGAGTGCGGCCTGGGGCGTGGACGCCTGGCAACGACAAACACGAGACGCCGTCCGGGACCGCGCCGTCCAGACGATGGCGAACGCCATCGCGCGGATCCGGGAGGAGCGAATTCGACTGGGGATGGGATTTTCGCCGGATGACACCGAGCGGACGGGACTCGTGGGCGAGGAGATGAGTCCTCTGATAACCACGCTGGGATCGCTTAGCGCCAAACGGGCGGCGGCCAACCCAGCGTTTGCGGCCCTGGCGGCGGATCTGTTCCGCCGAGCCGGGGTCCGCGAGGGAGACGTGGTGGCGGTCGGCTTCTCCGGCTCGCTTCCGGGGCTGAACCTGGCGGTGTTATCCGCGGCTTCGGCGCTTCGCTTGCAGCCTCTCGTCATCAGCTCGGTGGGAACCTCGCAGTGGGGAGCGACCGACCCGGCGTTCACATGGCTCGACGCCGAACGGGTACTGTATGAGGCACGGGTGTTCGCCTTCCGATCCATCGCGGCGAGCCGAGGAGGCGGGGTGGGGGAAAATTTTCTGTTGGAGGAGGGTCGGCAGTACGCTGGGGAGACCATCCGTCGCAACGGCGTGCGCGAACTGCGGGCGGGCTCGCTTCCCGACGCTGTGCGCCTGCACCTGGCGGTGTATCGCGAGGCCGCAGGGGAACGTCCCATCAGGGCCTTCGTCAACGTCGGGGGTGCCTCGGTGAACGTCGGACGGTGCGATTCGAGCCGGATTCCACCGGGACTCGTGACATGGCACCCCGCGTGCGAAGAGCGGCAGCAGGGGCTGCTCCACGCCTTCGCCCGGTCGGGGATCCCCGTCATCCATTTGCTCCAGGTGCAGAGACTGGCCCGGCAGCACGGCCTCGCGCTGGCGCCGACGTCCCGAGGTGGATGATATGGAGGTGGGGGTGCGGCTACGCACTCGCTTTCGCGGTTTGTGCGTTGGCCTGCGGCGGAAGATCACTCTGATCCTCGTTGGACTGACCACGACCGTCGTCGTGGCGCTCGGGCTTGTCACCTACGGCACCATCCAGCGGATCCTGGGTAATTTCCAGCGGAGCTTCGACCTCGAGATCCCGGTCACGCGCTTTCTCATGGTCTTGAAGGAGGAGGCGATAATCCGCCGCGACTACCTGGAAACGTTTCTGCTCTCGCGCGATGTCGAGGATCTCGGCCCCGTGGTGGAGAAATACGACGAGCTGTCCCGCCGCATCGGCCGCTCCCTTCTCAACCCCATCGCCATCCTTCGCCCGGATAGCAACGGCGGAAGGCTGAGCGACCGACCGCTGCTGCGGTATCTGGAAAAGCTCCCCGCCCTGGGGGACGGCCGGACGGGGCAAGATCTGGGGATTCAGGACATCCTGACGCGGGCCGAGCGTCTCAACGCGGAATTTGATCGCGTCGCGCGGCAGCTCATGACGAACCACCTGATCATGATCAATCTGGAAAAGAACGCCCGGCGCGTTCAGAACGATATCCGGCAGTTCTTCAACGTGGAGTTGCGGGAAATGGGCCATCTGCACCGCGACCCCGACCAGGTGTTGCCGCGCGTCGCCACGCTGCGCCGGCTGGAGATGGCGGGAGACTGGCCCGAGCCGTCCTCGGAGAAAGAGATCGCCGAAAACATCCGCAGCGCCCTCGCGGCCGTCCGGTCGAGCCGCCTGATGCCTCACGTGACGAGGCGACTGGTCGAGTATCTCCCCCGATATGGAGAGGCCTTGGTATTTCTGGCGCATGTGTCTCGAGCCGTGGTCGAGCGCCGCGCGCTCCACGACCAGCTGTTCAGGCGAGCGTCGGGCACAGCCGGGGAGATTCTCGGGTTGCTGAATCGGGCCGAGGAGACGGCCACGGCCTACGTGTTGTCGTCCCTGGAGGATAATGCCGCCGTCCGCGACCGCTCTCTGGGGCTGATCCTCATCACCTGGGCGGTTTCGCTGTCCGTCAGCGTCGCGATCAGCGTGTGGCTGATCCGCCGCATCACCCAGCCATTGGTTCACCTGGCGCAGATGGCCCGCAACCTGGCGGACGGAGTCTTCGAGGGGGCCCCGCAGGTGGAGGGCCGCGACGAGATCGCCGTCCTGGTCGACACGTTCAACCAGATGGGCCGACAGATCAAGGTCCAGATCGAGGAGTTGAAGCAGGCTCACGCGCAACTGGTGGCGCAGGAGCGGTTGGCGGCGATCGGGAAGATCGCTGCCGGGATCGCACATGAGATCCGGAACCCGCTGTCGGCGATCAAGATGAACGTCCGGATCCTGGCCCGCAAGCAGCTGCACGCCGCCTCCGCCGAGCGAGAATATTGGGAAATTCTCGACAAGGAAGTCGGCCGGTTGGACCGGATCGTCAATGACACGCTGACATACACGCAACCCCCGCTGCTGGCCAGGACGTGGTGCGATCTGCACGGAATCCTCGCGGAGTGCAAGGCCATAATCCGGCAGACGGAACCCGATGCCGTTTTTCTCGAGGAGTACGACCGGAACCTCCCTCGGCTGTATCTGGACGAGGGGCGCATCCAGCAGGTTGTCTTGAACCTCCTGGTCAACGCCTGCCAGTCCATGGCGGCGACGAAACGGATTGGCCTCGGCACAGGCCAGGTCACGTGCGACGGCCGGGCCTATGCGCGGCTGGTTGTCGCGGATGCAGGGACCGGGATTCCGCCCGAGAACCTCGAGCGCGTCTACGAGCCGTTCTTCTCTACCAAGACGCGCGGAATGGGCCTGGGGCTGTCCATCTGCAGGCGACTCGTAGAGGAACACGGAGGCCGGATCGAGGTCGTCTCGCGGGAGGCGGAACTCGGCGCGGGACCTCTCGGGGGCGGCTGGACGACGCAGTTTACTCTTTTCCTTCCTATGGCAGAGACCGGGTAGCGCATGGCCCGAAAACGCATCCTGGTGGTCGACGACGAGCCTTCCATTCGTCGCGTGCTGGAGAAGCACCTGGAAGAGCGCGGATACGAGGTACGGTCCGCGCAGAACGGCGCGGAAGGCCGGGAGGCCGGTGACGCGTGGTGTCCGGATATCGTCATTTTGGACATCCGTTTACCGGATACAGACGGCCTCGAGCTTCTGCAAGAGTTCCGCGAGAAACGGCCGGCGCTTCTCGTGATCATCATCACGGCGTTCGGGGACATGCACACGACGATCGCCGCCATGCAGCGGGGCGCCTTCGATTACTTGCGGAAACCCATCGATGTGGACGAGCTGGACGAGAAAGTGGATCTCTGCGCCCGCACGATCGACGAGCGAACCGGTCCGGGGCTGGTCGTCACCGAGGCGGGGGCGGATCGCGATATCTACCGCGTCATCGGGAACAGCCGGAAGCTTCAGGAGATCTTCAAGATCATCGGCTCGGTCTCCAGCTCCCGCACGACCGTGCTCATCCAGGGCGAAAGTGGCACCGGCAAGGAGCTGATCGCGCGCGCGATCCATTTCTCCAGCGTGTCCCGCCAATCGCCGTTCATCGCCATCAACTGCGGGGCCCTGGTGGAGACGCTTCTGGCCAGCGAGCTGTTCGGACACGAACGGGGCGCATTCACCGGGGCCGTCGCGCGCAAACGTGGCAAGTTCGAGCTCGCGGGAGACGGTACGATCTTCCTGGACGAGATCGCCGAAATGACCGTGGGGAACCAAGTGAAGCTGTTGCGTGTGTTGCAGGAGCGACGGTTCGAGCGCGTGGGGGGGAACGAGACGCTGACCACGAACGCGCGCATCATCGCCGCCACGATCCCCCCTCTGGAGGAGTGCGTGGCCCGCGGGCGATTCCGCGAGGACCTTTTCTACCGGCTGAAGGTGGTTACGATTTACGTCCCGCCGCTGCGTGAGCGCCCGGAGGACATTCCGGTTCTCGTCGAGCATTTCGTGGCCCAGATCAACCGGGAGCTTCAGAAAAACGTGCGTCGCATTCCCGACGAGACGATGCAGATGCTCGTGCAGCGCGAGTGGCGGGGAAACATCCGCGAACTGGAGAACGCCCTCCGCCAGGCGCTGGTCAATTGCAAAGGGGACACGCTGTTGCGGAGTTTTCTCCCGCCCGGCGAGAGACCGAAGAGCGGCGATCCGCCCCCCGTTGATTTCCCCCCGGCGCTGACGGATCTGCGCACCGTCGAGGAGGACCATATCCGCCGGGTGCTCCGCCACACGAAGTGGAACAAGCTCCATGCGAGCCGGATCCTCAATATCTCGCGACCCACCCTGGACCGGAAGATCCGGGAATACGGGCTCCAGCCTCCCGACGACCCCGTGGCGTGAAAGCGCGCAGCCGTCGCGCGCCGCGGCTGGACTGTCGCGTCTGTCCCGGATCGTTTTTGTGGACGTGTAACGTTCATTGACAGGTGCACTCTCGGTGTAAACGTTTGTTCCGAATCCCGGGCGAACCTTGGATCGCCGGGAAAGACGACGTGGTCTTTTGTTGCCGGATGTTAGACCGGACCGGCCCATCGCGACCCTGACGGTACGCGGTTTGCTGTCCTGAGAAGCATCGTGTTCTCTTCTCGTTGTTTCGAACGCAATCCCAAGAGACGCGAGTCCTGCAGTTTTTCATCGGCCAATTCCGGCCTTTCAAATCCCCAATCTTCATCATCCAAAACAAGGAGGGATCGATGAGACGCTGTCGGTGGATCTCTGTAGTGCTGGCGCTCTTCGTGCTCGCCGCGTTCCCGGCGGCGACGCAGGCGAGCGATCTCACCCGGCCGACCATCATGGGGACGAACGGCATGGTGTCGTGCGGACACTGGCTCGCAACCGAGATCGGTGTGGAGATGCTCAAGAGGGGCGGCAACGCGTTCGATGCCGGCGTCGCCACCGTCCTGGCCCAGTCCGTCCTGGAGTTCGACCTCTTCGGGATCGGCGGCGAGGTTCCCACGCTGCTCTATGTCGCCAAGGACAAGAAGGTCTACTCGGTGGACGGCAACATGGCCGCGCCCAAAGGCGTGGATATTGACTGGTTTCAGAAGAACGGGATTATGATGATCCCCGGCGACGGCTTGCTCCCCGCCGGCGTTCCTGCGGTCGTGGACGCCCTGGTCTTCATGCTGGACAAGTGGGGGACGAAGTCGTTCGCCGAGGTTGCCGCCGGCGCCGTGCGGCTGGCGGACAAGGGCTTTCCCATGTACCACTCCTTCCGGAACAACATCATCGCCACCGAGAAGCGCTTCCGGGAGGAATGGCCCGGCTCCGCGGCGGTGTTCCTGCCCGACGGGAAGGTGCCGAACTTCGGGCAGATCTTCGTGCAGAAGGACCTGGCCAACACTCTGAAGAAGTTGGTTGAGGCCGAGACCAAGGCCAAGAAGGCGGGAAAGAACCGCAGCGCGGCCCTGAAGGCCGTCCGCGACCGTTTCTACAAGGGGGATATCGCCGAAGCCATCGTGAAGTTCCAGAAGGAGAACGCGTTCAAGGATGCCACCGGGGAGAAACATACCGGACTCTTGACGCTCGAGGATTTCCACACCTACAGCGTCAAGCTGCGGGAACCCTGGATGGTCACCTATCGCGGCGTCGAGGTCTACAAACACGGTCCGTGGTCACAGGGGCCCGTCTTCCTGCAGACGCTGAACATCCTGGAACAGTTCGACCTACCGGCCTTGAAACACAACTCCGCAGATTACATTCACGTGTGGATCGAGGCGGCCAAGCTGGCGCACGCCGATCGGCATCAGTATTACGGGGATCCGGATTTTGTCGAGGTTCCCAAAGTTGGACTTCTATCGAAGGAGTATGCCAAAGAGCGGGCCAAGCTGATCGATATGACCAAGGCCTCGCCGGATTTCGTTCCCGGGGACGCCTGGAAGTACAACGACAAGCCGGCCACCAAGAAGCTCGGTTTCTATCCGCGGGAGTGGACCGAGGGCACGACAGGAACCCGGGTGATCGACCGGAACGGTAACATGTTCTCGGGGACCCCATCGGGCGGGTGGTTCACCACGTCGCCGGTCATCCCGGGATTGGGGTTTGTTCTGGGGACGCGCGGCCAGATGTTCGACGTGGACAAGAAGGACTCCCCACGGGCCTTCGCTCCCGGCAAGCGCCCGACGACAACCCTGACGCCCACCCTGGTCCTGAAGGACGGCAAGCCGTTCGCGATTCTCGGGACACCGGGCGGCGACGATCAGGACCAGGTGACGAATCAGTCGCTCTTGAACCTCGTGGTGTTCGGGATGGAGGTTCAATCGGCCATCGATGCACCCAAGGTGGTGACGAAGCACTATCCGAGCATGTTCTTTCCCCACGAGGCGTTGCCCTTGTTGATGAACGTGAACCCGGGCATCCCGGAGGACGTGCTCAACGACCTGCGGGGGCGCGGGCACAAGGTGAACGTGCTGAAGGGGCGGTTCACCGATGCGACGACCATGATCATGTATAACTCCGAGACGGGAGTCATGTCCGGCGGGGCCTCGCCGGCTAGGGACAAGCAATACGTGATCGGCTGGTAGGAAGGATCGGCCCGCCGGCAAAAATCAACAAGCCTCGGGGTGTTCCGCGTGGGACGAGGACATCGTCCCGCGAGAAGGAGAGCCTCATGCGATACGGTCGCTGGATTCCCGTGAAAGCCGGCCTTGTGCTTGTGTCTCTTGCCCTTCTTGCAGTCTCCATCGGATCCATGGCGGACCCCGTGCGGGCGAATCCCATCGTCCCGGCCAATCAGTACATGGTGACCGCCTCCCATCCGCTGGCGGCCCGGGCGGGAGCGCGGATCCTGGAGCAGGGTGGGAACGCCGTAGATGCGGCGGTGGCCACAGCGGCCGCCATCGGCGTCGTCGAGCCCTGGTTCTCGAACATTCTCGGCGGGGGAACCTGGGCTCTCTTTTACAACGTCAAAGAGGGGCGGGTGTTGAACTTGGAGGCTGTGGGTCCGGCCCCGACCGGCGCAACACCCGAGTTTTTCTCCAACCTGGATCTGCCCGCGTACGGCGTCCACCAAGCGAACATCCCTGCGGCTTTCGACGGTTGGACGCTGATCCTAGCCAAATACGGCACCAAGAGCCTGAAGGAGGTCCTGGCGCCGGCCATCGCGCTCGCCGAGAACGGTTTTCCGGTCGGGAAGGATTTCGTAACCCAGTCGGCGAACTCCCGCGATGAGATTGCCAAATATCCCAGCTCCGCCCGCATCTATCTGAAAAACGGACAGCCGTACAAGATCGGCGATATCCTCGTGCAGAAAGATCTGGCTACCACCTACAAGCGGCTCGTCCAGGTCGAGCAGGACAACTTGGGGCGCGGTCGGGCGGAGGCGATTCGGGCCGCCCGGGATTTTTTCTACTCCGGGCCCATCATGAAGGCCCTGGTCAAGTTCTCCCAGGAGAACAAGGGTCTTTTCACCGAAGCCGATTTCGCGAAAGTTCAGGCGCGGTTTGTAGAGCCCATCCGGATCGCATACCGTGGGCTCGACGTGTATCAGAACGCTCCCAACAGCCAGGGCATCACCATGCTCATGGCGTTAAACATCCTGGAAGGGTACGACCTCAAGAAGATGGACCCCAAGAGTGCCGAGACGATCCACCTGATCGCGGAGGCCGTCAAGCTGGCTTTTGCGGATCGTCACTGGTATGTGGGTGACCCGGATTTCGTCAAGGTGCCGGTAGACAAGCTTCTTTCCAAGGATTACGCGGCGGCGCAGCGGAAGCGCATCGACATGCAGACCGCCAAGGAGTGGCCGATTCAGGGCGGGTTGGAGCAGTTTACGAAAAACACCACCACCATCCTGGTCAAAGATCAGGCGGGGAATGCGCTCTCCATTACCACCAGCATCGGGAGCAACTGGGTGGTGATGGGCGACACGGGGATCGTGATCAACAACCGCATGCCCATGTTCGACGTCGAGGCCGGACTGCCGAATCAGGTGCAGCCCGGCAAGAAGGTCCGACACACGTCGAACCCCGCCATGGCGCTCAAAGATGGGAAACCCGTGCTGCTCTGGGCGTGCTCCGGCGTCGATACCCAGCCACAGGTCCAAGTCCAGGGATTCGTCAACGTCGTGGACTTCGGGATGAGCCCTCTGGACGCTGTGGCCGCCCCACGTTTCATCCAGCACTCGTTTCCGGTCACGCGGGTCCGAGTGGCGAGCAACGTGTTGGCTCTGGAACGGGGTCGGTTTGCACCGGACGTGGTGGAGGCGTTGAAAGCGCGAGGGCATAAAATCGGGGATCGGGCGATCTTCGGCAATATGAACATGATCCTGCTTGACCCGGCGACGGGGGCCATCCTGGCCGGCGTCGACCCGCGGCAAGAGGGTTACGCGGTCGGATGGTGACCTGCGTCGTCCTCCCCGGACCTCAGTGGATGTTCGCGCGCGGGGCAATGTCCAAGCGACTCTGGACGGAGAGAACAGGAGGAATGCTCATGCGAAAATTCGGCATGTCGGCACTCTGCGCCGCAACGCTCGCCTTCGCTATTGTACCGTTTTGTGGTGGCGCCGCCGATGCCCGGTATCGTCCCGTCGTGATGGGCACCCATGGGATGGTATCAAGCGGGCACCCGCTCGTCTCTTTCATCGCCACGGAGGTCCTGAAGAAAGGGGGCAACGCCGCGGACGCCGGCATCACGGCCCTCTTCACGGCCATGGTGGTGGAGCACACCCACCACAGCTTGGGCGGGGAGTCGGCAATTCTCTACTACTCCGCCAAGGACAAGAAAGTATACGCCGTGAACGGCGTGGGCCCCGCGCCAAGGCTGGCGACCCGAGAATACTTCGAGAAGCTGGGTTTCATCCCGGATGAGGACAGCTTCCTCATCGCGCCCGTCCCCGGGACGCTGGACGGTGCGGTCGTGACGCTGGACAAATTCGGGACCGTGAAGCTTGCCGATGCCATGCAGCCCGCAATCGATCTGGCAGAGAGGGGCCATCCGATCGACCACATCATGGTCAAGTGGATCACCGATTCCAAGGCCATCTTGTCCAAGTGGCCGGGTTCGGTCAAGGCCTTCCTCCCCGGGGGGAATCCGCCCAAGCCTGGCGACATCTTCGTGCAGCCCGAATACGCCGAGACGCTGAAGAAGATCCGGGATGGCGAGACGCAGAACGCTGCGAAGGGCCGAAGCACAGCCATGCAGGCGGCCCGGGACGTCTTCTACAAGGGGGAGATCGCTCGGGCGCTGGACAAGTTCTCGCAAGAGAACGGCGGCTTGCTCCGCTACGAGGATCTGGCCGGTTATCAGGCCAAGCTCGAAGAGCCATGGAAAACGACCTACAAAGGGTATGAGGTCTTCAGCTGCGGCGCCTGGACCCAGGGTCCCATGATGCTCCAGGTCATGAACCTGCTGGAGCCCCTCGACATGGCAAGCTTCAAGCACAACAGCCCGGAGTACATGCACGTGATGATCGAAGCGTTCAAGCTCGCCTACATGGATCGCCACAACTTCTACGGCGACCCCTACATGGTCAAGGTGCCGGCGAAGGGGCTGGTGTCCAAGGCCTACGCGGATGAGCGTCGGAAGCTTATCGATCGAACCAAGGCCGTCATGGACGTTCCCCCCGGGGACCCCTGGAAATACGAGGGAAGCGCGAGCCGGCCGGACAATTCGAGCGCGGTTCTTGCGCGCGCGTCCGCGGCTACCGACGAGCGCGAGCCGCGCGGGGACACCACCTCGCTGGTGGTCATCGACAAGGACGGAAACATGTTCTCGACGACCTCCAGCAACAACATGGGGGTCCGGCGGAGCGGAGTGACGCCCACGGGGCTGGGGTTCGTCCTGAGCGGCCGGCTGCGGCAGTTCTCGCTGGATCCGCAGAACCCGAACGTCATCGCACCGGGGAAGATCCCCCGCATCACCCCGACGCCTCACCTGGCCCTGAAAGACGGGAAGCCCTTCATGGCCTGGACCACACCGGGCGAAGACGTCCAGACGCAGGCCAACCTCCAGGTCTTCTTCAACGTCGTGCATTTCGGGATGGATCTCCAGACGGCCGTGGAGTTGCCCCGGTTCCGATCCCTGCACGGTCCGGCACCGCAGTTTCCGCAAGAGATGCTGAAAGGCCAGGTCCGGGCAGAGCCACGCATCGCAGCGGAGACCATCAAGGCCGTCGAGGGGATGGGTCACAAGATCCGGACGGAGCCCGACTGGGCCGAGGCGAGCGGGGGAATGGTCATCATCGTGCGCGACGACAAGACCGGCGCTCTCGCCGCGGGGGCCGATCCGCGGCGGAGCTGCTACGCGATCGGATGGTGAGCGTGCGATGCAGGGGCGTGGCCGGCTTGCGGCCGGGACGCTCTTGCACCGTGCCGCGCAAGCCGTGGGGCGAAGACACAGGCGGCCAAGTGCCTTTTTCGTTGAGGAAAGGGGGTGAGCTCGAGGGAGTGGGATGTGGTCTCTGCTGAACGGGATATCCGCATACAGTGAGTATACCCGTGAAGGACGGCGTGGGATGTCGTCAAGGATCACGAGACACCTCGTTGTCGTAATTCTGATTGGAGTGATTGTCTCGTTGGCCGGTCCGGTCCTCGCCGGCTACAAGCACAACAGCTACAAGCCCATGCTGATGGGCAAGGAGTGGATGGCGGTTGCCGGCGAACCCCTGGCGGCGATGGCCGGGGCGAAGATCTTCGTCAAGGGCGGGAACGCGGTGGATGCGGCCGCGGCCATTCTGGCCGCGACGTGCGTCATGCACGATTCGCTTTCTTTTGGCGGTGAAAACCAAGCGCTCATTTTCGACCCCAACCGGAACAAGGTTTTCGGAATCAACGGGTTGGGCATCGCGCCCACCGGCGCCACCCCGGAATTTTTTATCAACAAGGGCATGGCCTTCCCGCCGGCCTATGGGCCGCTGGCGGCCGTCACGCCGGGAACCCCGGGCAGCCTGATTCAGATGGTGGCCGAGTTCGGGACGATGTCACTGAAGGACGTGCTCCAACCGGCTATCGATCTGGCGGACGGGTATCCCATCGAAGAGCAGACGGCCCAGATCTACGCTGAGAACAAGGGGGAAGTCGAGAAGTGGAAGTACTCGAAAGAAGTTTATCTGCCCGGCGGTCGGGCACCGAAACGCGGTGAGATCTTCGTCCAGCGCGACTTGGCAAATACGCTCCGCAAGATGGTCGCCGCGGAGCAGGAAGCTTTGGCCGCGGGGAAGAGCCGCAAAGAGGCGCTGCAGGCTGCGCACGATCGCTTCTATAAGGGGGACATCGCCCTCGAGTTCGTCCGCGGGAGCAAAGAAGGCGGTGGTTTGATCACGATGCAAGATATGGCCAACACCAAGCTCCTCGTCGAGGACCCCGTGACGGTCAATTACAGGGGATACGATGTCTACAAGTTGACGGTCTGGACACAGGGCCCCGTGCTCCTTCAAGCCCTCAACATTTTGGAGAACTTCGATCTGAAAGCCATGGGGCATAACACCCCGCAGTACATGCACACGGTCTATCAGGCCATGAACCTGGCGTACGCCGACCGCGACTTTTACTACGGAGATCCTTATAACCCGCCGGAGGAGCCGGTGAAGGGGTTGCTGTCCAAGGAGTACGCGAAAGAGCGGGCAAGGCTGATCGATCCTGACAAAAATAACCCAAAGGCTGTCCCGGGCGACCCGTATCCGTTCCAGGGCGGCACCAATCCTTTCAAGGACCTTCTGGCGCGCTGGCACAGCAGCGCGGAGACCTTGGTCGCAGAGAACGTCCCGGAGTTGAAGGGCGGTACGACCACCCTTCAGACCGCCGACAGCAAGGGCTGGGTGGTATCCGTGACCCCGAGCGGCGGTTGGCCTCCCTCGTACATTGCGGGGAAGACAGGCATCGGGATGAGCCAGCGAATGCAGAGCTTCGTCCTGGACCAGAAGCTCAATCCCTACAACGTCCTTGTGCCGGGAAAGCGGCCGCGGGTTACGCTGACGCCGTCCATGGCCCTGAAAGATGGGAAACCGTTCCTCTCTTTTAGCCTTCCCGGCGGTGATATCCAGGACCAGTTCTTGCTTCAGCTTTTCCTGAACGTAGTGGAGTTCGGCATGGACGTCCAGCAGCCTGCCGAGGCTCCAAAGTTCGAGAGCTTCCAGATGCAAAGTTCCTTCAGCACGCACGAGATCCAGCCAGGTCGGTTGGTGCTGGACGCCCGGATTCCCAAGGCAACCTTCGATGCGATGGCCGCCAAGGGCTACAAGGTCAAGTACGCGAAAAGCGGTGTCAACGGCGAGCATGCCGGCGCCGTCACGGCCATCGCGTTCGATCAGGAGAGCGGAACGTTTATGGGTGCGACGGGACTTCCGGATCCCCCTTGGGGCGGGTCGCGCTACGGGATTGCGTGGTAGGTGAGTCCGGTTTGAGCCGCGCCGGGGCCTCTGGCCTCGGCTGATGAGCCAGAGGTTTCCGGCACGGTTCGATCGGGCTGGGAAACCGTGGGACCGTGCGTGGTCCGCACGGGTACGGTCGTACGACCTTTGTAGGAGGATATGATGCGCTTGGGGACGCTGAGGAGTCGAGGGTTGGTGTGCGCGGCAGTAGTTGTGTTGTTTACCGTCATGATCTTTGCTGGTTCCGCTTACGCGCAGAAGGTTCCGGCCGGCGTGTCGGCGGAGTTGCCGGTGGCCATGACCTGCCCTGGGCAGGCGCCCGAGGGACAACTGGTGAAACTGATCTTCGGGCGGCTGAAGACCCCCATCAAGTACGACCCCTTTATGGAGCCCAAGGACGTGGGCGGCAGCAAGACACTCATCATCATCCTGGGGGGAAGCGGCAAGGGGTTGGGATCGGCCGGTGTCAATCTGCAGGACGAGATGAAGCGCGCGGACGCGCTGGTCGCCGAAGCGAACAAGCAAAAGATCAAGCTGGTCGGGATCCACAGCGGTGGCGAGGACCGGCGTGGCGAGGTCTCCACCAAGCTGATCGATCTTGTTGCCCCGAAGATGAGCTATCTCATTGTCCGGGAAGACGGGAACAAGGACGGCCTGTTCACGAAACTTTCGGGTGAGAAGAAAATTCCGCTCACACTGATCAAGGGGACGCAGGATCTGTCGGACGTATTCAAGGAGCTGTTCAAGATCCAATAGGAACGACGAGCGCCAGAATCCAAAACGGCCTCCGAGTCAACTGGAGCTGGCCGGATGGGGCGGCGGTCTCGTCCGGACGAGCCAAGCGGCCTCCCGGCATCCCGGCGCGACGCGAATGGGCGTCGGGAGGCAGAGATAAACATCATGCCACGATTCGAATCCGCGTTCGCTCAGACATCGATGCTGCTGCTGGTGATGGCGGCCGTCATCGGGATCTGTTACTCCGTTCCGCGGCTCCGGAAGCATCTCCCCGACGGGATGATCCTCCTGCTGGCGGGTGTGGTCGCCACCCTTGTCGACGGCTGGGGGTTCGCCATCCGCCACTGGGTGGAAGGCTCCTTCTACTTTTTCAACCTCATCCTGACTATCGCCGCCGGCATGGTGATGGTGGACATCTTCAAAGAGAACGGCCTGCTGGGCAGCCTGACCCGGACGCTGATCCAGCGCTTCTACAACCGGCCCAGCATCCTGTTGTCGCTCCTGATGTTCATCATCATGTTTCCGGGCATGGTGACCGGGTCGGCTCCCGCCTGCGTTTTGACCACCGGGGTGATGATCGCCCCGATCTTGATGCGCATGGGGATTCCGAAGATCGAGACGGCCGCCATCCTGGCCATGGGCTCCATCGCCGGCCAGCAAGCCCCGCCGGTCAACGTCCCCATCATGATCATCTGCACCAGCGTGTTCATGCCCTACGAGGGCTTCACCGTGCCGCTGGCGCTCCTCAATTTCACCCTGGGCGTTTTCTCCATCCTGGTGATCGGGAGACGCCATGTCTCGGTGGCGCGATTGAAAGAGATCGCCGCCGAGCCTCCGGAACCGGGTCTTCCGGTGGGGAGCCTCAAACTCTACTCGCCCATGCTTCTCCTGGTGGTGCTCTTGAGCGGGCCGCGGCTCGTGCCGGGATGGCCGGATATGTTCACGCCGCTCCCTTTCATGATCGTCAGCCTGGCGGGCCTGGTCACCGGGAAGCCGTTGAACTTCTTCCGGTGTTCGAAGAAGACGTTCGACCACGCCACCGGCATGATCGTCCTGTTCACGGGTATCGGCATCCTGATTCAGTCCATGGCGCTCACGGGCGTCCGGGGCCTCATCGCCACGATGACGATCAGCCTGCCGAGGGTGGTCCTCTTCACCGGGTTTACCATCGTCGGCATCCTGCTCCCCGGTGTCTTGGTGACTTTCGGGGCGTCGGCCGTTCTGGGCCCGCCATACATCCTGGCCCTGCAGGACCTGAACTCAATCATCCTATCCTGTGGCGCCGCCTTGATCATGGGACTCGGCTGTCTGATCCCACCGACGGGAATCGGCGGCCTTTTCGCGATGCGGGTGGTGGGCGAGGAGCGGTACTGGCCCATCTTCAAGAGATGCCTCATCCCAGCGATCTTCGCCCTGGGACTCGGCCTGCTATTCATGGTCTATGCCAACCAGATCGGGCAGATTCCCGGGCTGCGCTACGTTCCAAGCAAGGGCGCGTATTAGGCGCGGCGAACTTTCCGGGGAAAGGAGTCGAGCCATGACCGTGTACCAGGTGATCACGGGATGTTACTACGTGATCGTGCTGTACTTCGCGGCGATGATCTTCTGGAGGCTGATCACCGAAGAGCGGCTGTCCATGCAGGTTGCCATCAGTATCGCGCTGCTGCCGTTTGTCTACCGGCTGCTGTATTTCAAATAGGCTGGAGGGATTCCCGTGACACGTACCGCATGGAGAGGCATTCTGATCTTGCTCGTGGTCGGCGCCGTGTCGAGTCCGGCGGCCATCGCGTTTATCCGCCAATGGCAACCGGATACGATTGTCAAGGGTCCCGGCGTCACCAGGGTCGGCAAGCTGAGCGAGTACTTCGAGGGGATCAAGGGGACCGCGAACGATCCCGACTACTACCTGCTGGAGGGCAAGGAGCCGGGAGGCACCATCATCGTGTGGGGCGGCACCCATCCCGTGGAGCCCGCCGGCTATCTGGCGCCGATCGTCCTGATCGAAAATGTCCGGGTGACGAAAGGGCGTCTGTTCATCATCCCCCAGGTCAACATCTCGAGCTTCGGAAACACCAAGATCGGGATGGGGGATGTGGATCACTTCACGATCGCAACGCCGTTTGGCAGCCGTAAGTTCCGCTTCGGCGGGCGGGGGACGAATCCCATCCACCAATGGCCCGACCCGGACGTCTACACCAACCCGACCACGCGGCAGTCCCTCGCTGGCGAGGAGTCGAGGAATTTCAACCGGGTCCACCCGGGTCACCCGCGGGGCTATCTGACCGAACGGTTGTCCTACGCCCTGATGCAGATGATCCGGACGGAGAAAGCGGATGTCGGGATCGACCTGCACGAAGCGCCGCCAGACCGCCCGCTGGTGAACGCTTTTGCCATTCACGAGCGGGCCGCGGATGTGGCGTCGCTCGCCATCCTGAACCTGGAGGCGCAAGGGATCAAGGTCCGATTGGAGATGTCGCCCAAGTACCTGCGGGGACTGTCCCACCGGGAGATCGGCGATCATACGCAAGCCATGGCCATTCTCATGGAGACCCAGAGCCCGTACCACGGCCCGCTTCGGGGGCGCGCGGACGAGGCCAATCTCTTGACCGCCAAGGACCCCTTCCTCGTCCTGGCTTCGGACATGGGGCGGACCAGTGTGAAGCACACCAAAGAGGGCGTGTCTATTCACCTCCGGACGGCGCGTCACGTCACCTCGATCGTCGAAGTCGCGAACGCCCTCACGGAACTCACGCCGGAGCGAGGAGTCACGATCGAGGGTGCACCCCCCTACGACGCCATGGTGAAAGGCGGGATCGGCGCCTATCTCCAGCAGCCGCCCGCAGGGGACCAAAGAACCTGAATAACGAAGAGCCCCGAGACGGAGGCAGTCTCGGGGCTCTTCGTTGCGGCGCGTGCGGGGAGGCATGCGAGCACCGCCGTCTCCGGTTCGGTTTCGAGGCGCACCTGTCCGGGCCGTTTCATTCGCCCAGAGCGATGCCTTCGCGACGGGAATCGGCACCGCCGGTCAGGCCCGGCCCGGTCACCGCGACCCCCTGCAGGCCGCTTTCGAGAGGAAGGATCGCCACCTCGTGCCCCATGAATTCCAGCGCGGTCTTGGCGCTCTCCGCCGCAGAACCTCTTTCGAGCTCTGTTGCGCCGCCTCGATTTCCCATATTCGGGAGGTCGATGGCACGCTGGATGTCCAGACCCCAATCGAGAACGCCCACGAGAGTCTTCGCCACGTAGTTGATGATGGCGCTCCCGCCGGCCGATCCCAGCACCAGCGCCAGCCGACCGTCCCGGCGCATCACGACCACGGGGGCCATGGAACTCCGGGGTCGCTTGCCCGGCTGCGGGCGATTGGCGATGAGCCGCCTGTTCTTTTCGGACGCGAACGAGAAATCCGTGAGCTGGTTGTTCAGAAAGAAGCCACGCACCATGAGGCGAGCGCCGAAGACGGCTTCGATCGTGGTGGTCATGGAGACCGCGTTCCCGGCAGCGTCCACCACGGCGATGTGACTTGTCGACGGAAATTCCGGCGAGGTCGCACGCCCCCACCGTCTTGACGAGGTGCCCGGGGGCTCCCCGGGACCCGCCTTCCCCATGGCTTTGTCCGTCTGGATGAGCGCGGCCCGGCCCTTCAGGTAGGCGGAATCGAGCAGTCCCCTCGTTGGCACGGACACGAAGTCGGCGTCGGCGATGTAGCGCGCCCGATCCGCGTAGGCGAGCCGCCCGGCCTCCGAGAAGAGGTGCAGCGCCTGGACGGAGCCGGGGCGCATGCTCCCGAGCTCGAAGTGCTGGAGGATCCCGAGGATCTGGAGGACCGTCAGGCCGCCCGAACTGGGTGGTCCCATGCTGCAAATCGTGTAGCCCCTGTACGCACCACAGACCGGCGCGCGCTCCTTCGCACGATAGCGGGCGAGATCGGCCTCCGTCATGTGTCCGGCATTCGCTGACGCGCTTCGCACCGCAGCCACGATATCCCGCGCGATATCTCCGACATAAAACGCGTCCGCCCCGTCCCGCGCGATCATCCTGAGGGTGTTCGCATACACCGGATTGACCAACCACGCGCCCACAGGCTTCGGCGTTCCAGCGGGCTCGCAAAAGTAGTCTCGGGCCGGCGCCGAGCGGAAAAGGTCCGCCTCGGCCGCCACCTGGCTGTGGAGCCTGGGCGACATCGGGAAACCGGTTTCCGCCAGGTTGATCGCCGGCTCGAAGAGCCGAGCCCAGGGCAGCCTGCCATGCGCCCGGTGGGCCGCCTCCAGCATGCGCAGGAGTCCCGGGACACCCACCGACTGGCCGCCCATCACGGCAGCCGGGACAGGGAGCGGTGTGCCGTCTGGGCCGAGGAGATGAGACGCCTTGGCTGCCGCGGGCGCTACCTCTCTGCCGTCGTAGGTGCGGACTCTCTTGTCCGCGGCGGAGTAGTGGACGAGAAAGCCGCCACCGCCGATGCCGGATGCTTGGGGCTCGACGAGTCCGAGGACCATCTGGATGGCAATCGCCGCATCCACGGCGCTCCCGCCTTCACGCAGGATGGCCAACCCTGCCTCGGCGGCCCGAGGATGAGCCGCCGCGACCATGTGTTTGGCCGCCCTGACGAGCGGCCGCGGGCTTACCGGCGCCGCCCGGACGGTACTTCCGCACAGCAGGAAGGTGAGAGCGAAGAGCGAGGCCACGACGCAAGTCTTTGCCCTGACGCGCGAGCTCCGCGTCAAAGCGAGCCATTCGGTCTGTTGATTGCTCCGCTCCACGTCGTGGCTCGGGCACACGAAACGGCCTCCTCGGTAGGGCCAACGCGTTATCTTGACCCGAGATTACCTCTTAAAGAGTCAGGCGACAATGTGTGGAAACCGCACGACAGTCCGGCCTGGCTTCGGCGGTAGCCTACGCCGACGGCGGGGCTTTCCGCTTGACAAGGGGGAAGGCTTCCCCGATAGTGCCCGTGACGCCCTAAGGTCGGCGACTTTAGGGCTATTGTTTTGGGGCAGTGCAGGCCTTCTCATGGACGCGCAGATCCACCGCCTCTTCGAGATCTTCCGTCGCGCCGGGCACGAGCTGTACCTGGTGGGCGGCGCGGTGCGCGATCACTTGTTGGGGGCGCCGCTGGAAACGCTCTACGACCTGGATTTCGCCACCAGCGCCATGCCCGCCGACAGCGCGCGCATCCTGCGCGCGGCCAGGCTGCAGGTGTTCACCGTGGGGAGCCGCTTCGGCACCGTGGGCACCATCGTCGATGCCGGCAGGCTTCGCCGCGAGATCCAGATCACGACCTACCGGGGCGAGGTGTATTCCAACGGAAGCCGAAAGCCGCGGGTCACCTTCGGCAAGGATCTGGAGTCGGATCTGGCGCGGCGGGACTTCTCCATCAACGCCATGGCGATGACGGCGGATCGCAGTCTGATCGATCCCTTCGGGGGCGAACGGGACCTCCGGCGGCGCACCCTGCGCACCGTGGGTGAGCCCCGCGTCATCTTCCGCGAGGATCCCCTGCGCATGCTGCGGGCCGCGCGCTTCGTTGCGACGCTGGGGATGCGGCCGGAGGCCGAGGTCACCGACGTGGTCGGGGAACTGGCGGGCGAGATTCTCACCGTCAGCCGTGAACGCTGGCTTCTGGAGATGAACAAGATCCTGGTGGGCGCCGCCGCCGCGGACGGCCTCGCGTTTCTGGCGGACACCGGCGTCCTTGCCTACCTGTGGCCGGCGGGGCAGGCCATGGTGGAATTTCGGGCTGACCAGGGTCGCTATCACCACAAGGCGCTCTGGCCCCATACGCTGGGCGTCGTCAGCCAGGCCCCCGCTCGCGTCGAGGTGCGCTGGGCGGCGCTTCTCCACGACGCCGGCAAGGTCACGACGCGCTCCGTGGACGGCGCCGGCGACGTGCATTTCTACGGACACGAGGCCGCGGGTGTCGCCGTCGTGGACGAGGTGGCCCAGCGGTTTCGTTTTGGCCGGGCGCTGCATCAGCGCGTCCGGACCCTCGTGCTGCTCCACCAGCGGCCGGCGCTCTACGACGGCCACTGGACCGACGGGGCGGTCCGACGCCTGATCCGCGATGCCGGGGATACCCTGGAGGACCTGCTCGACCTGAGCCGTGCCGACGTGACTTCTCATCGCCCCGGGGTCCGCGACGGCGTCCTGGCCCGCCTGGCCGAACTCCAGGCCCGCACCGCCGAGATCATCCGCAAGGACGGCCAGGCGCCCCTCTTGCCCAAGGGGATCGGCCAAGCCATCATCGCGCACTTCGGCATCGCCGCGGGACCCCGCGTCGGCGAACTCAAGGGACGACTGGAGCAGGCGGTGCTGGACGGCGCACTCCCGCGAGACGGAGCCCCCACGGAGTACCTGGCCTACCTGGAGCAGAACCCGGAATAGCTAACCCGAGCGTCTGCCAGGCCGCGCGCTCGCGCGCCCCGGTGCAAACGCGTCCGATGAGAGTGTCGTCTATAGAAAGGCAAAGGGGCCGCTTGCGGGCGGCCCCTCGATGTCATTCAATCCTGACACTCGATCGGCGGCCTCAATCCAATTTGGCGCCGACGTCCTGCACCACTTTGCGCCACGCGACGATGTCCTCCTCGTTTTTCTTCCGGAACTCCTCCGGGGTCGACCACATCGGCGTGATGCCCAGCTCGTTGAGCTTTTTCTGGAAATCGGGCGCGGAGACGATCTTCACCACCTCTTGGTTCAGGCGGCGCAGAATGGGGTCCGGCAGATTCGCGGGCCCGAACAGCCCGTACCAGGTCGTGCTCTCGTATCCGGGCAAATTGCACGCCTTTTCGACCGTGGGGAGGTCGGGGAGCGCCGCGATGGGCTTCTTGGTCGTCACGGCCAGCGGCTTGAAAGTGCCCTGCTTGATCGGGCCCATCACCGTGAGCGACTGGTGGAACATGAGCTGCGTCTCGCCCGACATCATGGCGTTCATGGCGGCCGGGGAACCCCGGTAGGGGATGTGCTCGATCTGCAGGCCGGACATCTTGGTGAAGATCGCCCCGGCCAGGTGCGTGGAGGCGCCGTTCCCGGTGGAGGCGTACTTCAATTGCCCCGGTTTCTCCTTGGCCAACCTCATCACGTCGGCACACGATTCCACGTTGGGCATGACCTTCGGATTGACGATCATGATGTTGGGGACATCGCCCAGGATGCTGATGTGGGTGAAGTCCTTGATCACATCGAAGGGGAGCTTGCCGTAGAGAGTCACGTTGATGGCGTGCGTGCCGGCGGTGCCGAAGTAGAGGGTGTAGCCGTCCGGACGGGTGCGGGCCACGAACTCGCTGCCCACGTTCCCGCCGGCGCCGGACTTGTTGTCCACGATCACGGGCACGCCGAGCGCCCTGGACAAGGGCTCGGCCAGCATCCGGCTGTAGATGTCGGTGCCGGCGCCGGTCGGGAAGCCGCCGACGATCGTGATGGTGCGGCTGGGCCACTTGTCCTGCGCTGCCGCCGGGACGGCGACCAGGATGACCAGAGCGGTTACCCGGAGAATGCGTCCGAGCATGCGCATGGCGTACACCTCCCTAGAAGACCGCAGGTTACAACCCCAGCGCCGGTTCGATCACTCCGCGAACGCGTCCTCTCGGACCCGGCGCAGCTTCGGCATCAGCACAGAGGCCAGCAAGACGACCGCCAGGGCGAGCAGGCCGGCTGAGATCGGACGCGTGACGAAGACCGACGCATCCCCCCGCGACACCGCCAGCGCCCGGCGAAGGTTCTCCTCCATCAGCGGGCCCAAGACGAAACCCAGGAGCATGGGCGCGGGCTCGAATCCAAACTTGAGCAGGATATAGCCCAGCAGACCGAACAGCGCCATGAGCCCGACTTCCACGGCGGACGTGTTTAGCGAGTAGACGCCAATGCAACAGAAGAGCAGGATCATGGGGTGCAAGAGTCGGTACGGGATACGCAGCATCTGGACCCAGATGCCGATCAGGGGCAGATTGATGATCAGCAACATCACATTGCCGATCCACATGCTGGCGACCAGCCCCCAGAAGAGTTTCGGCTGGTCGGTGAGGATGCGGGGGCCCGGGATCACGCCGAAGATGCTCATCGCCCCCACCAGCAGCGCCATCAGGGCGTTGGACGGGATGCCCAGCGTGAGCATCGGGATGAAGCTCGTCTGGGCCGCCGCATTGTTGGCGCTTTCCGGCCCGGCCACGCCTTCCACCGCGCCCCGGCCGAACCGCTCGGGATGACGCGACGCCTTCTTCTCCAGCGCGTAAGCGGCGAAGGACGCCAGCGCGGCTCCCCCGCCCGGCAGGACTCCGAGCAGGCTTCCCAGCACGGTCCCCCGGCACACGGCGGGCGCCGCCTGACGGAACTCCTCCCGCGTGGGCCAGAGTTTTCCGAGCACCGCCGTCAGCCGGGGCACCTCGGTGCGCTCCAGATTGGTCAGGATGTCGGCAACGCCGAACAGACCCATGGCAATCGTGACGAAACCGATGCCGTCCGAAAGCTCGCCGATTCCGAACGTGTACCGCTGGCGGCCGGTGGTGAGGTCGGTGCCGACCAGACCCAGCAGCAGGCCAAGCAAGATCATCCCCACGGCTTTCACCACACTCCCGTGGGCCAAGACGACGGCGCCGATCAAACCCACCACCATCAGACTGAAGTACTCCGGGGCCTGGAAGGACAAACCGATGCGGGCCAGCGGCGGACTCGCCACGGCGATCAGCAGCGTGGACACGCAGCCGGCAAAGAAACTCCCCAGCGCCGCCACCGCCAGGGCCGCGCCGGCCCGACCCTTCCTTGCCATCTGATGGCCGTCGAGACAGGTGACGATGGACGAGGTCTCGCCCGGAAGGTTCACCAGTATCGACGTGGTCGAGCCGCCGTACTGAGCGCCGTAGTAGATGCCCGCCAACATGATGAGCGCCGTCACGGGCTGGAACTGAAAGGTGACCGGCAAGAGGATCGAGATCGTGGCCAGCGGCCCGATGCCCGGCAGGACACCGATGAGGGTGCCCAGCAGGGCGCCCACGAAGCAGAAAAAAAGATTGGCGGGACTGACGGCAACGCCGAAGCCGAGGGCGAGGTTGTCGAGCAATTCCATGGACGTTGCCCCTCACCGGCGCCACAGGGGCAATGGCTGCCCCAGCGCGTAGACGAAAAGGAGCCCGGCGCAGATGGCCATGGCAACCGCCAGCCCCACGATCTCCAGCGGTCGCGCGTCCCGCCCGGCGAACGATGCCAGTACGACCACCGCGGCCGTGGCGACCAGGAGTCCGACGCTGTCGATCAGGGCCCCGAAGACCGCCACCGAGATCGTGATGAGAATCACGGGGCGCCAGGCGATGCCCGTTGCCGTCGCCCCGGACCTCGCCAGGCCACCGGCCGCGACCAGAACCCCCAAGCCGATCAGCAGCCACGACAGGATCGTCGGAAAAAACCCAGGTCCCATGCGGCGAGCGGTCCCCATGTCGAGCGAGGCTCCAAAGACCAGGCCCGCGACCCCGAATGCCACGAGCAGCAGACCGCCGAGGACATCCACCCGTCGGAGCACGTGTCGCCTCCGCGTTCCCGCGTCGAAGACTTCGGAACCCTGACCCGAACAATCCATGAAAAGGCGAAACAGAGCCGTCTTTTTTCTCGTAACCCTATGGCTCGCCAGGTCCGTCGTGGACCCCCGTCCGGAATCGATTCACGCCGTCATGCGTTCCACCGCCTGGCGGGCTGCCTGGAGGTTGCGCCAAGGGGTGACGTTCGTCACGGTGCAACCGGCCCCCAGCATGAAGCCTTTGCGGCCGGCCTGCCGAAAGGCGTCCAGCGCCTTCTCCTGCACCTCCTGGGGCGTGCCGTGGAGGAGATGCGCGTTCCGATCAAGCCCGCCCACCAGGGTCGCGTTGGTGCGCGCCCGCGCCTCCGCCAGGCTCGGCGGAGTGACCTGGTCGTCCCAGTTGAAAACCTGCACCGGGTACTGGAGCGCCAGGTCGAACATGGGGTAGAGCCGGCAAAGGTGTACCAGGTTGAACCAACCGAGAGCGGCCGCCTCCTTCAGGATCGCCAGATCGTAGGGCAGGGCGAACTCCCGGTACTCCGCCTCGCTCCACATGGAGTAGCCGGCGGTTCCCACGGCGTAGAAGAGGCCCGCCGCCCCGGTTTTCATCCCTTCTCGGAGGTAGGCCAGCATGGTCTCCGTGAAGACCTCCATCAACCGCGTCACGTCCTTCGGGTGGCGCCGCGCCTGGAAGGCCAGGTCCCCCAACCCCACGATCCGCTCCGCAATGGTCGAGGGCTGAAAGATGGTGAAGAGGAACGGGACGTCGTCTCCCACCTCCTGGCGGATGCGCCGCAGGCAGCGCAGGTGCTCGCCGTGCATCCCCTGCGTCACGTCGATGGGCTTTATCCGCGCCCAGTCCGCGGGCTTCGGGAAGGGGTTGACCGCGACCTCCCGGCCGCCTAGCAGGTTACTGGTGTTGATCCGGGTCTGGACGCCCCAATCCACCAGGTGGAAGACGGCGCCCTCGGTGGTCACCTTGATGAAGTCCCAGTCGTAGGTGCGCTGGAACGCCAGGCTCACCGCCGCGTGGGACTCGGCCGATTGGTCATCCCCGGCCCAGTGCCGCCAGAATGCCACCGGCGGTCGATCCGCCACTCTCCCCGCCAGCGCGGCCTCGATGCGCTCTCGTCGACTTGCCATGGGTACCCTCCGTCGTCAGTCGGGGTTCACCGCTTCCGTCCGTGTCTCGTAAGTGTTCCCGCCGGCCGGCCCGCAGACTGCGCAACTCTCCCGGGAGCTATCCCGGCGCCACGGTGTCTGACAAAATACCCTCATGTGCTCGATCCTGTCAAGCTGTCGTCCGGCGCAGGCATGCAGCGCGAGAATGATGTTACGGCCTCGTCGGGGCAAGGCGAAAGTCAGTCCCACAGCGGCCATGACGAGAAGAAGGTGCGATGTCCGATGCCCCCGAGGTCCCCGGGCGGGTCTGCCCGCGGGCGGACCGCCGACGGGTCGAACGACGCCGGGCCGCCTCTTGACCCCAAGCTTACACGCCGGGCGGTACCCCGGAATGTCGCCTTGACGCAGCGCCACCGGTCCTGGTAGTTTGGCTCACACCATGGCAACGGACCGACCATTCCATGCCGCCGACAGGTCCATCGCGGAGACCCTGGCCCGCTACGCCGTAAATCTCCGGCCGAGCGACCTGCCCCGGGCGGTCGTCGCGCGCGCCAAACTCTGCCTGCTGGATTTCGTGGGCGTCACGCTGGCCGGAGCCCGGGAGGCGCCGGTACGGGCCATCGTCGACTTCGTGCGGGCGCACGGCGGTGTGGCCGAGGCGGGCGTGTGGGGCTGCGGCTTCAAGGCCCCTGCCGCGCTTGCTGCCCTCGCCAACGGCTCGGTCGGGCACCACCTGGAGTTGGACGACGGCCATATCCTGGGGCATGTTCATCCCGGTGCCACCGTGATTCCCGCGGCCTTCGCGCTTGCCGAGCGCCGGGGCGCAAGCGGCCGAGACCTCCTGACGGCAATTGTTGCCGGTTACGAAGTCCTGATCCGTACGGGTCGCGCCATGGCGGGTTCTGCCATGTACGACCGCGGCTACCATGGGCCGGGGCTTTTCGGGGCGTTCGGCGCCGTCGCGGCCGCCGCGGCCGTTCTCGGGTTGGACGAGGAGGGTGCGGCGGGCGCCGTGGGCAACTGCTGTCTGGCCCCTGCCGCCACGTTCCAGGCGTTCAGCGAAGGCGCCGGGGTCAAGGATCTGTACTGCGGGTGGCCGGCGATGGTGGGAACGATGGCGGCACAGCTGTCGGCGGGCGGGATCGGCGGGCCGCGCCGGCTTTTCGAGGGGAAGCTGGGCTTCGCGCGCGCCGTCGCGGATCGCGCCGACCTGGCGGGGATGACGGCCGATCTGGGGCGCGTCTGGCTCCTGCCCACGGCCTACGTCAAGCGGCACTCGGCCTGCAGTTTCGCCCATACCATGATCGACGCGGTGCTGAGCCTTACCTCGGACACGCCGATCCCGCTCGACGCCGTCGAGCGGCTGACCGTCCGAACGCATCGCTTTGCGGCGGATCTCGACGAATCGAACCCGCGGACGCTCACCGCGGCCAAGTCCAGCCTGCCCTTCTGTGCCGCGCTGGCGCTGGCCAGGGGGCACGCGCTGCTCACCGATTTCACGGCGGAGGCCCTGGCGGATGAGGCGGTGCGGCGGGTGGCTTCGCGCACGACAATCCTGCTGGACCCGGCGCTCGATGCGCGGCATGCGGCCCGGGAGGACCGCCGCCCCGTCCACGTCGAGATCGCCCTCGCCGACGGGCGGTGTCTGGTTGCCGAGCGGGACGTGGCCCGCGGCTGGCCGGAGGACCCGCTGGCACCGCAGGATATCGCCGACAAGTTCCGGGCCCTGGTCGAGCCGGCGTACGGTCCGCGCGTGACTCAAAGCCTGGTCGACACGCTCGCGACCCTGGAGGACCTGGACGACGTGCAGACGCTCGGACGCGCGCTGGCGGAAGCCGCACCCATCTGACGCCGCCGGGCCCCGCGACCTGCACGGGGACGGCGTTCGCGCACGGAGGAGCACCGCATGAGCCGGGTCATCACGTTTGGCGCGGGCGGTTACCGGTACGTGGAAGGGGTGTTTCAGTACTCGGCCGGCGTGGCGGCCGAGCCGGGCTTCGAGATCCGGCGGGCGCGGTTCCGGCGCCTTGTGCCGTTGGCGGACGGGTTCCGCGCGATCGCGGCGCACCTCGCCGATGTCGCGCGGCCGCCTGCCGCGCTGTGCGCGTGTGAGCTGCGTTCACCGGCTCCCTTCACGGATGAGGGCTTCGTGACGTTCAACCGCGCATACGTCGAACCCCTGGAACGGTGGGGCATCTATCGCGACGGCAGGAATCCCGTGGCGCGCTCGAATGTCTGTCCGGAAATCGATCCTCCGGCGACGCCGAGCGTCTACGCGTTTTCCTACACGGTTCCAGCGCGGCCGGGCGCCGGTCCGACGTTTCACATCGCCGGCAGCGGCGAGGTGCAAGAGGGTGGAGACAGCTACCGGGACCGCATCGTTCGTCCCGGCGACACGTCGGCGGATGGTCTGCGGGAAAAGGCCCGGTACGTCCTGGGCGAGATGGAGCGGCGCATGACGGCGCTCGGCTTCGGCTGGCCACAGGTCTCCGGGACGCAGCTCTACACGGTACACGACGTGCACCCGATCCTGGCGGAAGAGATGGTCCGACGCGGCGCGGCGGCGCACGGCCTCACGTGGCACTTCGCGCGTCCGCCCGTGGTCGGTCTGGATTTCGAGATGGACGTGCGCGGCGTTACCCGCGAGCTGGTCCTCTGAGTGTCTACGAGGAGGGACACATGCTCCCCAGTGGAAAACCGGAAGACGTGGGAATGGATCCCGGGAGACTGGAGCGCGCATTCGACCTCTTGCGCGGATGGGTCGAGGACGGCACGCTGCCGGGCGCCACGGCGCTGATCGCCCGACGGGGGGTGGTCGTCGGCCGGCGCTGGTTCGGCGACGCGGTCCGCACGCCCGAGCGGCGTCCGATAGGGCCCGACACCCTCTTCGCCGTCGCCTCGGTGACAAAGCCGATCACGGCCACGGCGATCATGCAGCTGGTGGAGCGCGGCATGCTGTCGATCGATGAGCCGGTACGGGGGCTCCTCGCGGAATTCGCCGGGCCGGGCAAGGAGAACATCACCCTCCGCCACTTTCTCACGCACACCTCCGGCCTGCCCGAGTACGCGGAGGACGACGAGGAGATACGCCGGCAGCAGCGGGGCCTGGACGCGTTCGTCCGTTCCTACTGCCGCGGCCGACTGCTCTTCCCGCCGGGCCAGCAATGGTCTTACAGCAACCACGGTTTTGGGCTGGCCGGGGAGATCATTTCCCGGGTCACCGGTCGCGGCTACCACGAGTTTGTGGCGGAGGAGATCCTGGCCCCCTTGGGGATGCGCGACAGCTACCTCCGGCCGCCCGAGTCGGTCTGGGCCCGGATCGCCCGGGTCTGGCTTCCGGGCGAGCTGCCCACGGACCACGAACGGTACAACTCGGCGTACTTCCGGCGGCTGGGAATCCCATGGGGCGGACTCTACAGCACGCCGGAGGACCTGGCGGTCTATGCCCAGGCGTTTCTCCAAGGCGGCAATTACCAGGGCCGTCGCATCGTCGGACCGGCGACCGCTCGCGAGATGACCCGGAACCAGTTGAGCGAATCGATTCGGGACACGTCGGGAGTGGCCCGCTGGCGCACGGCGAGCTGGGGGATCGGCTGGGATGTCAAGGGCCAAAAAGCGCCGCACAACGCCGGCGCGCTGACCTCCCCCGCCACGTTCGGGCATACGGGCTCGTCGGGCGCCATGCTGTGGGTGGACCCCGCCCTGGAGCTGGTCTGTGTGATGATCGGCACACGGTTGGCCGAGAGCGGTTGGGTGGACGGTCCGGTGCCGCGCCGCGCGCTCTTCTCCAACGCCGTCGTGGCCGCGGTGTGCGACTGAACCGAAAGGATGCGTGACGGGATGCACAAACCCGAAGCGGAGCGCGCGATGAACGAACGGGCGGATTTCAGAAAGTTCTACCGAGACGCCCACGCGGTCGCCAATCTGAGCGAGCGGGAAAAAATGTTCATGGGGCTGGCCGTGGCCTTGGCCCGGGGCTGCCAGTACTGAGTGGAGCGACGCCTTGCGGACGCGAGGAAAGCCGGGATTTCCGACCACGATCTCGACTGCGCGGTGGACGTCATTGCGGCCGTGGATGCGGGGATCATCCAGTCGTCCAACCTCCGGGCCAAAGCCGAGCTGGGCAAAACCGACCGCGAAAAGGCGGGCTGATCAGGCGGTCGAGTCTCCTGCGAACACGAGAGGAGTCGAATCATGAAGGCCCTGAAGTGGCTTCTGATCGTCGGGGGAAGCCTCGTGGTGCTGCTGATTGCCGCACTGCTTCTCATCCCCCTTTTCGTCGATGTGGACAAGTACAAGCCCGAGATCGAGAAACAGGTGTCCAGCGCCGTCGGGCGCCCCTTCGCCATCAAGGGCCCGCTCAAGCTGTCCCTCTTTCCCTGGGCGGGGGTGGCCCTGTCGGATCTGCACCTGGGATCGCCGCCCGGGTACGCGGAAAAGGATTTTCTCTCCGTGAAGTCCTTCGACGTTCGCCTGAAGCTCCTGCCCTTGCTGTCGAAGGATATTCAGGTGCAGCGCTTCGTGATCGATGGGCCGAAGATCGTCCTCGAAAAAAACAAGGCCGGTCACGGGAACTGGGAGGGGTGGGGCGCTCCGCAGGAGAAGACCGCTCCGCAAGCCGGTCCGCCGCCTGCGTCGAAAGAGCCGATGCGCGGTCTTCCCTTGAAGAGCCTCGCCGTCGGCGAGTTCGCCGTACGAAACGGCTCCGTCGTCTACGTCGACCAGTCGTCCGGCGCACGGCGCGAGGTCACCGACTTGAACCTCGAACTGAAGGACGTGTCTTTGGATCGCCCCATCCGTCTCGCGTTTTCCGCGGTCATGGAAGCGATGCCAGTATCCGTCGAGGGTCAAATCGGGCCCGTGGGCCCGGAACCGGGAAAAGGGAAGATCCCCGTAGACATCTCGGTCAAGGCATTCAACGAAGTCAGCGTGAATCTCAAGGGACAGGTCCAGGATGCGATGACCGGTCCGCAATTCGAACTGGCGCTTGCGGTGGATCCGTTTTCGCCTCGAAAGGTCTTCGCGTCCCTCAAGGCGCCGTTCCCGGTGGCGACGGCCGATCCCGACGCCTTGAATCGCGTTGGCGTCAGAAGCAAGATCCAAGGGAGCACGCAGCAGGTGCGGCTGTCCGACGGTGTCCTCGACCTCGACGAGTCGAAGCTGGCATTTTCGGCGACGGCCAAGGACTTTGCCAAACCGGACCTGAGCTTCGACCTGAACCTGGACAAGATCAACCTGGACCGCTATCTGCCGCCGCCTCCGGAGAAGGGCGCCACGGACGCCAAGCAAGACCAGCCGGCCGCGCCGGGGAAAACAGACTATCTTCCCCTGCGCACGCTGGTGCTGGACGGCAAGGCCCACGTGGGCGCGCTGACGGCCAGGGGGGTGAAGATTCAGGACATCGATCTCAAGACGACGGCGCACAACGGCCTCATTCGGATTGATCCGCTCCTGGCGAACCTCTACCAGGGGACCCTCGCGGCCAATGCGGCTCTGGATGCGCGCCAGGATGTCCCCAGGGGCAACCTCGCCCTCCAGGTCAAGAGTGTCCAGGCGGGACCGTTGCTCCAGGACTATCTGAAGAAAGATTTTCTGGAGGGGACGGTGAACGTCGAGGCCGCCATCAGTACGGCCGGCGATACCCCGGATCGGATCAAGCGGAGCCTGAACGGCAAGGGGCACGCCGTCTTTTCGAATGGCGCCATCAAGGGGATCGACCTGGCAGGGATGGTCCGGAACGTGACATCCGCGTTCGGATCGACCCAGCCAAGCGCCGAGAAGCCGCGTACCGACTTCTCGGAGCTCAACGCGCCGTTTACGATCACCGACGGCGTCGTCAACACGCCGGGGACGAGCCTGGCCTCGCCGCTGCTCCGGGTCCTGGCCGCAGGGAAAGCGAATCTTGTCGATGAGTCGCTCGATCTTCGGGTGGAGCCCAAGGTCGTCGGGACCCTGAAAGGTCAGGGCGATGTCAAGGAGCGCGGCGGGATCATGGTTCCGGTCCTCGTCAAGGGGACGTTCAGCGCGCCGAGTTTTCAGCCGGACCTCAAAGGGATGCTGGGCAAGGGGTTGAGGGAAGGCGTGCTCCCCGGGATCCCGAGTCCGCTCAAGATTCCCGAGGGGTTGCCCAAGCCCAAGGACGACGGCATCAAGAGCCTCTTCAAGGGATTGACCGGCAAATAGGCGGCGCACCGGGCACGTCCTTGCGCCCTGGGGAGGTTGGTCATGGCGAAAACAAAAATCGATCGCAACGTCTCCATCTACCCGATGCCCGTGGTGCTGGCGGGCGCGATGACGGGCGGGAAGCCGAACTTCCTGGCCATCGGCTGGATCACGCGCGTGAACTACCAGCCGCCGATGGTGGCGATCTCGCTGAGCAAGGACCACTTCACGAGCATGGGAATCCGCGAGCACAAAGAGTTCAGCGTGAACTTCCCCAGCCTTGATCTGCTCCCGCAGACCGATTACTGCGGCCTGGTCTCGGGGCGGGATAGGGACAAGTCCCGGATCTTCACGCTCTTCCATGGCGACCTGCAGCACGCCCCCATGATCCAGGAATGTCCGCTGGCGTTCTCCTGCACGCTCGTCAACATCGTCGAGCTGCCATCCAACGATCTCTTTATCGGAGAAATTGCGGAGGCCTACGCGGAGGAAACCTGCCTGACAAGAGGCGCCCCGGATATCGCCAAGATGGCGCCCTTCACCCTTACGATGCCCGACAACGTGTACTGGAAGATCGGCGGTCAGGCCGGCAAGGCGTGGGACGCAGGGCGCGCCTTGACGAAGTGACGCGCCGGCGGGCCGGAGGAACCAAGTGGCGGCGGGGAGCCGAGAAGCGCGTCCCGACGGGCACGACGCGGCTATATCGAGAACGACGCCTTTCCGTCGCTCCACGTCCTGACGATCTCTCCCCTTTTTTCCAGGTACAACAGGTGCGCCAGCGCCTCGCCGGTGGCAAACCACTGCTGCGGGACGGGGAAGTCCTCCCAGCGCGAATAGCTCAAATCCCACTGCATTTGCGCCGCGACCCGGTAGGCGGTCTGCGCGCCACGCCTCAGGATACCCACAACTTCCCGGGTGCGGACGCGGTGGTGGGCCTTCAGTTCCTCAATCCTCCGCCGATGGTCCGGGATGGGATTCCGGTGGCCGGGCAGAACAAGCCGGATGTCGTAGGCGGCCACCCTGTCCAGGCTGGCCAGGAAGTCTCCGAGCGGGTCTTCGTTCTCCTGGGCCCAGCCGGAGATGTTGGGGGTGATGCTGTCGAGGATGTGGTCTCCGGAAAAAAAGATCTTCGCCTTCGGCTCGTACAGGCACAGATGTCCGGGGGTATGGCCCGGCGTCTCGACGCAGCGGAAGCGGTACCGCCCGACGGAAACCGCGTCCCCCTCCCGGAGGCAACTGAAATTCGGCCGCCCCTCGAAGAGGTATTTCTTCCCGGGATGTTTTCCCACGGCGGTGTCGGCGTCGGGAAAGCCGTGGCTATGCGCGGACCTCGCCAGGTTGGACCAGAGGTGAGGGTCGAGGACGACGGCCGCATCCGCCGCGTGGAGGAAGACATGGGACGACCCGATCTGGAGTTCCGAGACGAGGCCCACGTGATCGGAGTGACCGTGCGTGATAAAGAAATCCGTGCGGTCGAGGTCGACGGCAAGCTCCCTGATCCCGGCCCGCACGGCCTCGAGGCTTTCAGGCCGGTTCATCCCGGTATCGATCATCAGCCATCGGTCCGGACCGCGGACCACATAAGAATTGATGGCCCTCAAAGGGTTTCTGGGGAGGGGGACCTCGATCCGGTAGATGTCGGGAAAAACTTCTGCGATCATGGCTGGCGGTTCCGGTACATGAGAAAGCCTCCCGCGCGTGAACCGGTCCGGCTTCTCGCGACGAGAGGCCCCCGATCAAGAACGGGGGAAGCGTAGCCTATCTGTGCCGGTTGCGCAAGCCCATGTCGCCTGGGTCGGCCGAAGCGACGCTTTCCGTCTAGAATTCTACCCGGCCCGTGAGCCATCGCGCACCGCGCTGTTCTGTGTCGGTGAGGATCGCAAGACGAAGGTTCATGGGCGTGGTCTGCGGTTCCATATTGGAACCTAAAGCGCGCGATGGCTCTGGCCGACCCGTGGGCTCGGTGAAAGCGATTGACAGGGAAAACCAACTCTGGGATAGTTTTGTCCGTTCGATAACCGTTGCGGATGCTTTTTCGGGAGGGCGCTGCGAGGGACCCGCCAGGGCGTGGGTCCTTTTGTGTTTCGCGGGCGACAGCCGGGGAGAGAGGAATTCGTGGTTCTCCGGCGCCGTTCGGCCGGCACGGGTCGGTGTCGAGCTAAGGACGAGCCCCGGCACGCAACATCTTTCGTGAAAGGAGGATCGATGTCGGTTCGGCTTTTCGTAGGGAACCTCACCTATGATGTGACGGAAGCGGAGGTGCGGGAGTTTCTGTCGCCGGCCGGCACGGTGGTGTCCGTGCGCCTTCCCACCGATCGTGAGACCGGCAGACCCAGAGGGTTCGCCTTTGTCGAGTTCGCTGAAGCCGCCCAGGCCGAGGAGGCGATCCGCCGCTTCCACCAGCAGCCGTTCAAGGGCAGACCGCTCGTGATCAACGAGGCCCGGCCCCGCGAGGAGGGGCCCGGCCCCAGACCCAGTGCGCCCGCCCGTCCAAGCTGGTCGGGCGAGCCGAGCCCCACGGGACCCGCGCAGCCCAAACGGGTCTTTGGCCCGGATGCGCCTCCGCGGGGCGCGCGCAAGACGAAAGGGCGCGGCCCGAAAAGCGAACGAGCCCCCAAGGGGCCCCTGAAGGAGCGCGTCAGGGGCCAGTTCGTCTCTGCGGACACGGACGACTTCAATGACGGCCATGAAGAAGACGATGTTCCGTTCTGGGCGCGCGCCACGGCGGAGAACGAAGAAGAGGAGTGAGTAGCGTGTCCGGCGCGTTCGGCGCTCGACGCCGCCGCCGGACCGGCGGAATCCACACTTCGGCCTGCAAGGGCTTCGCCTGACGGGGGGATACCGGGGTTCGAGACATCGCCTGGAGCGATTCCGGCGGTGTCCTTGCCGTCGGAATTTACACGACCGCTCACCCAGACCCGGCCGCAACGGACAGCCGGTCCGCTGCCCCACCGATCCGCGCTCAACTTCGCCCTCCACCGCGCGGTTCGCCGCGCGGCCGACACCGTTTTCCCGCGACCAGGTCCCTCGGCGCACCGGTTTTCAGGGGTGCGGGTCATTCCAAGTAGATCTCCGTCTCGCACCGCGAGCAATCGGGATGGAGCCGGAGACGGACTCCATCGTCATCCACGAGGAAGAGCGGCTCCTCGATGGGAGCGACGGCGTCCGCCCAGGGGCCGAGGAGTCCGCGCGCGTCGCGGCCTCCGGCGGTCACCGGTGGCCCCGGGGCGGCTCCGGAGCCCATCGCTCACCCCACGTCAGGATGCCGCGCAACAACAGGTCCGGCAGGATCCCGCCTGACCAGGACAGGCGAGAGCTCGGCCACGTCGGAATCGGGGCCGAACCAGACGACCTCGACGATCTCCGAACCCGGCGTGGGCGTGCCGACCAGGTCGCCGCGATAGAGCACGATGCGGAGCGTCTTCACCGCGGCCGGATCGTCGAGGGCCGCCCGATCTTCATAGGTGCCCACGTACTCCGCGTTGGCGAGAGCGACCGAGCCGAGCTCTTCACGGAGTTCGCGCGCCAGACACTCCAGGTCGGTTTCACCGGCCTCGATGCGCCCACCCGGAAAGATCAGCTTCGACGTGTCCCGACGTTTCCGGCAGAGGAGAAGCCGATCGCCGCACAGGATCAGCGCCCCGATCTTTGTGAAATCGGCCATGCGGACCTCATGGCGCCCTGCCGCCGGCCGCGTCGCGGGGTTGACGGCCGTAGACGGTCGCGAAGTGCCGGACCATGGCGAAGTGATCCTCACGGATCATGTCCCAGCGGAAGCGCCACCGCCAGTTGCCCTGGGACGTTCCCGGCGTGTTCAGGCGGTGTTCGCTGCCGAGGGCGAGGATGTCCTGCAGCGGAACCATCGCGAGGCGAGAGGGCGCCGCGTAGGCCATGCGGAGGAACGGCGCCCAGAATTCCGCGCCGCGGCAGCCGAGATAGGCGCACACCCGTTCCTTGTCCGGCTCCGGCGCGTTCGTGAACCAGCCGACCGTCGTGTCGTTGTCGTGGGTCCCGGTGTAGATGACGCTGTCGGCCACGACGTTGTAGGGCAGATAGGGATTGTCGGGGTTTCCATCGAAGGCGAACTGCAGGACCTTCATGCCCGGCAGCCCGACGGCATCGCGGAGCGCCACGACCTCATCGGTGATGTGGCCCAGATCCTCCGCGATGAGTGGCAGAGCGCCCAGGGCCCGCCGGAGCGCCTCGAAGAACTCCAACCCGGGTCCCTTCACCCATTCGCCTTGGACCGCCGTGGGGCTGCCGGCCGGCACCGCCCAGTAGCTCTCGAAGCCGCGGAAATGATCCACACGGACCAGGTCCAGCCGCTCGAGAGTAGTCCCGAGGCGCGCGATCCACCAGGCGTAGCCGTCCGCCTTCATGGCATCCCAGCGGTACAGCGGGTTTCCCCAGAGCTGGCCGGTCTCGGAAAAATAGTCCGGCGGCACGCCGGCCACGCGTATCGGGCGGCAACGGTCGTCGAACTCGAACAGGTCGCGAGATGCCCAGGTGTCGGCGCTGTCGAAAGACACGTAGCACGGAATGTCACCGATGATGCCGATACCGAGCGCCTGCGCGTGGGCCCGGACGGCCTGCCACTGCCTGTGGAAGAGATACTGGAGGAATTTCTGGTAGCGCAGCGCCTCGGCGTGCGTCCGGGACAGCCGACGCAGGCTCGCCGGCCGGCACAGCCGGTAGTCGTCCGCCCACTCGATCCAGGAGCGCCCGCCGTGCAGGTCCTTCAAGACCCGGAACTGGGCGTAGCCCTCGAGCCAGGAGTGCTCGCGTCTGCAAAAGGCCCGGAACGCGCCGCCGTCCTCGAACCGCGTGAAGGCCGTTCGGAAGAGGCGATCCTTGGCCTCGACGACGGCGCCGAAGTCCACGCGGTCCTCGGGCAGACGCGGGTAGCGGTCGAGGTCCGCCTGCGTCAACAAGCCGTCCTCCACCAGCCGCGCGGGCGAGATCAGCAGCGTGTTGCCCGCAAAAGAACTCAAGCTCTGGTACGGCGAATCGCCGAAACCCGTCGGGGACAGCGGGCACACCTGCCAGTACACGTGGTCGAATCGGCGGAGGAGGTCGAGCCACCGGATGGCATCGTGGCCCAGGTCTCCGATGCCAAAGGGCGAAGGGAGGGATGTGGGGTGCAGGAATACGCCCGCGGCGCGGTGTTGCATGGCTTGTCCTTTTCGGTCCGGTGGCCTACACCACCGCCAAGGGACGGATGGGGCTGGCCGTGCCGCCCCGGATCTTCATCGGCACCATGATCAGCGAGAATGCATAGATTTCGCTGCGGCTCAGCGCCTCCAGGTTCGCCACTTCCAAAAGGTGAACGCCCTTCTCCACCAGGCAGTGGATGTGAACGGGGTGCGCGTTGTTTGCGGTCGGCGTCACCTCCACGGCGAAATTGTCGCTGCCGAGACAGGCGGCGCCCTGCTCGGTGAGCCAGCGAGCGGCCTCCACGTCGATGCCGGGCTGTCCGGTCTGCACGCTGTAGTATTTGCGTTGGTCGGGCCAGAGCCGCATCCAGCCGGTGCGGATCAACACCACGTCCCCCGGTCGGACCGTCACCCCCGCCTTTTTCGCGGCCTGCTCCAAGTCCCTCGGCCCGATCACCTGCGTCGGTTCCAGAATTTCCCTCCCCTGCGCCGCCGGGATGTCGAGCAGGAGGCCGCGGGCGACCCACGGCGCCACCCGCTGGATACCGAGCGTCGAGAGGCCCGCGGTTTTGCTCTGCCCTTCGGCGGCGGGCTGGCCCCCGTGCAGGCAAAGGTTTTTGGCGAAGTGCCCCAGCCCGTCCAGGTGCGTGCCGGTGTGGCAACTCATGCCGAAGATGTCGACGGCCGCGGAGACGCCTTCGCCGTACATGAGGTCGCCGTGCTCGCGGACCATCTGATACACGAAAGGAGAATGGGTCGGGACATGCGGCATGCCTGGAAAAAGCTCCACACCCAGGTCGAAGATCTTGCGTCCGCGCAACACGTCGGCCACCGAGTCTGCGGTCATGTCGTTCTCCCCGGCGAGTGAGGGCATCGCCAATCCCGGCGGATTGTACGGGGGCGATGCGAGAAGTCAAGTTTTTTGCCCGCCGGGCGCGGGCGGCGGGACAAAAATATGTCGCAGCGGTGGATCGAAGTGTGCCCACCATGCCGGCGCAGACCTCGCTGGAACTTCTCCAGGAGATCCCGATGGGGCTCGGCGGCCTCTACCACCGGTAGCTGCGGCGGAAGCTGGCCTCGCCGACTTACCGAGAGACCGCGCGGGCACCCTCCCCCGCCCGTTCAACAGGTCCGGGTTCCTCGGTTGTTTGAACCCTGGTAATTTGCGGCGGTCCGCGCTACATTCTTTGTAGTGATCGCCCGTACGCCAACACGCGCCCATCGACGTGGGGGATGAGAGGAGGTGGCCATGCCGACCTACGAGTTTTTGTGCCTGAAGTGCCAGAAGGAGTTCACCGTCACCATGACGATTCGCGAGCGAGGCGAAAAACAGCCGGCCTGTCCGACGTGCGGGTCCACCGACCTTGAGTCGCTGTTCAGCGGTGTGGTGACCAAAACTTCGCGCAAGAGCTAGCGAGTATTGGGCAGCGCGAGCGACGGGTTCTGGTAATACTGGATGGCTTGAGGCAGCCAGCCCTGTAGCTGCGCGATGCGAGTCTCCGGATTCGGGTGCGTGGACAGATACTCCGGCCCTCTGCTTCCACCGTGCCGGCTCATCCGCTGCCAGAGGCCGACCGATTCGCGAGGATCATAGCCGGCCTTGGCCATGAGCAGGACACCGATGTAGTCCGCCTCGCTCTCCTGCGCCCGGCTGTACGGGAGCAGGAAACCCACCTGCCCGAGCCCCAGGACGGCCAACGTCGCCAGGCTGCCTCCGGCGGTGGCCCCTGCCAGCGAGCCGGCGACGTTGACCAGTTGATCCTGGGAATAGCGCTCGGCGGTGTGGTGCGCCATCACGTGTCCGACCTCGTGCCCCATGATCGTCGCCAGCCCCGCATCGGTCCCGGCCACGGGTAGGATGCCGGAATACACGATGATCCGGCCGCCGGCAATGGCCGCGGCGTTCACGGTGTCGGGCGCGTTGAGGAGCATGTAGTCCCATTCGTAGGCGCGCCCCAGACCCGAGGCGGCGATCACCCGCTCGGAAACGCGCCGGACCATGGCATGGGCCGCCGGGTTCTCGCGCTCCGTCAGCAGGCGGCCCTTCTTGACCTCCGCCTCGCGCAACTGCGCGAACGCCATCACGCCGAGCTTGGCTTCCTCCTCTGCAGAGATGAGTCGAATCTGGGAGCGACCGGTGATGGGCGTCGTGGCGCACGCCTGAAGGATCCCCGTCGCAGGAAGCGCCAGGAGACCCAGCCCGACCTTCAGTATCCGCCGGCGGGACACCCGGTTCTCCCGCAGGGCCGCCGCGACGGCTCGACCGTCTCCGCCGCCCGCTCGTGGATTGCACCGCCAGCACATGGCCCGTCCTCCGCTGTGTCGCCCGACGATCGCTCCGCCCCCGGCCCGGAGGCGAGCGCCGCTCTGTCGGCACCGTCTCGCATTCGTGGCCGCGAAGCCCCGCGGAATTGTACCTCGCGAGATCCGTTCGCGGAAGTCCTGCGAAAAGTTTCCGTTGCGCCCTGTCGCGCGGCAACCTATCATCGGTTCTCAGACGCGTGAAGTGGCTGATACCTTGGGCGCCGTGCGCGCGACCGGGCGCGATCGGGGGAGGCGAGACATGGATCCGGAGACGATTTTCGACGAGGAGGCGCGGTACGACGAGGATGAGGGCCCGGCCAAGGCGATCGACGCCCGGCTGTTCGCCGAACCGATCAAGAGCCTCCCGCGCCGCGTGGGACGCGTCGCCGTGCCCCTGGGGACGACCATCGGACAGGCGGCGCGGATCATGAAAGAGCATCGCATCGGCTGCGTGTTGGTGGAGGACGGCGGCAAAGTGGTCGGGATCTTCACCGAGCGGGACATTCTGACGAAGCTGGTGGGCACCGGTTACGACCCCGCCAAGGTCTCCGTCGACGGCGCCATGACGCGGAATCCCGAGACGCTGACGCTGGAAGATCCCATCGCCTTCGCTCTCCAGCAGATGAGCGTCGGCGGGTATCGCCACGTACCCCTCGTCGACCCGGACGGACACCCGGTCGGCATCCTGTCCGTCAAGGACATCGTGGACTACCTGACGGAGCATTTCCCCCGGGAGATCCTCAACCTCCCCCCCGAGCCGGGGCGGCAGCCTCGAATCCCCGAAGGAGCCTAGCAGGTCTCCGACAGGGGTGCCACCCGAGACACGCGCCGCCTGTCCGCGGCGCCTGCATTTTTTTCTTGCGCGGACGCGTTCCGGACTGTACATAGAGCGTACACCAGAAAGGAGGTGATCCAGTGGGCATATTAAACTGGACAGGTGAGGTGATTGTAACGTAGGCGTAGCCCTGCGCTGGCGAACGCCGGGGGTTTCGTCTACGGAATCCCAGCAATCGCCGGGCCTCGAAGACTCCGGCCTTGTCCACCGGGGCGGCCAGCTTGCCGTGAAAACTTCGAGGCCTTTTTCTTTGCCTGCGCGCCTCGTCTATTTCCCCGCGGCCTCCCGCATCCGTGGCAGCCCGCGATGCTGCAGCAACACCATCAGACCGAAGCCGACCCAGAGGAGCTCGCGCCCGCGTCTCAACAGACTGAACGTCATCGCCAGCGGAGCCCCCAGGCCGAACGTCACGAAGATCACGACCTGCCCGCCTTCCTGGACCCCCAGGCTTCCCGGCACGACCAGCGCGGCAAGCTTGGCCACGCTGGAGAGTGCCTCGATGCTGAAGGCCGCGGGGAAATCCACGGGTGCGCCCAAGAGCCGGAGGGCCAGGAGCACCTCGAAGCAGCCGGCGAGCCAGCCCAGGAAGTGCAGACCGCAGCACACCAGAAAGGCCCCGGGCCGCTTGCCGTAGAAATCGCGCAGGAGGCCGTCGAGCGCTATGGCCTCGGCTTCCCATCGGGCCAAGAGCGACTCGCGGCCGCTCAGGCGGCGGGAGAGGTTCAGCAGCAGCGTGAAGAGACCGTAGCGCTGGATGCCGATGACGGCCGCGGCCACCAGAAGGGCGAGTGCCGCCCCGATTCCGCCTGCCGCCCACGTGGGTACCGCCGTCCGCCAGCGTCCCATGGCCACCAGCACTCCCAACAGGACGAACACCCCCTGGGTCAGCATCAGCGCGGTCTTGGAAACCAGGACGGACGCCAGACCGCGGGCCAGCGGGACGCCGCGGCGGTCGAGCAGCCACGCCTTGACCGGTTCTCCGCCGAAGTACGCGGTGGGCGTGACGGCGTTGACCGTCTCGCCGGCGGCGCGGATCGCGAAGAGCCGGAGAAAGGACGGCACGGGAGAGGGCGCATCCGCCGGACCGCGGAAGCAGCGCGACAACACCCACCACCATCCCAGTGTGTCGAGGATGTACGACGCAAGGTACGGCAGGACGATCAGGGGCGTCAGCCATCCCAGCTGGCGGAAGGCCTGGAAGACCCCCGCGGGGCCCGCGCCGTAGACCAAGAGGCCAAACAGCCCGAGGCCCACGATCACCACGAGGAGCTGCCCGCGCACCCCGCTCAGGAGGGCGGCGCTCACGAGGGGACGCCCCGGCGGCGCCGGCGGGGGCGCAACACGGCCTTTCGGCTGGACATGCCGCCGCGAAACTTGCTAGAGTACGCGACGTGTCCTGGAATCTCCGAGGAGGATGTCATGGCGTCCGTTTCCACCGATCTTCTGCGGGCCATCGCCGTGGTGTTGGCGCGGGTTCCCGTGGACCCCGCCGACCTGCCCAGCATCGAGGCCCAGCTTGGCGCCCAGCTCGAGGGGCTGGCCGGGCTGGACGACCTCGATCTCCAGAGCGTCGAGCCGGCCACCCTGTTGGTGCCGCCGGGGGAGGCGTCCTATGGACGCTGACGCGTTGACCCGGCTCAGCATCGCCGAGGCCGGCGAGCGTCTGCGCCGGCGGACCCTCTCCCCCGTGGAGCTGACGCGGGCCTACCTGGACCGCATCCGGGGGGAGGATGCGGCGGCCCGCTGTTACATCACGGTGCTCGAGGAACGTGCGCTGGCCGAAGCGGCCGCCGCGGAGCGGGAAATCGGAAGCGGCAGGTACCGCGGTCCGCTTCACGGCATCCCGATCGCCATGAAGGATCTGGTCATGACCCGCGGAATCCGCACCACCTGCGGCTCGCGGATCTTGAAAGACTGGGTACCCGGCACCGATGCCACGGTTGCCGTGCGGCTGGCCGAGGCGGGCGCGATCCTGCTGGGAAAGCTCAACATGCACGAATTCGCCTACGGCCCCACGGGCGTGAACCCCCATTACGGGACGGCCGCGAATCCGTGGGGGCGCGACCGGATGCCGGGCGGCTCCAGCAGCGGGTCCGGGGCGGCGGTGGCGGCGGGCCTCTGCGCCGGGGCCCTGGGCACCGACACCGGCGGCTCGATCCGGATTCCCGCCTCGCTCTGCGGGATCGTGGGGCTCAAGCCGACCTATGGGCGGGTAAGCCGCGCCGGCGTGGTCCCGCTGGCTTGGTCGCTGGATCACATCGGCCCCATGACCCGGACCGTGACGGACGCGGCGCTGCTGCTGCAGGCGCTGGCCGGGCACGATCCGGCGGATCCCTCCACGGCGGCCGCGGCGGTGCCCGACTATCGGCGCGCGTCGGACCCGGATCCCCGCGGCCTGCGAATCGGCGTCGTCCGCGAGGTGTTCTTCGAGCGGCTGCATCCCGAGGTCCGGGCCGCCGTGGAGGCCGCCGCGCGGGCCCTGGAGGGGCTCGGGGTCCGGGTGGAGGATATCCGCCTGCCCCGCATCCACCACGCGGGACCGGCCGCCTTTGCCATCATTACCGCCGAGTCCATGGCCTATCACGAGCCGTACCTCAAGACACGCGCCTCGGAGTACGGCGCCGACGTGCGGGCGCGACTCCTCACGGGGCAGTTCGTCCTGGCCACCCAGTACCTGAAGGCGCAGCGCGCCCGCCAGATCCTCCGGGCGGAAGTCGACGGCACCCTGACGAGCGTGGACGCGCTGCTGCTGCCCACGACGCCCATCCCGGCGCCGCGCACCGACGAGCGGGAGGCCACGGTGGACGGGGTCCGGGACGATGTGCGGGCCTGGCTCACCCGCTGCACCAGGCCGATCAACGTCACCGGGCACCCCGCGCTGTCGTTGCCCTGCGGCTTGACGACGGAGGGTCTCCCCGTGGGTCTCCAGCTTGTCGGCCGCCATTTCGACGAGGCGACGCTCCTCCGTCTGGGGCGCGCCTACGAGACGGTGAGCCCGCTGCACGATCGACGGCCCGCGCCGCCGGCCTGAGCGCGGCGCCGCGATGGCTTCCCGCCCCGCCGATGCCGACGGGCCAGCGGCCGGCCCGGACGCACCGGAATCCGGTCCCGCCGTTCGTCTGCCGGTCGAGGACTCTTTAGACCTGCACGCCTTCGCGCCGCGGGACATCCCCGATCTCGTGCGCGAGTACATCGTGGAGTGCGTCCGGCGTGGCTTCCGCGAAGTCCGCATCATTCACGGGCGCGGCACGGGAACCCAGCGCACGGTGGTCCGCTCGGTGCTCGGCGGCCATCCCCTGGTGGACGCCTTCGGCGGCGCGCCGCCGGACCGGGGCGGCTGGGGCGCGACGGTGGTCCGACTGCGAGAGGACCCGGACGCGCCGCGCAGCCAGCGATGAGCTTTGCCCAAATCCCAAGGGCGAGTTGGGACGCGCGTGTGACCGTTTGTCGCTGGACCTCGGGTCATGGCACGCCCGGCGGTGACGGGGCAAGGGGCAACTGGGGGTCCTCGGCCAGGATGCGCGTCAGGCGCCGGATCCCGTCCGACGCCACCTGACGGAACACGCGCCCCTGGTCGGCCGCCAGAAGCTCGACGGTGTGGAAGTCCGATCTCGGCAGGCCCGCGACCGCGCGTCCCGGCCCATAGCTCAAGACCCGTTCGTACCGCAGCCGCCCGTCGCGCGCGTCCAGAGCGCGCACACGCGCCTGGACGAAGACGCCGTAGGTGTCCCGCTCTTCCCCGGCTGCCAGACCCAGCGCGTCGATGGAAAACTCCAGCACACCGTCCAGTCCGCGGGCCCGCGCCTCGACCAGCGGGTCGGTCCCCGCGGTGTCGGGGTTCTCGGCCGTACGCCAGGTGACGACGGGCAGCGGCTGTCCCGTGCGACGGCGCAGCCCCTGGCCCATGGCTTCTCGAAACAGCCGGTCGGGCTGCAGCCGTTTGGTCGCCTCGACGATGACCGCGCGATCCGGCGCCGCCATCCGGATCTCGGTGGTGTCGCCGAGGGTGACGCCCAGCATCCCCGCGGCGGTGGACCCGACGACGATCCCCACCGCCGCCGGCCAGAAGGTGGCGGCCACGGGAATGATCAGGAGGAGACCCAGACCGGTCGTCATGCCGCCCGAGGCGCCCCGCAGCAGCGGAGGCTCTCGATCCTCCTCCGGCCACGCGGCCTGCCAGGCCGGCTGGTGAGCCGGCACGAGCATCCCCGAGCGCTGGAACGGGAGGCCCGGCACGACAAAGATCCGGCTGGCGCTCTCCTGTCCGGCGCCGCTCCGGAAGGCAACGGCGCCCTCCGGCTGGCGCTCCGGTCGAGTGTCGCCGCAGCCCAAGAGCAGGGCCGCGAGCAGCGGAGCGATGAGCCGTTGTGCGGACCAACCCAGGAACATCGCGCGAACCATAGCACGCGGGCGGGGAGTGCACAACGGGTTCGTGAGACGCCGTCAGCGGTCGGCGTGTCCGCCGGAGACGGCGTCCGAACAGCCGGAGAGCCGGGCGCTGAACGGTCAGTGGGCGGCAACGAGTTGAAGATAGTCCTTCAGGACCTGGACGGTGCTGGGGAAGGCGAGCTGATCCCAGGGAATCTCGGCCGGCGGAAAGGATCGGACCGCCAGACTCTCCTCATCGATCCGGAGGGAGCCGCCCGTCACGTCGCCCGCGTACGCCACGACGATGACGGGGTTGCCGGGGAAGGAGTAGACTCCCAGCAGCCGCGTCAGGCGAACCGCGAGCCCCGACTCCTCCCGAACCTCGCGCACGGCCGCGGCTTCCAGCGTCTCGCCGCGGTCCACGTATCCTCCGGGGAAGACCCACTTGCCGTAGCTCGGGTGGATGGCGCGCTGCACCAGCAGGATCCCGCCGCCGTAAGCGAAGACGACGCCGGTGGCGATCTTGGGATCGAGGAAGAAGATAAACGCGCAGGCGCTGCACACCAGGCGGGGGGGCTCACCGGTCTTCAGGACGCGGGAGTCCAGCGGTTTCCCGCAGCGCGGACAGAACCGATACCCGAGGGGCTCGGTCACTCCGCGTCCTCGCGACGCGCCCAGTAGCGACCGTACTCTTCCAAGAAGGTCAGCGTCTCGAGGCTCTTCATGCGATCCAGAAACATCGTGCCGATGAGGTGATCGTACTCGTGCTGGATCACGCGGGCGAAGAAGTCGTGGGCCGTGAAGTTGAGAGGCCTCCCCCGCCGGTCGTGGGCTTGGACCTCGATGTCGGTGTAGCGCGGAACCTTCCCGCGGAGGCCGGGGATGCTCAGGCAGCCTTCCCAGTCTTCCTCCGACTGCTCGGTGGCGGGCACGATCCGCGGATTGATGAGGACCGTGGGGGATGCGACCGGCGCCGGCGGCGCACCGAGGTCGGCGTCCAGCTCGATCGTCACGATCTGGAGGGATCGGTGAACCTGCGGCGCTGCAAGCCCCACGCCGCGGTATTCGCGCATGGTTTCCAGCATGTCGTCGATCACCCGCTGGATCTCCGGCGCCTGGATGTTCTTTACGGGGTCGGACGGGACCCGGAGGATCGGGTTGCCCAAATTGGCGACTTTCAGGATAGCCATGAGATGATCCTCTGTCCGTGCGCGGCGCCACCCCGTGGCGGGATCAAGCCGAGCGCGACGCGCGGCACCGGCGCGACACCGCCCGCGGCTGGGCTGCCGGTTGTGCGGGCAAATGTTACCATGCCAAGCTCCGCGCCGCCACATCGTGTTGGGCTGCCGCGTTGACACCGCACGGGGCAAGGGCCTACAATCCCAGACGTTGGGCATCCGCGGTCCGGCCGGCTGGGGCAGCGAGAGGAGAATTGCCATGCGGAATCTCAAGGCCAATCTGCTGGAACTGGTTCGACGAACCTCCGCCGAGCTGCCGGAGGACGTTTTCCGAGCCGTCGATGCCGGCGCCGGGGCGGAACTGGCCGGTACGACCGGCGCCTACGCCATGGATATCATCACCAGGAACATCGATCTGGCCAAGCGCAAATCGCAGCCCATCTGCCAGGACACGGGGAGCATTCTGTTCTTTGTCAAGGTCCCGGTGGGCTTCGACCAGATCGCCTTCGAGGCCGCCACCAGGGCGGCGGTGGCCGCGGCCACGGCGAAGGGATATCTGCGGCAGAACTCCGTGGATTCGGTGACCGGGAAGAACAGCGGAAACAATCTGGGGCCGGGCAGCCCGACGATTCACTTCTACCAATATCGCGGGACCCGGCTGGACGTCCGGTTGATCCTGAAGGGGGGCGGCTGCGAGAACGTGGGCGCGCAGTACTCGCTGCCCGATCCGCGCGTCGGCGCGAACCGCGATCTGGACGGCGTCCGCAAGGTGATCCTGGACGCCGTGGTGCAGGCACAGGGCAAGGGCTGCAGCCCCGGGATCCTGGGGGTGTGCATCGGAGGCGACCGCGCCACCGGGTACCTGCACTCCAAGGAACAGCTCCTGCGCACGCTGGACGACGTCAATCCCGATCCGCCCCTGGCCGCGCTGGAGCGGGACATCGTTCAGACCGCCAACAAGCTGGGGATCGGCCCCATGGGATTCGGCGGGAGGACGACGCTTCTGGGCTGTAAGATCGGCGCGCTCAACAGGCTGCCGGCAAGTTTTTTTGTGTCGATCTCGTACATGTGCTGGGCCTACCGCCGCCAGGGCTTCGTGCTGGACGGTCGGGGCGCGATCGTCAAGTGGCTCTATTAGACACCAGAGATCCTTCGCCGCCTTCGCGCTTTGCGTGAGGCCGATCGCCGGCCGCGGATCGCTTCCACGTTGGAGGTCGCCAATGATCCAGCTCATCGAGCCCTACACCGAAGAAAAGGTTCGCGCGTTGAAAATGGGCGACATGGTCCACGTCACCGGCGTGGTGTACACGGGGCGGGACGCCGTCCACAAGTACCTGCACGACGGCGGGAAACCGCCCGTGGCTCTGGAAAACCAGATGATCTACCACTGCGGGCCGGTGGTGATCAAAGAGAAGGGCAGGTGGGTGGTCAAGGCGGCCGGACCCACGACCTCGATCCGCGAGGAGCCGTACCAGGCGGACCTGATCGAGCGGTACCAGCTCCGCGCGGTCATCGGCAAAGGGGGGATGGGCCCCAAGACGCTGGACGCGTGCGCCAAGGTCGGCTGCGTCTACCTCCACGCCGTGGGCGGCGCCGCCCAGGTCCTGGCCGAATGCGTGACGGACGTCCTCGGGGTGTATCTGGAGGAGTTCGGCAGCCCGGAAGCCATCTGGGCGTTCCGGGTCAAGGACTTCCCCGCCGTGGTCACCATGGACGCCCACGGCAGCAGCCTCCACGCCGCCGTCCTGGAGCAGTCGAAAGAGCGCTTGAAGCGGTTCGCGTGATCCCGCGGTGTCTTCCCAGCGTGCGCATCCGGGACGCATGGCCGACAGGCGGGAATTCCCGCACGTGACATGAGTCGTTTCTTTCTCTTCGCCCTCCTCACCTGGCTCACCGGCAACCCGCTGCTGGCCGTTCTGGTCATCGTCCTGCTGTCCCTGCCGGGGTGGTGGGCCGGGTCGCGCTGGGCGTTCCGGCTCAGCCGAAAGGTCCGGTCGTGGGGCGAGGCGGGCCGCCTCCGCCGCGCGCTGGCGGTCAACCCGCACGACGCGAAGAGTCGTACGGATCTCGGGGCGATCCTCGCGCGTCAGGGGCGATTTGGCGAGGCGCGGGCCGAGCTGGAGCGGGCCTGGCCCCGGGTGGACGACTTGCCGGAGGCCAACTACTATCTGGGTCTCTCCCTGATGCACGACGGGGACGTGGAGCGGGGCCGGGCGCTGGTGGAGAACGCCCTCAACCTCAACCCAAAGTTCGGCTACGGCGAACCCTACCTGCGGCTCGGCGATTTTCGCGCCGCGCGCGGCGAGTGGGCGCAAGCGGCCGAGCGCTACCGCCAGGCCACCCAAATCTACGGGTCCAGCGTGGAAGGTTGGTCCAAACTAGGGCAGGCGCTGGACGCGAGCGGGCGGCCGGACGAAGCGCGGGCCGCCCTGCGGGAGGCGCTCACATCCTACCGCACCGCCCCCTGGTACCGCCGCGCCGAGGACCGGCCGTGGAAACGCCGCGCGGCGCGCCTGCTGCGTAAACTTCGATAACGGGGGGCTCGCGCCGGGAGGGGCGTCTCGACACCGTCATCGGCCGCGCAGCGGGAGAGGATTGCGTGGACGCCAAACGGTTGTACCGAAGCCACAGACAGGTCTCCAGGGGCGGGCCCCATCCGCTCGGCGCCACGCTGACGCCGGACGGGGTGAGCTGCGCGCTCCATTCGCAGCGCGCCAGCCAGGTCTTCCCGCCACGACTCGATACGCCCGACGGCGAGCCCATCGGTACCACCCGATTCGACCATCGAGCAAAGGTCATCTGACACCCTTTCTGTCCGGCCGCAAGCCCGGCCGGCGCTCCGTTTACACGGTGCGGGGGACGTGGGATCCGACGCGCGGGCTGCGATCCGGCGACCACGGACGCGTGCCGGATCCGTACGCGAAGGCCGTCACCGGGCAGCTGCGGAACCCGGACCACCGGCGGCCCGCCTGCGGTCCCGGATCGCCTGATCGCGATCCCTGGCCGGACCGTTGCGGCAGGGCTTTACGCTCGCCTCGCCAAACCCGCCGACTGCAAAGCCCGCGCAGCGTTCTCGGCGATCTTGGTGCCCACCGCTACCCGGTATTTCTCGTGCTGCAACACGGCCGCACGGATCTTCGGGTCGCGCCGCTTCCAAAGATCGAGATTCCCACCGGTGTGCGAGGGTACCTCGGCGCGGGCGCGAGGCGGGCCCGGCAAGGCGGGGATCAGGAAATACCGTCCGATTGCGGCTTCGGGACCCGGTGCTGCGACTCGGAGCACACGTCCCTGGCGCGGAAGCGCTCCGGGGACATCCTGGACACCCCCATGCCGAATGGAGACCGCACGCGGTATTCGTAGTACAGATCGATTCTTGCCTCGGCTCCCACGGTGCGAAGCCCCAGGCGGAAGGGCGACATCTGGTTCGTCTGGATCACCACGTCGGGCACGGCGGTCCTCAGGCTGGCGATCGTGCGATCCCGGGCGTCCACGGAGACGATCTCGACCTCCACAAACCGGACCTCTCCGGCTCCCGTGTTCTGGACCACCCCGTCCAGGTACAGCGCGCCCGGTTCCGGTTGGGCGCAGTTCCAATAGACCGTCACGTCCGTGGTGCTGACGCGGTGCGCGAAAACCGCCGGGGGGTAGAGCGGTGGCTGCACGGGGACAGATTGTGCGGGTCCGCCTGGGGCGCAGGCGGCCGCGACAAAGACCAAGACCCCGGCCAGAACCCATCGAACCGTCATGGCGCAGCCCCCCGATTCCAGCGCGGGTTGTCCAGGTCCGTCATCGATGCGCCCCGTCGGACGCCGCGGCGGCGCCATCAATACTGGTGCGGATCGAGCAGATCCCGCAGGCCGTCCCCGAAGAGATTGATCCCCAGCGTGGTGAAAAAGATGGCGATGCCGGGAAACGTCGCCAGCCACCAGTGCGTCAACATGTATGTCCGCCCCTCGCCGAGCATGCCGCCCCAGGAGGGGGTCGGCGGCTGGACGCCGAGCCCCAGGAAGCTGAGGATGGATTCCATGAGGATCATGCGGGCAACCTCGAGGCTCGAGGTCACGATGACGGTGTTGAACAGGTTGGGAAAGATGTGGCGGCGGAGGATGCGCACGCCGGAAAATCCCAGCGCCCGCGCCGCGACGACGAACTCCAGCGTCTTGATCTGCGCCGTCTCGGCGCGCACGACGCGCGTGTAGATCGGCCAGCCCGTGATCCCCAGGACGATGACCATGTTCCGGAAGCTGGGCCCCATCACCGCCACGGCGGTGAGCGCGAGGAGCATGAAGGGGAACGCCATCATCACGTTGACGAGGTTGTTGATGACGGAATCCAGCTTGCCGCCGTAGTAGCCGCCGACCAGGCCGAGAAGGACGCCGATCAGAACGGAGATCACGACGGAGATGGCGCCGGTGGCCAGCGAGATCCGCGAGCCGTAGATGATCCGAGCCAGGATGTCCCGCCCCACGGGGTCCGTGCCCAAGAGATGCGCCGCGCTCCCGCCCGCCATCCAGACGGGTGGCTTCAGGCGTCCCGTGACGTCCTGATCGTAGGGGTCGTGGGGCGAGACAACCGCGGCGCCGATGGCCATGCCCGTCATCGCCAGGACGATGAGGAGTCCCGCCATGCCCGCCCGATACTTCCAGAGCTTCCGCCAGATCACCTCTTCCCTCACACCGCCCGCGGTGGACGCCGATTGCGCATAGGTCCGATCGGTGATATCGGACCCATGCGTTTCAGTCGAACCGGACGCGCGGATCCAGCCAGCCCACGAGGACGTCCACGCCGAGATTCACGATCACGATGATGAAGGCCATGCTCAGAATGCAAGCCTGTGCCAGGGGGTAGTCGAAGTTCCGGATCGCGGATAGGGCCAGCGTCCCCAGCCCCGGCCAGGCGAAGACGGCCTCGGTGACGATGGCCCCGCCCAGCAGGCGGCCGAATTGCAGCCCCAGAATGGTGACGATGGGGATGGAGGCGTTTCGCAGGGCGTGGCGGAAGAGGACAATCTGCTCCCGGAGCCCCTTGGCGCGCGCCGTCCGGATGTAGTCCGCGGATAGGATATCCAGCATCTTGGACCGGGTCATGCGCATGGTGATGGGGGCCAGCGAGGCACCCAGCGTAAAGGCCGGCATCAGGAGGTGCCAGAGCGTCCCACGCCCCGACGCCGGCAGCAGCCGAAGCTGCACGGCGAAGAGGATGATGAGCATCAGGCCCAGCCAGAAAATCGGCATCGCCTGACCGGAGACAGCGAAGGCGGTGCAGAGGTTGTCGAGGAGAGAGTAGCGGCGGATGGCGGCCACGACCCCGAGCGGGACGGCGACGAGCAGCGCGATCACCATCGCCGCCACCGTGAGCTGCACCGTGGCCGGGAACCGCTCCATCACCAGGCTGAGCGCCGACTCGCGGATGAACAGCGAGTTGCCGAAGTCCAGCCGGAGCAGCCCCTTGAGGAAGATCCCGTACTGGACGAAGAGCGGCTGGTCCAGCCCCAGGCTCTTTCGGAGAACGGCGGCATCCTCCGCCTTGGCCTCGATGGAGAGGAGGAGCTGGACGGGATCCCCCGCCACATGCAAGAGCAAAAACGTGATGAGCGAGATGCCGAAACAGACCAGAACCGCTTCGCCCAGCCGTTTCAGGATGTATGAACCCATGACGGATCGCTACCGCAGAGGCAAAAAGGCGCAGGCGTCTCAAACTCGAAATGAGGCGTTCGGATTTGAGCGCCTGCGCCGCCGTGGTTCTCTCAGTCCTTCCAGGAGGCCGCGTAGACGCGCATCATCTCGTCGCTGCCTGCCTCATAGTTGAGGTTCTTGTTCACGCCCTCGATGGTGTACTGGACATTGATGGGGACCCAGAACACTTTCTCGTGCATGAGCTGCTGGGCCTTGGCGTACGCCTCCTGTCGCTTTTTCGGGTCGATCGAGGTCCGTCCCTCGTCCAGGAGCTGGTCCAGGGTCGGATCCTTGGTGTAGGACAGCGGCTCCTTCGAGTAGTGCAAGGCGTAAAGGATGGCGTCGGCGTCAAAGATGGAGTTGGAGCCCCAGCTGTAGTACTGCATCCCCTCCATCTTCCCTTCCTGTCCCATCTTGGTCCAGAGTCCCACGTCCTCGATATGGCGGCGCTTGGCCTTGATACCCACCTTGGCCAGATACCCGGCGATGGCGTCGGCCATCTGGTCCACGCTGGTGATGGAGCCGCTGTAGGTGTTGAACGTGATCTCGAATCCGTTGGGGTACCCGGCCTCGGCCAGCAGCTTCTTGGCCCGCTCGGGATCGTAGGGGTACGGCTTGACGGACGGGTCGAATCCGAAGTGGAGCGGGTTGACGCCCGCCGCCGTCCGCTCCGCGTAACCGCCCAGGATGGTCTTGAGCATCTCGTCCACGTTGATGGCGTACGCGATCGCCTCGCGCACCTTCTGGTTCGTGAGCGGTGTATTGCTGGCCCGCGCCGCGTTGTCCAGCATGATGGAGTTCACCCGGAGGATCTTGGTGGCCGAGATCCGCGCATTGCCGGACCCCTTGACGACCGCGATCTGGTCGGGCGGGACGTTCCGGATGATGTCCACGCCGCCGGAAAGCAACTCGGCGATCTGAGTCGTGGTCTCGGGGATCGTTCGGAAGACGATGGTCTTGATCCTGGGCATCCCCTTGGGGCTGTCCTTCCAGTAGCCTGGGTTGGCTTCCACGATGAGATGCTCGGCCTTTTTCCACTCCACGAACTTGTAGGGGCCCGTGCCGACCGGTTTGCGCGAGAACTCCTCATCGCCGACCGACTTCAAGTATTTCGGCGGAACGACATAGGCCAGCGTCAAAAACTCCGCCGCGGCCGGGAACGGCTTGACGGTCAGAAGCTGGACCGTGTTCTCGTCCACGATCTTGACTTCCTTGATCCAGGTGAAGTTGCCGCGGGTCACGGACTTCGTGGCCGGGTCCAGGATGCGGTCAAGGGTGAACTTGACGGCCTCGGCGTTGAACGGCTCGCCGTTGTGAAACGTCACGCCCTGGCGCAGCTTCAGCTCCCAGGTCGTTGGGTTGAGGCTCTTGATCGCGGCCGCCAGACCGGGGCCCGGTTTGTAATTATCTTTGGGAGATCGATACATCAGGGTGTCGTACAGGTGGTAGTCGGCGATGTGGGCCAGCCGGCTCGAGTGCATGTGCGGGTCCAGCGTGGGGATGTTGGATCCAAAGGCCACGACCACCCGATCCTTGGCGGCCTGCGCCGCTGTTCCGAGCGGCAACACGAGGCCGCACGTCACCGTCATCGCCAGGAGAGCCACGCAGAGCCATCGTCGTTTCATGGGATCCTCCTCCTTTGCCGGGCGTTACGCCCGCCCGTCGGCTTACAGGGCCGCCACCTCGTACAGCAGCGCAGCCGTCGTCTTGATGCCGGCGTAAAAGCCTTCCACCGTGATGCTCTCGTTTGGAGCGTGGTTGTTCTCGTCGTGGGGGGCGTACGGCACGTTGACCCGCGGGATTCCGAGCACGCGGGTGAAATAGTAATCGGGGTCGCTGCCGCCCATGCAGGGCTGCAGGACCGGCTCTTTCCCGAACCCTCGGCGGACGGCCCGGGCGGCGGCAGCGCCCAGGGGATGATCGAGCGGGGTCCGCGAAGGGTAGAACCCCCCCCGCCGCTCGATCCGGGCGTCGTTGAATCCGTGCGCCTTGGCGTGGGCGACAAATTTCTCGAAGATATCGTCCGGGTCCTGATTCACCACCAGCCGCATATCGATCTTTGCCGACGCGCGGTGCGGGACGATGGTCTTGGACCCGCGGCCCTGGTAACCGCTGGTCAGGCCGTTGATGTTCAGGGCCGGCTCAAACATCAACCGCTCGAAGTAGGCCGGCCCGTCGCCGGGGGCGGCCGGCGGGAGCCCCAGCCCCGTCAGGGCGACCGGGTCGAACGGCATCCTGCGCAGCGCCTCGCGCTCCTGCGCCGACGGGGGCACCACGGCGTCGGCGAAGCCCTGGATCCGGATCCGCCCCTCGGCATCCCGCAGTGTGCTCAGGAAGTGAACCAGCCGCCAGGCGGGCGCCGGCACGAAGGGGCCCAGGTTCCCGGAATGCACGTCCCTGTTGGCTCCCTGGAACGACACCTCCACGCCCAGGATGCCGCGGACACCGAAGAGGATGGTGGGTTGATCGTTGGGCAGCATGGGCCCGTCGGAGCAGAAGGCGTAGTCCGCGGCCAGCAGGGGCCTGTTGGCCTCGATGAAGCCGCGCAGACAATGGCTGCTGACCTCCTCCTCGCCCTCGAAGAGGAATTTCACGTTGACGGGGAGCGTCCCGGCGGCCCGGAGCACGGACTCGACGGCCTTCACGTGGGCGAAGAGCTGCCCTTTGTTGTCCCCCGTCCCGCGGCCCCAAAGACGCCCGTCCTTCAGGGTGGGCTCGAAGGGCGGCGTCTTCCAGAGCTCCAGCGGCTCGGGCGGCTGGACGTCGTAGTGGCCGTAGATCAGAAGGGTGCGCGCGGCGCCGGGCGCCCGCACCTCGCCGAAGACGACCGGGTGGCCGGCCGTGGGCAGGATCCGGGCGGTGACGCCGATCGCCTCCAGCTGGGAGGCGAGCAACGCCGCGCACTCCGCGACGCCCACGTTCTGCGCGCTGATGCTGGGCTGCCGGACCAGCGCGCACAGCTCGGTCATGAAGCGGTCGCGATGCCGGTCCACATAGCGAAAGATGTCCTGCATACATCCTCCACGGAGAATGAAGCGGGCGACAGGCGTGCCGATGGGCGACCGAGGCGGATCCGCCTCGGCCTGGTTTGTATATGCGAAGGCTCGCTCTTGTCAAGCAAAGTTTGGTTCGGTGCGGTTAGACCGACGCCGGCGCGTCCCCGCCCAGCGCCATGACGCGATGTCGCAGCCGCACGACCACCGTTTCGGCGTCGTCGGCACCGCGGGGCCCCTCGCCCTCCAGGAGTTCCGCGGCGGGGATCAGGGGCCCGAACCGGACGCGGATCGGGTGGCAGCGCGGCCAGGTCCGGCCGCGCGGCCACGCCTCGAACGCCCCGGTGATTCGCGCGGGCAGCACGGGGAAACGGAGTTCCCGGACGAGGATCCCGGCTCCCTTGCGGAAGGGACGGACCCGGCCGTCGGCGGAGCGCTCGCCCTCGGGGAAGAGACACAGGACCCTGGCGTCGCGCAGAATCCGGGCCGACGCCTGGAGTGCCCGCACCAGATAGTTGTCCATGTCCACCGGGATCACCCGGACCCCGCGGGCCCACCAGGCCAGAACCTTGTTGCGGAAAAACCGCTCGAAACCCAGATAGAAAACCTGCTGCGCGACCGGATACGGCAGGGCGGTTGCCAGGATGAAGGCGTCGAAGTAGCTGGCGTGATTCGCGACGAGGATAAACGGCCCGGCGCTTGGCACGTGTTCCAGCCCCTCGACCTCGAGGCGGTAGATTCCCCGCAGGACGGCGATGCAGACACCGCGGGAAAATCCGGTGATCAGCGTGGCGGAGCGCCCGCTGCCGGCGTCGATCATCGCGGCGACCTCTGCGGGCGTCTCGGCGAGGATCTCGGTCCAGCTGCGCCGCCGCGGGGCGTCGCGGCCGCCGCCCGCGCCGGCACGGAGCGCGCGAAGGTTCTCGACGATCTCACGCACGGTGAAGAGCTCGGCGACGGTCTCGGGTATCGTGACGGCGAGCAGCGTCTCCAGGGCGACGAGCATCTCCACGCGGGCCAGCGAGTCCAGCCCGAGGTCCAGCTCCAGGTTGTCGTCGAGCCGGACGACCGGTCTCTTCGTCGTATCCCGCAGATAGGCGAGAACCGCGCGGCCCACCTCGTCTTCCTGCGCGGCCCGATCCATCTCCGCCGCCATCCCGGCCTGGGCGGGGCGCTCCGCTTCGGGTAGCTCTCCGCGAAGCCGTTGCAGAACCAGGTGGCGCTGGATCTTCCCCAGCCGCGTCCGCGGGAAACCCTCCTTGACGATGCGGAGCCCCGTGGGGCGCTTGTAGGCCGGAAGATCCCGCCCGACGTTCTCCATGTCCCAGCGGATCGTCTCGGCGATGTTGGTCAGGCCTTTGGCGCGAAAAGCGGCCAGGTCGGGCAGGACCAGGGCCAGCAGGCCTTCCACGGCGGCGCCAGCGCGGTCGGCGGTCTGGGGGACCAGGCAGATCTCCTCGATGTAGGCGCTCTTGAGGTACTGCTCCTCGATCTCCTCCGGGTAGATGTTCTTGCCGGAGCTGAGGACGATGACCTCTTTGGCGCGGCCCGTGATGACGAGATAGCCGTCCGCCGTGAGGTATCCCAGATCGCCCGAAAGAAACCACCCGTCCCGCATCGCCTCCGCCGTGGCCTGGGGGAGCCGATAATAGCCGCGCATGACGTTGGGTCCGCGGATCGCGATCTCCCCGACCCCGTCGGCGTCCGCGTCGACGATCTTCACTTCCACGCCGGGAAGCGGGACGCCGACGGAGCCCGGCCGGACGCGGTTCAGCGGATTGAACGCCACCACGGGGGCGGTCTCGGTCAGGCCGTAGCCTTCGGTCAAGCGGAAGCCGAGGGCCAGAAAGTCGCGCGCGATGACCGGGTCCAGTCGGGCGCCGCCGCTGGCCATGATGCGGATCTTGCCGCCGAAGCGCCGGTGGACCTGGCCGAAGACGAGCCGCCCCAGGTTGATCCCGCTGGGTCGCAGCGCGCCGGAGAGCCGCAGCAGGAGCCGGAGCAGCCCGCGCACGAGCAGCGGTCGCCGGCCGATCCGGTCGAAGATCCCCTTGTGCAGCAGATAGAAGAGCTGCGGGACCGCGACCAGGACCGTCACGCCCGTCTCGTGCATGCAGGCCAACAGGTCGGGACCCCTGAGGGAAGGCGGAAACGTGATGCGCGCGCCCGTGAAGAGCAGGATGAGCTGGACCGTGAATGGGAAGGCGTGGTGCAGCGGGAGGACGGACAGCAGGTTGTCCTCGGGGTCGACGAGCCGGAACTTCATGACGCTCTCGACGTTCGCCAGGAAATTCGCGTGGCTCAGCATGACGCCTTTGGGCACGCCGGTCGTTCCCGAGGTGTAGAGGATCGAGGCCAGGGCGTCGCGCTCCACCCGCGGGAGGGGCGCGGGCACCGGGTCCGGATTTTTCAGAACGGCCTGGAAGGCCAGCGTCCGCTCCCGGTGCGTCTCGGCGTCCAGGTCCACCACCCGGGCCAGCGGCGCGCCGTTCGGCCGAACCGCGAGGAGGCGCGGCGTCTGCTTGCCGGAGGCGACCGCCATCCGGCAGCCGGCGTGTCGCAAGACATTGGCCGCCTCGGCGTCTCCGAGCTGCGGGTCGAGCGGGACGACCGTGCCGCCGGCGGCCGTCACCGCGAAATAGGCCACGGCCCACTCGGGCCGGTTCTCGCTCATCAGGGCCACGCGCTCTCCCGGGGTCACGCCCGTCCGGACGAGCGCGGAGGCCAGCAGTCGGGCCTGCCGCGCCACATCCGCATAGGAGAGACGCCGGTACCCCGCGGGCCCCCGGATCTGGAGGGCCAGCCGATCGACCCGCGCGGCGGCCATGGCTTCGAAACGCTCGAAGAGACTCACGGCCGTGTCTCGACGGCACGCCCGACCCCGACACGACGCTCGCCTCGCGTGCCGCAGTCGTGGAGATCGATGTCGCGGCCGCCCGCGTCCGTGGTCAGGATGCGGCGCGTGTCGGGGGAGTCGTGGAGACAGACGGTCTTGTGGATCGAGGGGGCCATGGGGGCTCAGCGGTCAGCAAACGGCGTTCACCTCAGAGCCGAAAACCACCGAAGACTCCAACCCCGCGCACGCAGGAGCAGGTACACGTATCCCCGTTGGAAAAACCCGCCGGCGGTGTCGCTGCCGAGGCCGACCGCTGAAAGCCGAGCGCCGCCCGCCTCCCAGGTCACTCCGCGACCCGGATCCGCAGATAGAGGTCGCCCGGGGGTCCGGACGCCCCCTGGAGTCCCTTGCCGCGCAGACGAAGCTTCGTCCCCGGGCGGACGCCCGCCGGGATGGCCACGATGACCTCTTCGAGGCCGCCGCCGCGGGAGTAGCGGAAATGCTTTCTGGCGCCCTGCCGAGCTTCCGCCGGGGTGATGAGGAAATCCTGGGTCAGATCCGCGCCGCGCCGGTCGGATCCCAGGGCCAGGCGCGCGACCCGGCCGACACCCTGGAGCACCCGGCCGATGCGGGCAAAAAGGCCGGGCGACCGTCCTCCCCCGATCCTGGTGCCGGCAGGTCGGTCCTCGAGCCGTGGACTCCACGAGTCGGCGTGCGGGCCGAAGGTCCCGAAGCCTTCCCGCCTGCGGTGCCGCCCGCCGCCAAAGGGGCCGCCAAAGAAGATCCCACCGAAGACGACGCCGCGCCCGCCGAGAAACATGTGCCGGACGAAGCTGTCGTCGAAACGGAATCCCATCCGCTGAAACTCGCGCGTCAGCTCCTCGAAGACGGCGGCGGCGTCGCGGTTGCGCAGAAGGTCGCGCAGGATATCTTCCTGGGTGGTGTAGGCCCACGGCTCTGCCTGCCGCTCACCCCGCCCCCCCGCACCGGTGGCACGGGACAGATCGTACAGCCTGCGTTTCTCGGGGTCGGTCAGCACCGCGTACGCCTCGCTGATGGCCTTGAACCGCTCCTCGGCGGTGGCGTCGCCCCGGTTTCGATCGGGGTGGTAGTGGAGGGCCAGTTTTCGGTACGCCTTCCGGATCTCTTCGGTGGAGGCGCTGGCCTTGAGGCCCAGAATCTCGTAGTATTCCTTGGTCGGGTCGGCGCGAAACGGCATCGGGCGTGTCCTTCGATCAATTGAGAGCGATTGGAGCGTTAGTCTAGCGTCTGGAGTGAGGCGCGGCAAGGGGTTTTGGGCGCACCGCGGCGGGCAGTGACGGTCGCGCGACCCGCTCGGCGCCGCATGTCCGCCTTGACAGGGCGGCACAAGCGTTCGAGAATCTGTCGCACCGGGCCGCCCGCAGCGTCCACGGCCGGCGGCTTCCGCGACGACGGGCGCCCCGGTTGCAGATCAGGAATCCGGCACCATGTCTGGCTTGCGGATGTCCCGGGTGGGTCTCTCGTTTCTGGCGGCGGTCCTGGCCATTTCTCGGTGCGCGGCGTGGGGCGGCGAGGCCGTGCCGCAACGCTTCCGCGGTTACTACCAGGAGCTGCAGGAAGCGGCGCGGCGCGGGCCGTTCGGATTCCCGCTCCAGGTGCGGTCCGAGGAACGCGGGGACGTGGTGTACGCCGAGGCCCTCGGCGTCATGGACCATCCGCTTCAGGCGTTCCGTGCCGCCGTGACCGAGCCCGCGTCCTGGTGCGAATTCATTCCGCTCAATTTGAACATCAAGGCGTGCACCGTCCAAGGGGATGAGGCGGAGCCGCTCATCACGCTGTACATCGGCGGGAAGGGCTATCTGGCGCCCGAGTCGGCGTTGCAGCAGCCGTACCACTTCAGGGTGCGGGCGCGCCAGTCCGAGTACGTGGCCGCGTCGCTCAGCGCGCTCCAGGGGTTGATGGGAACCCGGGCGCACCAGATGGACTTCGAGGCGGCCGGCGTCGCGGGAAAGACGGTGGTGGCCCTCCGCTCTTCGTACGAGCAGAGCGCCGCGAGCAAGCTGGTCACCGCGATTTATCTGGCGACCATGGGGCGGGACAAAGTCGGCTTCAGTCGCGAACCCATCGGTTCCGACGGGCACGCGGGCCTTGTGAAGGGCGCGCAGGGCATCATCGAGCGCAACCTCATGCGCTACTATCTCGTCCTGCTAGCATTTGTGGAGACGCGCGCCGTCCCTCTCGCCCACCGGTTCGAGGCGCGTCTCAACGCGTTCTACGACCTGATGGAGCGTTACCCCGCTCAGCTTCACGAGATGGGAAAGGTGGAGTACCTGGACGTCAAGCGGCGCGAACGCCAGAATCAGATCCGGCTGCAGCAGACGATGGGCCCCGCCCGTCCGCCGTCCGTCGCCCCATGAGAATGGCGGGTGCGGTGCCGGCGCTTCTCCATTGACAGAGGCCTTCCGATTGCGGAATCATAGCGCAACAACCGCGCCCTGCACCCGCCGGGGCAGATCCCCGGAGCACCACATGCCGAGACGGCAGTGTCCCGACATCCATTCCGTTTCGCGCCGCGAAACCACCCGAAGGGAGGAAGGAGGCCCATCATGACACCGCGCTTTCCGCTCGTGGCCGCTCTCGGACTCGCCCTGGTCGCCGGGGGGGTCCGGCCCCCCGACGCGCTGGCCGCCGGCAAGGTCGTCGTCTACAACGCCGACACGGCGGAATTCGGCGAGGCCTTCGCCCAGGCCTTCAACAAACACAACCCCGACGTGCGCGTGGAGATCATTTCGGCGGGGGTGGGGCAGCTCTTCACCCGGGTCAAGGCCGAGGCGGCCCGACCCCAAGGGGACATCATCCTGGCCGCCAGCCACGAATCCTTCCTGCAGATGGCCGACCTCTTCCAGCCCTACACGTCCAGGTTCGATGCCGATTTCGCGAACAACCTGAAGGACGCCCAGCGGCGCTTCTACGGCTTCAGCATGCCGCTCCAGGTGCTGATCGTCAATACGTCGCTGGTGCCGGCCGCCGACGCCCCGAAGGCCTGGAAGGATCTAGGCGACCCCAAATGGAAGGGCAAGATCATCATGGCGAACCCGGCGCTCTCGGGGTCGGCCTATGCGCAGCTCGCCCAGATGATCCAGCTCCACGGCTGGCCGCTCATCCAGCAGATCGTGAAGAACGCCACGATCACCTCGTCATCCAAGCTGGCCTACCAAGGCGTCGGGACGGGTGAGTTTGTCATCGGCCTCACGGGCGAGGAGAACGTCTTCAAGTTGAAGGGGGAAGGGCGCCCGGTAGAGGCCATCCACCCGGCCGAGGGAACGGGCCTGCGCTTCGACGCCGTCGGGATCATCAAGGGCGGCCCGAATCCGGACAACGCGAAGCTCTTCCTGGACTTCATCACCTCCCGGGAGGCCCACGGCATCGCCGCGGGGAAGCCTTTCTTCCGGCGATCGGTCAGAAAAGACGTCGCGCCGCCGCCGGGCCTCAAGCCCACGGCCGAGATCGCCTTCTTCGATTACGACGTGCAGAAGGCCGCCAGAGAGAAGGCGGGGTATCTGAAGAAGTTCGACGACATCATGGCCGCGAAATGATCGGCTCGGCCCGCGGTCCGGTTGCCGGCGAAACACCCGTCTGATGCCGGCGGCCCTCGTCGTCGAGAAGCTCTGCAAGGAGTTCGGCGGCGCCGCCGAGCGCGTGGCGGCGGTGCGCGACGTGTCGCTCGCGGTGCAGGCGGGGGAGCTGTTCACGCTCCTCGGGCCCAGCGGCTGCGGCAAGACCACCACACTGCGGCTGATCGCCGGGCTGGAGACGGCGTCCGCCGGCCGGATTGTCTTCGAGGGCCAGGACTTCACCGCGCTGCCTCCGTTTCGGCGCAACCTGGGGATGGTCTTCCAGAGCTACGCGCTCTACCCCCACATGCGGATCTTTGAGAATGTGGCCTACGGGCTGCGCGCGCGCCGCACCCCCGACGCAGAGGTCCGGCGGCGCGTGGCCGAGGTCCTGGAGCTGGTCGGGCTGTCGGGCCTGGGGGAACGCCGGCCGGGGCAGCTGTCGGGCGGGCAACAGCAGCGTATCGCCCTGGCCCGGGCGCTGGTGTACCGGCCCAGGCTGCTCCTGCTGGACGAGCCGCTCTCGAACCTGGACGCCAAGCTGCGCGTCTACATGCGCGAGGAGATCCGAAAGATCCAGCAGCGGGCGGGGATCACCACGGTCTACGTCACCCACGACCAGGAGGAGGCGTTGTCCATCTCCGACCGGCTGGCCGTGATGTATCGCGGACAGGTCGTCCAGGTCGGCACGCCGGCGGAGGTCTACGAGTGGCCCGCGACGGTCGGCGTGGCGGATTTTCTCGGGCGGGCGAACTTCCTGGACGCCTGGGTGATCGGCGCGGGCGGGGACCGCGTTCGCGTGCGTCTTCCGTCCGGCGCGGCCCTGGAGGTGCGCCGCGGGGACTCGGCCTGGGCACCCGGAGCCGACGAGGCGGCCACGCTCTTTGTCCGGCCGGAACGGGTGCGGCTGGGCGCAGGTGCACCCGGGGGCGCCGTGGAGCTGCCGTGCACCGTCCAGCGCTGCACCTTCCTGGGCGGCATCGTCCGGTACGCGCTGGACATCGGCGCCGGACGCCCCGTCCTGGCCGACGCGCAGCGACTCCTGCCGGGGATGGGCGTGGGGGTCTCGACCCGGCTGCGGGTCGACCTGGGCGACCTCCGGGCCTACCCCGGCACGCAGCGCCCGTGGGGAGAGGCGGCGTGAGGTCCCACCCCACGGCGGCGTGGCGACGCCTGGACCCGGTGGCCGTCGCGGTCCTCGCGCTGGCCGGCCTGATCCTCCTCCTGTTCCTCGTGTACCCCATCTCCCGCATCGTCCTCAACAGCTTCCTCCCCACGGACGCTCCCTTCGGATGGGGCAGCTTGACGCTGGAGCATTTCGCCCGGTTCGTGTCGTCCTCGCTCTACCGCAAGGCGCTCCTCCACTCCCTGGCGGTGAGTCTGGCCGCGAGCGTCCTGGCGCTGCTGATCGGCCTGCCCATGGCGTTCTTCGTGGCGCGGGTGAGGATGCCCGGCAAGACCGTCCTGCTGTCGCTGGGAACGTTGCCGCTGGTGGTGCCCCCGTTCCTGGGCGCCTATTCGTGGATTCTCCTGCTCGGGCGAAACGGGGTGGTCACGAACGCCGTCAAGCAGACCCTCGGGCTGCAGCTCCCGTCGGTGTATGGGGCGCCGGGGATCATTCTGGCGTTCACCCTGGGTTACTTCCCCTACGTGTTCCTGCTGGCGTACGGGGCGCTCTCGTCGGCCGATCCGAGTCTGGAGGAAAGCGCGGAGATCATGGGCGGCAGCCGCTGGCGGATCACGCGGACCGTGACGCTGCCGCTCGTCACACCGGCGATCGCCGCGGGAATGGTCATCGTCTTCATGCAGTCGCTGGGAAGCTTCGGCGTGCCCGCGGTCTTGGGCGGGGAATACTACGTCCTGACGACGCTGATCTACTTCCAGATCGTGGGCCACTTCGATCTGAACGCCGGGGGGGCCATCGCCCTGGTCAGCGTGGGGTTCACCGCCGTCTCGCTGTACCTGCTGCACCGCCTGACCGAGCGGCGGGGTTACGTCACCGTGACGGCCCGGACGCACGCGGCCCGGCAGCTCGGCGGCCGCGGTATCCGCGGGCTGGCCATGGCGTACTGCGTCTCGGTGCTGGGCGTGGCGCTGATCCCGCAGGCCATGATCCTGACGACCTCGTTTGCCGAGCGGTGGGGGACGGGGGCGCTGCCCACGGCCTTCTCGCTGGGGAACTACCGACGGGTCTTCACCGCCGCCTGGGGGCCGATGCAGAACAGCCTGTTCCTCGCCACGGTGGCCACGCTGGCGGCCGCGGTGCTGGGGACGCTGATGGCCTACGTGGCCGTCCGGAAAGCGGTGCGCGGGCGCTGGGTCCTGGACCTGACGATCACCCTGCCCTTTATCTTTCCCGGGATCGCCGTCGGCGTGGCGATCCTGAGCGGGTTCTCCTCGGGCGTGCTCATCCTGAGCGGGACGTGGCTGATCCTGGCCGCGGCCTACGTCATCCGCCGGATTCCCTACATCTTCCGCTCGGCCAGCGCCGCGCTCACGCAGATCGATCCGGCGATGGAGGAGGCGTCGGCCACCTGCGGTGCGTCGTGGCTCCGCACCTCGACGCGCATCACGTTTCCCCTCATGCTCCCCGGGGTCATGGCGGGGGCCTGCATCACGTTCTCGACGCTCCTGGGAGAGCTGTCGACGACCATCATCCTTTATTCGGCCCGCTGGAAAACGATGACGGTGGCGATCTACGAGTACCTGATCGCCGATCTCCTCGGCCCCGCGTCGGCCCTCGGGACGCTGCTCACGGTCGTCGTCCTCGCCTCGATGCTCCTCGCCAACAGACTCCTCGGCCGGACCCTCGGGTCGTTGTTCCGCATGGTGTAGGGGGAGGGCAAGGGCTTGTCGCAGCGTGCGGATGCCGCGGCCGGGTCGGGACGAGAGAAACGCGCGGATGAATCCGCAAGAATGGAGGGGGCGGGGTGAAAGGCGGGACGGCCGCCTGCGGGCGTGTCGACGGTTTGGGGGCCCAGGCCATGGCCCGCTGCCTTTCCCTTCCCGCCCGGTGGGGCCGGGTGGCGTCGTGTCGGAGCGGCGGCCCAGCCTCCCGACCAATGAGCACCGCGTGTCGCAAAGAAACGCCGAGACCTTCAACGACGCTGCGGTGAGCCTCGAGGCGCTGTGAGGAGCGCCACGCGCGGACGAGAACCGGAACTCGGTCCCGATCCCCCGGTTTCACCGTCCCGGCGAAGGCGGTGCGTGGAACAGACACGTCCTGGCCGGCCGGACCCACGGAGTTGAACAACGTGACCTCGTCCCGCGACGTTCGCCGCGGAACCGTCCCGACGATAACGTCGCGCAGGTCTCCGGCCACCGCGTCCCACGCCCGCGCGTCCGTCTGCGCGGGAATCCTGGGATCGCCCGCTCCCGACTTTCAGCCCGAAGTCCGGTCGCAGACGCCGCGGCTCTTCTGGACCGACAGCCCGTGCGTCTGAGGGATGGAGACGGATCATGAACGGTGCCCAAAGCCTGCTGCAGACGCTGGTGAACGGTGGCGTGGAGGTCTGTTTCACGAATCCCGGCACGTCCGAGATGCACTTCATCGCGGCGCTGGACCGGGTCCATGGGATGCGGGCCGTGCTCGGCCTGTTCGAAGGCGTGTGCACCGGTGCGGCCGACGGCTACGCCCGGATGGCCGGGAAGCCCGCGGCGACTCTTTTGCATCTGGGGCCGGGGCTCGGAAACGGCTTCGCCAATCTGCACAACGCCCGCCGCGCGAACACGCCGCTGGTGAATATCGTGGGGGATCACGCCACCTACCATTTGCGGCACGACCCACCGCTGGCCACCGACATCGAGGCGATTGTCCGGGGGTTCTCGGGCTGGGTGCGGAGGAGTCGATCGGCGGCCGACGTTCCGGCCGACGCCGCGGACGCCCTCGTAGCGGCCATGGCGCCGCCGGGCGGGGTCGCCACGCTGGTTCTGCCCGCAGACTGCGTCTGGGGCGAGAGCCGCGCGCCCGCGCCCGCGCCTTCCGTTCCGCGGCCGGCGCCGGTCAATCCGGAAAGGATCCGAGAGGTCGCCGACGTTCTCCGGCGCGGCGAGCCGACCGTCATCCTTCTCGCCGGCGCGCTGTGCACGGAGGAGGGGCTACGCCTGGCCGGGCGGATCGCCCGCGCCACTGGCGCCAGGCTCGTGGGGAACCGGGTGAACAGCCGGACCCGGCGCGGGGCAGGCAGAGTCGTCGTCGAGCGGCTGCCCTACCCGATCGAGCCGTCCCTGGCCATGCTCCGGGGGACGGCGCATCTCGTCCTGGTCGGATCGCCGACCCCGGTGCCCTTCTTTGCTTGGCCCGGGAAGCCGAACTGGATCGTCCCCGAGGACTGCCGCATTCACGTCCTGGCGACGCCCACAGAGGACGGTCTGGGCGCCTTGAGGAGCCTCGCGGAAGACGTGCGCGCGGCGGGAGACGTCTCGGCGTGCTACCCGGATCAACGGCCGCCGCTCCCGACAGGGGCGATCACGCCGGAAAAGGTCTGGCGGGCGCTCGCCGCGCTCATGCCCGAGAACGCCGTCGTCTCGGACGAAGGGGTGACCTCGAGCCGAGACGCCGAGACCTGGACGGTCGGCGCGCCGCCCCACGACTGGCTGAACGTCACCGGCGGCTCCATGGGCCAGGGATTGCCCGTGGCCACCGGAGCGGCGCTCGCCTGTCCGGGGCGGAAGGTGTTCGCGATGGAAAGCGATGGAGCCGGCATGTACACCCTGCAGGCCCTCTGGACACAGGCGCGGGAGCGGCTGGACGTCGTCACCGTGATCTTCGCCAACCGGGCCTACAAGATTCTGCGCGGCGAGCTCGCGCAGATGGGAATTGCCGAGCCCGGGCCCAAGGCGGCGGCCGTGCTGGACCTGGAAAACCCGACTCTGAACTGGGTGAAGCTGGCCGAGGGCCTGGGTGTCCCGGGAAGCAGGGCGGGGAGCTGCGAGGAGTTCTCGGATCAACTCCGGGATGCCATCCGGCATCCGGGGCCGCGGCTCATCGAAGTGACCCTGTGAGTGGGGTCCGCGATGTGTTCTCTTCGCCCGGTCTGCCTGGCGTTGCCCCGGGTCGGCCTTGACAGGGTGGAACGCCAATGGTAGCGTCCGCTCCGCCAAGACATGGTCACACACTCGATCCGGCTTGACACAACCTGGGGTCGACGGCGCTGCGGAAGGCGTTTGGTGTCGAAAGACGGATGACACCCGGCGGTCTCGGTCCCGAGGCGCCGCGGCCGGCGGCGTCACCGCTTCCACCTGCGCCGCCGCATTCGCGTCTCACCGCAGGCGTCTCTCTGCACGGCCTGGAGGATCGCTCGCGGTTCGAGAATCGGCCGTCGACCGGTGAGTCGGTTTGACCTCCAGACACGTCGAGACCCGGATGCCATCGTCCCTCACAAATGACGGAGGCCGCGATGACCCGCCGAGAGCGTATCCTAGCGTCCGCCGGCAAGAAGCAGGCCGACCGGCTACCGTTCTTCCACTGGTGGAGGCATATGCAGACCGGTTGGGCGGAGCGGGAGTGCCGGAATCGCGGCATGGGCATCGCCTGGCTGCGACCACCCTATGTCGCCAAGCTGCACGGGGTGGAGGTGACCGAGGCCCGCGCGGTGGTGGACGGGCGGTCGATCGTGCGCCGGACCTACACCACCCCGGCGGGTACGGTTTTTGAGGACGAGTTCCGCGAGCCCGGCACCGGTCAGTGGAAAGCCAACCGGAGCTGGCTCAGCGCGACCCCATGGCTGACGACGCATCTGATCAAAGGCCCCGAGGACTATCCGGCCGTCAAGTACATCGCCGAGAATACCGAGTACCTCCCCGACTACTTCCCGCTGGAACAGGCCGCCGACTGGCTTGGTGAGGACGGGATCATGGTGGATGCCCTCCCGCATTCGCCGCTTCAGATGTTCCTCATCTACTGGGTCGGCAGCGAGGCGGGCAACTGCTTCCTGCACCTCGCGGATTATCCGGAGCTGGTCGAAGATCTCCTGAGGGCGGTCTCCAAAAGCCGCGAGCCGATGTACGAGATCGCGGCGAAATCCCCGGCGCCCGTGTCTTTCTGCGGGGACAACATCGACGGCGGCCTGCTGGGGGCCCGACTCTTCGAACGGTACTGCATGCCCGAGTACGAAAAACAGGCGGCCATCCTGCATCGGCACGGCAAGCTCATGCTGGTCCACATGGACGGCCGTCTGGACAACATCAAGCACCTGATCCCTCGGACGCCGATCGACATCATCGAGGCCTTTCACCCGCTCCCTATGGGCGACCTGGCGCTGGACGAGGCGCTGGCGCTATGGAAGGACAAGGTCATCTGGATGGGCTTCCCCGGTTCGGTCTTTCATATGGGGCCGCGGGCGACCATGGAGCACATGCTGCGCCTGCTCAAGGAGGCCGTACCCGGCACCCGGTTCGCTGTGGAAATGTCCACCGAGAACCAGGTCTCCAACGAGAACCTGTGCGCGCTGACGTCCGTTCTGGAGAAGGTGGAGTTGCCCATCACCCTGGAAACGATCGAGCGGATCGAGCGGTCACTGGCCTGAGGGAGGCCATGGAGATCCCTGGGTCACCCGGTGCACCCGCGGGCCGGGACACGACCGCGCCGGACGGCGCGCGGGACGAACGGAGAAACGCGGAGGTGTCGAGATGGCGAAACGGTTGACGGCATGGTGTATGCTGGTGGCGGCACTCGTGGTGCTGACCGGGGTCTTCGCGCCGCCGTCGGACGCGGCGGCTTCCCAGAAGGTCAAGTTCCAGATTCAGACCCCGTATCCCACCTCCTATCCTTACGTGCAACGTGTGGTGAAGATGTGGCAGCGGATCAAGGCGGTGACCGGCGGACAGGTGGAGGTCACGTTCTTCCCGCCTGGCGGGATCGTCCCGGCGTACTCTGAATGGGACGCGATGCAGAAGGGAACGCTGGACGGCGCCTTCACCGTCCCATCCGACGTCCGCGGGGTCTTCGGACCCCTGGGCGACCTCTTCAATCAGTACCCCGGCGGACCGGCCTCCGAGGAGATGGTGGCCTGGATCTATTTCGGGAACGGCAAGACGATGCTCCAGGAGTTGATCGAGTCGAAGGGATTCAGCAACGTGCAGGTTATCGGCATCGCCAATCTGTCCCTCGCCGAGGACGAGCTGTGGGCAAAGAAAAAGATTGAAAAGCCCGAGGACTATAAGGGGCTCAAGATCCGGACGTACGGGCAGTGGGGCAAGGTCCTGGAGGCCGTGGGCGCGTCCGTGGTGACGCTCCCGGGCGGGGAGGTATACCAGGCCATGGAGCGGGGGGTGATCGACGCCTGTGAGCTCGGGACCTCGGCCGACAACGAGTCGCTGCACATCAACGAGGTCGCCAAGATCGCGTACTACCCCGGCGTCCACTCGCCGGGCAACGTCCATTACATCTTCTTCAACAAGAAGTCCTGGGCCAAGCTCCCGCCGGAGTATCAGCAACTCATCGAGCGGGAGATTCTTTCGACGGCGTTCGAGAACTACCTGGCCGGCGCCGTGGAGAACGCCGCCGCCCGCGAGCGCATGCGCGCCAAGGGCACCACGTTCCTGCAATTGCCCATGAACGTCCAAAAGTTCCTGGTGCAGAAGACGGATGCCATGTGGGACGACGTCGCCAGCAAGGACGCGGCCTTCGCCAAAGTGTACAAGGACCAGTCGGCCTTCCTGGCCAAGCACCGGGCATTGATCGGTGAGATCCAGCCGAATCTCCATGCCATTCGAGGCGCAAAGTAGGTTTCGCCAGGGGCGCCCGGAGGCGGCTCCGGGCGCCCGGCGGAGGCACCGCCGTGGACAGCATTGACCCGACCGACATCGTGTGGGCCCGCCGGGTCGTCCGTGCCTGCGACGAAGTCAGCGCATGGTCGGGTAAGATCGCCAGCTGGCTCGTCTGGCCGCTCATGCTCACGATCACCTACGAGGTCATCTGCCGATACGCGCTCAACGCACCGACCGTCTGGGCGTTTGACATGGCGTACATGATCGGTGGAAGCATGATGGCGCTGGGGATGGGTCACGTGCTGCAGGAGCGTGGGCACGTGCGCGTGGACGTTCTCTACGACCTGCTCCCGCCGAGGCTGAAGCAACTGCTGGATCTGATCTTCACGCTCGTCTTTTTCTTTCCCATCACGGTGGCGTTCGTCTATCTGTCCTGGCAGTACGCCCTCCTGGCCTGGGTGCGGGGCGAGCGTTCGGGCTACGGTATCTGGGAGCCCACGCTCATCCCGTTCCGGTCCATCGTCTTCGTGGCCTGGGCCATCCTTCTCCTCGCCGGCGTCGCGTGGTTCACCAGGACACTCGTGGCCCTCGTGCGGGGCAAGAGCCTATGATCGACCTGAGTCCCGAACTGGCGACGGCCCTCCTGTTCGGCCTGTTGCTGCTGTTCATGACCACGGGCTACCCGCTGGCGCTGGTCCTGGGCGGCGTGGCCATGCTGGTGGGCCTCCTGGGCAAAGGTGTCGGCATCTTCGACGTGTTCTACCTCCGCGCGTTCAGTGTGGTGACCGAGTACACCTTCATGGCGATCCCGCTCTTCGTCTTCATGGCTATCATGGTGGAGAAGGCAGGGATCTCCGAGCAGCTCTTCAAAACCCTCTACCTCTGGATGGGGCGGCTGCGCGGATCGCTGGCGCTGGTGACCATCGTCACGGGGACGATCCTCGCGGCCACCATGGGTATTTTTTCCGCCTCCGTGGTCATGCTCGGCCTGGTGGCGCTGCCGGCCATGATGGAGCGGAAGTATCAGAAGGAATTGGCGACCGGATCCATTTGCGCCGCGGGGTGTCTCGGGATTCTCATCCCGCCAAGTCTGATGTTGATCCTGTACGGTCCGATGTCCGGGATCTCCGTCGGCAAGCTCTTCATCGCCGCCATCCCGTCGGGTCTCGTCCTGTCGGCGCTCTACATGGGGTACATCACCGTCCGCTGTTACATCAATCCGAGTCTGGGCCCGGCGCTCCCCAAAGAAGAGATCGATGCCGTCCCGCTTTCCGAGAAGGTCCGGCTCCTCTGCACGTCGCTCGTCCCGCCGGCGCTCTTGATCGGGAGCGTCCTGGGGAGCATCTTTTTCGGCCTGGCGACTCCCACCGAGGCCTCCGGCGTTGGCGCCTTCGCCTCCGCAGTCCTGGCCTTCATGTATCGTCGACTGACGTGGGAGGTCGCCCGGGACACCACGCTGCACACGTTGAAAGTGAGCAGCATGATCTGCCTGCTGGTCATCGGCGGCTACATGTTCACGGGGACCTTCATGGTCCTCGGCTGCGGGCAGGTCGTCGAGGAGTTCATTCTCTGGGTGCCGTTCGGCCGCTGGGGTTCCTTCACGGTCATTATGCTCATCGTGTTCATTCTCGGGATGTTCATCGACTGGGTGGGGATCCTGCTCATCATCATCCCGATCGCCACGCCCATCGCCGCGACGCTGCAGTTCGACGCGCTCTGGTTCGCGATGATGATCTGCGTGAGCCTGCAGATCGCGTATCTCAGCCCCCCCTACGCGCCCGCGATCTTTCTGCTCCGGGGCGTCATCCCGGACCGTTTCGGGATCAGCACGACCACGATCATCCGGGGCGTGATTCCTTACATCCTGCTCATCGTGCTGGCGCTCCTCATTTTCATCGTATTCCCCGGGATCATCACCTGGCTACCGAACCAGATGGTCAAGTAGGGGACGCCTCGCGGAAGGCGGGTCGTCCCGTGCAGACACTCGAGGTATCGGAGGACGGGCCACATGACGCTCAAGGATCGGGTCGTCTTGATCACGGGGGCCTCGCGGGGGATCGGAGCAGCCACGGCCGAAGTGCTGGCCGAGCGCGGCGCGAAAGTCGCCGTGAGCGGCCGCACGGTGAGTGATCTCGAACGGGTGGCGGCCAGGATCGCGGCGACCGGGGGGAAGGCGCTCGTGGTTCCGTGTGACGTGCTCGATCAGGGGCAGGTTGAAGCCATGGTGAAACGGGTGGCGGACGCCTGGGGGCGACTCGATGTCCTCGTCAACAACGCCGGGCTCGGCACGCCGACCCAGCCCGTGGAAACCATCGATCCCGCCGACTGGGACCAGACGGTGGCCCTCAATCTCAAGTCGGCCTTCTTGTGCGTCCGCGCCGCCGTGCCCGTGATGAAGGCCCAGAAGTACGGACGGATCGTGAGCGTCTCGTCATTCGCCGGGCGCAACTTCAGTCGCATCTCCGGGCCCCAGTACAGCGCCGCCAAGGCGGGCATCCTGGCGTTCACCAAGCACATGGCGGTGGAGCTGGGCCCCTTCGGCATCTGCTCCAACAGCGTGGCCCCGAGCATCGTCCTGACCGCCCGGGTGAAAGCCAAGTGGGAGGCCCGGCCGGCGGAAGAGCGGGAGCGTATCCTGAGCGCGCTCCCATTGCGGCGTCTGGCCGAGCCGGTCGAAGTCGCCACGGTCATCGCCTTCCTGGCCTCGGACGACGCCAGTTACGTGAACGGGGTGTGCATCGATATCAACGGCGGGAGCTACATGGTGTAGCCAGGCTCCGCACCGCGGCGAAGGCCACCCGGGAAGGGCGTGCCCGCGTGGACACCGCACCACCCTCCACCGGATCGCCGGCGCCCCGGAACGTCAATTCACACCGCCGAACGTCCGGCTCAGGCGGACGCCCGGTACTCCTGGAACTCGCCAGGAATCTCCACCGGGCCGCTATAGGTCTGGCGGGCTTCGCGCCGCAGGTCTTCGACGTGGTCGTGCAGCCGTGCTTCGAAGTGGCAGAGGAAGAGGCGCTTGACGCGCGCCTGTGTGGCGACCTCTCCCGCCTGATAGCCGGTCGTGTGGCCGTCGGAGGCCGCGCGGGCCGCATCGCTGTGCAGGAAGGTCGCCTCGTGGATGAGGATGTCCGCCCCGCGCGCCAGGGCGATGAGCGACGGGCACGGGCTGGTGTCACCGCTGTAAACCACCACGCCGCGCTCTTGCGGCGACGCGAATTCGACGCGGAGGCCGATGTTGGGCGCCCCGTGCTTCACCGGGGTGGACTGTATGCGAAAGCCTTGAGCCTGGAGGACTGGATAGCCTTCCTTGGGCGGGACCTCGTGCAGTACGATGCGGTAGGGCATCTTTTCTTCCAGCGGGAAGAGATCCAGGAATCCGTTCAGGATGGGCAGGGTTTCCGGCAGGGCGTAGATGTGCAGCGGTGCCCGACGACCGGCCAGACCCATGTTGTGGGCGAGCGACGGGATACCGTAGAGGTGGTCCACGTGCCGGTGGGTGACGATGAGGGATGTCACGCGCATCGGGTCCAGGCCCGCCTTCAGAATCTTCTGATAGGGGCTTCCGGAGCAGTCGACGAGGACGGTGTCTTCCGCGGAGTAGAAGACCAGCGCGGTGTTGTCGCGAGCCGCCGATGGAACTGCGCCGGACGTCCCCAAAAACTGGAAAGGCATACCCACCTCCTCGATTGTTGCCACACGGGGTGTGGCGGGCCGGTGTCACTCTAGCAGGAAGACCTTCCGCGTGTCCACGCCGTTCCGGCGGTTCGACGGATCCCGCGACCCGGGATGTTCGCGAGCCCGGCCAATCTACTCGGGCGACGACGCCTCCCCTTGACACGCACCACCGTTCTAGGCCATGCTCCACCCGGTCTCGGGTGGGGTGGGCCCGGCCGATCACGGGATATCCGGCACGCGCTGGTTTTGGCCGAACGCCTGGTGGCGCGTCTCTTTTCCGTTGTTCCGCGCGCCCGAGGAGGCCGCGGAGCTCATCACATGGAGGAGGAGCACATGAGGACACGGGTAGTCGTAACGCTGGCCATCGTCGTCTTCGCCCTCGCCGCGGCCGTGCCGGCTGCGGCCCAGACCAAACTGAAGTTTGCCCACGTGTACGAGACGTCGGAGGCGTTCCACACAGAAGCCCTGTGGGCGGCGGCCGAGATCGCGAAGCGGACCAACAACAAGTACCAGATCGACGTGTTCCCGGCCTCGGCCCTCGGCAACGAGCAGCAGATCGCCCAGGCGCTGCCGCTCGGGACCATCGATCTGGCCTACATCGGCGCGTCCTTCGCTGGAGCGACCTACAAGCCCATCTCGATCGTGAACGCCCCGTACATGTGGCGGGATATCAATCATCACACGGCTTTCAGCAAGAGCCCCCTCCTGACCGAACTGACCGACGGATACTTCAAGCAAACCGGCCACAAGATCGTGGCCCTCACGTATTATGGCGCCCGGCACACCACGGCCAACAAGGCCATCAACAAACCCGAAGACATGAAGAACATGAAGCTTCGAGTGCCGCAGGCCCCCATGTACATGATGTATGCTAAGGTGGTCGGCGCCAATCCCACTCCCATTGCCTTTGCCGAGGTCTACCTGGCTCTCCAGAACAAGACCGTGGACGGCCAGGAGAATCCGCTACCGACCATCCAGGCCAAGAAGTTTTACGAGGTGCAGTCCCACATCAATCTGACTGGCCACATCCTGGACAACCTGTGCACGACCATCGGGTCGCCGCTCTGGAACAAGCTGACCCCGCAAGAGCGGGATATTTTCGACGCCGTGTACAAGGAGGCCGCCGCCCGAGCCGGCGCCAGCATCCGCGAATCGGAAGCCAAGCTGGTCGACTGGTTCAAGCAGCAGGGCAAAACCGTCGTGAACCCCGACCTCAAGGCGTTCCGCGAGGCAGCGGTGAAGCTCCACAACGACGCCGCCGCCGGCGCGGTGTGGACCAAGGATCTGTACGATCGCCTGCAGGCGGTGAAGTGACGCGAGTCCGAGTCGCGCGCGGCCCGGGTGTCGGGGTCTCAGGCTCGGGCGCCCGGGTCGCGATATCCCTGTCCGCGGGGGCGTGACAAGAATCCCCCACGAGTGTCAGATGCAACAAGAAGAAGGCTACAGCGGCCCAAATCTCGGCGATGCCGGGCTGGATGCGCTCGACGACCCCAACCCGGACCTGTCCGATTACCGGTTCGAGGATTGGGTGACGTTAGGACTGTTCTGGCTGCTGGCCGTGGTCGTGTTCCTGCAGTTCTTCACCCGATACGTGCTGAACAATCCGATCGCCTGGACGGAAGAGATCGCGCGGTATTTGCTCACCTGTGTGGGTTTCCTCGGCGGGGCCATGGCCATGCGTCGTCAGACGCACATTCAGGTTGAATTCCTGTATCTCCACCTCCCCCGCGGCGTTGCGAACATCCTTTCGCTGCTGGTCGATCTGCTGCGGACTGCCTTCTTTGCGTACGCGACGTGGCTCTGCTGGAAAGTGACACAGATCATGCAAACGCAGCCCATGGTGGTCGTGGACTGGCCTATGAGCATCGTGTACGGTGCGTGTACGCTCGGCCTTGCGTTGATGACGTGGTGGTCGCTCCGGGTGGCCTGGACGAACTGGCGGACGGGGTCCAGCGTGCTGACGCGCGTGAGGGCGGAGGGCCGGCATCAATGATGACCCTGGCGCTCATCGGCGGTTTCCTGGTGCTGCTCATCATCGGGGTGCCCGTGGCCGTCGCGCTCGGTGGGGCCTCGCTGTTTTACGTCATCGTCGAGGGGGTCCAACCGCACCTGGTGGTCCTGCACCGCATGGTCGGCGGGACGGATTCGTTCCCGCTGTTGGCCATCCCCTTCTTCATCATGGCCGGAAGCCTGATGAACTCCTCGGGGATCACGGCCCGCATCTTTGGTTTTGCCATGGCGTTGGTGGGCTGGTTGCGCGGCGGGCTGGGGCACGTCAATGTGGTGGCCTCGATCATCTTCGCCGGCATGTCCGGCACGGCCGTGGCCGACGCGGCCGGACTGGGCATGATCGAGATCAAGGCCATGAAGGACCAAGGCTACGATCTCGACTTTTCGGTGGGCATCACCGGGAGCTCCTCGACCATCGGTCCGATCATCCCGCCCTCGCTGCCCATGGTCATCTACGGCGTAATGGCCAACGCGTCCATCGGTCAACTCTTTGCCGCGGGTGTCCTTCCCGGCCTGACGATGGGGCTGACCCTGATGGCCATGGTGGTCTGGTTCGCCCACACACGTAACTATCGCCGCGACGTTCGCTTCTCGGTCTCCAACCTCTGGGCGTCCAGCAAACGGGCCTTTCTCCCCCTCCTGACGCCTATAATCTTGGTCGGCGGAATGGTCACCGGCGTGTTCACGCCAACCGAAGCCGCAATCGCGGCCACGGTCTACGCCCTCGTCCTCGGGGTGTTCGTGTACCGGACTCTCTCGTTGAAGCGCCTGATCAAGATCAGCTTCGAGACCATCGAGACGACCGCCATTATTCTCCTGATCGTGGCCGGCGCCTCGATTTTCGGTTACCTCATCACGACGTCCAAAATCACGGATCACGTGGCGGACGCCGTCCTGGCCATCACCACCCAACCATGGGCGGTTCTGCTGCTGGTGAACCTCTTCCTGCTCGTCGTCGGCTGTTTCATGGAGACCATTGCCGCCATCACGATCTTGGTGCCGGTGCTGATGCCGCTCGTGGAGCGGATCGGGGTGGACCCGGTGCATTTCGGGGTGGTCATGGTGTTGAACCTCATGATCGGCCTCCTGACCCCGCCGGTCGGCATGGTGCTCTACGTCCTGGCGCGCGTCGCCAATATCTCCCTGGACCGTACCACCCGGGCGTGCGCCCCGTTTCTCATCCCGCTTCTCGTCACCCTGGGGATCGTAACCTACTGGCCCAGCATGGTGATGTTTCTGCCGAACCTGTTTTACAAATAGCCCGATGGACGAGCGTCGCCCGGCGTTTCTTGCCGGCATCAAGGCGGTGCTACCGATCCTGCTTGGCGTGAGCCCCTTCGGGATGATCTACGGCGTCCTGGCGCTGAGCGCGGGTCTGCCGGCGGCCCTGGCCTTCGCCATGTCCTCGGTCGTCTTCGCCGGATCCGCCCAGTTTGTCGGCGCCCAGCTCATCGGGACCGGCGCGCCGGGGATCGTCGTCCTCGTCACGACCTTCATCGTCAACCTGCGCCATGTCCTCTACAGCGCGTCGGTCGCTCCGTATCTCACGGACCTGAACACGCGCTGGAAGTGCCTGCTGGCCTACTTTCTGACCGACGAGGTATACGCCGTTGCCATCACGCGCTTCGCCCGATCACAAACGTCTCCGACCGTGTCAGAAGCGGGGCGATGGTATTTCCTGGGCGCAGGACTGGCCCAGTGGAGCGCCTGGCAAGCCAGCACGGCGGTGGGGATCGCGGTCGGCGCACAGATTCCGCCCGGCTGGGCGCTGGATTTCGCCATTGCGCTCACGTTCATCGCCCTCATCATCCCCACGCTCACGGACCGGCCGGCGGTGGCCGCAGCACTCGCGGCGGGCATCGTCGCGGTCGCCGCCGCGGGCTGGCCCTACAAACTCGGACTCGTCCTTGCCGCCGTGACCGGGATCCTTGTCGGATTGCTGGTCGAGGGGAAGACCAACGCGCGGGGACGCCGGCCATGAACCCGACCGCAACGGTCCTGTGTCTCATCATCGTCGGGATGGGGGTCGTCACCTATGCGATCCGCCTGTCGCTGATTCTGCTGTTGGGGCGCCTCCGGGTGTCTCCCATCGTCCGGCAGGCGCTCCGTTTCGTGCCGCCGGCCGTGCTGTCGGCCATCGTCTTTCCCGAACTTCTGCTGCCCGGCGGCACGTTGATGTTCTCGCCGGGCAACGCGCGGCTGCTGGCGGGATTGCTGGCGGGTGTGGTCGCCTGGCGGAGCAAGAATGTTTTCCTGGCGATCGCCGTGGGCATGGCGGCGCTGTGGGTGTTGCAGGCGGTGCTTCCAGGCTGAACCCGTGTCTCGGGGCCCGTCGCCCACGTCGCTCCGCGCCGACTCGTTGCCGTGGGGCCCGATTGACTCCCGCGGGGGAGGTGGGGTAGTGTGCCAGGGCGGATCGATCCGACCCGGATTCCAACGAGGAGGCGCGCATGAAAGGGCTCGTGTGGCATGGAAAGCATGACCTCAGGCTGGAGGACGTTCCCGAGCCGCACTGCGGCGACGGCGAGGCGCTTTTGGAGGTGAAGTACGCGGGGATCTGCGGCTCGGACCTGACGATCTACCAGGGGAAGCACCGGCGCGCCAAACCGCCCACGATCCTGGGGCACGAGTTCTCGGGTATTGTGGTGGAACGGCGGGGCGAGGGGTATTCCTCGCTGCGCGTGGGGGACCGCGTGGCGGTGAACCCCGTCTACGCCTGCGGTCAGTGCGAGCTATGTCTGGCGGGGTACGGGCACATCTGCGAGAGGAAAGGCCTGTACGGCGTCGACTCGGCGGGGGGGTTCGCGCGGTATGTCAGGGTGGCGCTCGCGGCGCCGCACCGAATTCCCGACGAGGTCTCGTTCGAAGAGGGGGTCCTGGCCGAGCCCTTGGCAGTCGGCGTGCGGGCCGTCCGCATCGGGCGGCTTTCCTTCGGGGAGTCCGCCGTGGTCATCGGCGCCGGCCCGATCGGCCTGCTGACCGCCATGGTGGCGCGCGTGGCGGGCGCCCGGAATGTTTTCCTGGTCGAGCCGCAGTCGTTCCGCAAGAAGATGGCGGCTTCGCTGGGATTTCCGGTGCTTGCGCCGGAGGAGGCCACGCGCGAGCGCCTGATGGATCTCACCGCCGGCCGCGGCATCGATGTGGTCTTCGACGCGGCGGGCGTGGCGCCGGCCGCCCGCACCAGCATGGCGCTGGTGAAGCGGACGGGGCGGATCGTGGTCGTGGCCGTATACAAGGAGCCCGTGCCCGTGGACCTCATCGCCCTGGGGTACGGGGAGGTCGAGATCTTGGGGTCCTGCGTCTACACACCCGCCGACTTCGCCAAGAGCGTCGGCCTGGTGACGGAGAAGCGGGTGGGCCTCGCGCCCCTTGTCTCGCACCGGATGCCGCTGGAGGACGGGATCGGCGCCATCGAGCAGCTGACGAAGGGCATGGACGCCCAGAAGATCCTCCTCTCGGTGGGTTGAGGCGGCGAAACGCATCTGTCATTCGCGAAAACCGTTCGTCCGGAAAGGGGACGCCCTTTATTTATTTGACTTCACATTGACAACCGCGTACGGCGAGCCGGCGCTATTGCATGTCTGTGGCCGCAGGGATGGCGCGCCGCCTTCGGCCAAAGTGGCACGGCGGCGGGGAGGGCGTCCAGGACCTGGGCCGGGGCGTCGTCGGGTCAGAGGCCCACCGTACCCGTGCCGGACACGTCCGCCGATGCCCCGGACTATGACGGTGTCGCGGCGTTCGACGCTTCTGCCGCGCCACGCGGAGGTCTCGGGGGCGTCGCCGTCGAAGGGTAGTGCGGGGCGAGCCGGCGGTGTGCGGGATCCCGGGCCCCCAGCGCGGCCCCCGCATGACCCGCGCCTTCCGCGGGTTGTCGGTCCCCATCAACCGGTCGCTGCCGCAGCGTGGGGGACGCCGCCGTTGCCGAGAATTGCGGCCAGCGGCTCTGATTCCGGAGAGGGAAAGATAAGTTAAATAAGTAAAGGGCGTCCCCTCTCACGCCTCGGGCCCTCAGCAGACCGGGTAGCCCTCCGCGACTTGATACGGTAGAGTAGCGTATGCCGCCCACTCTTCTGCAATGGCCCTACCTGCCCACGCTGGGCCGGCTCGCGTTGGCGTTGGGGATCGGTCTCTTTGTCGGCATCGAGCGCGAGCGCCGGCAAAAAGAAGCCGGCGCGCGCACGTTCGCCTGCGCGGCCCTCTTGGGGGCCATCGGCGGCCTGCTGGGCGACGCGTTTGCGCTTCTCATTCTCGGCCTGCTTGGGCTGCTCGTGGCCCTCTTGAACGTCGACACCATGCGGCGGGGAGAAGGAATCCATATCACGACGTCGGCCGCCCTCCTGCTCACGGGGGCCGCCGGCACCCTGGCCGGACAGGGGCACACCTTCACGCCGGCGGTGGTCGGGGTCGCGACGGCGGCCTTCCTCGCCTCAAAACACCCGCTCTCCGGCTTTAGCCTGGCGCTCACAGAGGCCGAGGTCCGGTCCGCGATCCTGCTCGCCATTCTCGCATGCATCGTCTACCCTGTCCTGCCGGTCGGGACGGTGGACCCGTGGGGCCTGATCGACCCCCAAGCAGCCTGGATCACCGTCCTGCTCATCGCCGGAATGGGGTTTGCCAACTACATTTTGCTCAAGCTCTACGGCGCGCGGGGGATCCAGCTCACGGGCTTTCTCGGCGGCCTCGTCAATAGCAAGGTGGTTGTGACCGAACTCGCGGCCAGGGTGCCGCTCGTCGGGCAGGAGGTGGTGTACCGCGGGATCGTCCTGGCGACGGCCGCCATGCTGCTCCGGAACGCCGTGATCCTCGCCATCCTGGCTCCCGCGGCGGTCCGCAGCGCGGCCGCGCCGCTCGGCGTGATGCTGGCGGGCGCGGGCCTCGCCGCATATCTCCGGGGCGAGCGCGGGGTCGGCCCCACCGATACGACCGCCTCGCCGCTCGCGACGATGACGTCACCATTCTCGCTCACCGCCACGCTGAAGTTCGGCGGCATCTTCCTCCTCCTGCAGATCACCGGCGCACTGGCGCAGCGGGCGCTGGGCCACGCCGGGTTCTACACGGTCAGCCTGGTGGGCGGCCTGGTTTCCAGCGCCAGCGCGGTCGCCTCGGTGGCGAATCTCACGGCGACCCACGCCCTCGCACCCCACGCGGGCGGTGTGGGGGTCGTCATCACATCGCTCGCCAGCACCCTCGTGAGCCTCCCGCTGGTCGCGCGGCTCGCCGGCGAACGCCGGCTCACGCGGCGACTCGCCCGAACCCTGGGTGCGCTCGCCGTCTTGGGCGCCGCCGCCGCGGTCGCGGCGGAATTCGCTCCAACCGTGGTCTTCGGCCACCTGGCCCTCCCCTAGACACACCCGGCCGCCCGGCACAAATCGGCGCACACCGGCGGTTCCTTCCCAGGGCAAGTCGGGATCGCCCGCGGGCGCCCCGCGCGCCCGCGGATCGAGGGCCAACGTGACGCACACACGCTCCCGTCGACGCACGGCACGTTCTCTCGGGCACGCCGAATGTGCCGTGGCCGCTTGGCCACGAGACGCCTGGGGTGACTTGGACGGCAAGCGTCTCGTCGTGCGCTTGGAGGCTCGACGGAAAGAGGGTATAGTTATGCAATGACGACCAGCGCCATAGCCCTGGGGTTCTTTGGCGGCCTGGCGATGCTGCTCTACGGCATCCGGCTGGTCGGCGAGGGGCTGCAGCTCGCAGCCGGCGGGCACCTCCGCGCCGCCCTGCAGGCCGTCACCCGGAACCGGGTCAAGGGGCTGCTGGCGGGGGCCGGTATCACGGCCATCATCCAGTCCTCGGGCGCGACTACCGTGATGCTCGTCGGCTTCGCGAGTGCCGGGCTCATCCGGCTCCCCGAGGCGCTCGGGGTGGTCCTCGGCGCGGACATCGGGACCACCGTCACCGTCCAACTCATTGCCTTCCAGGTCGCCGACTACGCCCTGGTGCTCGTGGGCGTCGGCTTCGCGTGCCTCTTTGTGGCAAAACGGCACGTCGTCCGCTACGCGGGAGAAGCCATCCTCGGCTTCGGGCTGATCTTCCTCGCCATCCAGGTGATCGGGCAGACGGCGGTCCCGCTCCGCCAGAGTCCGCTTCTGGGGTCGCTCCTCGTGGCCCTCGGGGACCACCCCATCCTCGGCCTCCTTCTGGCGGCCGTCCTGACCGCCCTCGTGTGCAGCTCCGCCGCGACCCTGGGCTTGGCCGTCACGATGGCCGACCAGGGGCTCCTCTCGCTCCAGGCCGCCCTGCCGGTCATGCTGGGCGCGAATATCGGGACCTGCGGTACCGCCCTCGCCAGTGCTCTGGGCGCGAATGTGGAAGCCCGCCGGGTGGCGGTGGCCCACGCCGTCTTCAAGGTGCTCGGGGTCCTCGCCTGCCTCCCGTTCCTCACGCCCTTTGCCCACCTCCTGCACGCCACGGCCACCGGCGTGCCCCGGCAACTCGCGAACGCCCACTCCCTCTTCAACGTCGGCATGGCGCTGGCGTTCCTGCCCTTCACGCCCCTGTTCGCCCGCGCCCTCGTGCGCCTCGTGCCCGAGCGACCGGCGCCGGGTGGCGACCTCCAAGAGTTGCCGGCCGAGTTGCTGGAAACCCCGGCCGTGGCCCTCGGCCACGCGATGCGGAAAACGCTCCAGATGGCCGACCTCGTGGTCGACATGGTCGCCAAGGCGTGGACCCCCTTCACCAGCGACGATCTCGACCTGATCGACGCGCTGGAGACGGCAGACGACGAGGTGGATGCGCGCTATCGCCAGATCAAGCGCTATCTGACGCAGCTCGCCCAGGAACGGATGACCGAGGTCCAGCGGCGGCAGCAGTTCGCGGTGCTCCTGGTCATCAACGATCTCGAAAACATCGGGGACATCGTGGAGCGGAACCTGATGGAGTTGGCGAAAAAGCGGCGCCGGTTGCGGGTCCACTTCTCGGCCGAGGGTTGCCACGAGATCGCCCAGCTGCACGAGCTCATCCAGCAGAACCTCAACTGCGCCATCGCGGCCTTCGGGAGTCAGGATCCCACCCTCGCGCACCAGGTGCTGGCCCGGAAGCTGGAGGTGCGCCACCTGGAGCAGCGATTCCGAGAAGCCCACCTCGGGCGCCTGCGGATGCGTCACGCGGAGACGGTTGCCACCAGCGAGATTCACCTGGACGTGCTGACGAACCTGAAACGGATCAACGCGCACGTCACGGCGATCGCCCAGGCGGTCCTGGACAGCTGAGATCCCGTGTCGGCGGACCGCACCGGCTCCAGCACCCGCCCGCCCGGGCGTCGGGCGCGCCGCGCGTCCACCCCCAAGCGTCCGCGGGTCCGAGCCCGGCCGCCCCGCACGGCCCCCGTCGGGACGCTCGACTGCGCGCTCACGGCGCAGTTGGCGCCCAACGCCGCCCGGTCAGGATCAGGATCACGCTTCCGATCTTCAGAATCGCCGCGATGAGCATCGTGCCGCCGATGCCCACGATCGGGGTCAGCACCACGCCGGTCAGCGTTGCACCAAAGACCGCGCCGACGAGGTCAAACGCGTAGATCCGGCCCGCCGGGCTTCCCACGCCTCCTCCTCCGCGCGTCAGGTGGGCCACCAATACCGGAAACTGGGCGCCCGCGGCCGCACCTATCAGGACCATAAACCCGACGATGAGGAGGCGCCAAAGCTCCGGCGGCGGCGCGGCAACGACGCACCCGCAGGCAACCAGTACGGTCAGCACGGAAGCCGACTCGATGCCGAGAAGCGGCGCCGGGCCCCACCCCGCGGCCCAGCCCGACCCGACCACGCCCCCCAGCATGAAGAGCGCCGCGAGAACCCCGACATACTGATAGACGTCGCCGTACTGGACCTGGAACGTCAGGATCAGGACGACGCTCATCGCCATGCCGGTGAAGCCGGTGGACAGAGCGGCATAGCCCACGTACAGAGGTTTCCTGCGGCCGAGCTGCAGGCACAGGAGACCAACGACCGGGGCGGCGGCGATCGTCAGATAGACGACCGCCGGGACGGTGTCCAGCAGCTCCAATCCCCGTGCGACGGAGGGTGACGCCACCCGGGAGTACCGTTGCATGGTGGCGAAGGTGCCCCGCGGACGGTTGTCCCGGTTGGCCGGCCCGTCTCGCGCAAAGGCCCGCACGAGAGGCCCGAAGCGATCCCCGTCCATCCGGTAGCGGACGTAGGCCTCGCTCACGAGCCCGACCCGGATTCCCCGCTCGTCGAGGCGGCGACCCAGGAGCCGTGGGTCCCATCCGACCGAGAGCGCATCCCCGTCGCCTGCCAGGAAAAGGTTCGATTCCCCCGCCAGGACACGGACGCGGCGAAAGGCCGCTTCGAGGGCCGCCAGGACGCTCCCGTTGAGCGCGGCGAGGTCCGGCGAAAGCAGCGTCTCCGATCCCGGCAGGAGGAACGCCAAGATCCCGTCGTCGCCAAGCCGGCTGCGCGCCAACTCGAAGAATTCCCGGGTGTAGTATCGGTTCAGCATGAGCGTGCCCGGCGGAGGGAGGTGAAGCACGATGACATCCCAGCGGGCGTCCGTCTGCCGGAGGAGCAGCCGTCCCTCCACCGGGTACTGCCGCACCCTGGGGTGGTCCAACCCGTGCGCGGCGAGGGGGACCGGAAGCCGCCGGAGCGTCTCGAGGAGCAGCGGGTCCTGCTCCGCGTAGGCGATCTCATCGATGGGATGCCGGAGGAGTTCCCGCAGCAGCCCACCGGCCCCGCCACCGATCACGAGGACCCGCGAGGGACGATGGCACAAAAGCATGGGGAAGTGCGCCAGGATCTCGACCTCGGGGCCGGGGTCGGGAATCGTGATCGACGGGCTGCCGTTCACGACGAGGGTGTACTGGTCGGCCGCGCGCAGCACGGCGATGGCGGCGTACGGGGAGCGGGCGGTCTCGATCAGGGTGTGGTCGTGCCACTGCAGGCGGGCGCTCCACCCGTCCAGCCAACCGGCCCCGGCGCCGAGGATGGCGACCGCCGCGACGGCGAGCGGCGCGAGACAGGGGCGGCGCAGGCCGTCCGGCGGGCGCGAAGCGGCGACCAGCCAGACCGCCGAGGTTACGCTCCCCAGACACAGAACGGCGGCGACCAGGAGCGGGTTCAGGGCATACAGGGAAGGGATCAAGAAGACGAGGCCGCCCAGGACCGACCCCGCGGCGCTGTAGGCATAGGCGCGACCCGCGGCGCTGACGGTCGGACTCCTCATCGAGAGAATCCGGCAGCCGAACGGGAAGGCCGCGCCGTCCGCGAGGGCCGCCGGCAGCAGCGCTGCGCCGGAGACCGCCCACGCCCAGGGAATGCCCAGCAGCTCACCGGTGGAGATCCCCAGGCCCGCCTTGAAGGACCTGACCACGAGGATGCCGGCGGCCGGCCCGAAGCCGAGCGCGATCTGGAGACGCGCGAATGCCTCCGTGGGCCGCCCCGCCCGATCCGATGCGGCCCGGGCGAGGGCGGTGCCGGCCGCCTCGAGGAGAAGCCAGTTCGCCAGGAAGAGGCCCAGGAGGAGTTCGTTTCCCTGGAACGCCGCCAGGAGTTCCCGGAGGATGAGGACCTGCGAGGCGGTGGCCACACACCCGAGAGCGACGAGGCCGCATGCCGCGGCGCGCGGACTCCCGCGATCGGTCTCGGGAGGGCGAGGTGACGCGAACCCCGGGTTCGGCACGTCAGGCCTCCCGGCCGCCATGGGTCGGGCGAACAGCCCCGCCTCGCCATCGCGCGCGGTCTCGACGCGGCATCTCCTTGACATCGAGCCGGGACGGGAGCATCTTTATGCGAGACGTGGAGGCGCCGACATGCCGCTCACCCGTCGGACCTTCCTCGCGGGTGCGCTCCTCGGCGGGAGCGCCCTGTTTCAGCGAAACACCGCAGCATCGGCCGGTCCGAAGGTCGAGGGGTGGACGCCCGCTTACCTCAAGCTGGAGCGCGAAGGCCGGTTGGTCCAGCGGGTCAGCCAGGCCCGCGCCATCCTCGAGCATTGCCAGCTGTGCCCGCGGAGATGCGGCGTCAACCGCCTGAGCGGCGCGCGGGGATTCTGCCGGGCCCCCGCCCCCGCCGTGGTCTTCGCCGCGCATCCCCACTTCGGCGAGGAGATGCCGCTGGTCGGCGACCACGGGTCCGGCACCATCTTCTTCTCCCACTGCAACCTCCGGTGCGTCTTCTGCCAGAACTGGCCCATCTCGCACGAGGGGCGGGGGACGCCGGCGTCCGACGAGCAGGTGGCCGACATGATGCTGGATCTGCAGCGCGCCGGCTGCCACAACATCAACCTCGTGACGCCCACCCATGTCATGCCCAGCATCCTGGGCGCCACGCGGATCGCCGTGGCCAAGGGGTTGCGCATTCCGCTCGTCTACAACACCAGCGGGTACGAGCGCCTGGAGATGCTGCGAATCCTGGACGGCATCGTGGATATTTACCTTCCGGACATCAAGTATATGGACGCGCGGCAGGCGGCCAAGTACTCGGCGGGGGCGGCGGATTACCCCGAGGTCGCCACGCAGGCCGTCCTGGAGATGCACCGTCAGGTGGGCCAGCTGCAGCTCGACCGGCGGGGGATCGCCCGGCGCGGGCTGATGATCCGTCACCTCGTTATGCCCAACCGCGTGGCCGGCACCGAGCAATTGGCGCGGTGGGTGGCCGGCGCCCTCCCCAAGGCCACCTACCTGAACATCATGGCCCAGTACCGGGTGGAGTATCAGGCCTACGAACACCCGGAGATCGCCCGCGGCATCACCCGCGAAGAGTTCCTGGAGGCCATGGAGTGGGCCAGGTGGCACGGACTCACCAACATCGATCCCCACGCCGCGCGGCTCCGGGACTTCTACCGCCGCCGGCGCGAGTGACGCCGCGCTCCACCCGCCCAACCCCTCACGCCCAGATGCCGGGGATCGGCTGCCCGCACGCGCCGCACCTGCCGTCCTGGAGGTGGACTCCGCGGACCATGAAACCGGACCGCTCGATGAGGAGCCGCTTGCAGCGGGGGCAAAAGGTGTTCTCCCCCTCGTGTCCCGGCACGTTGCCGATGTAGACGTACTCGAGCCCGATCGCCAGGGCCGTAGCGCGCGCCCGCTCCAGAATCGTTACGGGGGTCGGCGGCAGGTTCTTCAGCTTGTACAGCGGATAGAAACGCGAGAAATGCAGCGGGGTCTCCGGGCCCAGCTCTCGTCGAACCCAGAGACACAGGTCCCGGATCTGTGACGGATCGTCGTTGAGCGTCGGGATCACCAGGTTCGTGATCTCGAGGTGCACCCCGGCCCGCTGGAGCGCGGTGAGCGTGGCCAGGACCGGCGCCAACTCTCCCTGGCAGTGCTCCCGGTAGAACGTGTCGTTGAAGGCTTTGAGGTCGATGTTGGCGGCGTCCAGGACCGGTGTCAAGGCCCGCAGCGGCGCGGCGCTGATAAAACCGTTGGAGTGATACACATTCCGGAGTCCCGCCGCCCGGGCCGCCTGGGCGGAATCCAGCATGTACTCGAAAAAAACCGTGGGCTCCACATAGGTGTAGGCGACCGAGCGCGCCTTGGCATCCCGGGCCCGTGACACCAGCGCATCGGGCGGGACGTCGTGGTTGAACAGGTCTTCGGGTGCGGCCTGCGAGATCTCCCAGTTCTGGCAGAATTTGCAGTGGATGTTGCAGCCCGCGGTGGCGACGGAATAGGACGTGGTGCCGGGAAGGACGTGGAAGAAGGGTTTCTTCTCGATGGGATCCGGGTGGAGGGCGCACGGGTTCCCGTACACCAAGCTGAAGTACCGGCCACCCCGATTCTCGCGGACCCGGCAGCGGCCTCGTTGCCCGGGGGCCACACGGCAGTGCCGCGGACAGAGGTCGCAGCGGATATCGCCGCCCGGAAGCGGGGTGAAATACGGCGAGAGCCGCGCCTTGACCAGTCCCCGCGTGGGCCGCTGCGCCGGCGCAGGCCGCGGGCTGCCGCAGAGGCTTGCGGCGGACGCCGCGCAGAAGGCCGTGGCGCATGTGGCGAGGAACCGCCGCCGTGTTGTCCGCTCCGCCACGGGTCGCTCCACCGGGCGCGGCGCCGCCGGGCGGCTAGACGCCGGCCGCGGCAAAGGTGGCCGAGACGATGGCCTGGGCCTCCTCCCGGATGCGCTGCAGATGGTCGGGTCCCTTGAAGCTTTCGGCGTAGATCTTGTAGATATCCTCGGTGCCCGAGGGGCGAGCCGCGAACCAGCCGTTCTCGGTCACCACTTTCAGGCCGCCGATGGGCGCGCCGTTTCCGGGGGCGTGGGTGAGCTTCTGGCGGATCGGTTCTCCGGCCAGTGTGGCTGCGCGGACGTCGCCGGACGAGAGGCGCTTGAGCACCTGCCGCTGCTGGGCGCTGGCGGCCGCGTCGATCCGCGTGTACACCGGCGCGCCGAAGCGTCGCGTCAACTCCTCGTAGAGCTGCGCCGGATCCTTCCCCGCCCTGGCCATGATCTCGGCTGCCAGAAGACCGAGGATGATCCCGTCCTTGTCGGTGGTCCAGACGGAGCCGTCCCGGCGCAGGAACGACGCGCCGGCGCTCTCCTCGCCGCCGAAGCCGAAGCTCCCGTCCAACAGACCCGGCACGAACCACTTGAACCCGACGGGCACCTCGCAGAGCCGGCGGCCCAGCGACTGCGCCACGCGGTCGATGATGGCGCTCGAGACCAGCGTCTTGCCGACGGCCGCATCCGGGCGCCACCCGGGCCGGTGTTGGAAGAGATGCCAGATGGCCACGGCCAGATAGTGGTTGGGGTTCATCAGTCCGGACCGCGTGACGATGCCGTGCCGGTCGGTGTCGGGGTCGTTCCCGCAGGCGACGTCGAAGCGGTCCTTGAGGCCGATAAGGCCCGCCATGGCGTGGGGCGACGAGCAATCCATCCGCACCTTCCCGTCGTGGTCCACCGTCATGAAGGAGAACGTGGGGTCGAGCCGCGGGTTGACGACCGCAAGGTCGAGCCGGTAGCGCGCCGCGATCGGCTCCCAGAACGCCAGCCCCGCTCCGCCCATGGGATCCACGCCGATCCGGATGCCGCCGGCGCGGACGGCGTCGAGATCGACGACGGTGGCGAGGTCGGCGACGTACGGCTCGACGTAATCGTGCTCCCGCGTCGTGGGGGCGCGCAGCGCCGCGGCGAACGGCATCCGCTTCACCTCGCGATTCCCGGAGGCCAGGAGGGCGTTGGCGCGCGTCTCGATGGCCCCGGTTTCGTCCGTGTCGGCGGGACCGCCGTGCGGCGGGTTGTACTTGAACCCGCCGTTGTCGGGCGGGTTGTGCGAAGGCGTGACGACGACGCCGTCGGCGAGTCCCGACGCGCGGCCCCGGTTATGGACGAGAATGGCGTGGGAGACGACGGGGGTCGGCGTGTAGCCTCGGCCGCGCTGGATCCGGACCTCGACCTCGTTCGCGGCGAACACCTCGAGGGCCGTGACAAACGCGGGCTCGGACAGGGCGTGGGTGTCGATGCCGAGGAACAGGGGGCCGGCGACGCCCCTGGCCCGCCGGTGCTCCACCGTGGCCTGGGCGACGGCCAGGATATGGTCCTCGTTAAAGGTGCCCTTGTGCGAGACCCCCCGGTGGCCCGATGTCCCGAACGAGACGAGCTGGTTCCGGTCGGCGGGGTCCGGGTGTACGGCGAAGTAGTCGCTGACGAGGCGGGGAATGCTGACGACGAGCGACGGCGGGACGGGCTTGCCGGCCAGCGGATGCAGGCTCATGGGGCCTCCCGAGTGGGTGCAGTGGCGGGGGACAGCCGGCGGAGGCGGCCGGGGCGCACGCTCCCGCACCTCGCGCCCACGGGCCGGCCGGGCGCCATCCGTGACTCCCCGCGGCGCCCGGCGGCGACCCGTCGGTTTCAGTATCGGCCGATCTCCGACGGGGCGTCAAGCACAAAACCCACGTCGCACACCGGCCTTGACATTGATTCCCCCGCGCGGCGTCGGCGCGGCTGTCCCCTGGAATGTTCCTGCTGCTCCACACCCGGTCTCGAGGGCCGGACGGTCCGCGTCCGATCGCTCGGGTGTGTCGCGAAAAAAATGGCGGGACGGGCGCACGCAGGGCACCGGCGCCTCGGCTTCACGGCATCCGGCGGATAGGGTTTCCCCTGCGGGGAGGACCCGGCGAGACCCAGGAGTCCGCGGCGGCTGACGCGCGAGACCGGCGTCGTTCCCGTTCTTCTCGTGCCGTCCAAGCGCTCTTCGCTGCGGGCGCTACCCTGGGTCGGCGTTGTGCGGAGCGAGCGCGGCAGGGGTGACGGGGAGGGCGGTGGACTGACCCCGG
>JAKPQH010000054.1 GCA_029580855.1 bacterium | reverse complement strand
GAACCTGGAACGACTCCACGCCGTGCTCCGGCCACCGCTCCAGAAGCTCGGTGGTGACCTCCTGGCCGCACTCGGCCATCACCTCGCCGGTCTGGGCGTTCACGACATCCCGGGCCAGGATGCGGCCCACCACGTCGTCGCGAGCCACCGCCACCTGCTTGAGCTTCATGGCCTGGCAGCGCTTCAGCGCGCTCCGCGCCATGCGCTTCCCCGCCGCCAGGACGACCTCCTTCCCATCCGTCACTTCGCGGGCCGCCCGGTACCCCAGAATGCCCGGGGCGCTCACGTCCAGCAGCACGTCCCGCTTGGTCAGCGTCAGCGTGTCGCGTCCGTAGAACAGCGCCAGGATCGCCTCGTTGCTGTTGTACCCCAGCGCCCGCAGCAGGATGGTGGAGAGAAACTTCCGCCGACGGTCCACCCGGACATGCAGGACATCGTTGGCGTCGAACTCGAACTCCAGCCACGACCCGCGATAGGGGATGAGCCGCGCCTGGAAAAGCGTTTTGCCGCTGCTGTGGGTGGTTCCGCTGTCGTGGTCGAAGAAAACGCCCGGCGAACGGTGCAACTGGCTGACCACGACCCGCTCCGTGCCGTTGATGATGAAGGTGCCGTGCTCGGTCATGAGGGGCATTTCGCCCAGATAGACCTCTTGCTCCTTGATGTCCCGGATGCTCCGAGCCTCGCTCCCCACCTGCTTGTCCCACACCACCAGCCGCAGGGTAACCTTGAGGGGGACCGAGTAGGTCATCCCCTTCTCCCAGCACTCCTCGGCGGTGTATTTGGGGTCGCCGAACTCGTACCGGACAAACTCCAGCGATGCGGAGTCGTTGTAGTCCGTGATGGGGAAGATACTGGTAAACACCCCCTGGAGCCCGGAGTCGTCTCGCTCCTGCGGGGGGACCTGCGCCTGGAGGAACTGCTCGTACGAGCGCTGCTGGATCTCGATGAGGTTCGGGATGCCGATGATCTCGTGAATCTTGGCGAAGCTGACCCGATCCTCGCCCCCAGCCCTCTTCACAACGGCCATGCGCGTTTCCTCTCGCTACTTGAGTTCGACAGTTGCACCGGCGTCCACGAGCTTCTTCTTGATCTCTTCGGCCTCGGCCTTCGAGATGCCCTCCTTCACCGGCTTGGGCGCTCCGTCCACCAGATCCTTGGCCTCCTTCAGACCGAGTCCGGTGATGGCGCGCACCTCCTTGATCACCTGGATCTTCTTCTCGCCGGCGCCGGCCAGAATCACCGAGAATTCGGTCTGCTCTTCGGTTGCCGCGGCGGCGCCGCCGCCGCCGGGGGCCGCCGCGGCCGCCGCCGCCATGGGAACCGCCGCCGACACGCCGTACTTGTCCTCGATCCCCTTGACAAGCTTGTTCAGGTCCAAGACCGTCCAGGTGTCAATGGATTCCAGCACATCGTCGATCGTGACCTTTGCCATCGCAGCCTCCTCAAAAAACGTCGTTCGGAAACGGGAACCGTAATAAAGCGCGTACACCCCGCGGGTACGGCACGCCGGAAGTTATGCCGCCCCCTCTTTCCGCTGTCGGACCTGATCCAAAACGCTGACCAACCCCCGCAGGGACGCCGAGAGCACCTGGACCAGCCCCGCCAGCGGTGCCTGAAACGCGCCGGCCATCCGCGCCAACAACACTTCCCGCGGCGGCAGATCGGCCAGGTCGGCGATCTCGCGCGGCCCTACGATGCGCCCCTCGACGACCCCGCCCTTGACGCTGAATTTCTCGCGCCCCTTCCCCCAGGTGGTCACGGCCCGAGACGCGGCCACCGGATCCGTCGCGCTGATGGCGATGGCGGTGGGGCCCTCCAGGTATCCGGCCAATCCCGCCAGGGTCGTGTCCTGGATCGCGCGCTTGGCCAGAGTGTTCTTGACGACCTTGTACTCCACCGCGCTCTGGCGGAGGAGGGTGCGCAGCTCCGTGAGTTCGGCCACGCTCAAGCCGCGAAAGTCCGTCAGGACCGCGCCCCGGGCGGCACCCAGTTTCTCGCGGAGCTCCGCGATGCTGGTGGCTTTCTCTTCGCGTTGCACGTAAGCCTCCTCCTCAGACCTTCACCTGGGCCTGCACGGCGTTGGCGTCGACCCGGATCCCCGGGCCCATGGTGGACGAAACCGACACCCCCTCGAGGTAGCGCCCCTTGCTCGCAGCCGGTTTGGCCCGCAGCAGGGCGTCCAGCACCGCCAGGGCGTTTTCGGTGAGCTGTTGCGGCGCGAAGGAGGCCTTGCCAAAGGGGACGTGAACGATTCCTGCCTTCTCCACGCGGAACTCGATCTTGCCGCCTTTGAACTCCCGCACCGCTTTGCCGATCTCGAACGTGACGGTTCCTGTTTTGGGGTTGGGCATCAGTCCTCGGGGACCCAAGACCTTCCCCAGGCGGCCCACCAGCCCCATGACATCGGGCGTGGCGATGGCGCGGTCGAAGTCCAGCCAGCCGCCCTGGATTTTCTCGACCAGGTCTTCCGCGCCCACGTAATCGGCCCCGGCGTCCTGCGCTTCTTTTTCCTTTTCCCCCTTGGCGAAGACCAGCACCCGCACCTTTTTACCGGTTCCGTGGGGCAGCACGACCGTTCCCCGGACCATCTGGTCGGCATGCTTGGGGTCCACCCCAAGCCGGACCGCCATGTCCATAGTCTCGTCGAACTTGGCGGTGGCGTTCGCCTTGGCCACCTCGATGGCCTTCGCGAGTTCCAGCCCGCCGCCGCTCCCGAGCGCCTGCTTCGCGGCTTCGGCAGCCTGTGCGTATCGTTTCCCTGGGTGCGCCATGTCTGGCTCCCTCCTCTCTGCGCCGTGGACGACGGTTGAGGTCGGCCGCCATCCATTACCCCGAACAATGAAAATGGGAAACCGACAAGTGAAAACCGGTCAACCGACGCGCCCGACCTCCGTTGGCCGGTTTTGCATTGTCAGTTGTCGGTTTTCAATTGGCCGTTACCCGACCACCTCGATGCCCAGACTCCGCGCCGTGCCCTCGACGACCCTGGCGGCGGCCTCGGGCGTAAAGGCGTTCAGGTCGGGAAGCTTCGTCTTGGCAATGTCCTCCAACTGCTTCCGTGTGACCTTACCCACCTTGGTCCGGTTCGGCTCTTTGGAGCCCTTGGCGATGCCCGCCGCTTGCTTCAGGAGCACAGCCGCCGGGGGCGTTTTGCTGATGAAGGTGAAGGACCGATCCGCGTAGATGGTGATGACCACGGGGATGATCAGCCCTTCCTGGGCCTGCGTCTGCGCGTTGAACGCCTTGCAGAACTCCATGATGTTTACGCCGTGCTGGCCCAGCGCCGGCCCGACCGGCGGCGAGGGATTCGCCTTGCCCGCCGGGACCTGGAGCTTCACCTGGGCCGTCACTTTCTTGGCAATGCGCTTCGTCATGCGCCCTCCTTAACGGGCCGACCGTCTCGGGCCCGGACCGCGGCGCCGGCGCGGCGCCGGGCCGTCGCTCACACGCGCTCGACCTGCAGGAACTCAAGGTCCACCGGGGTGGGGCGTCCGAAGATGCTCACCATGACTTTCAGGCGCCCCTTGTCGGGCTTGACCTCGTCCACCACGCCGGTGAAGTTCGAGAAGGGCCCGTCGATGACCCGCACACTCTCCCCGCGGCTGAAGATGATCCGGTGCTTCGGCCGCTCCGCGCCGGTCTCGACCTGCTGCAGGATGGCCCGGACTTGCTCTTCGGGTATCGGGGTCGGGCGAACACCGGGTCCCACGAACCCGGTCACCTTGGGTGTGTTCTTGATCAGATACCAGAGCTCGTCCGACATGTCCATGCGGATCAGGACGTACCCCGGAAAGAATTTCTGCGACGCCTCGCGCCGCTTCCCCTTCCTCAACTCCACGATCGTCTCGGTGGGAATCATCACCTGCGACACCGCGTCGCCCAACCCCAGCGCCGCCGCCCGCTGCTCGATGCTCTGCTTGACCTTGTTCTCGAACCCCGAGTAGGTGTGGATCACGTACCATCGGTGGTGCGCGGGCAGCGCCGTGACCGCCGCCACGGCGGGGCCCGCGGCGGACTCGGACGCGTCCGGTTCCGGCGCGACGACCGGTTCCTGCGGTGGGGCCGCTGCCGCGGGTTCCGACTTCTCGAATTCCGCCATGACTCCCTCGATCTGCGACGACGCGGTTACTTCAGGATGAGCCCCAGCGCTTTCTGGAGGAGCAGATCCACGAATCCCAAGAAAAACGCCACCGCGAAACTGGCGACGATGACCACGGCCGTCGATCCGATGATCTCGTTTCGCCCGGGCCAGGTGACCTTTTTCAGTTCGACCCGTACTTCCCTGAGGAACTGAACCGTCGAGTCCCACAGGGTCTGCACTCGCTCTACGACCGCCGTCATCTCCTGGGCTCCCCATCGGCGACATCCGACAGCGCCCGCCGGGGCCGACCGCCGGCATTCCCGGTGCGCGCTCATCCGTCCCCGCCGACTTTCCGTTGTCAGCCGTTGGCAGGCCTGGAGGGATTCGAACCCCCAACCTTCGGATTTGGAGTCCGCCGCTCTACCGTTAGAGCTACAGGCCTATCGGTCGTCCGGTTGTCTCCCGCCGTCCCGCTGCGCTATTTGGTTTCCCGGTGAGGCGTGTGCTTGCGGCACCACGGGCAATACTTCGACATCTCCACCCGATCGGTGGTGTTGCGTTTGTTTTTCATCGTCGCATAGTTCCGGCGCTTGCACTCGGCGCACGCCAGGGTGATTTGCTCGCGCATGGCGACACCTCTCCCGATCTACCGCGCCCGCCCGTTGCCCTACCGCATCCCGTCCCGGACCGCGGGCGGGACGGCCCTTTCCGTCCCCCTACTCCAGCACCTCGCTCACCACGCCGGCGCCCACGGTCCGGCCCCCCTCGCGGATGGCGAAGCGGAGCTCCTTCTCCATGGCGATGGGCGCGATGAGCGTGATCTCCATGGCGATGTTGTCGCCGGGCATGACCATCTCGGTCCCCTGGGGGAGCTTCGCCACGCCGGTGACGTCCGTCGTCCGGAAGTAGAACTGGGGGCGGTAGCCGTCGAAGAAGGGGGTGTGGCGGCCGCCCTCCTCCTTGGTGAGGATGTAGGCCTCGGCCTTGAACCGCGTGTGGGGGGTGATGGTCCCCGGCTTCGCCACCACCTGGCCCCGCTCCACCTCCTCGCGCTTGATCCCCCGGAGGAGGACGCCGATGTTGTCGCCGGCCTGCCCCTGGTCGAGGAGCTTCCGGAACATCTCCACCCCGGTGCAGACCGTCTTCTGGGTCTCCTTGAGGCCGACGATCTCCACCTCTTCGCCGACCTTCACCACCCCGCGCTCCACGCGGCCGGTGACCACCGTCCCGCGGCCGGAGATGGTGAAGACGTCCTCCACGGGCATGAGGAAGGGCTTGTCGATCTCCCGCTTCGGGGCGGGGAAGTAGGCGTCGACGGCCTGCATGAGCTCGTAGATGCAGGCGTACTCGGGGGCCTTGGGGTCCGTGCTGGCGGACTGGAGGGCCTTCAGGGCCGAGCCCTTCACGATGGGGATCTCATCCCCGGGGAAGCCGTACTGGGTCAGGAGCTCCCGGACCTCCAGCTCCACCAGCTCCATGAGCTCGGGGTCGTCCACCATGTCCACCTTGTTCAGAAAGACCACCATGGCGGGGACGCCGACCTGGCGGGCGAGGAGGATGTGCTCGCGGGTCTGGGGCATGGGACCCTCGGAGGCCGCCACCACCAGGATGGCCCCGTCCATCTGGGCGGCGCCGGTGATCATGTTCTTGATGTAGTCGGCGTGGCCCGGGCAATCCACGTGGGCGTAGTGGCGCTTCTCGGTCTCGTACTCCACGTGGGAGATGGCGATGGTGATCCCCCGCTCGCGCTCCTCGGGGGCCTTGTCGATCTGCTCGAAGGGGATAAAGCTCACCTTCGGGTTCCGGTAGCCCAGGACCTTGGTGATCGCCGCGGTGAGCGTGGTCTTCCCGTGGTCGATGTGGCCGATGGTCCCGATGTTCATGTGCTCTTTGGTCCGCTCGAACTTGGCTTTGGCCATGCGCGTGTCTCCCTGCGGGGGCG
>JAKPQH010000053.1 GCA_029580855.1 bacterium | reverse complement strand
CGCGCTTCAACGGTATGGCGCGGACCTCGCCCTTGATGCCCCCGAGACGGCCGGCCTTCGTAAGCGCGTCCCGGTAGTTACCGATCTCGTCGATGAGGCCGAGCTCCTTGGCCTGTATTCCCGGGAAGGTGATGCCGGTCGCCAGCCGCCTGACCGCGGCCTCGTCCATGCGCCTTCCGCTGGCGACGTCCCTGATGAAGTGGTCGTAGGCCACCTTCATCTGTTCCTGGAGGATGGCCTGCTCCTCCGGTGTCGGAGCGCGGTAGGGGCTGCCTATGTCCTTGTACTGGCCCTGGGTGAAGACGTACCAGCGCATGCCGATCTTCTCGTTCAACCCCTCGACGTTGGGTATCTGCAGGATAACGCCGATGCTCCCCACTTCGGAGTCGGGCATCGCGTAGATGAAGTTCGCCGCGCTGGAGAGGTAGTAGGCGGCGGAGGCGCCGAGGTCACCTATGGAAACCACCACCGGCTTGGAGCGGGCGGTGCGCGCGACCTCCTGGTATATCTCTTCGGCCGCGGCGGGAGTCCCGCCGGGGCTGTCCACTCTCAGCAGCACCGCCTTGACGTTCCTGTTCTTTACCGCCGCGTGCAGCCGCTCGACCACCGACTGGGAGGTGGTCACCCCTCCGAAGCCGGAGCCGTTCGAGGCCAGCACCCCGTCGATCTCGATCAGGCCGACCCCGGCCCCGGAGTACCCCGAGTGCCTGAACGCCGCGCTCATCAGAAAGCATGTGCCGCAGAAGAACACCATGACCAGCAACACCAGGCACAGCGCCACGCCCCCGATGATCCACCCCGCGATCGCGCCTTTACCGGACCTCCCGGCGGCCTGCGGCGGGGTAACGGGGGGAGACGGCGCGTTCGGTTTCTCTGTCCCGGGCTCAACATCCATCGTGTCCCTCCAGTCTGGCTCGTCACTCAATTATACGAGGTAGGCCGCACGGGGAGTCGCCCGTCACCACGCATCGGGGCTTATAAGCTTCCCCATGAGCGTCCATCCCTCCTCGATGCGGGGCCCTCGAGCGGCGGCCTTCTCGTTGAAACCCGCCGCGCCCGATGCCGGCACCCCGTACCCGCAAACGGCGAACGGGACCGCCCCGGCGTCGTGCGTCCTCGTCCTCGTAAGCGTAGGATGATCGGGCGCCGCCAGCAGGCGGTACGCGCGGCCCGCGCCCGCAAGGTGCTCGAACAGCGGCCCGGCCACCGACTCGTCGAAACGCTCCAGGGCCAGCACCTTCTCCTCGACGTCCCCGGTGTGTGAAGCCTCGTCCGGCGCCTCGACGTGCACGAACACGAAGTCGCCGCTTTTCATCGCCTCCACCGCCGCGCGGCCCTTCGCGGCGTAATCGGTGTCCAGGTAACCGGTCGCCCCGGGGACGTCGACAGGCTCCAGGCCGGCCAGCCTTCCGATGCCGCATACCAGGTCCACCGCGCTTATCACTTTCCCGGTCACGTCGTACAGCGAGGCGAACGACTCGAGCTCCATTCGCCGCCCCTGGCTCCACGGCCAGATCGTGTCCGCGGGCATACCCTC
>JAKPQH010000052.1 GCA_029580855.1 bacterium | reverse complement strand
TCGAAGAGGTAAGACTGCAACGTGGGATGGCGGCCGAGCCGGGAACTGCAGCACAGTCCTGACCAGGGACTTCGCAGTCCGGCGCGCAGTAGGACGCCTCCGGGAAGTCGTACCAGCAGTGACTTCCGGCCTCGCACACCGCCTCCGCATCGCACCTCGACCAGGTTGGGAGCGGGGCGACGGCTGCCCCGCCGGCCTCGCCTCCCCTAGCCCCCTCTTCGGCAAGCCCACCCGCAGCCGGGTCACCCGCTGAACCGCCGGGACCCGTGGCGCCGGATCCTCCTGCGCTCCCTCCCGCGGAAGTGGACCCAGCAACGCTGTGATCTCCCGCGGTTCCGGCCCCTTCATCGATGCCGACCGCCCCGGTTCCTGCACCGGCGAACGCGGGGGCACCGCCCGGGAAGGACGAGAACCCATGGGGCGCCCAGTCTTTGGCAGCGGAATGAAGCGCGTACCCTTCACCCGGCTTTCGTGGAGGCGGTCCCGTCCGTTGCGGCGAGCGGGTTGGCGCGGTCATCGGGGTCCGCTCGAACCCTCGGGCTCGCGGCTCCGTCCGCGATCCCGCGCCGATGGCGGGTGAACCCGCGGCGTCCACCGCCGACGTCAGCCCCGACCGGTTGCTGGTTTCGCCCGATGAGATCGCCGCCGTCGCGCGCCGGCCCATCCCAGCATCGAAACCACCACGACCATCCCGGCTGCCACGGCGAGCCAGCGCCAGGGGCGGGGCCTCGGGGGCAGGGGTGGCCAGTGGACGATCTCTCCGCCTGGCATCAGCGGCACCGTTGCTTCGTCAAACGTGCGCAGGTCCACGGGCTCAGGCCGATAGCCGCACGCCCCCATGCGTTTTTTAGCCCTTGGGTCCCCGGTTCGTACGGAAGAGGTAGCTCTTCCCAATTTCGAGCGGTGCGCCGCAGTCCCCGCCGCCGAACCCGGTGAAGATGATGACGTTGGGGTGGTTCAGCCCGAGCCAGGAGGTGCTGGCGTGAACTCGGTAGCGATGACCCTCGAACGACACCCGGAAGAACGTCCAAACCGCCCACCTCCCCCAGCGTGACCTGGGAACGAAGCCCTCCTCTCCCACGACGGTACCGACGAAGACCGCGTCCGGATCGAACGGATCGCCGGCACAGGAGCAGGCCCGGGCGGCGCGGGGAGCCAGGATGAGAAGCGCCGAGAGCAGGCCGAGGACGGCGACGAACGAGGAGCTCCGTAGACGCCACCGAGGACGCCGAAGCGGGGAGCCAACAGGGACCCCCAGGGCAATCGCATCTTCCTGAGCCCTATCCGCAGAGGGTACGGAGAAGGAATTCGTGGTCCCAACCCGCCTGAAGGCGCCGGGTCTTGATGCCGAGCTTGCTGGGGGCGTTCTTCAGGAGGTTCATGGTGAAGTGCCTCAGCACCGCGAAGTTCTCGGCTGCGTTGCCGGCACGGACGCGGCAATCATCCTCGCGGAAGGCGACGTCGAGGACCCAGTGCAGGCCGTTCTCGATGCCCCAATGACTTCGGATGGTGGAGAGCGCGGTCTTGGCGCGGAGTCCCTTCTGGGAGGAGATGTAGAAGCGCTGCTCGGTGGAGGTCTTTTCGCCAACGGTGCGGTCCACCTCGACCATCACGACGCTGCCCAGCTTGGCCCAGTCGCTCTTGCGGGTGATGGCGGACAGGTCGTGGCAGACGTGGCAGCGTCGGTGCTCGCTGCGTCCGTGCCCGCGGTCCTTCGTTTCGGCGAAGTCGACGATGTCATCGAAGTTCGGATCGTCGGCAGCGGCGGCGAACGCGGCCTGGATATCGGCGTGAAGCGTCGGCTGGTTGTCCTTGACCGCCAGCATGTAGTCAGCACCGCGGTTCACGATCTTCGCCGCAATTTCCTTCTGGCATCCGGCGGCATCGATCGTCACGACCGCCCCCTTGAGTTGGAGCAGTTCCAGCAGTCTCGGGATCGCGGTGATCTCGTTCGACTTCTGCTCCGTCTGGACTTGCCCGAGGACCAGGCCGAGGCGAACGCCCCACGCGCTGACCATGTGGATGAACCCCTTCTTGCCAGCATCGCGGAAGGACCGCCGCAGAGCCTTGCCGTCGATGGCGACCACCTCCCCCTTGGTGGCCTCGACCAGAGACGCGACCCAAAGGCGAAACGCTTCCTGGAGGGCGCTCGGATCGAGGACGGCGAAGACACGACCGAAGGTGTCATGCGATGGGATCCCGCTTTCCAGGTCCAGGAAGGTCGCCAAGAAGTCGCGCTTGGAGCGTCCGAACGCCGCGATGCCCGTGAAGGAGTCCGCCCCGCAGAGGACCGCCAACAGCGCGATGACCAGGATATTGACCAGGGGATGAGCCCGCGTGCGCTCGACCCGAGGATCCGGTACCTGCGCCAGGAACTCCAGGACCTCGACCGTGAGCAGCTTCTTCTCTTCTCGTGCGGACATGTCTCTTGCCTCCCGAACGTTGGGGGCAGGAGATCATGCCCGCGATCCGCGCTCAACCCGGCTCTGCAAGTGATCGAATGTGCTCCATCTTTGATGCGTACGCCCTGCAGGGACCCCTGAACCGATGGAACGAACCCGGTGCATCCCCGGATCCACGCTCTTGCCGCCATCTTGGTCGAAGTCGGGTTCGCCCGTCACGTTGTCTTTCGACGCGGTCGACCGACCGCATCTTGGCGCGCTACCTGGCTCCTCGCCGAAGTCCCCGTTCCGTCGCCCTCCCCCCTTCGGATCCCCCTCGCACGTCCGAGTCAGTGACCGTGTTCCAAGAACCCACCCCGAGGCTGGCCGACCACGCGCAGGCCCCCCTTCGACGTCGCGGTCCGGGAGCTCGGGGGTGAAGCCGCACTCCTATACGGTCCCCACACGTGCCTTCGACACGTCAGGCTGGCGGCTACGAAGGTGTTGACTCCAGAGCGTGGCAAGCGCTTCGCCCCGTACGACTTGCGGCACGTGCGGGCCACGCACCTGCTCGAGGAGACGTTCAACGTCGCCGGCGTAGAGCACCTGCTGGGCCACGCGGAACGTGTCAAGGCGGGTGAGACAGCGGCGGAGTGGAATCTATGAAGGAAGAGCCGGCTCCGCGCCGGGGCGAGGCTCAGCGACACCGGGCAGGTGGATGACCGGCGCGGTGCTCGGACTCTGCGGAGGCGCCCAGAG
>JAKPQH010000051.1 GCA_029580855.1 bacterium | reverse complement strand
GTCGTCCTGGAGTCTAACCACGACGAAGCGATGCTCTTCGAAGGCCCCTACCCGGAGTTCCTCAAGCGGAGGGTGGCCGGGCCGAACGGCCACCTCTCCAACGAGGATGCCGCCGGGTTGCTCAGGGGGGTAGCCCACGGCGGGCTCCGGCACATCGTCATGGCCCACCTGAGCCGCACCAACAACACCCCCGAACTCTCCCTGGAAGCAGCAGAAAGAGCGCTGGGAGCCCGCTGCGGCGCGACAGAGATCCACCTCGCACGGCAGGACCGGGCGGGCGCGCTCTTAACCGTAGGGTAATCACCCCGATGCCCTGAAGCGCCGGCCCGGCCGGGGGGCCAGGCGGAGAGCGCACCTGCACTGCTGACGGCATCGGTGTATAATGCTGGCTACCATTGAACGGCGGTGACGGCACCCTGGGGGGTGGAAGCGATGTCGAAAAAGGTGAGGTCGGGGTATCTCTGCACCCTGATCGTCGCGGTCTTCCTTCTGTTCGCGCTGTGGCTCGGCGGGTGGGCCGGCGGCCCCGCGGCGCTGGTACGCGCTCTTCAGACGGGTGAACCTCCATCGGCTCCGGCACAAGCGCCGGCGGTCTCCTCGCTCTACGTGTTACAGACCTTCTTCGGGTCCATCCAGAGCGGCGACGGGGCCGCCGTGGCGGCGCTTACGGGGGGCACGGGCTCGACGCCGGGGATCCCCGGCTGGGGCTCTGTCGACCTGCAGTCGTTCCCGGGGAACACCCAGTTCGGCCCGCTGGGGTACCAACTGACAGCGGACAACGGCAAAGAGGTCGTCTACCGGGTTCAGGGAGGTTTTTATTTCCAGGACCCCGGAGGTCCGCCGGGGCAGGGTTCGCGCGACCACTACTACATCGACGGCGAGGCCAGGTTGACCGCGAAGGGCAACAGCTGGATCGTGACCGCGCTGCCCAACTACGGCATGACCGGCTACACCTACAGCGTGGTCGCAACAGGGCGGCCGCACACGACCGTTTTCTACCAGGCGGCGGCCGGGCTCAGCTACATCGGCGCCAGGTAGAATTCCGAGCAGGCCGCGCGGCGGCCGTCCCGGAACAGGGAGCTTCATGCCCTTGAAGAAGGTCCGCTCACTCGCAGTCGCCCTGCTGGTCATCCTGGGCTGTGTTTGCCTTCACGGGTGCGGGGGCGGGACGTCTTCGGCCCCGCCGACGAACGAACCGGCGCGTCGCCGGCCATCCACCACCCCCGCTTCGGACGGTCGTT
>JAKPQH010000050.1 GCA_029580855.1 bacterium | reverse complement strand
TACTTCCGCACGCCCTGCTTGAGGAGGCCGAGGACCAGCCCCTCCGCCAGCGTGGTGTCGATGGGGTTGGCGAGCGCACCCCGGCGGAGCGCCTCGTCGAGCCCCCCCGCCTCGGCGATGGCGTGCGCCCGCCGTTCCATGGCCTCGAGACGTGCGGCGTGTTGAGATGGTACGGATCCCATGGTCGCCACCTCCACCGGTCGTCCAGACGTCCGGACCGTCTCGCGTCCGTGACGTAGTCTACACCGGATTTCCAAGAACGGTGCAAGCCCTTTTCCGGGGCCGCCGCGCCGCGGGCATCCCGGGCGCGAAAAACGAGCGGGGGGTGGCGAGGATCTCGCCGCCCCCCGTGGCGCGCTTCGAATACCCTCACGGCCTCCGGCCTGCCGCGCGGGCCGAGACGGTCACGGGGCGTTGTCGGAAGCCGCGTAGGCCTGGTCCAGGATCTCGCTCACGTGTCGGACCTGGACGGGTAAGCCCTTTCGGCGCACGCCGTAGCTGAGATGCATCATGCAGGCCGGGCACTCGGTGGCGAGGATGTCGGCGCCGGTCGTTTCGACGTTGCCCATCTTCCGGTCCAGGACGCCCGTCGCCTCCTGGTGGTGCAGAAACGTATAGCTCCCCGCCGCGCCGCAGCACCAGTCGGCCTCCGGCAGCTCCTTGTACGTCATCCCGGGGACGGACTTCAAGAGCTTGCGGGGCTGCGCCGTGACCTTGGAAAAGCGATTGGACATGTGACAGGGGTCGTGGTAGGTGACCGTTCCCGTGAGCGTCCCGAGGCCCTCGCTCGCGCCGATTCCCGCCAGGAACTCGCTGAAGCTCTGGACCTTCTTGGACAGGGCGACGGCTTTTTTGGCGTGCGCCGAGTCACCCTGGAGCAGTTGGCCGTATTCCTTCAGATGCGCGCTGCAGCTGCCGCACTCCGAGACGATGGCGTCCATCCCCACGGCCGGCGCCAGCCGATCCACGTTCTTCCGGGCGATGTCCCGGGCGGCGTCGAGGTCCCCGTACGAGTACGCCGGCCGGCCGCAGCAGGTGTTTTCGAGCACGGTGACCGCGCAGCCGTTCCTGGCGAGGACGCGCAGCGTGGCCTCGACCACCTCGGGAAACTGGAAGCTGAGGCCGCAGGACACGAAGTACCCGACCCGGTGCTTCACCTGCGCGGGCGCCGGCACCTGGGCGTGCGCCCCGCGCAGGAAGGGCGTCCGGGTCATCGGGGGCACCACGCGATTGGCGACGGCCAGGCGCTTGTCCAGGAGGCTCAGAAGTCCCGTTTTCTCCGCCATGGACGCCAGCCCGTGGCGCTTGGCCCACAGCGCCATGCGCCCGGCCAGCTCGATCTTCTTGCTGTCCGACAGGATCGTGCGGAAGAGAATGCGCTGCCACACCGGCTGCCCGTGGCGGGTGATGTAGGCGTGTCGGATGGTCGTCACCACGTCGTCGGTCTTGAGCGCCGGAAAGCAGTGGGCCGTGCAGCCCCGGCACAGCAGACAGTCGTCCAGCGCCCCCATCACGTCGGGCGTGAGGTCGAGCGCACCCAGCATCAAGCCGCGGGCGATGGCCATGCGCCCCCGCGAGAGCGAATGTTCTTCGCCGGTCACCCGGTAGACCGGGCAGCCCGCTTGGCAGAATCCGCAGCGATTGCACTTCGCGATCAGGTCGTGCAGGGGGAGCAGCTCCGCGATCGCCATGTCGGTCCTCCTCATCGCCGTTATTCCAGGAGAATCCGCACGCACTTCGGACCGGACGACCCATGACCACCTCCCGAGGACCCCGCCGGGGCGACAAAGGAGACGCGGCCTGCACGGGTGTCCGAGCGGTCGAATCCGCCGGTGGTCATGCCCGCGTTCATCGGTCGTCGCGGGCGAAGAACGCGGGCTAGAGCCCGCCGAGAAACCGTCCCGGGTTGCACAGGCCCCGGGGGTCGAATTCCGCCTTGAGCCGCGTCATCACGCCAAAGCCGTCGCGCGGCTTCCCCCAGGCATCCATGCGCCCCTTGAGGGACGCGGGCGCGTCGTACAGGATCAGGCTCCCCTCCGCGGCCTCCGCCTCGTGTCGCAGACCCTCCAGGGCGTCCGCCAAGGCCTCGTCCGATGGCGCCTCGGGTCCCAGCAGATAGCACGCCCAGACGATGCCGCTGCCGGCGTGCGCGGTGACGGTGACGGGCAACCCGCGTCGCCGCCCCAGCGCCGCGGCGGAGGCGAACAGATCGCTCGTCCGGCCGATGGGGACGGCGATCTTGCAGAGAACCCGCACGGCCGGAGGAGCCGGCAACAACCCCAAGAGATTCCGGATCGTGTCCCAGGCCAGGACCGACCGCCCGTCTGGAAGGGGCGTTGCGCGGCCGCCCGCCTCGCGGAAGAGCGCGGCGAAGTCCCGCACCTGCCGTTCGACCGTCTCCGGGCTTCCCGCCACGGCGACGGCCAAGCCGCAGGATCCGGCGGGAGCCTCCAGCCCGAGGCGCGGCGCCGCCAGCGTCACCGCGCCGGCATCCAGAAGGTCCAGCGCCTCCGGCAGGAGCACCGATTCCAGCGTCCGCCTCACGACATCCGCGGCCCCCGCGAGGTCCGGGAACAGGCCGACCACCGCCGCCCGCGTGGCGGGCAGCGGGAGGAGCTTAAACGTGACCTCCGTGACGATGCCCAGGGTCCCCAGGCTGCCGATGAACAGCTTGGTCATGTCGTAGCCCGAGACGTTCTTGATGACTTTGCCGCCGCAGTGAATGCGCTCGCCGTCGGGCAGCGCGACCCGCATCCCGAGCACCCAGTCCCGCGCCGTGCCGTAGAGGAGCCGGGACGGGCCGCTGAGGTTGGCCGCCGCCAGTCCGCCGACGGTCACCCTGGTGTCGGCGGGCGGATCCAGCGGCAGGATCTCCCGCTTCTGGGCCAGCGTCGCCTGCAGCGCGGCCAGCCTCACGCCCGCCTCCGCCGTCACGCAGAGGTTCGCCGCGTCGAACTCGACGATCCGATCGAGGCGGTCCAGCGCCACCGCGACGTCCGCACGGCGCGGGGGGTTCCCCAGCCCCATCGCCGTCCCGCCGCCCCAGGGGATCACGGCGGCCTCCGCATCCGCGCAAGCCCCCAGGACGTTCGCCACCTCGTCCTGCGTCCCCGGTCGCACCACGAGCCCCGGGACCACGCCGTCCACGCCGAACTTGACCGTGGCGTTCGGCCCGGCGAGCGTGTGCTCCGTGCCGACGATTTGCTCCAGCTGCCGCTGGAGCCGTGCCGCGTCAGGCTGCACGACGCACCTCCTCCGGGCGCGGGAACATCTTCCCGGGATTGGCCAGATCCTTCGCATCGAAGGCCCGCTTCACGCGAACCTGGCTGCGGATATCCGCCTCGCTGAACACGAGGCGCATGGCCTCGATCTTCTCCAGCCCCACGCCGTGCTCGCCGCTGATCGTACCGCCCATCTCCACGCAGAGCTCCAGGATCTCCATCCCGGCCTTCATGACCCGAGCCTTCTGGTCCGCGTCGCGCCAGTCGAAGAGGATCAGGGGATGGAGGTTCCCGTCCCCGGCGTGAAAGACGTTGGGGATCATCAGGTTGTACTTCTTGCTCACCTCGGCCACCTTGCGGAGAACCTTGGGCAGGGCGGTGCGGGGTACCGTCCCGTCGCAGACCAGGTAGCTGGGCGTGATCCGGGCCACGGCCCCGAAGGCGCCGCGCCGGCCGGCCCACAGCATGGCGCGCTCGGTCTCGTCCTTCGCCACCCGGACCTCGCGCGCGCCGTGCGCCGTGCACAGGTCCACGATGGCCCGGACCTGGGCGTCCAGGTCGTCTTTGAGTCCGTCCACCTCGATGATCAGCACCGTCGCGCAGTCCAGCGGGAGGCCGCAGTGGATCGACTCCTCCACCGCCTTGATGACCAGTTGGTCCATCATCTCCAGGGTGGCCGGCACCATGCCGGCGGCCACGATGGCCGACACCGTCTGGCTGCCCTCTTCGATGCTGTCGTAGATGGCCAGCATGGTCTTGACGCCTTCGGCCAGCCGCACGATACGCACGACGACCTCGGTGCAGATGCCCAGCGTGCCCTCGCTGCCCACGAACACCCCCGTGAGGTCGTACCCCGGCGCATCCGGCGCCTTCCCGCCCAGCGTGACCACGTCGCCGTCGGGCAGGACCACGGTCAAACCGAGCACGTGGTTCGTGGTCACGCCGTACTTGAAGCAGTGCGGGCCGCCGGAGTTCTCGGCCACATTGCCGCCCAGCGTGGCCGCCTTCTGGCTCGCCGGGTCCGGCAGGTACTGGTAGCCGAGCGGCGCCAGCGCCGTGCCCAGCTCCAGGTTGAAGAGACCGGGTTGCACCCGCGCCCGCAGGTTCGGGAGATCCACCTCCAGGATCCGGTTCATCCGGATCATGGCGAGGACGACGCCGCCCTGACGGGGGATGGTCCCGCCGCTGAGGTTGGTTCCCCCGCCCCGCGGCACGAACGGCACCCCGTATTTGTTGCACGCCCGCACGACCCCGGCCACCTCGTCGGTCGAATGGACGAAGACCACCGCGTCCGGGCGCCGCTCCTCCAGATACGCGTCGTACTGGTAGAGCTGGAGATCCACGGCCGAGTCCAGCACGTTCGCCTTGCCCACGACCTGTCGAAGCTCATCCACGAGCGGTTTGGCAATCATCCACTCTCCTCCTCTCTGCGGTGAGCGCTGGGACAGGAACGGTGAGGGGGCATATGGACATGCGGAGGACGGGACCCATAAGAACTCCCCGCCGGACGCGCGCGGCGGCGCGCCCCACCTGTTCCACGCTACGGCGGCCCGGGATGCGCGTCAAGAAGCCTCTTCGAGGATGTCGGAAAGAGCAAACAAGCCCTGGCGCGATTTCGCCCGCGTCGTCTCCCGCAGCCGCGGGGTGCGGCGCAAATGGAAAAATAGGGGACGTCCATAAAATTATAAAAATCTTTTCTTTCCCCGTCCGACCGTTTATGGGGCGGCCTCAAGAGCGAACAACGCACGGAACTCGCCCCAGACGAGAAGCCCTCACCTTCTGGGCGCCGCATCTGGTTCCGGCCATTGAGGATCGATATCGGAATTCTTGGCTCGACGCATGTCTATCAAGCGCCGACGCAGAGGAATTTTATAATTTTATGGACGTCCCCTATTTGGGCGGACGGCTCGCCGTCCCTCGCATGCGCGGAGGCGGTCGGGATCTCCGTCACTGCGCACGGCATCCGCCCACTCCGCCCGCATTCGATTCGGCGTCCTGGGTAGCGAAATGCAGGATGTGGATACACACCGGGACGAGACCGCCGCGGGCCGGGTGGTTTCGGCGAACGACCCCGCGTTTTCGGAACCCGCACTTCGCCAGGACGCGCGCCGAGGCCGGGTTCTCGGGGAACGTCTCCGCCTGTAGGCCCTTCGCCCCGAGACCGCGAACATGGGTGATGACGATTTGCAGGGCTTCCGTGGCGTAGCCTTGGTTCCGGAACCGCCGGCCGATCCAATAGCCCACGCTGGGCATCTCCCGCAAGCCGCCGAACCCGATCGTCCCCAGGAAGGCCCCATCGCCGACCCGGGTGATGGCCAACGTGGTTGCCCCCGGCTGTGTGCGGCGGGCGATCCATTCTCGGGCCGCCGCCGGCGTGCAGGGCCACGGCACGTGGGACATCCCCAGCACGGCGTCGCGATCGTCCCCCAACAAGACGACTAGCCACTCGGCGTCCTCGGCGCGGAGGGGCCGAAGCGCCACTCGCGGTGAGCGCAACCGCATGTCCGCCATGCCCGGAGTCTCCCACGCCGGGCGGTCCGTGCGCAATGCCTCCGTCAGCGATGCCGATTGACACCCGGCGGCTCATTCGATACGCTTTTCGCGACCATCGCCCCTCGCCCGTCCCCACCGCGTCGCTGCCGGGCCCGCCACGGCCCGCAGCCTGCGGGCCCGCCGGAAGACACGGGCGCAGCCAAGGTGTCAGCGACGGTTTGCTGTCGGGACACTCCACACCGCCGGATGAGGTATGTGACGGATGATGAAGCGTCTGGAAAACATCAACGTGGCCGCTTTCGACCTGATGCCGTCTCCCGAGGAGATCCAAGCGCGGGTTCCGATCTCGGACGCCGCCGCGGAGTCGGTGTTCGCCGGGCGCGAGACGATCCGGCGTATCCTGGACCGCGCGGACCCGCGGCTGTTCATCGTCGTCGGCCCCTGCTCGATCCACGACCTCGCCGCCGGCTTCGACTACGCCCGGCGTCTCCGCGGGTTGGCCGAGGACGTGAAGGACACGCTGGTCCTGATCATGCGCGTCTACTTCGCCAAGCCGCGCACCGCCACCGGCTGGAAGGGGTTCATCAACGACCCCTACTTGGACGACTCGTTCCGCATCGAGGAGGGGATGGAGAAGGCCCGGGCCTTTCTGCTCCAGGTTGCCGAACTGGGGTTGCCCATCGCCACCGAGGCGCTCGACTCCATCACCCCGCAGTATCTGGGGGACCTCATCTCGTGGACCGCCATCGGCGCGCGCACGGTGGAGTCGCAAACGCACCGCGAACTGGCGAGCGGGCTGTCCACCCCGGTGGGGTTCAAGAATGGAACGGATGGCGATATCCAGGTGGCCATCAACGGCATCCGCTCGGCCGCGCGGTCCCACAGCTTCCTCGGCCTCAACGCGCACGGACGGTCGACGATCGTCCGGACCAAGGGAAATCCCTATGCCCATCTCGTCCTGCGGGGCGGTGAGGGGCGTCCCAACTACGATACGGTGAGCATCTCCATCATCGAGCGGACGCTGGCCAAGGCGGGTCTGCCCCGGATCGTCGTGGTCGATTGCTCCCACGCCAACTCCTCCAAGGACCCGGAGCTCCAGCCCCTCGTCCTGTCCGACTGCGTGCATCAGATCCGCGAGGGCAACCGCTCCATCGTCGGGCTCATGGTCGAGAGCAATATCGAGGGGGGGAACCAGCCCATCCCGGAGGACCGATCGCAGCTCAAGTACGGGTGCTCGGTGACCGATCCGTGCGTGGACTGGCCGACCACCGACCTCATGATCCGCAGGGCCTGCCAGGCCCTGCGCGACGTCCTTCCCCATCGCGGCGCCCCCTGAGCCTTGCGGACACCCCGGCTTCGACGCGACTGTGCCCGCAAGCGCGCAACCGACCTCACAGCTCCCGCAGCGCCGCGGCGACCGGCTGGCGCGCGGCGCGGAGCGCCGGCGGCACGCCCCCCAGCAGCCCCATCACGAGGGCAAAGCCAAGCCCGGCCAGCAGGAGGGGCGGGGTGACGCTGAAGGCGAAGGCCAGGTGGGAGAACGTCTGCCAGTTCATCGTTCCCGTGGTGAGACCGTTCAGCGGCAGGACGGCGGCGCAACCGAGCAGCCCCCCGACCAGCGCGAGGCAGAGCGCCTCGACGATAAACGCCGCCGCCACGCCGCCCACGCCGAACCCGAGCGCGCGCAGCGTGGCGATCTCGCGGGAGCGCTCTGCCACCGCCGAGTACATGGTGTTCAGGGCGCCGAAGATGGCGCCGACGCCCATCACGGCGGCCACCATCGTGCCCAGAACCAGGATCAGCGTCGTGAGCTGTTTGGACTGCTTTGCGTAGTACTCGATCTCGCGATCCACCTGCACGGTGAGCCGCGGATCCGCGAGGAGCGCATCCTTGAGGCTCGCCAGGGCGGCGGGCGAGCCGAGCCGGACGGTGACGGACTGGAAAAGGTTCCGCGGTCGCTGGTACACCTGGTTCAGCACGCTGCCGTCGCACCACACCTCCGAGTCGAAAGCGCTGTTTCCCGCGTCGAAGACCCCCACCACGGTCCACGCTGCGCCGCCGAATTGCGCGGTGCGGCCCAATTCGAACCCGGCGTAGCTGGCCGCCACATTCTTGCCCACGACCAGCTCGTTCAGTCCGGGTTGAATAAAGCGACCGGCCACGATTCGCACCGAATCACGCACCGAGAGCACGGCGGCGGACACGCCCCGCACCTGGACGTTGGCATCGGTTCCGGTCCGCTTCAGCGGGAGCGCGGCGATCACCACCACCTCGCGGCTGGCCAGCGGCCCGTGGCTTCCCCGCGCCACGCCGGGCGCGTCTTCCACGATCCGCACCTGTTCCAGCTGCACCAGACTGTCCATCTCGGATGTCGCCCCCGCGCGGCGGATGAGGGCGTTCTGCGGCGAGCCGGACGCCACCAGGGTCGCCTCGAATCCGCGCGCCATCGCCAGCATGGCGACAAACACTCCCACCGTTCCCGCGATGCCCAGCACGGCCACGATGGTCGACATCCAGCGCGCGCGCAGGCTGTGCAGCGTGTACCCCAGCGGGATCGCCACGTCAGATTCTCCGAAAGGCATCCGCCACGCGGAGCCGCATGGCAGCCACGGCGGGCAGCGCCCCGGCCAGAAGCCCGACGGCGAGCGCCAGACCCACGCCCGCGGCCATCGCCGCGGGCGCAAGGTAGAAGAATGGGAGGAGGCCGCCCGTCGGGTCGCCCCGCAGTGTGAAGAGCTTCGCCAGACCGACGCCCAGGCTCCCTCCCGCGGCCGCCACGATCAGCGTCTCCGCCAGGATCAGCCCGAGGACGAAACCATCCGAGAAGCCGACCGCCTTCAGCACCGCCAGCTCGCGCGTCCGTTCTCGCACCGCGATGGCCATGGTATTCCCGGTGACGAGCAGGAGCGTGAAGAACACCACGCTCCCGACGCTGAGGATCAGGAACTCGACGTTGCCCATCTGCTTCACGAAAGAGGCGGCGAACGCCTTCTCCGTGTCGGTCTTGGTCTCGAACGCCGAGTTGGCGAACTGCTCGTCGATGGCCCGCGCCACGCGGACGGCGTCGTCCGGGTTCGCGATGCGGACGACGTACCAGCCCACCAAGCCCTTCTGGAAGGGTTTCCGCTCGTCCAGGTAATCCCAGTGGAACCAGAACTGGGTCGTGTCGTCCTGCGTCCGGCCACCGCGGTAGATGGCCCGGACGTTGAACTCCCACACGCCCGGGAAGATGGTCCCCCGGATCGGGATGCGGTCCCCCAGCTTCCAGCCGAACCGCTCCGCCAGGCCTACGCCGATGACACACCCCGCCTTGTCCGCCAGGAACGCCCGCCACCGATCCTCGGGGATGAGGTACTCCGGAAAGAGGTCCCGGTAGCGCTCCGTGTCGATGGCGAACTGCGGGAAGAAATTCTTCTCGTCCTGGTACACCCCGGCGAACCAGTTCGCGAAGGTGGCTTGGGCGACGCCGGGGATGCGCAGCAGCCGGTCGCGGTACGCGAAGGGCAGCGGCTGGATGAGGGAGACCTTGTTGACGATCACCAGGCGGTCGACGCCGGCCACATCGATCCCCTGATGGAAGGCGCCGCGCACCACGGCCAGGATCCCGAACAGGAACAGGGCCACGGCGAAGGAGCCCACGGTGAGTGCGGTTCGGGTGCGCCGCCGGAAGAGATTCGCCAGGAGAAGGTGCCGGTACTTCACCGCCGACCCGTCTTCGCGCCTTCCACCAGGACTCCCTTGTCCAGGTGCAGGACGGTGCGCGCGCGCTCCGCGGCTCGGGGATCGTGGGTCACCATGAGCACGGTTGTGCCGTGCTCTCGAACCAGCCGGGCGAGAAGGTCGAGGATCTCGTCCGCGCTCTTCCGGTCCAGGTCGCCCGTCGGCTCGTCGCACAGGAGGAAGGTGGGATCCGAGACGAGCGCACGCGCGATCCCCACGCGCTGCTCCTGGCCGCCGGAGAGCTGCCGAGGGTAGTGGTGCATGCGGTCGGCCAGCCCCACGATGGCCAAGGCCGTCTCGACGTGACGGCGACGGGCCGCAGTGGAGAGGCTGGTCAGGAGCAGCGGCAGCTCGACGTTCTGGAAGGCGGTGAGGACGGGAATAAGGTTGTACATCTGGAACACGAACCCCACGTGGCGTGCGCGCCAGTTGGTGAGCTTTCTGGCCGACATGTGGGTAATTTCGTCGCCCGCCACGGTGATGCTGCCGGCCGACGGCACGTCCAGTCCGCCCAGCAGGTTCAACAGGGTGGTTTTCCCCGACCCGCTCGGCCCCATGAACGCCACAAAGTCGCCGGCATCCACGTCCAGGTTCAGACCCTGGAGCACGCGGATCGCCTCGCTACCCCGCCGGTAGGTTTTGTCCAGACCCCGCACCCGGATCAGGCTCGTGCCGCCGTTCTCGTTGCCGTCCACGCGGACCATGGGCTCAGCCTTTCTTCTGGACCCGCTGGCCGTCCCGGAGCCCCTCCGGTCCGTTCACCACGACCTGCTCGCCGTCCGCCAGCTCCCCGATCACGTCCTGCTCGTTCCCGCGGGCCTGCCCGAGACGAACGACGCGGCGCTCCACCCGGTTCTCCCGGAGCACGTAGACCGCGTGGTCGCCGCCCTCCTCCCGGATCGCCGCGTTCGGCACGATCGCCCGGGGAATGCGCGCCTGATCGGCCGGGGGCTCGGGTCCGAGGAAGGTCACCTTGACTCCCATGTCGGGAAGGATGCGGGGATCCAGGCGGTCGAAGGCCACCCGGACCTTCACCGTGGCTTTCTGCCGATCCGCCGTGGGGATGACCGTGCGCACGCGGGCAGGGATCTTCCAGTCGGGGTAGGCGTCCAGCACCGCCTGCACCGGCTGGTCCGGCGTGACCTTGGCCAGCGAGGACTCGTTGACGTCCACCTCGATTTCGAGGGAGGTCATGTCCACGATGGTTGCGATCCCTGTGCGGGTAAAGCCGCCGCCCGCCGAAATCGGGGACACCATCTCGCCCCGCTGGGCGTCTTTCGACACCACCAGGCCGGCGAAGGGGGCCCGGATGACGGTGTTCTCCAGATCCTGCTCGGCGACCTTCGCCCGGGCGCCGGCCGCGCGCACCTGCTCCTCGGCCAGCGCCATGCGGGCGCGCAGGCTCTCCACCGCGGTCCGCGCCTGGTCCACGGACTGCTCGCTCACCGCGCCGTCCTTCCAGAGCGCCTCCCATCGCCGGCGGTCGCGCTCGGCGTTGGCGAGATTCACACGAAGGTCGGCGAGGGCGGCCGCGGTGGCGGTCTGCTCGGCTTCCGCCGAGCGGAGCCGCGCCTTGGCATCCGAGTCGTCGAGGGTGGCCAGCACTTGCCCTGTCTTGACCCGCATCCCTTCCTCGGCGAAGACCTCGGTCACGCGGCCGGTGATCTTGGCGGCGATCGTCGCCCGCCGGCGCGGCGTCACATACCCGCTGGCGTTGAGGACCGCCGGCCGCCCCGCCGGCACCATCCGAACCGTGGCGACCTCCACGACGGGAGTGCGCCCGTACAACCAGTACCCCGCCCCGGCGGCCGCGAGCAGCGCCGCCAGTATCAGGGCCCACGCTGAGGGGCGGCGTCCCCCGCGCCGATCCTGCTCATCGATCCTGAGACCGGCGAGATCCGGCCCCGTGGTCCGGTCCGACTCCTCCGCCTGCCGCATCCCTCGTCTCACCCCTCAGCGTCCTGTGGACCCGAACCGCCACGTGCCCCCAGCACGGAGCGCCGCGGACGACAGCCCGTTGCGGCCGTCCCCCTCGAACGTGACGCATTCTAGCACAGCCGCCGCCGGGACGCCCCCGGCACAGGGCGCGGTCCGAGTGGACAGCACCAGCGGGATCTTGTGACCCGCGCGATCGCCGCAGGACGTACGCGGCAACCCGTGATGGGATGGGGAGGGCGGTGCGAGGACTCGTCGTGGATGGCCGGCCGCGGTTGCCCGGCAGGGTCACATCGACTCACGACCGTCCGGGTGGCGTCGAATCCACCCGGCGGATGGCCGATCACTCCAGCAGATAGTCGATGGTCACGACGACCCGCACGCGCTTGTTCGGGTCCGAGGCGCGGGGATAATACTGGCCGCCCTCGGCGTCTCCGCCGGCCGCTTGATCGCGATCCGTGATAGCGAACAGCCCCTGGCTGGCCCGGCGGATCGCCCCGACTCTGGCGCCGCTGTCCGACGCAAACTGATCCGCCGCCGCCCGCGCGTTCTTCGTCGCATCCGTGATCATGCTGGGTTTGATCGTGCTCAGCTGCGTGTACAGGAACTGTGGCCCCTGGCTTCCGCCCGGTGCCCCCAGCACCACGCCCGCGCGCACCAGGTCCCCGGTCATGCGGCTGACCTGCTGGACCTTGTCCACATCTTTGGATCGGACCACGATGGTGGCGCTCCCGATGTATCGTAAGAGATTCCTCGAGTCGCCGTATTCTTTGGCCTGCCGATCGGACACCCGGAGATCCTGGCTGGCGATCTCCTCCGGCGGAAACCCTTTGTCTGTCAGGAAGGCCAGGACCTTGGCCCGGGTGCTCTCCAGCTGCTGGCTCACTTCGGCGACCGCGTTGCCGGCCGCCTCGAGCTGGATCGGCCAGACGGCCAGGTCGGCCTGGACTTCCCGCTCCGCGAACCCTTTCACCGTCACGAACCGTTCCGTCTTGCGGATGTCCGCCAGCGATCGGCCCAGGACAAAGGCGGCCACGACGAGCCCCACGCCGATGCCCAGCGCGATCCAGAGTGCAGAGATTCTATCCTCGCGCATGATCGTGTCTCCCGGTGTGCGTTCGCTCCGCTGTGGACAGAGGCTAGATCACATCGTGTTCCGAAGTCAAGTCGCCCGCCGCCTCGCGTAGGGGTCGAGAAGCGTACGGCTCGGCGGGGTGGCGCGCACGAATTCCCCTTGCTCGGCGGAACAGCGCAGGTGTATGGTTTTGCCGCTCGGCACGCGAACACCGACTGGAGGTGCAGGATGCGCGTCCGCTGGCGCGGCCCCACGCTCTGTGTCGCTGTGTTTCTTCTCGTGCTGGTCTCCCGCGTCCCCGCCCGGCAGCCCCCGGCCGGTCACGAATTCTCCATCGATCCTCACGTGACAGGCGCCGTGCCCGTGACTACCCGGCCCGGCTCGGGCGGGGCCCGCGTCGCCGTGACCACAGTCTCGGCGAGGTATGTCCTTTGTCGGGTGATGCCGACATGCATCGAGGCGTCAGCTGCTTCGAATCGAACGCGGGCAGGAGGTGCGCCGTGAGACGGATGCGGGCGGGGACGCGGATCCTCGGCGTCGCGCTGTGTGTGCTTGGCATCATTGGTACACCGTGGCTGGCGGCGCGCACCGCTTTGGCGCGCGAGGTGAGCGTGGATGCCCTCTGGTACGGCCTGCGCGCGGACGGGCCCACGGGCGGCGCCAGCACGGTGATCGTGGGGGTGGAGCCGAATCCGCGGGGCAGCCTCCGGGTGGGATTCTACGAGGACGTGGCCGGGGGCAGCGGGGCGACCTGGCGCGCGTCGGGATGGATGGCCTCGGTGCTGGCGTATCTCACGCTCGGCGTCGACCTGTCGCAATACCGCATCTCGTTCGATGTGGCGGGGCAGATCGACGGGCCGAGCGCCGGCGGATTGTTGACCGCGGCGCTGCTGGCCGCGCTGCTGGGCGACACGGTCCGCCCCGACGCGACGATGACCGGCATCATCAACCCGGACGGGACCATCGGGCCGGTCGGCGGCATCCCGCACAAGATCGACGGCGCGGCGGACCGGGGCAAGAAGCTGGTGCTTGTGCCCTACGGCCAGCGCTATGATGTGGACATCAAGCTCAAGCGACCCGTGGATCTGGTGGAGCGCGGCCGCGCGCGCGGCGTCGAGGTGCGCGAGGTGCGGCACCTGGCGGAGGTGTACGCGACGCTCACCGGGCGTCCTCTTCCCTTGACAAAGCCGACGGGCGATCCTCCGCCCGAAGTCTCGCCGGCGCTCCAGACGAAGGTGCGCGACCGCGCCCAGGGGCTGTTCCGGCGCTGCCAGGGGTTGGCGGCAAAGATCAAGGCGGCCGGGAAGCTCGACGACGCCCTGCAGGGGATGGCCGGTCAGGCGGCCCGCTCGCTGACCCTGGCCGACCAGGCGTTCGGCCAGGGTCTCTTCGCGGTGGCGTACGACCGGCTCGTCACGGCGACGGTGCTGGCGGAGTCGGTGGTCCTGGGCCTCGAGGTCAGCCGCGCCTTTCGCGAAGGCGGCGAGGCGGGCGCGCGGCGCTACCTCGAATCCCTGCGAAAGCCGGCAAGCGCCAAGCTGGATGCGTTGATCAAGCGGCTCGACCAGACGGCGGCGAGGACGCTGGCGGACGGCGCGGCGCTGGCCGAGGGCTATGGTATGGCCACCGAGGCGGCGGGGAGCCTGCTGCTCGGCCAGATGCGCGAGAACGAGATGAACGCCCTGCTGAAGCAGGCCGCCGAACAGAATCGTCAAGGTCCGGCCCCGACCGCGGCGGGCGGAGGCGCGCCCGGACCCCAGCCGTTCGGGACGGAGACGGCCGACGGTCCGAGCGGTGTCGTGGTCAGGAGCGTCGGCCGCGGCACGCTGGCCGAGCGCGCGGGCCTGCGCCCCGGCGATGTCATGCTACAGCTCAACGGCGTCACGGTGCCCAATGCCGCCACCTTCCAGCAGTGGATGGACCACGCCCCGGCCGGGACACAGCTCAACATCCTCGTCGGCCGCGAAGGCCGGACGATGGTCCTGACCGCCGTTGCCCTGGCGGCTCCCCCGGCTCCCGCCGCGCCGACCCTCTCTGCCAAGGCTGCGGAGCAGGTCGGACAGAAGCTCTACGAAGCCGGCTTCTTCCTCAGGGTGGCGGACCTCTTACTGGATCTGGCGGAGGACAGGCTTGCCGTCGGCTTCGGACTCGGCGGGGCGCCGGCGCCGCCCGCCGCGGCGCTCGGCAAGTCGGCCCAGCTCCTCCGGACCAGCGCCGATGCGGTGATGAACTACCTCGACGGCGTCGTGCTGCAGGGGCAGGCGACCGAAGCGGGCGTGAGCCTGAACGTCTTCCGCTGGGCCTTCATGACGCAGGATCTGGAGTACGCGCTGGCGTACGCGACCTACGTGGCGCTCAACCAGCTCCCGCTCAGCCCTTCGCCCTACGCCAAGCTGGGCGCCTCGATGATGCTCTACTCCACGGCGTCCTCGCTCATCGCCAAGTACTACTCGCTGGGCGCCGAACTGGGCGAGGGCGGGGCGATCAAGAGCGTGAAGGAGAAGCCGCTGATCAGCATGCTGGATTTCGCCCTGCAGAATACCCGCGAGAGCATCGCGCTGGCCAAGCAGAACGGCGTGGATCCGGTGTTCGCGACGCTGTACTACGAGGCCGCCCGGTCTCTGCGGGAGGGCAGCGTGGAGGAGAAGCTGACGGCCCTCGCCTACCTCTGGCAGGCCACGGCGCACGCCCGATTGCTGACCTCGCTCGCCGGCGGCTTGCGGTCAATTCCAGCGAGGCCCGCGGCGCGATAGCTCGCGCGAGCGACGTGCGGTCTCACGGCGCGAGGGTCACCGCCAGCTCGTCGTACACAGGAATTCCGCGCGCCGGCACGCATGCCCGGGCCGGTGAAGTTCCGCAGTCGTCCCTCGCTGGATGGCCGCGAGGCTACCGGTTCAAGTCGCGCAGAGGAATCTCGCGATAGCGCCCCGGCTCCTGCTCGTTCAATCTGCGCACCAGCTCCGCGCTGTGACCGTGATCCACGGTGGTGTGCGTTCCGGTGCGGGTGTCCTCGACCACTCGAATGCCGATGTGCTGCTCGCGCCACGCCGCACGCATGTCGTCCTCTCGTTTGCTCCGGTTCCGCATCCCCTGCCACTGCATCTCGTGCGCCTCGCTCAGGCTGCTCATGGCCGCGTTCAGTCGCCGCTGGAACTCCTGCGGCGAGACCTGGGCGGAGGTCCAGATCTGAAACAGGGTGGGCAGGTTCTGGCCGAAACAGCTCGCCGGCGCGACCACGTGAGATTCGAAGTAGAGCCACTGGCCATCCGCGTCAATGGCCGCCATGTGGACGAGCGCCAGCACGCGCTTCAGCATCCCCTCGTGCTCGATTTCGTAGTGCACGAAAGCCGCCTGCATCGGGATCGTGCCCTGACTGGGCACGGGCACACTTTCGATGACCCGCCGGATTCTGAAAGGCGGGATCGCCCCTTGCCGCACGACTGCCGTCCAGACGCCGATCAGGGCTGAGGGTACATCGGTGGGGTCTACCACCAGGACAAGGGTCGGCAGGCCAAATTGGGCACGCTGCGCGGCGCCCGCGCGGGAGATAGCGGAAAACGTGATCCCGGACTCGACAATGCCCTGCGGCCCTGCGGCCCTCGCCACCCCCTGATGCGCGGCCGTGAGCTGCCAGCCCTCCGGCAGCGCCATCTGCCCGCTGCCGTCGAAGTACGGCACCGTCCGCCAATTCTGCCCAGGCGGCGGGCACGGGCTGCCGCTTCCACCCGACAGGCCGGCGATCTGCAGCAGCCGGGGAAAGCTTTGCGAAAATGTGTTTGGGGTATCGAACGCCAGCGCAACCGTCGTCGCTCCGCCTTCGATTGCGGCGAAGGCGACGCCGACCAGCCGGACATTGTCCTTGGAGGCGCGGAACACTGCTTCCGCCTGCTGGCCCTGCGCATCCGCAACGCCCGCAACCACCTGGGGTCGGCCGTCGAAGAACCGGGCTGCGCCTCTGAAGCCTTGGTTGAGCGCCTGAATGGCGTCGCCTGCCCGCGGAAGCCGGGTGAGGAGGAGTCCCCCGCTCTCTTGCGGAGCGCCGCTCACGAACTGATAGCCCGGCGGAGGCTGCTGTGCCGACGCCGCCAACGTGCCCGCAAAGGAAACAAGGATCGCAAGAAGCAAGCAACGGGGTTTCTCGCGCAGCATCGGGGCCTCCACGCGCAAGCGCAGGGTCAGTCCACGCGGCGCTGCTCCGCCCACGTCCGAAGGGCTGCCCAATCGCGGCGGTTCGCGAGCCATCCCGTCACGCCGCGCAACCGCCGGCGTCCGCCCGCGTTGATCAGAACGACCCGTTTGCCGTCCAGCTCCAGACGGTCGCCAGGGCCCAGACGGTACGTTTCCCGTGCCGACCCGATCAACGCATTCACGACGAACGCGTTCTCGTCCACGATCAGATAGTAACGGGTCAGGAGCGCGATCCCGAACCCGAGAAATGCGATCGGCACCATCGCGCCCACGAACGAGACGGTGTCGGAAAGGAGCGCCAACAGGCCGAAGACGACAGCCGCGGCAATGCACGCGATGGCGATGAGCCGGCTGTGTCGCACCCGGATCCCCGTCTTCCCTGCTCCGCCCACGGGCGATTCTCCGTCAGAACTGCATCCCGTTCAGGATCGCCTGGAGCGTCTGCGCGATCTGCGGCGTGTTCTTCTCGGGGCCCATCACCTGGATCCACACGTTGACCTCCGAGATGAACACGTTCATGGCGTGCATCGCGTTGCCCGATTGGTCGCGCATGGTGACGGCGATCAGTCGCGCCGGCCTGCCCTTGACGTTCATCGGCTGCTCGGTGTCCACCGTCCCGCCCATCTGGCGCATCATGCCGGGGAACTGCTGCAGATTGGTCTGGAACATCTGATCGTGGGCCATGGCCTGTATGGCGACCTGCGTCATCGCCGCCGGGTTCATGAAGTTGTAGATCGCGGCCACGGGGACGGTGCCCTGCGGGGGAGCCAGCCGGAACCGCCCGAGGGCGTCGGCGTACGTCTGCCCGCTCGGCATCGGCGGCTGCTGAACGCCGCCGGGGCCCGTGGGGTAGCCGGGCTGCTGGGACGGGGGAGGATACGAGGGCTGGGACGGGTAGGATGGCTGCGATGGATACGAAGGCTGTGCGGGGTACGATGGTTGAGACGGGTACGAGGGCTGTTGGGGGTAGCCGGGCTGCTGCGGGTACTGCGGCTGTTGAGGCTGCTGCCCTTGTGACGGATACCACTGGGCGAGCGCGAGACCGGCCGACAGCGTCAGCGCGAGAGTCACCAGAACCATCAGGAAACCGTGGGCCGATGGACGTCGTGACATGGCGGTCTCTCCTTTTGTACTGGGTGCCACCGCGACCTCGAGTGATCCCGACGAGGGCAAAACGAGCCGGCGGGAGCCGAGGGAGCTCCCGGGAAGGAAAGAAGCGTGAGGCGAGCGGACGGGATGCAGATTCATCAGGAGCGCCCCCGCCATCAAGGCTGATACCGCCGCCGCGAATCGAAACATAGACCGGAGCGGAAACGCGATCAACGGGAAAATGACGGCCCGGCGCACGGTACGGACGCCGATGGCTGCCGTGCGATTCTCCCTACCGATTCAGGTCGCGAAGCGGGATCTCCCGGTAACGGTCGTAGCCCGCTCGCTCGTTGAGCCTGCGGACAGTGTCCGCGCTGTATGCCAGATCGACGTCCCGCCATTGGCCGGTCCGCGTATCCTCCACGATGCGCGTCCCCCGGAACGCCTCGGTCCAGTTGGCGTGCGCCCGATCCTGTGCCCGGTTCCGGTTCTGGATCGTCTGCCGATAGATCTCCCCCGCCTGCCGGAGGCTGTTCATGGCATTCGCCAAACGCTCGCGGACCACATGTCCCGCCGTCTGCGCGGAATCCGCAATCCGTATGAGGGTCGGCAGGTTCTGGCCGAAGCACTCGCTCGGGCATGCCTCGTTGGATTCATAGTAGAGGTAGCTGCCGTCCATGCCGACCGTCCCGAGAATCACGTTCGAAATATTCCGGTACAGCACCCCCTTGTACTCGTACTCGAGATCGAACATGGTATCGCTCAAGAGCCCTTGTGGCACCGGCCGGGGAACGGCCTCGATAATCCGTGTTATACGTGTGCCGGGACGGCCCTGCTGCTGCGCCTGGGCCGCAAAGTGTGCCCACTTCACCTGGAGGACCGACACAGGATCCGTCGGGTCGGCGACCGGGTAGGGCAACGGCCCGGGCAAGAGGCCGGAGGAGTAGATGGCAGCAGCACCGGCCCGGGTCATCATTTGAATCCAGATGCTGTGACCGATTTCCCCGTGGGGCCCTGCCGCGGTGACCATCCCTTTGTGGGCCCCCGTGATCCGCCAGCCCTCCGGGAGCTGGATCTGTCCGCTCCCGTCGGGGTAGGGAACCACCTGCCAGTGGACCGGCGGCGGGGGACAACTGCCCTGAGGGCCGGCGGCGGGAGAGCCGCCGAGCTGCAGGAGGCGCGGCAGGGTCCGAGCGATGGTGTTGGGGCTGTCGAAGACGAAACCGACCGTCCCGACACCGCCGCGAACCGTGGCGATGGCCACGCCGGCCAGCGGCGCCCGCTGGATGGTCGCCTGGAATCCCGCCTCCGCCTGCTGGTCATGGGCATCCCGGACGCCTCCTGTGGCGCGCGGACGGCCGTCGAAGAACGCCGCCGCCTCGGTGAAGGCGTGGATCAAAAGCGGGGTCGCGGCGTTCACTCCCTGGCGCCGGGCGATCAAAAGCCCACCGGATGTCTGTGGATCGGTGAGGAGCTGAAACCCGGGCGGAACGCCCTGCTGCGCAAAACCTCGATCGTAGAGAGCGAGCAACAGGACGAAAAGAAGGAAGCGCGGGAGCACGGAGCGGGTCACAGCCACGGACCACCTCCGCGACAGACTGGCATCGGCACGACGGCGTTTCGAGCGCGCACCTCGTGGGCGTACCGTGGAGTCGAAGATATAGCACCGAAGGCATCGCGCGAGCAACGAGAAAACGGGTGCGCAAACGAGAATGCCTGCGAGCAAAAGGAACCCCTCGTCGCTGGTCGTCGCTCGACGACGGGCCAATTCCGCGATGCCCGCCTCCGCGAACGCTGCGCCGGCAGTGACGGGTACATCCGGGATCATCCCCGCGGATCTCTGGGAAGGCGGCCAGCACCGTCGGGAGGCCATCGCCGAGGCGCTGCGAGAGAGTGGCCTCTTGGACGTGACACGTCGGACGCAGGCACGATACGTACTGACCGGGGTCCTGGCTTTCGCCCCCTGCGTGGCGTAACGCACGCGGTGTGGGCCGCATGACCGCTCCGGTCGAACTGCTTGCCCAGGCCGCGACTCCTGGCCGTAACGGCATTCCCGCCGCTCCGCCAACGCTGTACGGCTCCCTCGGTCGTGCGGTCCAGCGAATCGGTCCGGGCGGTGAGCCGCGAGACCGCGTCGTACGTTCGCGTGATCACGTAGCGCGAGAGATCGGTGACGATGATGAGGTCGCCAGCTTGAGGAGGATAAGTTAAATAAGTAAAGGGCGTCCCGTAGTACAGCTTGCCACCCCTGGGAAAGCATAAGCATTGATGAATGGCCGGGGGTCAGATATTATCGGTGTGTTCGAAAATGAGGGAGAAACGGAGGGAAGGTGTGGCTTCGGAGAATGCCAACCACCGCGAATGGCTGCGGCAGTGGAACAACGCCGGCCGCGCGCTCGCAGCGAACTGGCGTAGGGAACTCAGGCATCTCTCGGATGAGCGTGCCCTGGCCGCCAGCGAGGCCCTCTTGTCCTTGATCACCACGGTGACCCCCAACCCCTCGCGCCTCCGCTGGTCCGGCCTCGTCGAACAGCAGGCCCTTTTCCATCGCAAGTCTTCCCGATGAACCCCATCTTTGCTGCCGCGTTGGAGCTGCAAGATTTTTGCGGAACGAGAGGTTTGCGTTTCTGCTTCATCGGCGGGTTGGCCCTACAGCGTTGGGGCGAGCCCCGCCTCACGCAGGATGTCGCTCTCACCGTGATCAGTGGGTTCGGCCGCGAGCCCGAGTACGTCGATCAATTCCTCTCGTGCTTCACCCCATGTATCCCCGATGCGCGCGAGTTCGCGCTGCAACATCGCGTGCTGTTTCTCTTCAGCCGCAATGCCATCCCGCTCGATGTCGCCTTGGGAGCCATGCCCTTCGAGGAGCGAGCTGTGGTTCGCGCCTCCTCTTTCGCCGTGGCCGAAGGGGTTTCTTTTCGCACGTGCAGCGCCGAGGACCTCATCGTCTTCAAGGCGTTTGCGGGCAGGGGACAGGATTGGATCGACATCGAAGGGATTGCCGTGCGCCAGTGCCGCCGTCTCGACGTGCACCTGATCTGGCAGGAACTGATGCCCCTCCTAGAGCTCAAAAAAGATCAGCACACCGCACCTCGACTTCGGCAGATCCTCGAACAATCCGTGGCGTGAATCCAATCCTTGCGGGCCTGTCTTCCACCGAACCCAGTGACGCGCGCGCCGGTGCAGCGCGGCGTACCGAGGGCACCGGCCCTGCTGACCGCACACCGCTTCGAGAGCCAGCGGCTTTCTCGCGCCACCGCTCTGAGTATCGTATATACGCTACCATTTCATACTGGAGCGCCCAGGATGCAGAGGTCGGTGACGGTGGTGAGGCCGCCGGCTTGAGGACGATAAGTTAAATACGTAAAGGGCGTCCCGGATTACGGAGCGTAACTAGTCGCTGGAACCGCGCCGCATAGGGATTCCGGCTTTCCGTGGTGAGGTTGGACGGCGTTGTCACGGCCTCGCTCTTGGCGGAGACATCAACTCGCACGGGCTAGCACCTCTGCGGCCCACTGGTTGAGACTCTTTCCCTGGGCCGCGGCCGTCGTGGCGGCGCGAGCGTGCACCTCGGGGGGTACACGAAGCAAGATCTTCCCGGAATAGGGCTTCTGGGCCCGCCGGCCCCGGGCAGAACAGTCGGCCAGGTAGTGATCGATGGCGGCGTGAAAGTCCCTACGCAACTTCGCGACCGTGGCACCCTGGAACGTGATACGGTCCTCGATGCCGAGGACTCGGCCGACGAAAATCTCGTCGCGCGGATCGTATTCGATGCGAGCCGCGTAGCCCTTGTACGTCATGGCGTTCATCATGGCTGAATCCCCGACGCCCGGAGGAGCTCGCGTACCTCCCCCACTTGATACCGTCTCGCCTCATGCCCTGGGTGAGGGCGATGCAGATAGAGGCGCCTCTCCTTCAGTTCACACACCACACGAGCGCCCGCGCCCTCGCGCACTTCGCCTCCAAGTGCGACGACCAAGCCCGCGACACCCGAGAAACGCACGTTGACGCGTGTCGGGATGGCGAAAACCGCATTGAGCGTCCGGCGCTGCTTGGCCGTCAGGTCGGAAAGATAGCATAAGTTGCTATCATCGCAATGGCGCGCATTCGAGCGTTCTGCTCGGGCGCACCTATTCGCCAATACTCCGGTGAGAAATAGAGTCGTGATCTAGGAAACGTACGGGCGTCCGTACGATCTTGGGCGTGGTCGGCAATCCACAGGAGGCGAGCGAGGCAGGCGGGGCGGGCACAGCCTAGGAAACAGGCGGTGCCGGGGGGACGGCACCCACGTTTTGGGAATGCGTTACACGGGAAATCCTGTTGAGATGGAGGGGCGTGCCTGCGGCAAGTCCATGACGAGCGGGTTGCCCTACCCCTGTTCCTCACTATTCGGAATAGTTCTCGATTAGGCCGCGACTCGCTTGCGGGGTGCTCGGCTGGCCCGCGTGGTCCGTGCCGCCCGCTTCTCGACAAACCGGCCTGTCGTGTACTTGTGCAAAACGGTAGCCATCAATGTCTGGTACGGCATGCCCTCCTCCGCTGCGCGCGATCGGATGCCCGCAAGCGTCTGGGCGGAGAGGCGGATGTTGACCCGCTGCGGTTTGCTGAGCGTTGCCCGCGCATAATCCCGGTAACGGCGCAGGGCGGCCTCCGAGGTTATCACCGACCTCAACGCGCCGCGTTCGAATGCGGCAAGGAGCCGCTGCTCTTCCCGGTTCAATTTCTTCATGGCTTCCCCCTGATCCCGTACTCTCGCGTTGCCTTTCGGCTTGGAATGATGGTCTTGAGAAATATGTACTCCGGTTCTTCGACAAATGGCACCAAATAGACGTACCCGGCCACGACAACGACAAACACAGCCTGCGTGGGATACCGCAGCCTATTTGGGTGCTCCACAACGTCGAGGAGCCCTCCGCCGTCTATCGCAAGGACGACATCCTCAAACGACACCCGACGGTTCCGCTTGAGTTCTGCATTCTTCTCCTGATTCCAGCGGAATGTTTTCACGACGCAACGTTACACCATGATGTGCCGTTTGTCATCAGTTTGTGGCGGGGCCGTTCAGGTTCAAAAATGGCGCAAAAGCGTTGGGGCATTTCTGCCCCGAATCTCCATGGTGCGCTGGAATCCACACAGTATTTTAGTATGACATCCCCTCCGCCACTCCGGAATTGGACCCGCCATGCCTCAGGGTGCGCGGCCCCGCACTCCCCGCGTCCGTGTGATAGTGCGGAGCATCACCCGATACCCGCTTTCCGGCGCCGTCCCGAGAAACCGCTTGCCTAGACCCGTCAGACCGATATAGAAAGACATCACCAGGGTCGAGGCGCGTTCGTTCTCCTCGACAAAGGAGAGGCGGAGAGACGATGACGGACGATCGAGAAGTCGACGGCGTTCCACGGGTCGCGGCGTTCAAGACGGTGGCGGAGTTCAAGGCACACCTGGCGACGCTGCCCATTCCCCTGGACTGCGACGACGAGGTGCTCCCACCCGAGGACGGCCCGCTTGCCCGGCCGATCACGGTCTATGGGAAGACCGTCGGAAACCGGTTCGCCACGCACCCCATGGAAGGGTGGGACGGCACGCTCGACGGGAAACCGACCGATCTCGTCCTGCGGCGCTGGACCCACTTCGGCCTCTCCGGCGCCAAGCTGATCTGGGGCGGCGAGGCGGTCGCCGTCCGGTGGGACGGTCGCGCGAATCCGAATCAGCTCTACTATTGCGAGGACAATCGGACCGCGCTGGCGACGCTGCTGCCGGCCCTCAAGGCGGCTCACCGCGAGCAGTGCGGCACGACCGACGACCTCGTCGCGGGATTGCAGCTCACGCATTCGGGCCGGTGGTCCCGGCCGGACCCCGACCACAAACCCCGGCCGCGCATCGCCTATCGGCATCCGGTCACGGATGCGCGAGCGGGTGTGGCGGACGACCGGGCGGTTTTCACCGATGGCGAGCTGGCGGACCTGGTTGGCGATTATGTGGCCGCCGCCCGGTTCGCCGCCGAGTCGGGGTACGACTTCGTCGATGTCAAGTGCTGCCACGGGTACCTTCTCCACGAGTTCCTGTCGGCGTACACGCGCCCCGGACCGTACGGCGGGAGTTTCGAGAACCGCACCCGCCTCTTCCGCGAGATCGTCGCCGCCATCCGCCGGGACGTTCCCGAGCTGCACATCGCCGTGCGTCTGTCCGCCTTTGACCTCGTCCCGTTCGCCCATCCCAAACCGGGCGAGGGAACGCGCGGCGTGCCCATCGACTACCGCCCCTACTTGCCCTGGCGCTACGGTTTTGGCCTCAACCCCGACGATCCCGTGACGATGGATCTGACCGAGCCGGTGGCCTTCCTGCGGCTCTGCCGGGACCTCGGCATTCGCTTGATCAACATCAGCGCCGGCTCGCCGTATTACAATCCCCACCTCGTGCGCCCGGCGATCTTCCCACCGTCGGATGGCTATCCGCCCCCGGAGGATCCGCTGACCGGGTGCGCACGCCTGATCGATGTTGCGAAGCGCCTCAAGCGTTCCGTGCCCGAGCTGACCGTCGTCGGGACGGGGTACACCTATCTGCAGGAGTACCTCCCGTACGTCGCGCAGGCCCAGGTGCGCCTCGGCCACGTGGACCTCGTCGGCCTCGGCCGCATGCTGCTGCCCTACCCGGAGCTGCCCCACCACATCCTGACGGGGCGTCCGCTGGACCGCAAGCGGCTCTGCCGCACCTTCAGCGACTGCACCACGGGGCCGCGCAATCGAATGGTGTCCGGCTGCTACCCGCTGGACCCCTTCTACAAAGCGCGTCCGGAAGCGCCGATCATCCACGAGATTCGACGGAAGGCGGGACGCTAGGCAGGCGGGGCACGATCGACAGGTCGCGGCCGGGCGGACGGCACGCCGTCCCGCCCGGCCCGCATGACCGGGGGAAGTCGGAGTTCAGTGCACTTCGGGCGAGCTGTCGGCCACCAGCGCCTCCATCGCGGCCCAGATGTGGGACACGTCGTTGGATAGGATGAGCAGATCCCGGCGGGCGCCGCCGATGTCCTTGACGTGCCCGCGGAGGACGGCCTCCCGCTGGAAGCCGAGCCGAGTGAAGATGCGGAGGGCCGGCACCTGGTTCTCCACCACCTCGACGACGATCTTGTCGGCCCCCTGGTCGGTGGCCAGCTTGACCAGCATCCCGGCCAAGGCCGTGGCGAGGCCTTTCCGGCGGTGCGACGGCGCGACCGCCACACGAAGCTCCCCCACGTGCACTGACCAGCCGTGCTGCGGGCGGTACAGCGTCGCTTCCGCCACGATCTGCCCGCCTGTTTCGGCCACGAGGCTCAGGGCCTCGCTCCGCTCGATCCGCCGGATGAACCGGTCGGCCCAGGATTCCGTCGTGACATCGTCCTTCAGGAAGAGGCGGTCCTCCCGGGGCATCTCCCGGTAGAAGGCGAGAAGCGCCGGCTGGTCCCCGGCCTTGACAGGCCGGACCGTGAGCGCTGTTCCATCCCGAAGCGTGAGGGGTCGGGGAAATCCTTCCAGATGCATCGGAGCTCTCCTAGTGTAGTGTTACATAAATAGCTTTACATTCGGATTTCGCCATGGTATCGTGCCTCTGGACAGGAGGGAGGCAGCCATGGCGACGCGAGCAAGGGCAGTGGCGATCAGTGACGCCGACCGACAGATCGTGGAGGGGTGGGTGCGGGCCCGGACCACCCCACGACGGTTGCACCTCCGTGCGCGGATCGTGCTCTTGGCCGCCCAGGGGGTGCCGCCGAGTCAGATCGCGCAACGCCTCGGCACGAGTCGGCCGACCGTCCATCTGTGGCGGGCGCGGTTTCAGGCGGGGG
>JAKPQH010000049.1 GCA_029580855.1 bacterium | reverse complement strand
CAATCCGGATGATCCCGGCCAGGAGGCCGCGCGCAAGTGGCTCTCCCGCGGCCTGCACGAGCGTCTCCTCGCCTTTTTCGATCAGGCCCTCGACGCCTCGTGGGCGCTCGACCTCGTCGTCGACGACGTCGAGCTCCCAGAGGTCACCGCCGCCCTGGCGCAGGCGCTGGCGCGCGGCGCCCGGGTCCGCGTCGTCTACCACGCCCGCACGGCGGATCCCCAGACGACGCTCAACGAGGAGACCCTCGAGCCTCTGCCCGGCTATGTCAAGGCCAGCCGCCTCACCTCGGCCATCTTCCATCACAAATTCTGCGTCCTCAGCCGCATCCAGGGTGACGGCAGTTGCGCGCCGCAGGCGGTACTCACCGGCTCGACCAATTTCACCGCCAATGCCGTCTATCGCCAGGCCAATGTCCTCCACATCATGGAGGATGCCGCTATCGCCGGCCGCTATCTCGAACTTTTCGACAAGCTCTTCGCCGGCACACCCCCCGGCGATACCCGCACCTATATCAACCGCGTCAATCCCGCCGTCGGCGGCCTCAGCCCGCAAGTGCTCTTCAGCCCGCGCTCCCATCTGACCGACCTCGCCGAGGTGATCGAAATCATCCAGCGGGCGCGGCGCGATCTGGTCTTCTGCACCGCCTTCAACCTGCTGGACGGCATCGAGGAGGCCCTGCTGGGCGAGGAAGAGAGCCACGTCATCCGCTACGGCCTGCAGAACAGCAAATCGCGGATCACGGGGATGCACCGTCACGCCCGCTTCGTCACGCCGGCTTTCCTGAACAAGGGGCTGGAGGGATTTCTCCGGGAATCGATCGCCGGCCAGGAGGGGAACATCCTCATCCATCTCAAGACCATCATCACCGACTTCAGCTCGGAGGAGCCGACGATCATCACCGGATCGAACAATTTTTCGCGCAGCGCCTCAGCAAGCAACGATGAGAACCTGCTGATTGTCAGCCGGGAGACGGCCGTGGCCGATATCTATGTGACCGAGATGATGCGTCTCTATGACCACTACCGTTTCCGCTACAACACCAAGGCCACGGGAGGCCGCGGACCCGCCGGGCGGCTGGTGCTCGCGCCGGATGATCACTGGACCGACCGCTACTATGCCCCGCAGAGCCTCGAATATTTCGAGCGGATGCGTTTCAGCCGGACGGCGGAGGGCTGAGCCAGGGCCGCCGCTCTTGCCCCCACCCCGGCCCCCTCGTGCGTGCCCGGTGTGCCTGCCCTGCAGGCTCTCGTGCCGACCCGAGGTGCCCGCCCCATCGCTCTCGCGCCGACCCGACACCTTCGGGCCCACCCGCCGCCGCTCTCGTCCCCATCCGGAAAACCGGCCAATATCGCCACCCGGCGCTTTTCGCTTGCGCGGCCCCCGCAAATTCCGTATCATCGGATAGAGGCCCTTCTGCCTGAGGAGAAGCCCATGTCCGATTATCCCAACCGTATCACCGACTGGCCGGAGGAGGAGCGTCCGCGCGAGCGGCTGCTGCATTACGGAGCGGATGCCCTCTCCGAAGCGGAGCTGCTGGCGATCATCCTCCGCGTCGGCGCCGGCCGGACCACCGCCGTCGATCTGGCGCGCCAGCTGCTCGGCCAATTCAACGGCCTCCGCGGTCTCGACGCTGCTCCGGTCGCCGCCCTGCGGGAGGTCAAGGGGATGGGTGACGCCAAGGCCTGCCAGATCAAGGCTGCTCTCGAGCTGGCCAAACGCTTCAGCCAGCAGCGCTGGAACCGGCAAGAGGTGCGGGTCCAGAGTTCCGAGGAGGTCTACCGTTACCTCCATCTGCGCCTGCGCGACCTCTCCCGTGAGGTCTTTCAGGTCCTCTTCCTCACCACCCGGCATGACATCATCACCGACCAGATTCTGTTTGAGGGCTCACTCACCGAGAGTGTGGTCTCGCCGCGCGAGATCATCGCTGCGGCGCTGCAGCATGCCGCGGCCGCGGTCATCCTCGTGCACAACCATCCCAGCGGGGATCCCCATCCCTCGACGGAGGACAAAAAGGTGACGGACAAGATCATTCTGGCTTGCCGGCCTTTTGATCTGACCGTGCTCGATCATCTGGTCATCGGGCGGGATTCCTACTTCAGTTTTGCCGATCAGGGGTTGATGGCGGGGTAGCGCGACGGAGTCAGGTGGGGACGAGAGCGGGGGCGGCGCACAAAGGCGCCCGGCTCCCGCACCCGATTTTTTCATTGCATCGCAGTCCGCGGCGTCTTACTTTATGCCATGAAAAAAATCATCCTTCTCCTGCTGCTCTGCAGCCTCGCCGCTGCAGGCAGCGAGCGCCGCCTGGTGCGCATCCGCATCGACCGCCCGGAGCAGGCCCAGGCCCTTCTCCGCATGGATCTCGACCTCGCCTCGCGGCGCATCAGCGATCACGCCGACGCCGTTCTCTCCCCGGCCGAAGAAGCGGACCTGCAGCGCCAGGGCTTTGCGCTCAGCCCCCTGACCTCGGCCTCCAGCCTCGCCAAGACCGCTGCGGCCCTCAGCGGCGATATGGGCGCGTACCATACCTATCAGGAACTCAGCGAAGAACTGGCCGCACTCGCCGAGAGCTATCCCGCCATCTTGCGCCTCACCTCGATCGGCCGGTCGGTCGAGGGACGCGAACTCTGGGCGGTCAAGATCTCCGACCATCCCGACCAGGAAGAGGCGGACGAGGCGGAAGTGCTCCTCACGGCGGCCATCCATGCCCGCGAGATCATCACCCCGGAGATCCTCCTCGACCTGATCCATCATCTCACCACCCGGTACGGACAGGATACCCTCCTGACGCGCCTGGTCGATGAACGCCAGATCTGGCTTGTGCCGATGATCAATCCCGACGGCCATGTCCGTGTCGAGGAGGGCGATATCTGGTGGCGCAAAAACTGCCGCATCAACGCGGACGGCAGCGTCGGCGTCGATCTCAACCGCAATTTCGGCTACAACTGGGGCTGGGACAATTACGGTTCCAGCCCGACGCCCTACTCGGAAACCTATCGCGGCACCGGCCCCTTCTCCGAGCCCGAGACGGCCGCCCTGCGCGATTTCGCCGCCGCCCACCATTTCGCCGCGATCATCAACTATCACAGCTACAGCCGCCTCGCCCTCTTTCCCTGGAGCTTTACGGCGCTGCATACCAGCCATCACGCCGTTTTCATGGAGCTGGGCCGCAACCTCACCCTTGCCAGCGGCTACGAGTATGGCGACCTGGCGATGGGCGTCCTCTACAGCACCAACGGCGATGCGGATGACTATTTTTACGCCAGCAGTCTCAGGCAGCAGCAGCCCACTTTCAGCCTGACCATCGAAGTGGGCACGGAGTTTCATCCGCCCGAGAGCGAGATGAGCGCGCTCATCGCCGAGAACCGTCCCGCCAGCCTCTATATCTGCTACATCGCCGACCAGCTGCGCCGCGATCCCTGGCGGATCCTCCCCGACAGCGTCCGAACCGGAGTGGCGTCCCGGATGCCGCTGACGGCCGGAGCGCCCTCGACCGGCCTGCCCGCGGGATTCCGCCTGGCGCAGAACTGGCCCAACCCCTTCAATGATGCGACGACGCTCTCCTACACCCTGGCCCGGACGGCCCGGGTGCGCCTCACCCTCTTCGATACCCGCGGCCAACTGGTCCGCCTTCTCGCGGCAGGGGAGCAGACCGACGGCGAACACCGGCTCCGGGTCGAGGCGGCGGGCCTGCCTTCGGGACTCTACTTCTGCCGGATGGAGGCCGGGGCGGTTGCGGGCGCTGCACGCGCGACCGCCGGAAATAACGAATTCGCCAGCGATGCCGAATCCGGGCTCGCTATGCCCGGCACCGTGGGAGTGGTGGTCATCCGCATCCTGCTGTTGCGCTAAATTCCGCTTGAAAAAGTGGGAGGAAATCGCTACACTGTAGTTCATTCAGCCACAGGCGAGCATGCAGAAAAAAACGCACACCATCAACGTCCTCCCCGAGAACCTGATCAACAAGATCGCAGCCGGCGAGGT
>JAKPQH010000048.1 GCA_029580855.1 bacterium | reverse complement strand
TAGCGACCGGCGACGACCTCGCGGCTGCCGCGCACCGGCTCCGTCCAACCCGTCGATTGCGGGACTGCGGCGGCACCCCCGCTCAGCCTCGCGAGCCGTCCGCTCGCCGCCACACTCCCGCAATCGCCCTACTTCTTATGTAACCTGGCCCAGCGGCCAGGTCGCACTGAAAGCCTTAGCCCCCGACTACTGGCCCGGGATCGTCAGCAAGCGGATCGCCTACGCGGACCAGACCGCGTTCTCGCTGCACCTGGGGACGAACGGCGAGGTCACGGTCGACGTCGGCGAGGAGTCCGACCGCTTCGTGTCCACCGAGCTCCTCGACGTGGCCTCATGGAGACACGTCGCGTTCGTCTACGACGGCGGCGCGGAGGCGACCCAGCGCGTTCGCCTCTACATCGACGGGGAGCTGGACACGGTCGCCTTCGCGGAGGAGTCCTCGATCGCGCCGAGCTCGGCGGATCTGCTCGTCGGCAATCTCGTCAATGGGGGCAGCGTCCTCGAGGGCCGCATCGACGAGGTCGCGATCTGGCTGCGGGCGCTCGCGCCCGCCGAGATCCAGGCGCTGTTCAGCGGTCCCGTGGAGTAGGGACCTCGGACTCGCACCGACGTCACTTGCTCTGCGGTGGGGGAACGGGGATCCTTGGCGCGATTGCCCGCGAGGGCGCCGCGCCGCGGGGGAGCCCGAGGCGCGCGACCGCCAGGAGGAGCCGACCATGGAACGTGCCACGATCATCTTCGCCGGGGCCGCTGCGTTGCTCCTCGCTGGGGCCGCGCCCGCCTGGGCGCAGGAGCTGAGCCCCTTCCGAATGCCGTGGAACGACGCCTCGCCGGGGCCCACCGATCGCGCTCCGGCGAGCGACGGCCTCGGGCCGCTCCCGATCACGGTCGGTGCCGACGGGCACCTGTACCGTGACGGGGAGCGCTTCCGCCTCTGGGGCATGAACTTCGGCTTCCTCTCCTGCTTCCCCGAGCACGACCAGGCGGACGCCGTGGCGGCCCGGCTCGCCAAGCTCGGCTTCAACATCGTGCGCCTGCACGGCTGCGACTCGTACTTCGGCGCGCGGACGGGCGACACGTTGCTCGACTACACGAACGACTCGAGCACCGCCTTCGACCCCGACGCCCTCGACCGGTACGACTACTTCGTTGCCGCGCTCCGCCGCCACGGGCTCTATGTCGACCTCAACCTGTACGTGGCGCGACGGTTTCTCCCCGGCGACTCGCCGGACCCGGCGGACCCGCTGCCGCTGCCGCCCGTCACGTCGGGTGAGTGGAGCGTATACGACATGGAGGAGCACAAGACCTTAGGCTTCTTCGTCGACCGGGTGACCGAGGCCCAGCGGCGCTTCGCGCGCGACCTGCTCGGGCACGTCAACCCCTACACGGGCCTGTCCTACGCCGAGGATCCGGCGGTGGCCATCGTGGAGATCCTGAACGAAGGCGGGCTCGTCCATTACTGGCTCTGGGATCGCCTCGACGCGCTTCCCGCGCCTCTGCTCGCCGAGCTGGGAGACAAGTGGAACAGGTGGCTCCGAGACGGCGCCGGCTACGCCACCACGGCCGAGCTAGCGGTCGCCTGGGGCGGGGCCGAGCCCCCGCTCGAGCTGCTCGAGAACCGGGAGCTCGCACTGCCGCTCGATCCCTGGGAACTCCCGGTCACGGCGCCGGCGGAGGCCGGCGCCACTGTCGACCCCACCGCCGACGGCAGCGCCCCGGCGCTGCGCATCGACGTCTCCGCGGTCGGGACCGAGGCCTGGCACGTGCAGCTCTTCCAGTCGGGCCTCGCGCTCGTTCCCGGCGAAACCTACGCGGCGCGCCTGCGCGCCCGCGCCTCGAGCGCGCGGCCCGTGAGCTTCGACGTGCTTCTCGCCGCCGCCCCCTGGACCACGTTCACGCCCTGGACCGACCGAACCCTGACCACCGAGTGGCAGGATCTGTGGTCGACGTTCACCGTGCCGGAGGGGGAGGCGCCCGGCGAGGTCCGCTTCCAGCTCGGCATGCTGGGGCTCCAAACGGGCACGGTCTGGGTCAGCCAGGCGTCGCTCACCCAGGGCACCGCGCCCCTCGAGGTGGGCGAGTCGCTAGAGGCCGGTACGATCCCGCTCGTGGCCCACGACTCGCCGCGGGCCTGGTCGCGCGCCGCGCGGCGCGACTTCGTTGCCTTCCTCCGCGACACGGAGCGGGCCTACTACGACGCGCTGGCGAGCACCCTGCGCGACGAGCTCGGCGTCCGCGCCCTGATCAGCGGTTCGCAGGTGATCACCCGCCCGCCGACGGTCCAGGCCGCGCTCGACGTCGTCGACAACCACGCGTACTGGGACAACATGATCTTCCCCGGGGAGCCCTGGGATCCGGTCGATTGGTCCATCACCAACACCAGCGTGGTGGGGTCGCCACCGGGGATCTTCGGCACTCTGGCCAGCGGCCGCGTGGCGGGCAAGCCGTACATCGTGAGCGAAACCAATCACCAGTTGCCGAACACCTACGCGAGTGAGGGCCCGCTGCTCACGGCCGCCTACGCTGCGCTGCAGGACTTCGACGGGGTCTTCTTCTTCCAGTGGAGGACGGAGCGCAATCTCGACCACCGGACCTTCCTCAGCTACAACGACACGGGCTACCACGCGCCGTTGCTCGCTAGCCTCGCGGCCGCGGCGCCCCTGTTCCAGGGCTTCGACGTGTCGCCCGCGGCCGGGGCCTTCACGGTCGCGATGGATCCCGACGCCGAGCTCGAGGCGATCGTCGACGCGGGCGTCGACTGGAACGTCGTGGACGCGCGCTGTCGGGGGTTCCCGGCCGCGGCGGCCCTGCTCGGCCGGGTCGAGCTCGACGTGAGCCCCGGCGCCGTGGACTCGCCGGTGCCCGACCTCGCCGGGCAGACCCGCTTCGTGTCCGACACGGGCGAGCTTGTCTGGGACGCCGCCGCGGGTGTGGTCACCATCGACAGCGCGCGCGCGCGCGCCGTGATCGGGAGCGCTGACGGCGGGAGCTTCGCGCTCGGCGGCCCCGGGCTGGACTGCGCGAGCCAGCCCGAGGCGTGCGTTACGTTCGAGATCGGCGCGACGCGCCAGGGCTTCTGCGCCCTGGCCCTCACGCTGCTCGAGGGCGCCTCGTTCGCCGCGGACGGGCGGGCGCTCATCAGCGCCACCGGCGACGTGGAGAACACCGGCATGGTCTGGACCGACGCGAGTCGGACCTCGGTGGGGGACGACTGGGGAGGGGCGCCCACGCTGGTCGAGGTGATCCCGGCGGTCGTCACGCTACCGCGCGCGGCGAGCGAGGTCCGCGTCTTCGCCCTCGACGGCCGAGGCCAACGCGCGGCCGAGCTGCCGGTCACGGGCGACGGCGCCGCGGCGACCTTCGAGCTTGGTCAGGAGCTCGACACGCTGTGGTACGAGGTGGTGCTCGGCGCCGCGGGGGACCCACCGGGCGACGGCGAGTCGAGCCTGACGGCGTGCGCGGCGGTCTGCGACGCCGCCGCGGCCGCCGTCCCCGGCTGTTACCCGCGCCGCGCCGACTGCGTGAGCGAGTGTAGCCGCCTCTACGTCGATCTGCGCTCGGCGCCCTGCGACTGCGCCGAGGCGGCGGACACTCTGCTCGCCTGCGCCGGCGCCGCGCCCGCGGCGCTCGCCTGCAGCGAGCTGCCGCTCGGCCTCGATTCGGCGGGCGATTGCCTCGACGAGCTGGTGGCAGCGGAGCAATGCGCGGGGGCGGTCCGGCCCTGCGTGGCCTACGAACGGGAGCTCATCGACGATTTCGAGGACGGGGACGCGCGCGCCCTGCACCCGGAGTTCGGCGTCTGGGTCTTGGACGGGGATGCCGCGTCGACGCTCGCCCCCGTTCCCTTCACCCCGACCGCGGGCGGGGTGCACGCGAGCGCCCACGCGGCCCGCGTCAACGGCGACGTCGCCGAGTGGGCTGGGCTCGGCTTGGCCTCGCACGACGGCGCACCGCTCGATCTCTCCGCCTACGTCGGGATCGCGTTTTTTGCGCGGGGCGCGGGCGTCACGCGGGTGGCGTTTCAGGGGAGCGCCCTCTCGGCGGCGGAGAACTGGGACGCTCACGGCATGGACCTCTCGCTCGAGGACGAATGGCGGTACTTCACCGTGCTCTTCGGCGATCATCGGTTCGCGCAGCAGGGGTGGGGCGACCCGGCGGCCTTCGATCCGGCTGCCATCGACCAGCTCCACTTCGCGCACGGTCCGGGCCCGTGGCAACTCGAGTTGGACGACGTCACGCTTCTCCGTGATCAGGAGTCCGGTTCGGCGGGCGGCGCGGGAGGCGCCGGCGGCTCGGGAGCGGCGGGCGCCGCGCCCGGCGGCGCGGCGAACGCGGGCGGCGCGGTGAGCGCGGCGGGCGCGGGGATCGCGGGCGCGGCGACTGTGGGGGGCGCGGCGGGTACCGCGACCACGGGCGGCACCGGCGGCATCGTGTCGGGTGGGGGGGGCGCGGTGCTCGGGGGCTCGCCAGCGGGCGGCGGTGGCCCGACCGGCGCTCGGCCGGGCACGGGCGGCCTGGGCACGGGTGGCGATGACGCCCCGGGCGCGGGCGGCGATCTCGGCAGCGAGGGCGGCGCAGCGCACGCGGGGGCCGCGCTCGGCACGGGTAGCTCGGGCGCAAGCGGTCCCGAGAGTCCAGGCACGGGCGGCGACCGAGGCTGCGGGTGCCGTCTGCCGTTGCAACCGCCGGCGCCGGGCTCGGGGGCGCTCGCGCTGCTCACCGCGCTGGGCCTCCTGCGGCGCCGCCGGTGGGGGACGGCGCGGAACCCGCGTCGCGCCTATTCAGCGGGGTAGCTCTCGGCCGGCTCGACGGGAGCGGGGACGCATCCCCGCCGCGACGGACGGCGTGGCGCCCAGAAATCCCGCCGTGCCGGCGGGGAGGGTAGACCCCACCGCGTCGCGGCGTATGACGGGGGGAGGGGGACGAGGACGGATGAACCTTGGGGAGGACGAGATTCGGGGGCTGATCGATCCCTTCGTCAGCAGCGTGAAGTGCGCGCAATCAACGCGACAATTGCGCCTGATGGCGAGGATCGAAGGTTCGCCGAAATTGGGGAGCGTTCCCACCCACCAGCGACGAGGCTGCTCTCGGCGTGGACGATGGCGTGCCCGTCAGTCAGCACCCTCTCGGACCTCCACCTTGGCGAGCCGCGGATCGTGACGGTAGGTCGTCCGGCGGGCGTGGATCATGCCTTCGATGACCTCCAGCACCTCGCGTGGAATCGACGGGGCAGTCTCGCGCCACCCTGACCGAAGCTCCAGCATTGCTGGTCGGCCTGGATCGGATAACGGAGATGTAGCCTGGTCACACGGCCAGGACGGTTGAACGCCTTAGCCTCCAGGCGGGGCGCACTGCGCGAACACATGGGCCGAGCCAGGGCCATACTCCACGAAGTTCCACGACGGGGCCCCGACGACAACGGCATCTCCACTCACGGAGACGGACTCGCCGAAGTAGCTCGGCGGCTCGGCGTCCCCAGCAACGAGCGTCGCCTGCTCACTCCAGAAGTCACCAACACGCGTGAAGACATAGGCGGCCCCTCTATCGCGCCGGTAGGGAGTCCCGACGACGATTGTGTCATACCTAGCGACGACGGACCAGCCGAAACCATCCCCCTCGGAAGCATCAGTCGCGACCAACTGCTGCTGCAGAGTCCAAAGGGTGCCGTTTCGAACGAAGACATAAGCCGAACCCGCGTCGGGGACTGCATCGTCGCCGCGGATTGCCCCCACGAGAGCCGTGTCTCCACTCACGGAGACGGAGAACCCGAATTGATTGCCCTCCGCCGCGTCCTGGGCGATGAGCTTCTGCTGAAGGCTCCAGCTGCCTTCATTTCGCGTAAAGACGTAGGCCGAGCCAGAGGAACGCCCTCCGTCGTCGTCCGCATCAGATCCAATGATGAACGTGTCGCCGTCTAGCGCCACGGGGTGCCCGAATTGGCCGTCCTCCGCCAAGTCGCTCGGTACGATCTTCTGCTCCTGCACCCACCCGGCTCCCTCGCGCGTGAAGACATAGACAGCGCCGACGTCGGTTCCGTCGACGGCCGAACAGGATCCAACGATGAACGTGTCTCCGTCCAGCGCGATGGTGCACCCGAACTGGCCGTCCTCCGCCAAGTCGCTCGGTACGATCTTCTGCTCCTGCACCCACCCGGCTCCCTCGCGCGTGAAGACATAGACAGCGCCGGCGTCGGATCCTCCGTCGCCGTCAGAGCTGGATCCGACCGAAATAGTGCTCCCGGCCACCACCACCGAACTTCCAAAGAAGGCGCTCTCTTCAGACGCGCCGCCGATCAACTTCTGTCGCTCCGTCCAGGGTTCCGTCCCGCGACAAAGCTCCACGCCGGACCCGACCGGATCACCGGACACAACGCCTCCGCAACCGCCCCCCCCCAACGCCACTGCCAACAGAAGACCCCTTCTAGCCCGACTTCGAGCCACCCAGACTCGACTGCTCCCGATCACTTCGGGATGCCGGCGATGAATGTGCACTGCAGGAGACTCCCGAGCAGACGTCAACCGAAATCGCAATGCTGGCGATCCGTCAAAGGATCAACCCAACTCTCCTCGGGCGCGCAGGGGCAAACATGGGTGGCAATCGTGCCATCAGCCCTACAGCAGCACAACGCCCCCCCCTCGTCGTCGGGAATTAAAACAATGCGGGCGCATAACTCATGGCTAACAACCTCGCCATCGCAACCCCCAAAAACCATTTGGTAAGCGCCATCCGAAAAACAGCACTCCTCAGACCCAGCCAAACCCCATGCGCCCCCGCGAAGCGAACAGGCGGCCTCGGTAACTACAGTTGCGGTCTGAGGGGCCCCAAGTGCGCCATCACGCAGCTCAGAGTCACATGTGCTCACTAACCCAGTCTCGAGACCCTCTGAAATCACTGCCCCAGTCGAGACGCCGTCAAGTAGCTCCGCAATCGTTCCCAATTCCTGAGACAAAGCTGGGCACTGCTCCGGGAGCAACTCAATACCATTTCCCCTCTCCTCCATGAGGTTTCCCTCAATCGAGGTGTGCCCCACGTCGTCCACCAACCACGCCGGCCCCCTGAGATAGTTATGACCTAACTCGTGCGCGAGGGTGTTGCCCCACGAGAGTGCCGAGAAGATCTCTATGGAATTCGGCAACGTCGCATCCCCCAGGAACCCGCACTTACCCGGAACCGCAATAACCAGTGGAGCGACCTCAATCGCCGTCCAAGCATCCCCGGGCACCTGGAGCCAGGAAAGGAGGTTCGAATAGCTGACCGCAGGCGTATAGCTACCACACCAGGTAGCCGAAGTCTCCGATGGAACTTCTGTGAACCCGACGACCTGAAACTGCGGAATCGCTACGTCAGCATAATCGCGACATCTTCCGAAGGCACGATCAACGTTGTAACCAATTCCCGAACTGCCCCAGGGAATCGAGCCCTGCACGACATCATATGGGGGCGACCCCCCCAACCAAAGACTGCGGGAGGCAATATAGTTTCCGTCGACTCCTCCATTGGGCGCGACTGCTGGAGCCAAGTTGTCAACTAGTTGCCGCAACGGTTCCCGAAAGTCCTCATCAAAGCCTTCCGCTGGCACATCTGGGTCCGCAAGGGAACTCACGAACGGCCGCGTAATTAGCACAGGCAGAATTCTAACGCGCTCATCAAGGCGCAGCCAAATGGAATCGACGAGATGGCCGCTCTGCCACGGTGGCCCTTCCGGCGTATCTGCAACGAGGCGCGCCAAGTAGAGCGCGTCGTGACGTCGCAAGTAGCCTCCATGAGTACGCCATGGTGCAACCCCCGGTCCATTGAATGCGGTGAGTTCTTCCGCGTCGGGAACGAGGGGTATTTCCTGTGGACCATAGTAGGAAGTACGCGGAGTCCCGTCCTCCCCGACAAGAACCTCAAAGAGGCGAAGTGAAGAAAAGGTCGGGGTCGGACCGGCAGCCCAGTCCCAGGCGCAATGGCCGCTTCCTTCAGCCCGGCAACCTCCACCTTCAACGCTTGCGCCTGGCCGAAGCTCCATCGTGCCAAAGAAAATCGGGTTGTCGCTCGGAATGACATACGGATCCGCGAATGTCCCGGAGCCGCCCGAAAGGGATTCCGAGTCTACATCAATTCCCCCGGCGAGAGGCGGCCGGTAGGCAGGCGAAAGGATTACGTTCGCTTCCTGATGTACCTCGATATTGCGTGCTATGAACTGCCCGCGATGGAGTCGCGAACCTAACACGAGAGTCCCATTGGGCGCCACGATTGTGCCCTTGAATCCCGACTCCACATGAAACCAATACGGCCCCGTGCAGTTCACGACAAGCCCGACGCGATCCTGCATGTAGTTATCATCCAGAACGGTGCCTCGATGAATTAGGTTGTTGTGAACGGTCACCTCGATGGGCTGTCTCGCGGTGGCGAAGCGCAGGGTGGAATCGGACTCGAGAATGAAGTCCCTGAAATGGTAGGTGCCTGGGAGCAGGCGGAGCGTGCCGCCGCCGTAGACACTGACGTATCGATAGTTACCCGGCGAAAGAAGGACGTCTTGTGCGCGGTAGATGCGGATGTCAGGACTTGCATTAAGATCAGGAAATGTGGGCGCCCATGTGCGTTCGTACCACCATTCGGCGGCGTTTGGGTCGATAGGGACAAGGGCTCCGGTTATTGAAAGGGTGTTGGCGTTCTGGTAATTGGGGGGGAACACGGACAAGACGTCGCCATAGACGGAGGCGCGATCTCGCAGGAAGATACCCCCGCCTGAGATGATTGTACCGACCCTGGCGTCCGCACCGATTTCGGTGCTCGACCCACGATTGAAGATTGGCGCGTAGCCGCCGTTGTAGGCATGAACCTGGGCCCTGTCGTTGATTTTTAGGGAGCCATTGGCTATTAGCGCAACGTGTTCCGGGTGGAACCCCGCTGGCATGACGATCGCCTCTGCTCGGGCCTGTTCGCTCCACAGGAAGGAGAGAAGTGCGTATGCGGAGGCGGGAATTAGGCGTGCCGCTGCGCGCCCGTGGTTTCCGAGGTTGTTGTGGGGCATCGGGCGTCTCCCTTTAGTGAGAAGCTTCCGGGAATAGAAAGGCGGAGTACCTAGTTCACGGCAGCGTGTCCGTTCCGTGATGATCAGTTGTGCCGGCCGGAAGGCCGGGCAATACGCTCGCGCGTGGGTAGTCGAGAGCCGTAGTCGAAGCGGCGGAACGTGTCAAGGCGGGTGAGACAGCGGCGGAGTGGAATCTATGAAGGAAGAGCCGGCTCCGCGCCGGGGCGAGGCTCAGCGACACCGGGCAGGTGGATGACCGGCGCGGTGCTCGGACTCTGCGGAGGCGCCCAGAG
>JAKPQH010000047.1 GCA_029580855.1 bacterium | reverse complement strand
CGGACATTCCCCAACTGCGCTGCCAGCTCGAACCAGGCGTAGCGTTGACGAATCTGCTGCTCTGGGGTAAGCATGACCTTGGACATGGGTGACCTCCTTTTTGGGATGCACCTCCTGTCTAGCGCAGGAGGCCAGAAGTGTCACCCATGTCTCTTTACAACATAACCCACCTCCGATTTTGTCTTGACTCCTCCCCGCCGTCAGGGTTAGCGTCATCTCGTCGAGGGCGTCACGTGACGGGTGCGCGCCGTGAGGGACGGCCGCGGTGCATCGGCAGGTCGTCGAATCCGGATGGTCGCGGTCCGTGGACGCGGCACCCCGGGGAGATCTGGAGAGGCGGCCGGCGGGATGGGGACACCGATGACGATACCGACGGACTGGGCGGCGTTGTGGCGCGAACTGGCGTCGCATGACATCCAGGCGAGCGACGCGGGTGCGGCGCAGATGGTGGAGCGGTGGCGAGGCGTCGCGCGAAGGCTCGACGGCGGCGGGAAGCAGGATCCGGACCCGCTCCTGGACCATGTCGTGTCCAGACTCACACCCGAGATGACGGTGCTGGACGTGGGGGCGGGCATCGGCCGCTGGGCCCTGCCCATCGCCAGAAGAGTCCGTCGCGTCACGGCGGTGGAGCCGCTCCCGGGAATGCGCCAGGTCCTGGTCGAGCGGGCGGCGGCGCAGGGGATCGCCAACCTGGACGTCATAGACTCCCCGTGGCTGACGGCCCAGGTGCGACCCCACGACGCGGTCGTCGCCGCCCACGCCACCTACACGACGACCGACCTGGTCGGCTTTGTCCGCAAGATGGAAGCCTGCACCCGCCGGAGCTGTTATCTCGTGCTCCGGGTCCCCGCGCACGACGGAATCCTCGGTGATCTGTCCGAGCGCATCAACCGGCGCTGGCACGACAGCCCCAACTTTATCGTCGGGTACAATCTGCTGCTCTCCGTGGGTTTCCACCCCAATGTCCTGATGGAGCCCGCCGCGGTCCGACACTGGACGGATCCGACGCTGGATGCTGCCCTCGCCCGCGCCAAGCGGCACCTGCACCTGGACGATGACCGCCACGATGGCGCGATCCGCGAGGTCCTGGATCGCCGGCTGGTGCTGGCGGACGGCATCTATCGGTGGCCTGACGGCATGCGCTCCGCCCTCATCTGGTGGGACACAGTCTGACATCTTCCCTGCATCCCCACTTCGCCTGACTTGTATGCGAAGGCCGTCCTTGCTCGCGGAAGCGCTTCGCGCTTTCAAGGGCGGAGTGGTACACTCCGCGGCCGAGCGTGCGGGACGAGGTGCGGCGGTGCATCCTCGACACCGGACGATACCGGGAGGCATCGGCGATGACGAAGCTCAAGAACACCGAACGGGCGCACCAACTCCGTGAAGCGGAGGCCGTGCAGGCCGCTCACGGCGACAGATCCAACTGTGCGGAGCGTGTGTTTCTTTCGCTCCACGCGCTCATGGAGAGCGATATCCCGCCCACAGCCGTATGCATGCTGACCGGGATGGGGGGCGGCGTTGGCGGGGCGCGCGAAGGTATCTGCGGCGCCGTTTCGGGTGGCGTGGCAGCGTTGGGCCTCATCCACGGGCGGGAGCATCCTCCTGAGGGAGATCGGCTGTGGACCTACGAGGTGTGCCGGGACTTCGTCAGTCGGTTCCAGACGGCGTTCGGCGCCACGGTGTGCCGTGAGCTGGTGGGCGATCTCTTGCGCCAGCCGACGGACGAGGCGGAGGCGGAGCGAAAGGCCCGCTGCCGGCACTACACGCTGGCGGCCGTCCGGATGTGTCTGGAAACCCTCGACCGGTACGGCACGGCGCCACGCGGGAGGTAACGCCAGGCGGCGGCGGCCTCGCGGTGGTGCCTGCCCGGGGGGGCCGCCCGCCGGTTCCCATGTCGGCGAAAAGCCAGGGCGCCCACGCGTGCGACCGGCTGACCGAGGAGGCATCATGACGACGAATCCGACGCTGGACCTGTTGCATCGCCATGGCTCCGTCCGAACGTATCTGGCGGATCCTGTGTCTCCCGCGATGGTCGAGCAGATCGTCCACGCCGCACAGCGGGCCTCGACCTCCTCCAACCTGCAGGTCGTGAGCGTCGTGGCGGTCGCGGATTCGGCCACGCGAAGCCGCCTGTCGAAGATCAGCGGCCAGACGCACGTCGCCCAGGCGCCGGTGGTCCTGGTGTGGTGTGCGGATCTCCGGCGCCTCGACCGGGCGTGCCGGCTACGCGGCCGCACCCAGGTGACGGACTACGTCGAGAATTTCCTGACGTGCGTCCTCGACGCCGGCATCGCCGCGCAGAACGCGGCCGTCGCCGCCGAGTCGTTCGGGCTCGGTGTCTGTTATCTCGGGAGCATCCGGAATGACGTCCGGGCGGTGATCGAACTGCTGGCGCTCCCGCGCTTGGTCTTCCCCGTCGTTGGCATGGCGCTGGGCTGGCCGGCGGTCCCGCCGGCGAGTCGGCCGCGCCTCGCGGTTTCCGCCGTCCTCTCGTGGGATCGGTACGCGGAGACGAGCGACGCCGCCCTGCTCGAATACGATGGGATCATGGCTGCCACCGACATCTACCAGAGGCGGCAGGTTCCCGTGCCGGGCAAGCCGGGCCGGCTGGAAGCGTACGGCTGGCTGGAGCACTGCGTACGACGCGCCGAGCAGCCCCTTCGAACCGAGTTGCGCGCGGCGTTGAAGCAGCAGGGGTTCGGGCTCGAGTAGGGTCCGCGTGCCCGGTGCCGGGTGTCGAGGGGCGACGCGAAGGCGACAGGGGAGGACAAATGGTGCAACGGCCGGTGCGCGTGGTTGTGTGGGGGGTCCTGTGCGTCGCGCTCATCGGGGCTCCCATCCCGGCACCCGCCGACGAGGTGCCGTACATCCAGACGCCGGGCAACGTCGTCGATGCCATGCTGGCGATGGCGGAGGTGGGGCCGAACGACTACGTGGTGGATCTCGGCTCGGGTGACGGTCGCATCGTCATCGCCGCAGCCAAGCGGTATCATGCGCGCGGGCTGGGCATCGACTACGACCGGACGCTGATCGCGGAAAGCCGGGCGAACGCGGTGCGGGAGGGGGTGTCGGATCGGGTGCGCTTCCAGCAGCAGGACATCTTCCTCGCCGATTTTCACGACGCCACGGTGGTCACGATGTACCTGCTGCCGGAGGTCAATCTGGAGATTCGACCGCTGATCCTCTTTGGGTTGCAACCGGGCACGCGGGTGGTCTCGCACGATTGGGACATGGGCGATTGGGAGCCGGACCGCCGCCTGGTGGTGCCCGCGCCGGAAAAAATCGTGGGATTGAAAAAAGAGAGCACGATCTATCTCTGGGTGGTCCCGGCGCGGGTCGCCGGCTACTGGCGGGGAACGCTCGCGGGTCCGAGCGGCGAGGAGTCGGTGGTGATCGAGTTCGCCCAGCGTTTCCAGCACGCCTCGGCAAGCGTGTGGCTGCGTCGGTGGAGTCTGCCCGGCGTCGCCCGCCTGCAGGGGGACCGCCTCGCCCTCAGCCTGGACCGATCGCCGTGGATGCCCGACGCGCCGCCACTGCGGTTCACCCTGCACGTCGCCGAGGGGCGCCTCTCCGGCGAGGCCGTCGACGGGGGCAAGCGCTACACCCTGCGCGCGGCGAGACTCGCGGAGTAGGCGGGCGAGGCGGAAGACGGCCGGCGGCGCGGACGCCGTGGCCTCGCTAGAACGGAACCTTGACGCCCAGCAGCCAGGTGAAGAAGAAGTCCCGGTCCTTGTTCTTGACGGCGATATCCGTGAAGTTGAAGAACGCCGTGGTGTCCAGCGACAGTCGCGGGTTCAGTCGGTACTCGAGGCCGACGCCCAATGGAATGAGAAAACTGGTATCGTCCTTGCCCCCGCTCCCCCGTCGGTCCAGGTTTGCGTAAAGGAAGCCGATGCCGCCCTCCAGGTGGGGTTTGAGGTCACGCACTTGCGGGATATCGAAGGTGTACTTGGCCTGCGCCGAGAGGCCAAGCTGAAAGAGATCGCCGGTCAGGCCGAATTGCATCAAAGGTCCCACGGAGAGGTTGTTGGTGAAGAAATAGTCACCGCTCAGGCCGATGGCGAGCGCGGTGTCGTCCACGGTGTTGGCCTGAAGGCCAAGGCCGGCGCCGAGGACGAACCGACCGGCCCTGGCGACCGACGGCGGGAGCTGCTGGGCCTCGGCCACGCCGCCCGCGATCAGAATGGCCAGCAGGCATCCCACCAGCCAAAGCCTGCGCTTCGTCATGGCTGTCCCCCTTTTCCGATATTCTGCGCCGGTCCGACCACAAACTGGAACATCCCAAAAACCGGCCGATAGAAACGTCTGGAGAAAATCTTACCAGGAAACGCCCCGCAGGGGAAGGGTCCAGCGGCCGGCACGAACGGGAGATACGGACAACGTCACGACTTTGACCCGGATGGCGGTCATCGCGACGCATCGGCATCCGCGCTTGTCCATCGGGCGCAGATAGGGCAAAATCCACCTCTGTCAGTGATCACACCCGGTCGCGGAGCACGAGCCGGCGGGCTCGACGGATGGACCATGCCGCCACTGCAAACGTACAATCCGATCGTCATGGGCTTCGTCGAAGGTCGGGGACCGCTCCATATCCCCCTCCAAGTCGCGCGCGATGCGCACGGCCGGCTCCCGAGCGACTACGGGCTGCTCCCGGGTGCGGAGGGGAGGCGGGCGAAGAAGGCGCTGAATCTTCCCATCGGCCTCGCCCTCACGGACCTGCTGCGGGAGGGCAAGGACCTTCCGGAGGTCATAGGGAGGTTCTTCGAGCGGTGGGGGCGGGACTTCGCCGCGGACTTCCACGTGCGGATCGACCGGTTCCAGCGTCTCAGCGACCTGTGGACGTTACGCCAGATCGTCGAGGACAATCACGAGGTCCTCGCGGAGCATCTGGCGCTGGATGTCCGGGATTACCTCCACACGCACGGGCTCATCCCCCTCTCGACGCTGCGATCCATTCCGACGGATCGACTTCTGCCGAAGGCGAGGGAGATTCTCTCGAAGCGGCGCCGCAACCCCGCTCACGCCGCCCAGGGGAAGCGGATCGCAGAAGCCGTTGCCCTCTTGGACGCCAAGCTGCTGCTGGGGGAAGTCACCCGCTTGCTTGGGGGAGAAATCAGCCGCTGGGGCAAGGACCGCCTGACGGTCCACGCGGACGAGGTCGCGCGGCTCTTCCGGGACCTGTCGGCGCATCTCCCGCTCGCCGGCGCCGACCGGCTGACCGGTGTGCGGGGCCACGATGTGGAGGTCGAGTTCGCGCCGCGGGACGCCTCGTTCCTCGCGTTGGGCAAGGAGGTCGGAGACTGCACCGCCGACAAGCTGTTCCGCCAGGTCGACCGAGATGTCGAGAACATCTACTGGACGGTTTTCAGCTGGTTTCTGGATCGGAACTATCAGATCTTGAAGGTTCACTACGACGGTCAGTTCGTCATGAAGGTGCATCTGCTGCCTCTCCTCGTGGTCGATGGAAGCCATGGCGAGATGTTCCTGGCGGTCGACGCCATAGAAACGACAACGGTGTTCCGGGAAGACACCCACGTCGGCCACCCCGACCTGCTGGAGAAGAAAGAGTACATCTTCTCGCGGATGGTCGAGGCGGTGGAGGGGCTCGCCCGGGCGATGGGGATCGAGCACGTTTATGCGGAGCGGTTCTCCAACACGGCGTGGGTGCGGCGGGAATTGGAGCGGTTCCCGGAGGTCTATCTCCACATCGGGAACATCCAGAAGGTCGACGAGCTGGAAGACGTCTTCGAGCTGTCGAAGCGCGTGTGCGCGGCGGCGGGGCGGGAGCGTCCCACCAGCATCTTCATGGAGCTGCAGATGAAGAACACGTACCTGCAGCGGTTCGCGGCGACGGTTCGGGGCGTGAAGGTGTATGCAGTCCTGGCGGGGGACGCGCGGCTCGGGATGCCGATGAAGCGGGTCTTCGGCGTGTAGGTTCGCCCGCGCGGACCGATCCCGCGTGACGCGGGAGCCAGGGCGAACGACGTGCCGTCGGATGGATCGGCGGCACCGCAGCCTCGCCGGGCTCGGTGCGTCCCCGCGGTGAAGCGCACGGCCCGGCCGGACCGGCCTGGCGACGGTACAGGCGCGGCGACCCGCATCCCCAAGGAACGGCGATGGTCCGATACGAGCACACGCAGCGGGGGACGGTGATCCAGGTGGCCATCCTGACCGGGGCCGCGGTCTCTTTCGGGCTCTCGCGGCTCGTTCCTGCGCCCCCGTTCGTCGCGCCGATGCTCCTGGCCGTCTTCGCGGCCTGCGCCTACATGTTCTCCTCGCTCACCATCCACGTCACGGACCGGGCGCTGCACTGGTGCTTCGGCCCCGGGATATTCCGCAAGACGCTGTCGCTGGCGGACATCAAAACCGTCGAGGTCACGCGGACGAGGCTCTTGGACGGCTGGGGGATCCACAAGACCTCGCGGGGCTGGCTCTACAATGTCTCGGGTTTCGACGCGGTGCACATCACGCTCTACAGCGGGCGGGGTGTTCTGCTGGGAACCGACGAGCCGGATCGACTCCGAAACGCGATCGTGCGGAGGATCGCCGTGGCTCGGTGAAGGGCTCGACCGGCCGGCGTGCACCCGAGCGCCTCGGCGGTTCCGGTGGGCCTTGGCCTGGTGCGCGGGAGGAGAGCGAAGCCGACCCGCCGACGCCAGAAGCACCACGACCCCCCGCAATGCCGCCGGGAGGTCGTGACGGCCGCGGACGACGGGTGGCTTACTCCAGCTTCAGGTTCAGCTCTTTGATGAGCTTGCCGTACATCGCGAACCCGTCCTGCATGTTCTTCAGGAATACCTTCCGATCGCGGTACAGGACCGGGTGCACGATGTCCTTCATGATCTGGTGAAACTCGGGGTCCTCGGTCATCGTCTTGACGGAGGCTTCCAGGTAGTCGATCAGGGGTCCGGGTGTGTCCTTGGGTGCGCCGATGCCGCGGATGGCGCCAAAGGTCCACACGTTCACGCCCTCCTCGATGAAGGTCGGGATGTCGGGAATCACCGGGTCGCGCTCGCGCGTGCCGACCGCCAGGACCTTCAGGCGACCGGCCTTGATGTGCGGCAACGCTTCGGAGTAGACCTGTCCGGAAAAATCGGTGTTGCCGCCCAGGAGCGCCGTCACCGCCTCCGCGCCGCCGCGGAAGGGGATCGTGGTGCCGTTGATGCCCGCCACCTTCATGAAGGACTGCATGGTGATGTCCACCGAGGCGCCGCGGGTGGATACGGCGCCGTTGATCGGGCGGTTCTGAGTCTTGGCCCACGCCACCCATTCCTTCAGGTTCCTGGCCGGGTGGCTGGCCGGAACCACCAAGATGATGGAGACGACCGTCACCTGGGCGACCGGGGCGAAATCCTTGAACTGGTCATACGGGATCGCCCGTGTGTGCGGCGTCACCAGATCCTCGCCCGAGCCGTACCCGAAGAGCAGGGTGTATCCGTCGGGCGGGGCCTTGACAACCGCCACGCGGCCTGTGATGGCCGCGCCGCCCGGCTGGTTCACGACAATGAGGGGCTGCGGGATGTGTTTCGGCGCCACCTTCGCCAAGGCCCGGGCGACCACGTCCGTGGCACCGCCCGCCGCGTACGGCACGATCAGGTTGATGGGCTTGGTCGGGTAATCCGCCGCCGCGGGCAGTCCGGGGAGGAGCAGCATGGTGACGACCGCGGCGACTCCCTTGGCCGACGTTCTCAGCAGGGCTTTCATGGGCACCCTCCTTTGCCAGGTGTGTTCCCCCGGCCCGCGGGCACAATAATACAGGCGACGCCGATCCGCAAGCGGCTTTCAGGATGCCGTCTTCCCCGGCGCCGCCGTCCTGCTGCCGGCCATCCGCAGGGTCCGTGCATCCCCGCGCTCGGCCTTTTCCCTTGACGGCCCGCCGAGCGCCGGGCGATAAATCACCTGTTCCCGGACTCCGCGGGCGGTGCGCGACCGGAGGCCGCTCCAGCGCCACCCAGACGTCCGAGGAACGCCCGGGCGGCCGCGGCGTGCGGCCCGCGACCAAGGCGCGTCGTTCGGGTCCGCGCGGCGCCGCCTTGCCCTGTTGGCGGACCCCGCGCATGCGGTGAGACCTGTCATGGAGAAAACGCTCCGGAACGTCCTGGCGCTTTTGTCCGCGCTCCTCGTCGTGGCTTTCGTGGTGTTTCTGATCAACCAGACGGCGCAGGCGGTCGGCCTGGCCGATCGGGTCCACCCCGCACTCGGCACGGCGGTCCTCTGGGGGCTGCTCCTCCTCTATGTCGGGTGTGCGCTGGTCCCGTGCGTGCTGGTGCTGCGCTTGCCCCGGGCGCTCGCGCCGCCGGCGACCGAGGCCTCGCCGGATTTCGAGGCGCATCTGAAGGCCATGCGCCTCCGCCTCCGCGGCAACCCACTTCTCCGAGGACAGGCGCCGTCGTCCAGGCAGGAGATCGAAGCCGCCATCCGGAGGCTGGATGCCCGGGCCGACGAGATCATCCGCGGCGCGGGCTCGCAAGTGTTCATCACGACGGCGATATCGCAGAACGGCAGCCTGGACGGCCTGATGGTCTTCCTCGCCCAGACCCGGATGCTCTGGCAGATCGCCCGCGTCTACTACCAGCGGCCTACCCTGCGGGAGCTGGCGTTTCTGTACGGGAACGTCGCCTCCACCGCCCTCGTCGCCACCCAGCTCGACGACCTGGATCTTGCCGAGCAGGTGCAGCCGCTGGTGTCCGGCGTCCTCGGCTCCGCCATCGGCTCGATGCCGGGGCTGCAGACCGCCGGCTCGCTTCTCGTGAATTCCATCGTGACGGGGACCGCCAACGCCTTTCTTACCCTGCGCGTGGGGATCATCGCCAAGCGGTACTGCGGGGCCCTGGTCCTCCCGGAGCGGCGGACGGTGCGGCGCCTTGCCGTGGCGCAGGCGGCGCAGATGCTGGGAACGATCGCGCGCGACGGCGCGCTACGCGTGGGCGGCGCCTTCTGGGCCGCGGCGAAGAGCCGCGTGGGCGACGCCGCCCGGGGGGTCGGCGATTCCGCGATGCAAACCGCGCGAGCGCTTGCTCAGTGGCTGGGCGTCAGCCCGGGCGACGCGGTCGAGGCCGCCGAGCTTTCGTCGGAAACCGGCTCCGACGGCGGCCGATGAGAAAGCCGAACCATGAGATCCGCGGCGTCCGGGGCGCGGGTGAGCATCGAGGGCGGACCGGAGGGCCTGGAAATCGTCATCCCGGCCGGCAGGAGCCTATTCCTGGCGGTCTTTCTAGGTATGTGGTTGGTCGGTTGGGCCATGGGGGAAATCCAAGCGCTCAGCCAGGTCCTGTCGGGCCGGACGGGTCTGTCCGGCCCTGTATTGCTCTTCTGGCTCCTCCTCTGGACGGCGGGCGGCCTCTTGGCCCTCTACGTGTGGCTGTGGAGGCTGGTAGGAAAAGAGCGGATTCTCATGGGAGCGAGCGCCCTCTGCATCAAGCGGGACATCCTGGGATTCGGGAGGGGCCGCGTCTACGAATTGCGGAAGGTCCACAGGCTGCGGGTCGTGCCCGCGGCGACCGGCCGGCCAAACCGCGATGCCGCCGCCAGATTCTCGGGGCTGGCGGGCGGTGCGGTCGAGTTCGAGTACGAGAATCGGGCCATCCAGTTCGGCTTCTCCATCGACGAGACCGAGGCCCGAACGATCGTCGAGCGGATGAGGCAGCGTTACGCCTTTCAGGACCCCCGGCCTGCGGACTGATCACATTTCCGGCAGACCGTGGGGCATCCTCACGTGCGCCGAGAGGGGGTGAAGCATGCGGTTCGAGTTCTCCGCGCCAACCAGAATCCTGTTCGGGTCCGGCGCGGTCGGCGAGGTTGCCTCGGCGGCCAAGGCGATGGGGGAGCGGGCGCTGGTGGTCACGGGGCGCGACCCTGGACGCGCGGGGCGGCTGGTGGAGCGCCTGCGGTCTCAGGGCGTCTCGGTCGCCGTCTTCGGCGTGCCGGGAGAGCCCACCGTCGAGCGGGTTCGCGCGGGCGTCGAGCAGGCTCGCGAGACGGCGTGCGATCTGGTCATCGGCTTCGGCGGCGGGAGCGTTCTGGACGCCGGCAAGGCCGTGGCCGCGCTGCTGACCAACGGGGGGGACCCGTTGGACTACCTGGAGGTCATCGGCAAGGGGCGGACGCTGGCTCGGCCCTCGGCGCCCTACATCGCGGTTCCCACCACGGCGGGGACCGGGGCCGAGGTGACGCGCAATGCCGTGTTGGTCTCGACCGGGCACGCGGTGAAGGCCAGCCTCCGCAGCGCGTTCTTGTATCCGCGTCTAGCGGTGGTGGATCCGGAGCTGACACACTCGCTGCCGCCGGCCGTGACGGCGTCCACCGGCCTGGACGCGCTGACGCAGCTCATCGAGCCGTTTGTCTCGGTCGCCGCCAACCCCGTGACGGACGCGTTGTGCCGAGAGGGGATGGCCCGCGTCGCGCGATCGCTGCGCCGCGCCTGGGAGGAGGGACAAAACGCCGCGGCGAGGGAGGACATGGCACTGGCCAGCTTGCTGGGCGGCCTGGCGCTGGCCAACGCCAAGCTGGGGGCCGTGCACGGCTGCGCCGCCGCCCTGGGGGGACGCTATCCGGCCCCGCACGGCGCCGTCTGCGCCAGGCTGCTGCCCGTCGTCATGGCGGCGAACGTCGCGGCCCTGCACGACCGCGCGACGGGCGGGCCGGCGCTTCGACGGTACGAGGAGGTCGCACGGATCCTGACCGGACGGCCCGACGCCACCATCGCCGACGGGATCCGCTGGGTGTACGGCCTGTGCGCCGACCTGGGGGTGCCGCCGCTCGGTCGTTACGGCGTGCCCGCCGCGGAGATCCCGGCCGTCGTCGCGGAGGCGCAACGGGCCGGCAGCACGAAGGGAAATCCGATCGCATTGACGGATGACGAGCTGGCGGAGGTGCTCCGCCAGGCGCTGTGAGCGCCGCGCGCGGCGCCGTACAGGTGGTTCCGCGTGAGAGGAGGGGAGGACCATGACGGACACGCAGAGCAGCCTGGGCACCCGTTTTCTGGAGATTCTCGCCCAGGAGCTGAACCGGATCAAGGTGCGGGCGGAGAGGGCAATCGCCCAACTGACGGACGACCGGCAACTGCACATGAGGCTGGACCCGGAATCCAACAGCATCGCGGCCCTGGTGATGCACTTGAGCGGAAACATGCGCTCGCGCTGGACCGACTTCCTCACCACGGACGGGGAAAAACCGAGCCGGAACCGCGATGCGGAGTTCGAGCCGCCGGAATCCACGACCCGGGCCGACCTGAAGGCGGCCTGGGAAGGGGGCTGGGCGTGTCTCTTCGGCGCCCTGGACGCGCTCACGCCCGCCGACCTCACGGCCACGGTCCGGATCCGGGGCGAGGACTTCACCGCCATGGAGGCCATCCTGCGCCAGTTCGACCACTACGCCTCGCACATCGGCCAGATCGTCTTTCTGGCCAAGCATCTGGAGTGGGAGCGCTGGCAGTCGCTATCCGTTCCACGGCGCAGGTCGTGAGAAGCCGCCGTTCGGAATGCGGACCTGTTCATCTTGGCTCGGCAGGTTGGAAAGGGGTCGGAGGCCATGCAGGGCATCGGCAGGGACTTCATGGAGGGCACCAAGTACCGAAATATGGGCAAGTCGGGTTACCGATTGGGGATGCCGCCCCCCTCGATGGAAATGGAGTGGGACCGGACGCGGACGCCGATCCGCCTCCCGGCACCGAAAGGGATCGATCTGGGGACCCTGAGCGTGCGGGAGGCGATCGAGCGCCGGCGGTCCGTGCGCGACTACTCCCGGGTTCCGCTCAGCCTCGAGGAGCTGTCCTACCTGCTCTGGTGCACCCAGGGCGTCCAGCGGACGTCCGCCGGGGGGCACACGATGCGCACGGTGCCCTCGGCCGGCGCGCGACACGCCTTCGAGACGCTGCTCTGCGCAAACAACGTCGCCGGGCTCCGGCCCGGGCTCTACCGGTTTCTGGCGCTGGACCACGCGTTGCTGGACGAGAATCTGGAGCCGGACATTGCCGCCAGGCTGGTCGAGGCGTGTCTCGGCCAGGATTTCGTGAGGAGCTGTGGCGCCGCGTTCATCTGGATCGCGGACGCGTATCGCATGAGCTACCGGTACGGCGAACGCGGCTACCGGTACCTCCATCTCGACGCCGGGCACGTCTGCCAAAACCTGTATCTGGCGGCGGAGGCGATCGGCTGTGGGGTCTGCGCCATCGCGGCCTTCGAGGACGACGATGTCAACCGGGTCCTCGGTCTCGACGGCGAATCCCGGTTTGCCGTCTATCTCGGCACGGTGGGGAAGAAGGTGTGACGCCGCGCCTCCGCCTCCTCCGCGCACGGCACACAGACCCGGGCTTCCGGGACGGCCTCCAGCCGCCGAGGCGGGATGGGATCGCCGCATATCTCGCAGAGCCCGTAGGTACCCTGCCGGATACGCTCCTCCGCATGCTGGAGCGCCCGGAGGCGGGCCGCGAGCACCTGCCGGGAGGCCGCATGTACCCGTTTCGTCACCGATTGCTGAACGACTTCCATGGCCTCGATGGGCCGCGTCTCAGCCGGCGGCGTGCCGTCGGCGCTTTTCAGGCGATCCAGTAGCGCCTGCCGCTCGGCCTGGACCCGCTGGAGCGGCGAGCGGGCCATTCGATTCGACTTACCACGATGCCGCATCGTCCACCTCCCCTTGGTATGCGAACGAGCGCGTTGGGTCGTGTCCCTCGGTCTGCGCCGGGGCTTCCTACGGTCCGCGGCGCGATTCACCTCGGGGGCCCGCCGGCGCCGGCAGGATGGACCACGTCGGCGGCGCGCCGCCGGCCAACCCGCCGCAGCGAAGCAACCAACCGGGGATGGATCGCTTCCCCACGTTCCCGATACGCGCCATGCGTCAGGCAACGGTTGAAAGCATCCAACGCCGGGAGGGTCGAGACCAGGAGTTCCTGTTGTCCCGCCCGTCGTCCCGAGCGCCGCTTGTCCCCCGCTCGCCGTCGAAACTCGGTGCGGTCCGCCTGGACGCGGACCTATGCGTCCTGGAGACTGTCCAGGGCCCTCCGCGGCTCCCCGCCGTCCTCGCCGGCAGGCTCCGCCGCGATCACGTTCGCCGGTGTGCCCATGTCCCTGCCGGCCGCTGGCGGCCGGCCATGACCCGTCAACTGGCGCACGTTCCGTCCTCAACCCGCTCTGTGGGTTCCGGTCTTGGCGGGAAGTCGGCCGCGCGCGCCAGCTCCTCCGCTGCGGCGCGCATCCGCTCGCTGATCGACAAGGCGACCTTGCTCGCCAGCCGGTAGAAAAGCGTCGGATGCTCCGTCCGCAGTGCCGCCACCCGGGACCTCCGGAATTGGATCACCGCGGCCCCTCCGGGCGTCCGGGCGCTGGCCGCGTGCGGCAAGTCGTCGAGGAGCACGCCGCCAGACAGGAGGTCGCCCGGCCCGAGGAGCGCGGCGCGTTGCTCGCGACCCCCGGACCCGCGCACCAGTTCCACCTCGCCGCGCTCCACGACACCCAACCAGCGGCGCGGTGTGGCCTCGTGGAAGAGCCACTCGCCGGGAGCGTACTCCCGTCGCTCCGCCAGACGGGCGAGGTGCGCCCGGTCCGCATGCGCCAGCCCCGCGCAGACCGATGCGCGATCGAGGGCGGCCAGGATGGTCCTCGGATTTGTTGTTTCGTTGGAGGCGTTCACGTCCGCATCTCCTCGGCCCGCGTAATCCGGGGGCGCCACCCCTGCTGCCGCCCCGGCACGACTGTCCCGCGGGTGCAGGATGTCCCGACGGCGCCCCGGCGCGCAGGACTAGGGCCGGGCCGCCGCCTCGGGCTGGGACAGGATGGCCTCGATCCGAAACCGCCGCACGCCACCCGGCCCGCGCCAGGCGACGGTGTCGCCAACGCGGTAGCCGAGCAGCGCTGTGCCGATAGGAGCCAGGACCGAGATCCTGCCCCGGGCGGGATCCGCCTCGATGGGGTACACCAGGGTCAGCGTGCGTTCCTCGCCCGCGGCCAGGTCGGTGACGCGCACCTCGGAGCGCATCGTCACCACGTCATCCGGGATGTCCGCGACCGGCATCACCAGTGCGCGATCCAGCTCCTCCGCCAGCGCCTGGACGTCCTCCCGCACCCAACCTGCGCCGCTCCCCCACCCCTGGGGCCCGAACACCAACTGCTCGAGTTGCTGGAGATCCCTATCGCTGATGTAGATTCTCCGCTCCGCCATGGCATACTCCCTCACCGAGAAACGCGGGACCGGCCCGCCGCCCCTCGGGCAGTCCCGCCTTCCCGTCGTCCCAAGCCGCGGTACGATCTCCCGCGCTCCCGGCGGATTTCGGCGCCCGGCTTGCCATGGTCGCGGGCGCTCGCATGTCCCTCGGGGTCCCGGAGGAGGACCGGGGTCTCCGCGTGCTGTAACACCGCCACCGCGATGCCGCCGGAGATCCGGCGCCGCTACGCCGTCCGGCCCCGGGAAGCCATGGCGACCGGGCCGACGTCGGCGGACCGGATGTGGTCGAAGGTCGCCGCCACGGCCTCGCCCGATCGGAGCGTCGTCAGGGCCGGGAGGCCCCGAAGGCTGAGTCGTGCGACCATCCCGGCGAGAAACCCTTCCGCTTCCCGCACGACCGACCGTCCCTGCGCCTCGGTCTGATCCGTCCCCGGGAACCCCCGGGCCTTTGCGACGCGGAGCAAGAGCACCTCGGCCTTCAGCGTCCTCGCCAGCGTCACGACCCGCGGCTGGAGGGCGCCCGCCCGCGCCGGCGCCCCCGCCTAGCGGACCGCTTCCGCCACAAAGCCGTTGCGCCGCTCCCGGATGCCGCGTGCCACGATGCGCAGGGCTTCCTGCAGCCACAACGGTTTCTGGAGAAACTCGTAGGCCCCGCAGGCCATCGCTTCGAAGAACCGCTCGCGCGCACCGGATGGACTCATGAAGACGACGAGGGACCCCCGACTCACGGCCCGCAAGGCGGAGAGCATTTCCAGTCCCGTGGCGTCCGGCAGGTGATCGTCCAGGAGTATGACGTCGTAGGGGAGATCCGCCCCCCCCGCGCGGTCCAGCCCCTCCTCGCCGTCGCCGGCCTCGTCGACGTGATAGCCGTGCGCGGCCAGGAACCGCGACAGGTTCCTCCGCGTCTCCGCGTCCGATTCGACGACCAGGATCCGTCCGACGTCCGCCAACGGCGCCATGGCGCTTCCCTCCCCCGCGGCGCCCCGCTCCGTTCCGGCCGCCGCCCACCTCCGGGTTGCACCGTGGACCGCGGCCGGTGTCTTCAAGCTCAGCGGCGCGCCGGGCGCTCGACCTCCTGCTCCACCTGCCGCCGGACCGACCGCCCCAGACGATCCATGACCGTGTCGATGGCCGAGAACGGGCAGCCGTTGCCCGCCTCGTGCTCGATCAACCGCCCGGAGGGGAGCAGTTCCGCGCTGATGCGGCATCCCATCCCGGTGACGCCCGCCGCGCCCTCGTTCTCGAGAACCCGCAACGTGACCTGGGCCACTCGGCTCGCGTAGCGGCCGAGTGTCCAGCGCAGCCGGCGTTCAAGGTACGCCCGCATGGCGCGCGCGAGCGCACGGTCGCTTCCCTGCATGTGTACCTGCACCACCGTCCTCCCGTCCGCGGGCACAGTCTAGGACACGGTTGAAGGATGGAAAATGACATAATTATTTCCAGCGTGTATGATTTTATTTAACACGGGACTCCTGCGCCGCTCCCCGCGGCCGCCTCGCCGACGGTGGCCCGCGCACCGGAGGCTGCCCGCGGCGCGCGGTGGCGTCCGCTCCGTCGCGGCGCCGTGCCGCTTTCCGCTTGACAGCCCCCTCTGGTACGGCCGATACTCCCCCGCGTCTCGTGTTCCGGCGTCACCCTCGGGCTTCACTCTCCATAGGCGGATTCCCACATGACCGAAACGCCCATCACGCGCTTCATCGAAACCCATTTCCGGCACTTTAACGCCGCGACGCTGGTGGACGCGGCCCGGGAGTGGCGCGCCCTTCTCGAGCGTGGCGGCCGGATGATGCTGGCGATGGCGGGCGCCATGAGCACCGCCGAATTGGGCTTGTCGCTGGCCGAAATGATCCGGAACGGCAAGGTCCACGCCGTGACGTGCACCGGGGCCAACCTGGAAGAGGACGTCTTCAACCTCGTGGCTCACCGGCACTACGTTCGCGTCCCGCACTACCGCACGCTCTCTCCCCAGGACGAACTGGCGCTCTACGAGCGACACCTCAGTCGCGTCACCGACACCTGCATCCCCGAGGACGAGGCGATGCAACGAATCGAGACGCTGCTTGTGGAGGAGTGGAAACAGGCGGAGGCGCGCGGCGAGCGACTCTACCCCCACGAGTACATCTACCGGCTGGTACGGACCGGGAAGCTTGAACGCTACTACGACAGCGACCCCCGGCACAGCTGGATAGTGGCGGCCGCGGACGCGGATCTCCCCATCTTTGTTCCCGGCTGGGAGGATTCAACGCTCGGGAACGCCTACGCGGCACGGTGCATCAGGGGCGAGATTCGCAACCCCGCGACCGTTCGTGGCGGCGTCGAGACCCTGCTGGCCCTCGCGGCGTGGTACCAGAGCGTCTCGAAGGAGCACCCGGTCGGATTCTTCCAGATCGGTGGCGGAATCGCGGGCGACTTCGGCATCTGTGTGGTTCCCCTGTTGCGGTTGGATCTGGGGCGGAAGGAGGTCCCCCTCTGGTCGTACTTCTGTCAGATCAGCGACTCCACGACCAGCTACGGTTCGTATTCGGGGGCGGTGCCCGACGAGAAGATCACGTGGGGCAAGCTGGGCGTGGAGACGCCGCGCTTCGTCATCGAGTCGGATGCGACGATCGTGGCGCCGCTGATCTTCGCGTACCTCCTCGGCTGGTAGTCCGGTCCACCATCACCCGCGCGGAACGTCGGCTGCCTCAGGACCCAAGCGGCGCATCAGGCCGCCATCCCGTTTTGACGGGATGGTCGGCGCAGGCCGCGTATCCCTCGTAGCCCGCGCCCACCGCCTTTCGGTTTCGCCCCGGGACCGCGGAAACACGACGGCTGCGTCACCGCCGCGGTTGTTGCCGGCGAGATGGCGGCGCAACGGGTCCGACGACCGCAGACGTCTTTTGGCCCCGTGTCGCCCAGGGGTATGCTAGAATAGCCGGCAAACGGGCAGCAGGATTCTCAGGATCTCGTTTGTGTCTTCCCTGGACCCCCACTCCATCAGACGGCGCGGCCATGTCTTCCAGGATGCCGCTGGGGAGGATACCGGAATTGAACAACAACACCCCGCTCATCCCGACACGCATGTTCTTCACCAAGGGTGCTGGCCATCATAAGAACAAGCTCCAGAGCTTCGAAATAGCGCTCCGCAATGCGGATATTGCCATGTGTAACATCGTGCCCGTCTCCAGCATCTTTCCCCCCAATTGCAAGATCATCGCTCGGGCCCGGGGCATCAAGCTCCTGAAACCGGGCCAAGTGACTTTCGCGGTCATGGCCCGCGAAGCCACCTGCGAACCGAACCGTCTCGTCTCCGCCGCTGTGGGGCTGGCTACGCCCAAGAACTCGGGCCAGTACGGCTATCTGAGCGAGCATCATGCGTTCGGTGAAACCATGAAAAAATCCGCGGATTTTGCGGAAGATCTCGCGGCGACCATGCTTGCCTCCACGCTGGGGATCGAGCTCGACCCCGACGTGGCCTGGGACGAGCGCAAGGAAGAGTACAAAGTCGGCCAGAAACACAAATTCGTCAGCCGCAGCATCTGTCAGTCGGCCCAAGGTCACAAGGACGGTCTCTGGACCACGGTGCTGGCGTGCGCCGTGTTTCTGATGGAGTAACCGGAATCCGCCAGGACCGCGCGCTCCTCCGGCGATGGGTGGGTCTGGCTCCATGAATGGGCGCCCTGGCGTTCTTCGATGGTGTGGTGTCCTGGCGATGTCTACATTTCCTCGGATTGGAATTGACTGTCGAGAGCCCAATGAAGCTGAGCGCATCCCCCTTTCTCGCTCCGAGTCCGGAATTCAGCCGATATGACTCCGCTGCGGTAGTCGTCCTCCCCTTCCCCTACGAGGGTGGCGTCTCGTATGGGCGCGGCGCCGGCGCGGCGCCCCAGGCCATCCTCGACGCCTCGGCGCACGTCGAAGGCTACGACGAGGTGCTGAAGGTCGAGCCCTACCTGATGGGCATCGCCACCGTGGCCCCGCCGGCCATTCCCAATCACCCCGAGGGCATGATCCGGACCCTCCATGAACGCACCAGTGCCCTCCTCCGCGATGACAAGTTCGTCGTGGTCCTGGGTGGCGATCACTCCATCTCGAGCGGCTATTTTCGGGCATTGCTCGAAAAGTATGGCCGGCTCTCGTGCATCCAGCTGGACGCCCACTCGGACCTGCGCGACGAGTACGAGGGCAGCAAACTCAGCCACGCCAGCGTCATGGCGCGCATCCGCGAGATGACGCCCCACGTCCTGCAGCTGGGCATCCGCTCTCAGTGTCTGGAGGAGGCGCGGGCCATCGCCGCCAACGGCTGGGCGGTCTGCACCATGCATGACTACCGCAAGGCGTTGTTCGATGCGGACCGCGCCCTGGCCGCACTCCCCGATCCGGTGTTCCTCACCGTGGACCTGGACGCGTTCGATCTGAGTGTCATCCGCTCCACGGGCACCCCGGAGCCCGGCGGCTTTACGTGGGACGAGGGGCTCGACCTGCTGCAACGAATTTTCCTGCGGAAGGATGTGGTGGGATTCGACCTGGTCGAGCTGTCGTACGATGGGGTCGACCGCAGTTCGGCTTTTTGTGCCGCCCGTCTGGCCTACAAAATGCTCGGATTCAAGCTGGCCGCGGCGGTGGCGCGGGGGGTGACGGGCTGGCCGACACAACCGGTCGGACCGCTGTTCCGTTGTAGACCCACCGACAGATCAAGCCCGGGCGGCGGTGCGTGATACCCGCTCCGGCGCACGGGGACCGTTGCCTGCGGCTCGTGGCGCCGCCCAATGGGTCGGGACGGGCCCACGCACCGCCCTCGACGATTTTACCTCCCGCGCCGCCGCCTGGGTGGGGATGACCGTGGGCTCCGCCTCCTCCGCGGCCGGGTGACGGCCAGGGCCGGATTCAGGGTCGCGGCATCCGGGTCCCGGATCGCGGCCTTGGCCGCCGCGCCGTCAAGAGAGCCGCAGTGCGTCGCCGCGCACACGCCAGCGACAGATAGCTGACAACCAGGACCGCCGTCGCAAAAAGCATCATCATGGCGCGCCCCCTCGGTGGCTCGGATGTGGCGGGTATGGCTCCTGACCGTGACGGATAACGGGGCACGACCTCGCCCGCCACCGACGGTCGGAATCCGATGTGTCGTACTTACACCTATGGCTCCGGCCTCCTCCCCGACTCCCGGCGGCGCCCGCGGACCGATGGGGTCGTGGCGAGGCCGCTCGCCGCGCACGGGGCGCACCGCGTGGCGGTCGGCTCCAGTTCCAGTTGTCGGGGCGGAATCCATCTGCCGCACGCCTCGCAGCGCCCGTACAGCCCGTCGAGCATCCGCGCTTCCGCGTCGTCAAGCGCGCTGAGACACCGGAGCAGACTCGCCCGCAGCTGCAACGCCTCGTCGTGAGTCCCGGCGACGCCCGGGGCGCGTCTCGCCGTGTCTCCCTCCAGCAGCGCGAGGCGCTCCAGGATCCCGCGGCGCTGCGCCTGGATCCGATCGAACTGCCGCCGTTCGCCGCCGGGGGAAAGCGGAGTCCCCGTCGGGATGGCGGACGCACGCTGGGCCCCTCGCAGAGGAGCGCTCACGGCCCGGCCGCGGGCGCCGTCGACCTGTACGCGATGGCACCGCCTCGAACACGCCGAGCGCCGGTCCGGGTATACTCACCTGCGGCCGAGCCCACCCGCGGACCCGTCTCGTCGCACGTACAATGACCGGTGCGGCACCCCGCGCAGCAGTACAGCGGCTCACACACGGGCGGCGTCCAGTCCAGGGGGACACCACAACCGGGGCAACGCCACACTGTCAACCGAATCTCGCACCTCCTTGCGCTCCAGAGTGGGTCCCGCAACGCCGGACTCAGGCGGCCCGGCGGGCGCCGGCCGACTCGGAACCCGTCTCAAGGAATCTCCGCGCCGTCGCGTCGCCCCGCCCCTCCGGGCGCCGCGCGCGCTCCGGTGTCCGCGGCTGGCCGTCGGATTCCAGAACGCACGGATGTCGTGACTCCGCGGCGTCTCGACCCATCGCGTCGGACACCTCGGCGACCGGCCGCGGCCCGTCCGGGGGCTACGTCCGGTCCTTCTCTTCGATCGCGCCGCACTTCACACAGGCCTTGACCATGCGCGCCCGGTTGAGGACCAGCCTCGTCCATACCAGCGTCCCGCCGCAGGCGCAGGTTCCCACGAATTCCTGTCTGCCCTCGTCCCGCCCGACCCTCTGTACCTTCCGCGTAGCCACCCTTACACTCCTTTCCGGCGAGTACCGCCCCAAGCCGCGCCGCCGCTGGTCCTTGAGGGGGGTCCAGCAGGACACCGTGCTGCGCGCGGTCGCCATGCGCTCGTCCGGCTCGGCGGCGACCGGCGTCAGCCCGCTCCGGCGCGGGCCAAGCCTCGTTTGCGCCGCCGGGGACTCGACGGGCGCAGGACCGCCTCGATTCGGAAGCGCCGGAGGCCACCCGGGACCCGCCACTCCACCGTGTCGCCGACCCGGTAGCCGAGCAACGCCGTTCCGATGGGTGCCAGCACGGAGATCTTCCCGTGGGTGGAATCCGCCTCGTCCGGCAGGACCAGCGTCAGCGTGCGCGGCTGGCCGTCGTCCAGGTCGGTGACCCGCACCGGCACGTGCAGCGTCACGACATCCGCCGGGATGTCGCCGGCGGCCACCACACGGGCACGATCCAGTTCGGCTTCCAGCGCCTGGAGATACTCGCTGTCGCGCCCACCGCCGCCGCGCCACCGCCGGGGGCCGAGCACCACACGCTCGAGCCGTTCGAGATCCGCCTCGCTGATGTGGATCGTGCGGTCCGTCATCTCGCTTCCTCGCGCCCGCCGCTCCCCCCTGCACGGCGCGCGCGGCGGTGGCTAGCCCATCAGTGCGATGCCGAGGACGGTGGTCACCGCTCCCAGGAGCGTCCGATGGCTCGGCCAGCGGTCGAAGACGACGATCTCCAATGGGATCGTGAACAGGGGCGACGTCGTGGACAGGACGCCCCCCATGGCCACGCCCGCGTGCTTGATCCCCACGGTGTAGAGGAGGGGGCTGAACGCGCTGAACAGACAAATCACCGCCAGCGCCACCGCCTCCCTCCCTCGGGTCGTCCGCACCACCTGCCAGGTGCCCCGCGCCCAGGGCGTGAGCCACAGCACCATGCCCGCGAGCGGGATCTGGATGGCCGTGGCGGCGACGGGCGAGACGCGCTGCAGGGGCACGTTCAGCATCACCGACCCCAGCGTCCACGCCAGAGCCGCTCCGAGGACGAGCCATACGCCCCGAAAGTGCTCGCGCGCCGTCGCCGCGTCCTTCTCGCCCGTCCCGGTGACGATCAGGCCGACCCCGCCCACCACGAACAGAATGCCCGCCACCCGCACGGGTGGCATGGCCTCGCCAAACACGACGATCGCGGCCACCGTGGACATCAACGGATACACCATGCTCACGATGTGAGCCCGCGTCACCCCCAGCCGTTCCATCCCCAGAAAGAAGGCCGTATCGCCGCCCGCGTAGCCGATCAGCATGGACGCCCAGAGGGTCAGCGTCACCCAGAGCGGCGCCCCGGCGATCTCGCCGCCGTATCCCGCACCCAGCGCCCCGACGAAGACCAGGAATCCGCCCACGAGGACGCGAAACGCGTTTATCCCTATGGAGGGCAGCCGCCCCGACAGCATTTGGGCCAAGACGCAAATCAGCGCCCACGTGGCGGCGCTTCCCAAGGCGCCGCCGATCCCCAGCGCCAACCGATTCATACGCACTCGCGCGGCAGCGACTTCGCCTTCAGAAGCGAACGCGTGGCCTGCGGAGATGGGTCGTATCCGTCACGCCAGATGTGGGTTGCCGTCGCGTGCCGCTGCAAGAACTCTACCCCGCAGACAGTCATGATAAAATGACATAATTCTTGCCGTATCGTGTCATTCTGTATAACATGTCCGTCGTGGACTGGCTCAACTACCATCACCTCTACTATTTGTGGAAAGTCTTCCGCGCGGGCGGCGTACACCCGGCCAGCCGGGAGCTGCGCATCTCGCCGCCCGCGATCAGCGCCCAACTCCGGACGCTGGAGCGGGCCTTGGGCGAGCCGCTCCTGCGGCGCGTCGGGCGGCGTCTGGAGCCCACGGAGATGGGGCGGCTGGTGCTCGGCTACGCCGAGGAAATCTTCGGCCTCGGCCGCGAGCTGCTGGAGGCGGTGAAGCAGGGCTCCCCGCAGCGCCCCTGGCGCCTCATAGTCGGCGTGGACGACGTGCTTCCCAAGGAGGTCGTCCGCTGGTTGATCGAGCCGGCGCTGGCGCTCCCCGAGGCGGTCCACATCCTGTGCCGCGAGGCGGATCTCGAGCGTCTGTTCGGGGATCTCGCCACGCATCAGCTCGACGTGGTGCTCTCCGACGCACCGGTGACCCCGACGCTGAGCGTCCGTGCGTACAGCCATCTTCTCGGCGAATGCGGTGTGGCGTTCATGGGCACCCGCCCACTCGTGCGCCGCTACCGCGCCACGTTCCCGCAGGCCCTCGACGGGGCGCCGATGCTCCTGCCGACGGACGATACGGCGATTCGCCGCCAGATGGACCGGTGGTGCGAGCATCATCGAATCCGCCCGATCCTGGTTGGGGAATTCGAGGACTACGCCCTGCTGTTGGCCTTTGGGCAGTCCGGTCTGGGTGTGTTTCCGGTGCCGGTGATGCTCGAGGCGCAGTTCCGACGGCTCTACGGGGTGGAGCGCCTGGGGCGCGCGGAGGGGGTGCGGGCGCGCTACTACGCCATCTCGGTGGAGCGGAAACTGAAACACCCGGCCATGGTGGCGATCAGCGAAGGGGCGCGCCACCGCTGGAAGGAAGAGACCTCCGGGGAGCGGGGCACGGCGGCGCGGACCACGGCTGCCAAGAGGCGGATACCGTGAGGCGGTAGGGCGTGCGTCGCCCGTCAGGCGGCGTCGCCCCCGGGACCGGCGTGCCGAGCTCGGGCGGCAACTTCTTCCTCCAGCGCCGCGAGCCGCCGCCGCCGGGCTTTGTCCTCTACAAATTTCTCGGTGATATTTCGCCCCACGGCCAGCGCGCCGATGGCCGCCCCGGTGTCATCCAGCACGACCGCAAAGCTCAGTTCGACATAGATCGTCGTGCCGTCCTTTCGAAGCGCCTTGGTCGGCAGGACGCGATCCCCCGATCGCGTGTGCCCTTCGGCCAAGGCGCGGTGGTATCCTTCCCAGTGCCGCTGGCGGAGGTATTCCGGGATGATGATGTCGAGGCTTTTGCCCACGACGTCCGCCGAGGCGTGGCCGAACACGACCTCGGCGCCCCGATTCCAAAGCCGGATACGCCCATCCCGATCCGCAAAGATCACCGCCTCGGGCATTTGGGCGACTAGGCGGTCGCACAGCATCGCATCGAAATCGCTCGGCATCGAACCTCGCCCCCGGCGATCACGCCCGTACCGCTGTTGCCCGCTCGGAGTCCGTTCCCAATGCGGCGCGTACCGCCGTCGGTCCGCCGGAACGTGGACCCCGCCTGTCCCGTTCGAGGCGCGCGTATCACGCCGTGGGCGAGTGCATGCGGTACAGAAACTCGGTTTGAAGAGGTGTCAGATTGAACTCTCGACTCGCCCGGTCCACCAGTTCGGCACGAGATACCCCCGACGCCTGGTCGAGCTTCTCGCTGATCCACCGGATCGCACGTTGTAGTTTCACGTCCGCCAACGCGCGAGTGTGACGGCTCACGGGTCTTTCCTCCCTCCCGCGGGAGCACCGGCACCGGGGTGCCTCCCTGCGCGGCGCATTACCGCCGGCACCCGATCACCCGACGCTCTCGGGTCAAGCGGGACTTGTACCGCCGAGAACCCCCTGCGCGCGGTCACCCGCGCAACACCCCCGACCGCGTCCGCATGACCGTGCATGACCCGGTAGAACGGAACGGCGAAGCCGAGACCCCGGATCCGAAAGGGCGCCGCCCGCCGCGTCCGCCCACTGTTCGGGCCGACCCGGGCACCCCAAGGGTAACGCGCCAGCGGGTCGCGCGCAAGGCGGCGCCCGGAGCGCCTGTGATCTCTCGGGCATGGGTGTGGCGTATGCGAAAGACGCCGGCGGGCACCGCCGGTCCATCATGTGCGGCGGGAAGCGCCCACGCGCTGCGGTTCGATCGCCGGGCGGAGGAGCCGGGCCAAGGGCAGCGTCACGAGGATGACCGCAGCGAGCACCGCCAGCGTCGCCGGGACGCCGGCCGCGTCGGACAGCAGGCCGAAGAGGGGCGGCGCGAGGGCGCCGGCGCCGATGCCGATGGTGTAGAACACCCCGTAGACGCGCGAGCGGCGCTCCGGCACCACCAGCTCCGCGACGGTGCCGTAGAGCACGGACGACGTGCCGTTGAGCGCGATGCCCAGGATCGGCAGGAGGAAAAGCGTCGGCATCACCGGGAGGACGAGGAGCACGAGAATACCCAGTCCCGTGGCGGCCTCGGTGACCAAGACCGTCCGGATGATGCCGAGGCGTTCCGCGAGAACTCCGCAGACGAATTTGCCGGTGGCGCCGCCCGCGAAAGTCAGGCCGAGGGCCAGCCCCATCATATCCATGGCGGCGCCCTTGCCGAGCAAGAGGAAGGGCAGATAGGTAAGGAAGACGGTTCGCGACCCGTTGTCGATTCCGTGAATGGCGGAGAGCAGGGAAAAGCCCCAGGCGTTCCGGATTCCCCACCCGTTGTCCGCGCGGTCGGGTGACCGGATCGCCTTTTTGGCTTCATCGCCTGGTGCCAGCGAGGTCAGCACAAAAAAAACGCCAAACGCGGCGGCAAAGACCACGGCCCCCATGCCCCGCGCGGCCCAGCGCCAACCCGCCCACGCCGTGACAAAAGCCGCGCAGGCGGGCCATGTCACCTTGCCCAGATCGCCGGAGAAATTGAACGCCCCCAGGGCTGCACGCAGGCGTCCTTCCTCGTAGGCGCGGGAGACCAGCGCTGACGACAAGGGATGCTGGGTGCCAGAGCCCAGGCCGCCCAGCACCAGAAAGACCAGGAGGAGTGCGAAGCTTCCGGCCGTGCCGAGGCAAAGGAAGCCGACGGCCGTGACGAAGGTCCCGGCGGCCAGGACCCGCGGTTCGCCCCAGCGTTCGGCGAGGAATCCGGCCGGCACCTGAAAGAGCGCCAGCGCGCCGGAATATCCCGTTCGCAGCAGGCCTACCTGCGCAAAGGAGAGTGAGAACTCGCGCGCCCATGCGGGGAAAAGCACGTACAGGAGGTCGGAGCAACCGTCGTGGAGGAAGTGGATGATGCAGCTCGCAACGAGCGTGGCGCGGGCTCGACGTGGCCTCATGCCGGGGATTCTTTCAATCGTCCCCGACACTGTCAAGGTCGCTTGGCGGAATGGTTCGGGAAAACGCCAAGCGACATGCAGCACCCCGCGAACGACCGACAACACAATAAGGGGACGCCCTTTACTTATTTAACTTGCTCCATCCAACCGGAGGACCTCGTCACCGTCGGCGCCCGCACGTGGCGCAAGGATGTCGGTGTCGGAGCGACGTCCTCTGACTCGCACGGCAGGCGGGACTTAATCATCGGTCGGGAGTTGAAGTATCTTCCGCACCAACGTCCCCTAAAATGAACGTGTAGACTACCACCGGGCCCTTCGCTCAAAAGGGTGGGCGAGCTTCGGCCGTCTTCCGTCGGGGCCGCGCAGCGTGCGTCCCGGGGCCTTCCGCCCGATCTCGATGGTCTCGGCGGCGCTCGCCATGGCCGGCGCGACGCTTGGGGCCAACCGGATGCCGCGCCACAGCAACTCGCCGAGTCACACCGGCTCCACCCACCCTGTGGGTCCATCGCGCAAGCCAATTCCATGCCGTCGGCGGATGGCTTCGGGCAGGGTGCTGCCGCACACAACGTGGCCGGAGAAGGTCTGTCCGTGCGCCACCGACTTGACAATGGCCGGTCGCGTTGGCTATGAAGGTTCTCGGATCGGGTTCCCGGTGGGTTTGCCGGGGCACATTCGTTCATCCCCGGGGGAGGCGGCGATGGGCACGACGATCATCCAGGAGTTCCGAGCCGATCACCAGCGGATCCGAGGCACGCTGGTTCGCTTGCGGCAGGCCATCACGAAGGGCGACATCCCCGAGGTGCGCAGACTCCTCGGCTCGGCGGATGGGCTCCTCGGCTCCCATTTCAAATTCGAGGAACGGCATCTGTACCCGGCGCTCACCGGGCTCGTCGGCGAGGACGGCGTCCGGCAGTTGATTCGAGAACACGACAGCATTTTCCGGGGAGTCGGCGATCTCGCGGCGTTGGCCGCGAAGGACACGTGGTCCGACGGCGAGCGGACGGCGGCGCTGGACAGCCTGGCCTTGATCGGCGATCACCCAGAGAACTGCGACGACCTGTGCCAATACATCGCCCACTTGCCCGGCAGCGAACAGGCCGCGCTCCTGGACCACATGCAGGCGCTTCGGTTGCAGCGGATCACGTTTTCCGAGTATGCCGTCGAACGGCGGCGGACCTGATGTGGACGCAAAGGTAGCAGAAAACCCGTCTTCCCCCGGGCTGCTCAAAAACGTCCAGCTACAAGGCGGCGCCACCCATCCTGACGGATGGGTACCCGGGACCGAGTGAGGTGTGCCCCAGATACGCCGCAACGAGCGCCCGAGTGCGCCAACGCCGGCGATGGGCCGTTTTCAGCGGCCCGCTATTGCGCGGTCTTGATCTGGGCGGCCACGCTGGCGAGATCCTCGGCGACGAAGCTGTGGATCAGGGACTGGATGCCGCCACCCCCGTCGCCGCGTTGCCGTGGAATGATGTGGACGTGCAGATGGCCGACGCGCTGGCCCGCGGCCCAACCGTGGTTCCAGCCCACGTTCATGCCCGCCGGCTTCAGCGCCCTGTCCAGGAGGCCCATCACCGTCTTCACGCCCGAGAAGAGCGGACCCAGGTATCGGTCCTCCAGGTGGTCCAAACTCTCGGCGTGAACCTTGGGGATGACCAGGACATGGCCGCGCGAGGCCGGGTGGATGTCCAGAAACGCCAGGACGCTTTCGTTCTCGTATACCGCGTGTGCTTTCACCTCTCCCGCGACAATCCTGCAGAAGATGCAGTCCGCCATACCGCGGTCTCCTTCCGTTGTCGGTCCCGCGGACGCCGTCCGCGATCCGCAGGGGAGATTCTATCCGGGCGCTCTTCGAGAGCGCAAGGACAAAGCCGAGTCTTTCGTCTTGACAGGCCCTGGGGGTCTGGATAGCCTACCCGCCGGTTTGTTGGCGCGGACCGGGGATCGGGTGGCGTCCCGCTTGCGCATCGTCGGTTTTCGACCCCGAGCCCTCCAGGCGGCCCGGGGCGCAGACGGAACGGAGGCGTCGGATGCGCGAAGTGTTCACGATGTGGCGCCACACGACGATGGTCGTCCTGGTCGCCCTGACAGCTGCGGTCTACGCCGCCATTCTCATCCCGCTGAAAGGGATTCCCCTCATTCCGGGCATCACCGAGCTTCGGCCCGCGAACGTCGTCCCCGTCGTATTCAGCATTCTCTTCGGCCCGGCCGCCGCCTGGGGCTCCGCCTTCGGGAATCTTATCGGCGATTTCTTCGGCACGCTGGGGCCGGGCAGTATCTTCGGCTTTGCGGGGAACTTCTTCTACGGGCTGGTGGCCTACAAGTTGTGCGGCAAGCTGGGGCCACTCTCCGGCAAAGGGGCCCTGGAGGCTCGGACGGGCCGACAGATCGTGGAGTACCTCCTGCTTGCCTTCCTCGCCAGCGCCGCGTGCGCCGCCGTCATCGCCTGGGGTGTGGACCTGTTCGGCCTGGTCCCGTTCGGGGTTCTGGGACCGGTCATTACCCTCAACAATTTTTTGGCCGCGGGGCTCATCGGGCCGTTTCTGTTGCGCCTCCTGTATCCGCGGGCGCAGCGCTGGAATATTCTGTGGACCGAAATCATGGAACCGGACGAGATCTCGGCGGCCGCCCAGCCCTGGATGGGCGCGTTGCTGATGTGGATCGGCGGGATCGGGGCGCTCGTGGTGGGCGTGCTCGTCTCAACCGGTCTCTACTCTTCGCTGCCTTTCCGGTTCGGGACCGGCAGCACGGGCCTGGGGACGGTGTTCGCCGTCCTGCCGCTCCTCATCGTGTTCGTCATCGGCTGCCTGCTGGCGTGAACGCGGGACGGGCTTCGCGCGCGTGATTCGTCTCGACGACGTGTCGTTCCGTTATCGCGCGGGGAAAGCGCCTGCCCTGCGCAACATCACTTGTCACATTCGGCCAGGCGAGCTGGTCGGCCTGCTGGGCCGGAGCGGCGCGGGACGCTCCACGCTCGCCGCCACCCTCAACGGGACCATCCCCCACCTCGTCCGCGGCGACCTTACGGGTCGCGTTCTGATCGGCGGCGAAGATATCCGCGCCACGCGTCCCCGGGACCTCGCCGACCGGATCGGCTTCGTCTTTCAGGACTTCGAAGCCCAGCTGTTCTCCACCGACGTGTCCCTGGAGGTGGCCTTCGGCCCCGAGAACCTGGGCGTGGAGCGGGCCGAGATCGCCCGCCGCGTCGAGCGGTGTCTGGGCATGGTACGGCTCTCCCATCTCGGCCACAAGGCGCCGGCGATGCTCTCGGGCGGGCAGAAGCAGCGGCTGGCACTGGCCTCGGTCCTGGCGCTGGAGCCCAAGATTCTCGTTCTGGACGAGCCGACCAGCGATCTGGACCCCGCGGGCCGGTGCGAGTTGCTGGAGGCCATTCGCTCTTTGCGCAGGTCCGGCGACCTTACCCTGCTGATGATCGACCCCGAGATCGACGAAATGCGCTGGGCCGATCGTCTGATCGTCCTGGACGGCGGACGCCTCGCGATGGACGGAACACCCGCCGCGCTGTGGGATCGTGCCGACGAGCTGGAAAATTTGGGGGTCAAAAGCTTCACGCTGGCCGCGCTGGCGCGCCGCCTCGGCCTGGCGGGCCGCTGGCCGGACGCCGAAGCGGCGGCGGACGCCATCCGCGAGGGCGGCTGGCGCGCCGCCGCGGGTGTGGCCGCGCGGCTGCGCGCGGCGGACGATGCGCGGGGCGCGGGTGAGGTCCTGCTGGAGGTCGACCATCTCGTCCACCGGTACCCCGACGGGACGGAAGCCCTCGGGGGTGTGAGCTGCGCCATCCGCCGCGGTGAGTTTGTCGCCATTCTGGGTCAGAACGGCAGCGGGAAGACCACGCTGGTGAAGCACCTGAACGGGATCCTGGCGCCCACGGCCGGCGAGATCCGGCTCGCCGGGCGCAGCCTGCGGGGTCAGCCCACGACGGCGCTCAGCCGGCGGGTGGGACTCGTCTTCCAGAACCCCGATCACCAGATCTTCGCCGAGCGGGTGTGGGACGAGGTGGCGTTCGGACCGCGGCTGCAAGGCTTGTCCGAGACGGATGTGCGCGGGCGCGTGGAGGAGGCGCTGGCCGCGGTGGGGCTCGGCGGTCTGGGAGACCTGGACCCTTTCACCCTCACTAAGGGCGGCCGGCAGCGGGTGGCGGTGGCGGGGACCCTGGCGACCAAGCCCGAAGTCATCATCCTGGACGAGCCGACCACTGGACTCGATTCGCGGGAGCTGCAGGGGATGATGGCGCTGATCGGACGCCTGAACACCGCGGGGCACACCATCGTCATCATCACCCACGCCATGGATGTTGCCGCGGCCCATGCGCGGCGCGTCATCCTGATGCGGGGGGGCCGGATTCTCCGGGACGGGCCGACGCGAGAGGTCTTCGCGGACGAGCCTGTCATCGAGCAGACGGGTCTCCGGCCGCCGCCCGTGGTGCAGGTCGGCAATCGGTTGGGCGTGCCGGCTCTCACGCTGGACGAGTTGGTGTCGTGTCTGTCCCGAACCCCCGACCCCGGCCCGCCGGGCGGGGGGGCGCCGAACCGCCGGGGGTCGGACCCGTCAGCATGAACCTCTTCCTGTACCTGGATCGCGACAGCCCGGTCCATCGGCTGGACCCGCGCACGAAGCTCTTCCTCATGCTCGGAAGCTTCGCGGTGGCGGTGTGCTTCTTCGAGCCCGTTCCCCTCCTCGTGCTGCTCGGCGTCCTCCTCGTGTACGGGGCCGTGGGGCGGGCGCTCGGGAATCTGCGCCGCATCTGGCTACTCCTCCTCAGCATCGCGGCCGTGTCCATTGTGAGCTGGTCGCTCTTTGCGGGCGGTAGCACGCCGCTGGTCTGGCGGACGACCCGCGAAGGCCTGGTCTACGGGGTAGGGGCCGCCGTCAAGATCGTCGCCATGATCGTCTCGGGCCTGGTGTTCCTCAGCACGACCAAGACCGAGGAGATCGTCCTGGGTCTCATCCGGCTGCGGGTGCCGTTTCGGGCGGCCTTTGCTTTCTCCCTGGCCATCCGCATGGTGCCCACGATCATCGGCACCGCCGTCACCGTGACCGAGGCGCAGCGCTCGCGCGGCCTGGACACGGAGCGCGGCGGGCCAGTGGCCCGGCTGCGCGCGTACATCCCACTGCTGGCTCCCATCTTCCTCCACACACTCCGGAACACCGACCAGCTTGCCAAGGCCCTGGAGTCGCGCGGTTTCGGCGCCCGCCGGCAGCGCACCTCGCTCCTGGAGATCGGGTTCCGTGCACGGGACGCCACGGCGCTGAGTGTGGGAGCCGCCGTTCTCGGCGGGTTCGCGGCGGCACGGTTTCTGCTCTGAGCCAACGCGCCGTGCTTCGACGGATATCGACGCGCCGGGGAGGTGCGCCGCCGGCGCCGGCGCGAACGGCTTGACAGGCACACGGCGCGGTGTTAGGTTCCGCATCAACGCGCCGGCGTTTCACGGCTCGCGCGCCGGGGGCGTCGGGTGCCGTCCGACTTCCACCCCGGGAGGCTGCGTGGCAATCCGGCAGCCCCCTTCGCACCAACCGACATGATTGAACCCGCCACTCCGAGCCCTGCCTGGATCCTGGTCGGCCTCGTGCACGGGGGCGAGCGCCTGTCCACCATCCGTCTTTCCCCGCTTCCCTTTCGGGTTGGTCGCCGCGCCGGCCTCGAGTTGACCCTAGCGGCGACGTCGGTCTCCCGCGAACATGCCGAGTTCTATGCGGATGGTGACAACCTGCGTCTGCGCGATCTCGGCAGCACCAACGGGACCTTCGTCAACCGCAAGCGCATCCAGGATGAAACCGTGAACGACGGGGACATCGTCCACTTCGGGGAATGCGAGTTCCGAGTCGGCGCCGAGGACGCCTTCAGTTCCTTCGGCACCATGGTGATGGAGGCGCTGCCCAAACCGCAGCAGCTGCTCAAGGGGACGCAGGAGCTGGCGGAGCTTCTGCGGCTGGGCGCCGTGACGGTCGAATTCCAGCCCATCGTGGCGCTGCCCGGCGCGGCCGTGGTAGCCTACGAGGCGCTGGGACGCGGCCGCTTCCCCGGACTCTCCGAGAGCCCCATGGAGCTGTTCGAGATCGGCGCCAGCCTGGGCGTGGAGTCGGAGCTCAGCCAGCTGTTTCGGCGAAAAGCGCTGGAGATCGCGGCGGGACGGGACCGGCTTCCGACGCTCTTCCTCAACACGCACCCCCGCGAGATCGCGGAGCCCGGCTTGCTCGAGTCGGTCGCCGAGTTGCGGCGCCGGGCGCCCGACCAGCCCCTGACCATCGAGATCCACGAGGCGGCAGTCGCCAAGACCTCCCGTATCGCGGAGCTGCGGGCGGGGCTCCGCGGTCAGGGGATCGGGCTCGCCTACGACGACTTCGGCGCCGGCCAGGCGCGCCTGCTGGAGCTGGGCGAGGTGCCGCCGGATCTCCTCAAGTTCGATACCCGGTTTGTGCGCGACATCGACCGAGCCTCCGAGTCCAGGCGTCGGCTGCTGAAGTCCCTGGTGGACATCGCCCGCGACCTGGGTGTGGAAACGCTCGCCGAGGGGGTCGAGACTCCGGGAGAAGCGGACGTGTGTCTCGACATCGGCTTCACGCACGCCCAGGGTTACCATTTCGGCCGGCCCGCCCCGCTCGAGCGCCTCCTCCCCCCTCCCTCGCGACTTGCTTGACAGGTGAAAAACCCGCTGTTAGGTTGGCCTCCAGCGCCCGTGCCGGGTGCCGCGACGTCGTCCATCGCCGCCAAGAGCCCGGCCGATCGGCGGAACACCCGGGATGAAGGAGAGGCCATGCACCGCGATCTCTTGAAGATCCCGAAGAAGCTCAAGCCGGTCACCCTCTGGATCCACCCGGAAGGCCGCGTCGTGGGCTCGCTCTTCTTGCGTCCGCAAAGCCCGAATGCCCCCCGCGAGGAGGAGCCCCTGGAGGTCTTGAACAACCCGGACCCCTTCCTGGTGCTGCGGCGCGACGACCGGGACGAGCTGCGTTTCTACAACAAGACGGCCGTCGTCCGCGTGGAGTACGAGGATGAGGCGCACCCATCGGGGGCGGAGGTCCCGCCCCTGACCTGCACGCTGCACTTGATGGACGGCTCGCTCATCCCCGGGACGATACGCAAGGCGCTTCCGCCGGACCGATCGCGCCTCTTCGACTACCTCAACCTTCACGACGAGCAGTTCGTCAAGATCCATTGCGACGACGGGGCGGTGTGCGTGGTGAACAAGTCGTACATCGCGTGCGTGACGCCGTAGCGGCCGCCGGATGGGTCACCCCACCTGAGGCACGGCCGAGGATGACGACGCATGGGCGTGCTGGACAGCCATAAGGTCAACCGGGCGATCCGGGTGCTCCTGGCGGATCACGATGCCCCGGCGGCGGAGCAGCAGCAGGCCCTCGCGACGCTGAAGCAGTTCGCCGGGCACGCCGTCCCCAAGTTGATCGCGGCGCTGCCGGACTCTCGGACGCCCGCCAAGATCGCCGATCTCTTGGGGCCGCTCCTGAACAACACCACGCTGTCGCTGTTCCTGGTCGGGCTGTTCAGTCCCGACACCCGCGTCGCGTCCCGCGTCATGGAGGTGCTGCACGGCGGGCGCACCTACGATCCCAACCAGCTGCTGACCCTGTTCCACGATCCCGACGTTCCCAAGGGTCGCCTGGTGGAAGTCCTCTCGCGTCAGAAGCACGCGCTGGACCCGCACGCGGTGCTCAAGCTCCTGGACGGCGTCGACAAGGAGAGCCGCACGCTGGCGCTGCGCCTCGCGGACGAGGTCGCCACCGATGCGCTGGTCCCGGAACTGATCAGCCGGCTCCCGGGCGGGGATTGGCTGACCCGCCTGTACATCGCCCGGACGCTGCGCCGTTTCAGCACCGAAGCCAGCCGGGACGCCCTGACGAAGCTGCTGGACGACCAGCACAAGACGGTGCGACAGGCCGCCCTTGAAGGCCTCGCCGCGATGCGGATCCCCGTGGATCCGGGGCCCGTTTGCCAGCGGCTGCGCGATCCGGACCTCACGGTGCAGACCAAGGCCATCGAGACCATCGTGCAGATGAACGATCCCAAGGCGGTGCACCACCTGCTGGATCTCCTGCAGGACGAGTCGGAGTACGTGCGCCGGGCCGCCGTGGAGGTCCTGAATCAGATCGGCAACACCAGCGCCATCAAGGACCTGCTGGGGGCGCTGCGGGACCGGGACTGGTGGGTCAGGGTACGGGCGGCCGACGCGCTGGGGACCATCGGCGGCCCCAAGGTGGTCGAGGCGGTGCTGTCGCTGGTCAAGGACCGGGACGAGTTCATTCGCCGGTGCGCGGTCGAGATCCTCATCGCGAGCAAGACCCACGCGGGTGGGGAGTCGGTCCTCTCCAGTCTGCTGGAGGCGCTGGGCGATGCCGACTGGTGGGTGCGGGAGCGGGCCATCGATGCCCTGGCCGGCCTCGGCGACCGGCGGGCGGTGGCCCCGCTCCTCCGCGTGATGGAGCAGGACGTGAAGGCCGCGCCGGTGGCCATCCGGGCGCTCGCCACCCTGGCGGACCCGCAGGCCATCCGACCCGTACTGGCGCAGCTGCGCTGCCCCGAAAAGGCCGTGCGGGCCGAGGCCATCCGCGCCGCCGCGGCGCTGGCCGACGAGGCGCATGCCGAAACGATCCAGCGCGCGCTCGCGGAAGAGCTCCCCGGCCTCTCGGGGGAATTGCGGGACCTGGCGGACAAGAGTCTACGCGCCATCGGCGCCAAGTTCGGGTGTCCTGGGACGCCGGCCGACGCCGGCGCCACCGCCGCCCAGGCGACCGCCCGGCTGTCGGAGTCGCTGCTGTACGACCGGGAGGCGGCCGCGCCGCAGGCCTCGCTGATCGCCGAGCCGGGCCGATTCGACCCGGCGAGCTCGGCCGTCGGCCGGGGCCTGCCCGGCCCCGCCGTGGATCCGGCCACGCTGGAGCCGGGTACCGTGCTGGCGGACCGCTACCGGGTCCTGCGCCACATCGGCAGCGGCGCCTTCGGCGTCGTGATCCTGGTCGAGGACCTGGTGGTGCACGAGGAGGTCATCTTCAAATTCCTCAAGCCGTACGTGGCCTCCGACGAGAGCGTGATCAGGCGCTTTATCCAGGAACTCCGGTACGCCCGGCGGATCACCCACGAGAACGTGATCCGGATCCACGACTTCATCGCCGTCGGCGCCTCGTATGCCATCTCTATGGAGTATTTCCCCAGTCGCTCTCTGGCCTCGCTCTTGGCCGGCGCCAGCCCGATGCCCACCCGCCGGGCCTTTGCGATCCTGCGCGGCATCTGCCGCGGGATGGCCGTCGCGCACCGGGCCGGTATCATCCACCGGGATCTCAAGCCGGCCAACGTGCTGCTCGGCGAGGACGACCTTGTGAAGATCGTGGACTTCGGGCTGGCCGCGGCCGGCTCGCGGGGCGACCCGGGGCTCACCCGCACGGGCCTGATCCTCGGAACCCCGTACTACATCGCGCCCGAGCAGGCCCAGGGCGGGACCGCGGACCCGCGGACCGATATCTACAGCCTGGGCGTCATCATGTACGAGATGCTCACCGGCCGGCCGCCCTACGTCGGGCCGGACCCCGTGTCGATCCTGCTCCAGCACGTGCAGGGGAAGCCCAAGCCCCCGCGGCAGGTGCAGCCCGGTCTGGCCCCCGCGCTGGAGGCGATCGTCCTCAAGGCCATGGCCCTCCAACCGGCCGACCGTCATGGCAGCATGGAGGAGCTGGATCAGGCCCTGGAAACCGCCATGGCCGCCGAGGGCGCGTGATGGCGCGCCTGGACGCGTTCCTGCAGCTGGGCAGGGAGCAGGGCTGCTCGGACATCCACCTCGCAGTGGGCCTCCCTCCGCTGCTCCGCATGTACGGCGAGCTGATCCCCGTCAAGTACCGCACCCTGGGTGTCGAGGAGCTGCAAGGGTTGCTCGACGAGATCCTGACCGACGGCCAGCGGGCGACCTTCGCCTCGGGCAAGGACCTGGACTTCTCTTACACGAGCGAGGGGGTGGGGCGGTTCCGGGTCAACCTGTTCCGCAAACTCGGCGGCGTCGGGGCCAGCTTCCGTGTGATCCCCTCGCAGATCCCCAGCTTGGAGAGCCTGGGCCTCCCCCCCGCCGTGACGAGCTTTACCCGCCACCACCAGGGGCTGGTCCTGGTCACCGGTGCCGCGGGGACGGGGAAATCGACCACCCTGGCCGCGATGATCGATCACCTGAACAGCACCCGTCGACTGAACATCATCACGCTGGAGGACCCCATCGAGTTCGTTCACCCGAGCAAGATGAGCCTCGTCGTCCAGCGCGAGGTCGGCACCCATGTGGGCAGCTTTGCGGAGGGCGTCCGGGCGGCGCTACGCGAGGATCCGGACATCATCCTGGTGGGCGAGATGCGCGACCTCGA
>JAKPQH010000046.1 GCA_029580855.1 bacterium | reverse complement strand
CAGGAGCTCGGCCTGACGGACGCCGCCGTGGACGAGCACGGATACGTGTTCGCCACGCTGCCCTCGAACCTGCCAACGCGGACTGCGAAAAAGATCCCGGTCATCGCCTTCATCGCCCATGTGGACACCTACTTCGGCGTCAGCGGCAAGGATGTCCAGCCCTTCGTGCACCGCGCCTACGGCGGCGGCGACATCGCCCTGCCGGGCGATCCCGCCCAGGTCATTCGCGTGGGCGAGAACCCGGAGCTGTCCGATTTCGTCGGGGAAGACATCATCACCTCTGACGGCACCACCCTGCTCGGCGCCGACGACAAGGCCGGCGTAGCCGAAATCATGGCGGCGGTGGAATACCTGGTGCAGCACCCCGACATTCCGCGCGGCACCATCAAGATCGCCTTCACTCCCGACGAGGAGGTGGGCAACGGCACGAAGCACTTCGATGTGGCCAAGTTCGGTGCGGCCTTCGCCTACACCATCGACGGCGGCTACCCCGGAGAGGTCGAGAGCGAAACCTTCTGCGCCGATACCGCCATCATCCAGTTCACCGGACGCGACGTGCACCCCGGATACGCCAAGGGGAAGATGGTCAATGCCGTCCGCGCCGCGGCCTATTTCGCCGGCCTCTACTCCGAGGAATCGCTGCCGGAAACCACCTCGGACCGCCAGGGGTATATCCACCCGTATCAGATCGAGGGAAACGTGAGCGCCGCCAAGCTGACCACCCTGATCCGCGACTTCAGCGTGGAGGGGCTGGAGCAGTTCCGCGACATCCTCAATAGCTACGCCGCGATCACCCAGGAGCGTTTTCCCGGTATCGGCGTGAACATCGAAATCAAGGAATCGTACCGAAACATGATCTACAAGCTCCAGGCGGAGCCACGGGTCATGGATTACGCCATCGAGGCGGTGCAGCGGGCCGGCCTGGCGCCCATTCTGAAGGCCATCCGCGGGGGTACCGACGGATCGCGTCTCAGCTACATGGGCCTGCTGACGCCCAACCTGTTCGCCGGCGGCATGAACTTCCACAGCAAGCAGGAGTGGGTGGCTGCCGGGGCCATGGTCAAAGCGGTGGAGACGATCCTTCACCTGATCCAGATCTGGCGCGAGCGATCGCTGGATACACGCTGACGCCGCACCCTGGCGGCGGTCGGGCAACCGGACCCGTTTCATCCCGACGGCGGCCGATGGCCCGCCCGGGGTCGAGGAGGTGCTGTGGTGAAAATCTACACCCGAACCGGCGACGCCGGTCAGACAAGCCTCTTCACAGGCGAGCGCGTTCCCAAGGATCACCTGCGGCTTCAGGTATACGGGACCCTGGACGAGCTCAACGCCGTGCTGGGCCTGGCGCTCGCGGCTGAACCCGGAGCGGAGGTCGCCCATCGCATTCGCCGGCTGCAGACGCTCCTGTTCATCCTCTGTTCGGATCTGGCCACGCCGCTCCCCGCCCGCGGTGAGGCTGACCGCGTGACCCGCATCGACGTCCGGCACATCCGCCACCTGGAAGCGGACATCGACGCCATGTCCGCCGCGCTGCCGCCACTCGGTCAGTTCATCCTCCCCGGCGGCTGCGCGGGCGCAGCCGCACTGCACCTGGCCCGAACCGTCTGCCGGCGGGCGGAGCGCTGGCTGATCCGCCTGCGGACCGAGGTCGAGCTCGGCGACCACGTGCCGGTGCTCGTCAACCGGCTGAGCGACTATCTCTTCACGCTGGCCCGCTTCGCCAACCTCGAGGCGGGTCGCGGCGACGAGTTGCTCGACCGGGTGTTTCCGGAGA
>JAKPQH010000045.1 GCA_029580855.1 bacterium | reverse complement strand
CGTGAGCATTCGTCAGGGAACTCGGTGTTCTGGGTTACCCCGCACACCTCCCTCGAGCTACCCGGGCGCGCTACCCGCTCCCGGGGCCGGACTTCCACCGGCGAGTTCCAACGTATCCACGGCATACTGTCCGGTACCTTTAGCTGCGACATTCGGATGATCCCGGCATCATCCCATCACCACGGAACCGGGACGCCGCGGGAAGCAGGACGACCCCGGCGCGGGACCTAGGAAGAAAGCGCGGCCAGAATCGCGACGCTGGCCGACGTGCCGATCCGGTTGGCGCCGGCGTCCAGCATGGCCATGGCGTCCGCCAACGTGCGAATCCCCCCGGCGGCCTTGACGCCGAAATCCGGGCCGACCGTCGCTCGCATCAGGCGGACGTCCGCCACCGTGGCCCCGCCGCGCGAATCGAAGCCGGTCGACGTCTTCACAAAGGCTGCGCCGGCGTCTCGTACCAACCGGCAGGCGACGACCTTTTCGTCCTCCCTGAGCAGGCAGTTCTCCAGGATGACTTTCACCGGCGTGCCGGGAACGGCCCGGACCACCTGCGCGATCTCGCTGGCCGCGGCCTGGCTTCGGCCGGACTTCAGCTTGCCGATGTTCAAAACCATGTCGACCTCGGCCGCCCCGTCCTGCACCGCCAGCGTCGCCTCCTGGACCTTGACGACCGATCGGGCGCAGCCGTGGGGAAAACCCACCACCGAGACCACCCGCGCCCCCGAGCCCTCCAGCGCGGCGGCGGCAACCGACACGAAGCTGGACTGGACGCAGTAGAACCCGATGCCCCACTCGCGCACCAAGTCGGCCCCGGCGAGGATGTCGGTTTCCGTGGATTCGGGCCTCAGCACCGAGTGGTCCAGCAGTCGGGCAAGTTCTCCGCGCGTCATGGCGTGCGTCCCTTCCCGGTGAGCAGCTTCGCCAGCGTGTCGTCCAGGTATGTCTTCAGGGCAGCTTCCGAAGCGAACTCCGGACTGGTATCCGGAAGGCCCATGAAATACACGGTGAGGCTCGGACCCGACGCCGGCCCGCCCCCGGCGGCATAGAAGTGAATCTCGCGACGCGGGAAATCGGCAAAGCTCGCGCGGGGCGTCGGCACGTCCAGCCCGTTGCCCAGCGGCCGCCGCGCCAGGATCTCGCGGCGTTGCTGGGTGAACGGGTCGACACCCTCCAGGCTGACGGCGGCAAATGCGCCGCCCGCCGGAGCGATGCGCAGGATCACCTGGGTGTCCTCCTCGCCCTTCCCCCGCAGCACGCCCCACACCATCGCAACGCCATTTCCGAGAAAGCTCGAGTTCTCGCCATGGACTGCCTGTCCCTGGCCCAAACCGGACGTCGGGACACATATCAGTGTCGCGGAGAATGTCACAATCCAGACAAATTGCACGACGTGTCGCCAGTGTGTCATGCCGTCCCTCCAGGCAGGAGCGGGATCCCCTCCGTCGGCAAGGTGAGTGTCACCGCATCGCCGGGCGCGAACACATTCCGTGGGTTGTAGCTCGTCACCTGGACAAGGTCATCGCCCAGCCGCACGTGGTACTCCACCTTTTCCCCCAGAAACATCCGTGCGGCCACCACACCTGCGAGTCCGATCGCCCGTTCCGGACCCGCGATGCCCACGACCTCGGGACGGACCACCAGCCGCACTGGCCGCCCGACCTGCGCGTGTGGGCTCTGCCCTGAAAGTGTGAGCCGCACGCCTCGCACGTCCAGCACGGTACCGTCGGCCTCGACGCTCAGCACCCGCGCCGTGAGCAGATTCGTCCGCCCGATGAACTGCGCCACAAACTCGGACGCCGGCTGCCGGTAGAGAGATTCGGCCGTGCCCTCCTGCGCGATCGCCCCCTGGCTCATCACCACGATCCGGTCCGAGATGGCCATCGCCTCTTCCTGATCGTGCGTCACGTACACCGCCGTGATGGAGAGCTGCTTCTGCAACTGCTGCAGCTCGCGCCGCATATGGACACGGAGCTTCGCATCCAGGTTTGACAACGGTTCGTCGAAGAGCAGAACGCGCGGGCGGATGACCGTGGCGCGGGCCAGCGCCACGCGCTGCTGCTCGCCTCCGGACAGCTGGTTGGGGAACTGCCGGTCGTAGCCGGCCAGCCCCACCATCTGCAGGACGTCGTGGACCGCCGTCGCGATCTCGGCCCCGTCCATACGCTTGACCCGGAGCCCGTAGGCCACGTTCTCGAAGACCGTCAGATGCGGAAACAGGGCGTAGTTTTGAAAGACAAAGCCGATGTTGCGCTGGTTGGCCATGAGATCGGTGACATCCTGCTCTCCGATGAAGACCCGCCCCGCATCGGGTCGCTCGAACCCGGCGATCATCCGGAGCGTGGTCGTCTTGCCGCAGCCCGAAGGGCCCAGCAGGGTGAGGAGCTCGCCGGGCTGGACCGTCAGGCTGACGTCCTGCACCGCATACACCAGCCCCTTCACCCGGTGCGAGAACCGTTTCGACACATGCTCCACGCGGATGCCGACTGCGCTCACGCTCACCTCCCACGTGGTGTTGGCGCCACCGCGCAAAAACCAGACCCGACAGCCATCCCGGACCCCCTCACATCGACCGGACGCATCCGCGGATCATCCCGGACAACGGCACCCCCGAGGGCTTGCCTGCCAGGGAACACGCCCCGGATCGCACGCGGCGCCTCCCATGACACGTTCGCTTGTTCCGACGCGCCGGCCGCCGCATAAAAAAGATCCCCCGCCCGCCCGGGGTGGCTCTTGCGTCCCGGCACGCGAGAACCGGCTAGCCCCCCAGGATGCTCGTCACCTCCACCGCCCCCGCCGCGCGGAACCGGCGCAGCGCCAGCCCGATGAGGGCGATGACCACGAACACGATGGCCACCACCAGGACCGAGAACGCCGCCGCCGGGCCCAACGACAGCTCCGTGATGTTCTCCAGGATCCGGACCGTGATCAAGGTCCAGTTGATCGAGACCAGGAAGATCGTGGCGCTGATGGCGGTCATGGACCGGATAAACACCACGCCCAGGCCGGCGAAGAACGCCGGCAGGATCAGCGGCAGCGTGATCCGGCGGAACGTCGTGCCGCTCCCAGCGCCCAGACTCTGCGACGCCTCCTCGATGCTGGGATCGATCTGCTGCAGCGTCGCCACCGTGGCGCGGATGCCCGTCGGACTGTACCGGAACACGTAGCAGGCCACGATCACCAGCGCGGTTCCGGTCAGGACGATGGGCGGATCGTTGAACGCCATGAGATAGGCGATCCCCACGATCGTCCCGGGCAGCGAGTAATTGACCATGGAGACGACCTCCATGCCGTGGCGCCCGGGGAACTCCTTCTTCACCACCAGATAGCCCACCAGAATACCGAACAGACCGCCCAGGGGCATCCCGGCCCCCGCGATGATCAGGGTGTCGCGGATGGCCTTCAGCCCCTCGGTGAAGATCACGCGGTAATGTTGCAGCGTCCACGCGTGATTCGCCCCCAGCGCCATCACCACCGACGCGTAGAAGAGCAGGAGGTAGAAATAGAGAATGACGCCGGCCAACAGAAGGCAGGCCGCAAGCAGCGGGTAGCGCGCCCAGGGGGCCACACTCTTGACCACGGTCTGCGCCCCCACCTTGCCGGTGATGGTGACATACGATTTCCGGCTCACCCAGTAGCGCTGCAGCAGGTACACCGCCATGGCGGGGAGCAGCAGCACAAACGACAGCACCGCGCCGCCCTTCAGGTCGAAGAGGCCGGTGATCTGCAGATAGGCCTGTGTCGGCAGGACGGGGAACTGGTTGCCCGCCAGGATCAACGGCGTGGCAAAGTCCGCCAGCGAGGCGGCGAACAGCAGGAGGAACGCGTTGGCGAGCCCCGGCACGGTCAGCGGCAGCGTCACGGTCCGGAAGACCCGCCAGCGCGACGACCCCAGGCTGAAGGCCATGTCCTCGACGTTGGGGTCAATGCCGCTGAGGATCGGTTTCAGCGTCAGGTAGGCGATCGGAAAAAACGTGAGCGTCTCGGAAAACCACGTGCTGACCAGGCCGTAGACGGTGAAGCCCTTGATCCCCAGCACGTGATAGGTGATGAGGCCGCGCGGCCCGAAGGAAAAGATCATCGCGATGGCCGTCGTGAACGGGGGCGAGATCAGAGGGAGAAGGCAGGCCGCATCCAGGACCGCCCCCCACGCCTTCGACAGGTTGGCCCGCACCGCGGTGAAGGCGAAAAAGAACCCCAGGGCCGTGCCCGCCAGACCCACCAGCGCCGCCAGCAGCAGGCTGTTCCAGAACGACTGACGGTGGTTCGGATCTCTGAGAATGGCGAGCAGATTCGCCAGGGTGAGCGTTCCGCCCTCCGTAAACGTCCGCACGAGCAGCCACACCAGCGGATACAGGACGAACAGACCGAGCAGGACCCAGAGGATCGCGACGCTCGTCGCGAGCGTCGGATCCTGAAACAGACGGCGCACCCCCGGTGCGCGGTTGGCGGGAGTCTGGTTCACGCGCGAGTATCCTGTGCGGGCCGCGGGGCCGACGGGCGTCCGTCGGTCCCGCGGACACCTTCCGCTATTGGGCGGGGAGCACCTCGTTGATCCACCGCTCCACGATCCGCTTCCGGTTGGCCCCAGCGTACGCGTCGTCGATGGGGATGATCTTGGCGCCCTTCAGGACCTCGGCCAGGCTCGCCTCGACCTTGACATCCGGGTTGGCCGGAACAAAATTGATCTGGTACTTGGCGAAGAGGGACTGCATGGCGGGCGACGCCGCCCAATCGATCAGCTTCTTTCCCAACTCGGGATTCTTGGCGCCCTTGAGCAGCGCGATGGCCTCGGCCGCGGTCCCGATGCCCTCCTTCGGGAAGCTCACGACGACGTCATACCCCTTGGCCTTGGTGTCCAGCGCGTCCACGATAAAAAAGATGCCGGCCCCCGCCTGCCCCAGACCCACCGGCAGCGTTCCGCCGCCGCCGCTCTTGGTGTAAAGCTGGACGTTCGGCCGCAGCTTCTTCATGTACGCGAAGGCCTTCTCCTCGTCCCGCCCGAAGACCTCCAGGACGGAGAAGATGCGCGTCACCGCCGTGCCGGACGTGCGGGCGTCGGCCATCTGGATCATGTTCTTGTACGCCGGGTTCAGCAGGTCATCCCAGGACCCCGGCGCCTTCAGGTTGTGCTCCTTCAAAAACTTTGCGTTGCTCATGAACACCAGCGGATCGTCCGCGATGGCCACCCACTGTCCGTCGGCGTGCTTGAAGCGGGCCGGGAGCGCGGCGAAGGCCGGCGGCTTGTACGGCTCGAAGATCCCCTCCTTGATCCCCGCGGCGTGGGTCTCCACCGGGCCGCCGAAGAGCACGTCCACGCGCGGGTTGTTCTTCTCGGCGATGACGCGCGCCAGCGCCTCGCCCGAGGAAAACCGCACAAAGTTCACCTTGACCCCCGTGGCCTTCTCGAACTCCTGGAACATGGGCCGCGCCCAATTCTCGGGCCAGATCGAATAGGCGTTGACCGTGTCGGCCGCCGCCGCCACACCCGCGGACAGCGCCAGGAACCCGACCAGCGGCAAGACCACCATCCAGCGTCGCATCGCACGTCTCCTTTCTGACTCTCGGGTTTTACGGGCTCGGCGGTTCGGTGGTTCGCCGGTACGACGGCTCAGGAACCGCCGAACGTCTCCACATCTCCCTCAGATGATCCGCTTGCGCAGGAAGGTTACCGTCACCTCGGCCAACAGGACCACGATCGCGATGGCGACCAGTACCGCGGCCACCGCGCGCCACTGAAACACGTTGATGGCGGAATCCAGGACCAGGCCGATCCCGCCCGCACCTACGAGCCCCAGAACCGACGACTCGCGGACGTTGATGTCCCACCGCAGCAGGGCCATCGACAGAAAGGCGGGCTTGACCTGCGGCCAGTATCCCTTGAGAAAAACGCTCCGCCACGGGGCCCCCACCGCCACGATGGCTTCCACCGGGCCCGGCGCCACCTCCTCCAGAGCCTCGCCCAGAAGCTTTCCCACAAACCCGATGGATCGAAACGTGATCGCCACGGTCCCCGCCAGGGCTCCCGGCCCGAAAACAGCCACGAAGAACAACGCCCACACCAGGGAGTTTACGGACCGCGACGCAACCAGGCAGAGCTTGGCGGCGAAGCGCACCGTCGGGCTCGCCACGATGTTCCGGGCCGCCAGCACGCCCAGCGGGAAGGCGATCAGCAGGGTCGCGAGCGTCCCCAGTGTGGCGATGTGGATCGTCTCGACCATGGCCACCGTGACCGTGGACACCAGAAACCCCCAGTCCACCGGCCACATCCGGACGAGCAGATCCGCCACCTGCGCCGGCGTGTCCCGGAGAAACTCCGGCACGACCTCGATGCTCCGCAGCGCGGCGCTGAAGGCGACGGCCGTCGCCAGGTACACGCCGTACCGGACCGCCCGTTCGCGCGGCGTGAATCGCCGCCACTCCCGTTTTGCCACGTGGCTCATTGGAACAGCTTCCGGATCTGCTCCGACAGGATCTCGCCCATCATGATCAGGCCGATCATGACCAGCACGATGGCGCACACGATCTCGTAATCGAACCGCTGGAACGCGGCCAGCAGCGTCCCGCCGATGCCTCCGGCGCCCACGATCCCCAGGATCGTGGAATTCCGCAGGTTGCTGTCGAGCTGGTACATGCTGAAGCCGACGAAGCGGGCCGTCACCTGCGGCAGCACGCTGAAGATCAGGACGTTGAGAAAGGAGGCCCCGGTGGCGCGCACCGCCTCGACCTGCTTGAGGGAGATCTCCTCGATGGCCTCGGTGAACAGCTTGCCGATAAAACCCACGGACGCCACGGCCAGGGTCAGCACCCCGGCCAGCGGGCCGAACCCGATCGCCTTCACGAAGAGGATGCCCACGATCACCGGGTGGAACGAACGCGAGACGCTGATAAACAGCCGCACCGGCCACGTCACGTACGCCGGCATCAGGTTCCGCGCCGCCAGGAGACCAAGGGGAAGCGACGCCGCGATGCCGAAGACCGACGCCAGGATCGCGATCTCCAGGCTCTCCAGCATGTCGTGCTGGATATCCGACCAGCGCGAGGCGAAATCGGGGGGAAACAACCGGGTCAGAAAGGTGCCGCCGTGCTCCAGTCCGCGCCAGAAGCGCGCCGGCGTGAACCCCAGGGTGGACGCCGCGTAGACCGCGTAGCCGACGACCGCGACGGCCAAAAGGCGCGCGCCGTACACCTCGAGCAGCCATCGCGCCCGAGCGCCCGATGTCGCGGGGCGCGCCGTCCGTCCCGCGGCGCGCCGGCTCAGCGCATCCACTCTTCGCCCCCGTAGATGGTGGACAGCTCGTCGGTGGTGAGGTCGTCGGCCTTTCCGTCAAAGACGACCCGCCCCTCGGTCATCCCGACAATCCGATCGGCGAACCGCTTGGCCAGATTCACGTCGTGCATGTTGACCATCACGGGAATGTGGCGCTGGCGCGCCAGCGACGCCATGGTCTCCATGATCTCGACCGAGGTCTTCGGGTCCAAGGACGACGTGGGCTCGTCCGCCAGGAGCAACTCCGGCTCCTGCATGAGGGCCCGTCCGATCCCCACACGCTGCCGCTGTCCGCCCGAGAGCGCATCGGCCCGCTTGGCGGCAAACTCGCTCAGCCCGAGCTGATCGAGCAACTCGAAGGCGCGGACGATGTCCGTCTCGGGGAACTTCCGAAGCCAGGCGCGCCACGGGGAGACATACCCGAGCCGCCCGCTGAGCAGGTTCTCGATGACGCTCAACCGTTCGACGAGGTTGAACTCCTGAAACACCATCCCGATCCGTCGGCGCCGCTCCCGCAGCATCTGCCCGCGAAGCGTGACCAGATCGGTCCCCTGGAAGAGAATCCGCCCCGAGGTGGGCTCCACCAGACGGTTGATGCACCGGAGCAAGGTGCTCTTGCCGGCGCCGGACGGGCCGATGACGATGGTGATCCCCTCGGAGTCGAGCCTGAGGGATACCCCCCGCAGGACCGGCCGGTCCGCGGTGTAACACTTCGTGAGGTCCTGGACCTCCAGCGTGACGCCGCCCAATACCCTGTCCCCCAGTCCGCGCGATGGGCCCGGGGCGTCCGGTCTCGTCCCCGAGAGGCGGGACCGGACGCCCCGCCCGGCCTACTTCAGCTTCTGCAGGTTCTCCTGTGTGAACTTCTCGCCGGCGGACTCGGCGACGCTGCGCACGACCTCCCAGTCCGTCTTGTACGTGATCGGGAAAAAGTTGGTCGCCCCCTCCATCCCCTTGGACATCTCCGGCGGGAACTTGAAGTTCAAGAACGCCTCTTTGATCTTGGCCGCCAGCTCCGGCGCCAGGTCGTGGGCGTAGGCGTAGGACGACGTCGGGAACGGCTTGCTCTTGTACACGATGCGGAAGTCCGCCTCCTTGATCGTCCCGCGGTGCGCCATGCGCTCGAGCACGTCCGACGCCACCGCCGCCGCATCGTAGTCACCGCTGTTCACCCCCAGGATGGACTGGTCGTGCTTCCCGGAATAGATGACCTTGTAGTCCTTGTCGGGCACCACACCCTCGGCCGGCAGCAGCGCCCGCGGGGCGAGGTTGCCGGTGTTGGAGCTGGGGTTGGCGTGCGCGACCTTTTTCCCCTTCAGGTCGGCGACCTTCTGGATACCGCTGGTCGCCTTGACGATGATGATGAGGTGCGTGGACTCGAACCGGTCGCTGAATCCGCGACAGGCGAAGGGGACCGCGCCGGCCAGGTTCACCGCGTACATCGTGGGTCCCGTCGAGAAGCCCGCGATGTGCAACCGGCCGGAGCGCATGGCCTCCACCTCGGCGGCGTTGCTGTGCACGGAGAAGTACGTCACCTTCTTCCCGGTGACTTTCGCCAGATGGTCCATGAACGGCTCGAACAGCTTCCGGTATACGCCCGGGTCTTCGACCGGGGCGTAGGTGAAGACCAGCGTCCCGGGATTCTTCAGCTGCGCCTTGTCCTTGGGCGGGTCGGCGACGAGATCCTTGTCCTCGTCGCAGTACATCGGATCCAGGGCGCCCCGGTGCGAGCACGAATCCGCCGCTAGGGCGCCGCCGAGCGGCAGAACCGCCAGGAGCGCCAGCCCGGCCAGTGCGAGAAGCAACAGGGTCTTTCGCATGGCAGATCCCTCCATGGTTGCAGAAAAACGGTGAGTCCCCAACCCCGGGGACCGACGTTATGGACCATAGTAAACGCGAGACGGGGCCGGAAGCAATCGCATCGTGCGCTTTGCTCGCCGCCCCTGACGTTTCCCTCCGTTGCCGAACGCTACTTCTGGAACGGCGCGAGGATCTTTTCGATCTCGGCTTGCGCCTTCTTCATCCCCGCCTCGGGGGTGTACTTCTCATCCAGGATCTCCTGGAAGGTGGTGACAAAAACGTTCCGCATCTTCCAGTTGTCGTGCGTGCTCATCTCGGGAAGCGCATACGGCAACTGGTCGCGGGCCACCAGCGCCTGCGGAAGCTTGGCCGTGTACTCCTTCATGATGGGCAGGTCGAAAGCGGACTTGCGCGTGGCGATGTAGCCCGAGCCGATGTTCCAACGGGCCTGCATCTCGGGCGACGTGGCGAACGCGGCGAATTTCCAGGCGGCGTCCTGTTTCTCCTTGGGAGCCTTCTTGAAGATGTACAGACCGGCCCCGCCGATGGCCACCGCCTGCTTCCTGTTCTTCGGCAGGAAGGCGGTGCCCCACTCGAACTTCGCCGAGTCGCGGACGAAGCGCAGGTTGCCGGTCGAGTGGATCAGCATCGCCGTGTTACCGGCCGCAAAATCCTGCACCGAGATCGGGAAGGTTCGATGCCGCGGCATGACCTTGTACTTGTTCGCCATGTCCGTCCAGAACTGGACGGCCTCGATGGCCTCCGTCTCCCCCAGATAGACCTTCTTGAAGTCCGGGCTGCTGGTGCGCCCGCCGTTCTGGTAGATAAAGGCCATCACCAGCCAGATGTCGTCGGGGATGGTGAGCCCCCACGTTGTGGCCTGCCCCTGGGGGTTCCGCACCGTGGCTTTCTGGGCGGTCGCCAGAAGCTCCTCCCACGTCGTGGGCGGCTTGTTGGGATCCAGGCCGACTTTCCGGAACAGGTCCTTGTTGTAGTAGAGGATGGGCGTGCTGCGCTGGAACGGGAGCGCCCAGATCTTTTGCTCCGCCCGGAAGTCCGCCAGAAACGCCGGGATGAAATCTCCGAGGACTTTCGCGTCGCCGCCGTCGCGCTGCACGTAGTCGTCCAGCGGGATGACCGCGTCCATGTCGCGCAGCGTGACCAGGTCGACCGCCAAGTGGACGGCGATATCCGGCGGGCTGCCCGCCTGCAGAGCCGCCACGGTCTTTTGCATGTTCTCGGCGTAGTTCCCGCCCCAGACCGGCTCCACCTTGATGTCGGGGTGCGCCTTGTGGAACTCCGCCACGACCGCCTCGACCTCCTTGACCAGCGGACCGGTCAGATGGACGGGGTAGTAAAACTTGATCGTCGTCCCCGCCCACGCCGGCGCAGCCAGCAGGAGCGCCGCAAACACCATCCACACCCTTTGTTTCATGGTACGCCCTCCTGTTGTGGGGGCACGCCTCCGCGGCACCCCGTCCCTAACCGCCGAGTCCCGACTGCATAAAGCTGTTGATAAACCGTCGCTGGAAGATCAGGAACACGACCAGCGGCACCGCGATCACCATGAGGGTCATGGCCATCAACATGGTCCAGTCGGCCGAGCCCTCCGCCGTCTGGGCAAAGATGCCGAGCCCGAGGGTGAGTGTCCGCGAATTGGTCGTCTCGGTGACCACCAGCGGCCAGAAAAACTCGTTCCAGTGATACGTGATGCTGACGAGGCCGAACGCCAGATACCCCGGCAGCGCCAGCGGAAGCGCGACGTGCCACAGAAAACGGATGCCGCCGCAGCCATCCAGGGCTGCCGCCTCCTCCAGTTCTTTGGGGATCCCCTTGAACGTCTGCCGCAGCAGGAACGTGCCGTAGGCCGACGCCAGATACGGCGCCATGATGGCGAGCTTTGTATCCAGCAATCCCAGCCGGGTCACGGTGATGTAGTTCTGCACCACCGTGCTCTGGGGCGCGATCATGAGCTGGACCAGGAGCACGATGAAAAGGGCGTCGCGACCCCAGAACTCCATCCGGGCGAAGGCATAGGCGGCCAGCGTCACCGTCACCAGCTGGAGTCCCAGCAGACCGAACGCCACCACGATGGTATTCCAGTAGTACCGCCAGAACGGCATCGCGTCCAGGACGCCGAAAAAGTTCGCGAAGGTCGGATGCGCCGGGAGCCACTGCGGGACCTGGGAGAAGACCTCGTTTCGCTCCTTGAACGCCGTCAGGACGATCCAGACCAGCGGCACGATCATGAGCAGGCCAGCCAGGGCCAAGCTGCCGTGAACCGCGAGACGCCACCCCGTCCGGCTACGCATAGTGCACCCTCCGGTGGAGCGTGCGGAACGCGAGCAGCGTCAGCCCCAGCAAAATCAGAAACAGGATCGCCGAGATGGCCGACGCGTAGCCGAAGTCGAAGAAACGGAAGGCGTTCTGGTAGATATAAAAGATGAACAGGTTGGTCGCGTTCCCGGGTCCGCCTCCGGTCATCAGGTAGACTTGGTCGATGGCCTGGAACGAGTCGATGACCACCATCACCGCCACGAAGAACGTCGTGGGCGACACGAGCGGGAACGTGACCCTCCAGAATCGCTGCCAGGGCCCCGCCCCTTCGATGCGGGCCGCCTCGTAGAGGTGCTCGGGAATGACTTGGAGGCCCGCCAGATAGATCACCATGTAATACCCGACGCGTTTCCAGACGCCGACCAGGACCAGGGCCCAGAGCGCCAACGTGTTGTCCCCCAGCCAGTGGATGTCCGGCAGCCCGACCCACCGCCCGTAGTAGTTCAGCAGCCCGTAATTGGGCGTCAGGATCCACAACCAGATCATGGCCGCCGCTGCCATGGGGATCATCGTCGGGTAGAACAGCAACACGCGGTAGACGGCAAGGCTGCGGATCTTCTGGTTGATGAGCACCGCCAGTGCGAGCGCCAGCCCCAGCGTCAGCGGCACCGTCCCCGCGGCGAAAAGGAGGTTGTTCCGCAGCACCTCCCAGAACACCGGTGCGCCCCAGGCCTGGGCGTAGTTCGCCATTCCCACAAACTCCATGGCCGGGCTGGCCATGTTCCACTTGAAGAAGCTGACGTAGAAGGTGCGCAGGATCGGCCAGATGGTGAAGACGAAGAGAAAGACGAATGTCGGCAGGAGATAGAGGTACGGGCGCAGGACCACGACGAGCGGCCGACGGCCGCGGCGCCCCGTTCGCCGCACGTCGCGTTCCGAGCCCTTCATTTCTCTCCTCCACGCTCGCGGCGCGCCACCGAGTGCATGCCCTGGCCCCCACTCTTCCGCCGAGACGCCGAACGGGACGAATATATCCACAGATTACGCAGATTACGCAGATTTCACAGGCAGGCTCTTTCCGAAAGCATCTGCGTAATCTGCGGATAAAGTGACCCCTTCCGGCCTCTCGGCGGATTCTTAGCTCCGCCGGACCGGCGGGCGGTGGCGCGGCGGCGTTCCCCCGGACATCTTGAGGACCGCGATCATGCGGTCGTGCACCCGTCCATTACTGGCGACCGTCTCGCCACCGTAAATATCGAACCGCCCGCCTCGAAAATCGGACATACGGCCGCCGGCCTCCTCGACGATCAGTCCGCCGGCGGCGATATCCCACGGAGACTGGTCCAGCTCCCAGTAGCCGTCGTAGCGCCCACAGGCGACATAGCATAGGTCCAGCGCACCCGCCCCGCGGTCCCGGACCCCCAGGGAGCGCGCGGCGAACCGCCCGAATGTCAGCGCGATCGACCGCACGTATCGCCGCACCCGATGCGGACAGCCTGTCGCCACCAGCGTCAGATCCAGGTCGGTCACCCTCGACACGCGGATGGGCCGACCGTTGAGCCACGCCCCCCGTCCGCGCACCCCCGCGAACATCTCTTCGTGGATCGGGTCATAGACGACGCCGAATTCCACCCGGCCCCGGTACTCGGCGGCGAGGGAGACGCAGAACGTCGGGATGCCTCTGGCGAAATTCTTGGTCCCATCCAGCGGATCCACGATCCAGCGCCACTCGGCCCCCGCCGTCGTGTCCAGCCCCTCTTCCGCCAAGATCCCGTGGCCGGGAAAGCTGCGGCGCAGGCGGCGCTCGACCAGCCGCTGCACCTCCACGTCGGTCGCGGTGACGATATCCGCCCTCCCTTTCATTTTCACCGACACCCCCGTCCGAAAACGCCGCCGCAGCAGATGCCCGGCATCGAGGGCCGTCTTCATCGCCTCGCGCACCGGTGCCTGCACGTGGCGGGGAAGTCGATGGACGCGGAACGCCGCCTGGCTCATAAAGGCTCCTCCACTGGGAACAGCATCACAGCCTCCGGCTGCACCGTGAATCGAACCCGGACGCCTTCTCCGCGAAGGCGCGTGGCGTCGGGCTTGTGTTCGTCGAGATAGATCAGGCGCCCATCGTCGAGTCGCAACCGGTAGCGCAGCACGGCGCCCAGGAACTCCCGGCTGACCACCACGGCCTCCCCCGCGGACGCGTCCGGACCGCTCGGCGCTTCCGTCGCCAGCGAGAGCGCCTCGGGCCGGAAGACCGCCAGGACCCGCCCTGCAAGTCCGTCCCTGGGCCGCGCGCGCGTCGTCCACCCCCCGAATTCGACCTGCGGCCGATCGCCGTCCGTCGCGACCAACCGCCCCACGAGCGCGTTGCTGGTGCCGATGAATCGCGCCACGAAGGCGCTGCCGGGCGCCTGGTACACATCCCAGGGGAACCCGACCTGCTCCACGCGCCCGGCGTTCAACACCGCCAGCCGCTCGGAGATGGCCAGCGCCTCTTCCTGATCGTGCGTCACATAGACGGTCGTGATCCCCAGCTCGCGCTGGAGGCGCCGGATCTCGGTCCGCATCTCGACGCGGAGCTTCGCGTCCAGGTTCGAGAGCGGCTCGTCCATGAGGAGAAGGCGCGGCCGGATCGCCATGGCGCGGGCCAGCGCCACCCGTTGCTGCTGCCCGCCGGACAGCTGGTCGGGCCGCCGGTCCGCCAGGGTGTCCATCTGCACCAGCCGGAGGGCGTCCATCGCCCGCCGCCGGATTTCGACGGGCTCCACCCGCCGCGCGCGCAGGCCGTAGGCGACGTTTTCAAAAACCGAGAGGTGCGGAAAGATCGCATAGTTCTGGAAGACCATGCCGATGTCACGCTTGTGCGCGGGGAGACGGTCCAGGCGCTCCCCGTCGCACAAGATCCGACCGCCGTCGGGCCGCAGAAAGCCCGCCACCGACCGAAGCAGCGTGGTCTTGCCGCAGCCGCTCGGACCCAGCAGCGTGAAGAACTCACCGCCCCGGATGGTCAGCGAAACTCCCGCCAGCGCCCCGACGTCGCCGTAGCGTTTGTGCAGCCCGTCGATTTCGAGAATGGCCCCCATGCGTCCTCGACTCGCCGCTAGACCGCGGTCACCGCGCGCTCTCCGATGGCCCAGTTCACCGCCAAGACGGGAATAAAAACCGCCACCAGCAGCAGGGTGGATGCCGCGGCAGCGCTGCCAAAGTTGCTGCTGCTCACCTGCCGATAGATCACCACGGTGATCGTGGACCAGGCGCCGAAGTACAAGAAGATGGTCGCGCTGATCTCGGTGATCGTCTGGACCCACGTCAGGATCCCCCCCGACACGACCCCGGGCAGCATCAGGCGCGCGGTGACTTTGACGAAGCTCCTCAACGGTGGGACGCCCAAGCTGATGGATGCCTCTTCCACCGCGGGGTCGATCTGGTGCAGAATGGCCGAGCCGGCCCGCACCGAGTACGGCAGGCGGCGAATGAAGTACGCCAACAACAGGATCGCGAAGGTGCCGGTGAGGACGAGCGGGGGCCGGTTGAAGGCCACGATGAAGGCCACGCCGACGACCGTCCCCGGGATCGCGTATGGAACCATCACGCACGAGTCCAGCGCCGCGGTGGCCGCGGACCGCCGACGCACCACCAGGTAGGCGATGAGCGTGCCCAGCGCCACGTCCAACACCGTGGACAGGCTGGCGAGGAGAAAGCTGTTGGTGATGGCGCGGGGAACACTGAAGAGGACCTCGCGGTAGTTCCCCAGGCTGAAGTTCGGATAGAGGACCGGTCCGCGGCTCTCGAAGAACGAGGTCACGGCGACGACGATGGCCGGGATCAACGACAGGCCCACCACCAGGTAGACGGCGCCGGCGCAGAACCATTGCCAGACCGGCCGCAAGCGCGCCGGTGGAATCGGCCGCATCTGGCTCATGGCGTAGCGCCGCCGCCCCACGGCCCAGTACTGCACCAGCAGGATCCCGGTGGTGCAGAAGACCAGTAGGGTCGCGGCGGTGCTGGCCATGGCCGGGTTGCCCCCCATCTCGTTCACGAACAGACTGTACACGATCGTGGGAAGGACCTGATAGCCTTCGCCGATGATCATGGGCGCGCCGAACTCGGCGAACGCGGTGAGAAAGACCAGCAGCGCGCCGCCCAGGATGGAGGGAAACGTGACCGGGACCGTCACCGTCCAGAAGACCCGCCAGGGGCTGGATCCCAAGCCTTGCGCCGCCTCCTCGAGCGAGTGATCCAGCGCGCGCAAAGCTCCCGTCACCATCAAAACGACGAACGGATACAGATTGAGTGTCAAGGCCAGGACAATCCCGTGCATCCCGTACACGGTGGGAATGTTGATGCCGATACTCCGGAAGAGGCTCGTGACGTAACCCGCGCGGCCGAACAGGAGGATCCACGAGTACGCGCCGATGAACGGGGGCGATACCAGCGGGAGGACGGCCAGCGTACTGATGACGGCCTTGCCGGGAAGACGCACCCGCGCCAGGATGAACGCCACCGGAACCGCCACAACCAGCGCCGCCAGCGTAACCAGGCTGCTCACGAGGAAGCTGTGGCCGATGGTCCGCGAGTAATAGGGATAGCCCAGGAAGTCGCGGTAATGAGCCAGCGTCAGGCCGCCGCCCTTGTCCAGGAAGCTCGCCCACAAGAGTCTCCCCAGCGGAAGAATCAGCAGCACCGCCAGGACTCCGAAGGCGAGCCACGTCACGCCGGTCCACCCGTCCACCCGTTCGCGCATGATTGGCTCTGAGGCGCTCGCGATCCTACGAGAAACGACCAATCACCAACCCCAACGACCAAGGGCGCACCCCTCCGCCGCAGTGGTCATTCGGCGTTGGTCATTGGTCGCTGCGCGGATTGCCGCTACTTCACCCGAACGATGATATCCTGCCACTTCTTGATGAAAGTCTGGTAGTTCTTCCCGGCCCATTCCATGTCGTAGGGTATGGCCTTGATCTCGCTCAGCGGCACGAAGCCCTTGGGCGGGTTCACGTCAATCCGAGCCGACCGCAGCGAGAACTTCTCGGCCAGCAGGTCCATGACCTCCTTCGACACCGCGTAATCGAGAAACATCTTGGCCGCCCTGGGATGCTTTGCGCCCTTGATCAGGGCGTTCCCGTCCGGGGGCACCGAGGTACCGTCCTGCGGATAGATGACGCCCACGGGCGCGCCGCCCGCGACCTGCCGCATGGCCGCGTCCTCGTAAGTCAGCCCCGCGAGATACTCGCCGTCCGCGACCCCCTTCGGCACCCGGCTGGAGCTGGGCAGGATCTTGGCGTTCTTCATGATATCCTCGACGACCTTCCAGCCCGCCTCGTTGTCACCGAACACCGTGAGCAGCGTGGCCAGGATCGTGTAGGACGACCCCGACTTGTCCGCGGCCGCGTACGCGATCCTGTCCTTCCACTTGGGGTCCGTCAGCGCCCTCCAGGTCTTGGGCGCCTCGGCGTCGGTCACCAGCTTTTTGTTGTAGACGATGACCATGGGCGTCACGTTGTTGGGAATGACCCGTCCCCCCGCCATCCCCTTCTTGTAGATGGGGTTGATCTTGGCGTCTTCCGTCACCGTGTACGGCTCCAGCAGGTCCGCGTTCGCGGCCAGCGGCTCCGCCGCCGGGGCCCAGAACACATCGCCAAGCGGGTTGGCCCTCTCGGCTTCCGCCCGCTTCAGCACCTCACCGGTACCCCCCTCGACAAACTGCACCTTGATCCCGGTCTTCTTCTCGAACATCGGTCCCACCGCCTGGACGATCGTGTTCTGCGCTGCCGTGTAGACCACGACCTGGCCCTCGTGATCCGCAGCCATGGGTCGGGTCGCCCAGACCGTTGACAGCGCCACGACCCCGAGCCCCACCCCGAGCCATCGCCATGCGTGTCTCATGGTCCCTCCTCCGGTCGAGGCTGCCCCGCGCCGCTGCGAGGAGCCGGCCTCACCATCGTGTGTCCCGACACCCCAGCCGGGGCACGCTACCCTCGCACACCGCCGTCCGTTCCGACACCCGAGACCGACGACAAGCCGGTGTACGCCACGGCCAGCGTCTCGCACTCCAACCGCTCACCGGGCCGCAGGGTGCGGTGACGATTCGCGGCCACGGCCTTGTCCAGCTGGTGCGGCCAGCCGGTCCAGGGCTCCAGCGCCGCGTGATAGTGGCCTCGCCAGCCTCCGTAAACCAGCCAGCACCACAGCACGGGAAAGACGTCGCGGGGAAAGGCGAGTCCGATGCCGATTCGGGCGACGGGATCGGTCAGCGCCACCCATCCCGCGCTGAGGTCGATGGCGTAGTGCCCTTCGCACCATCCGCAGCTGGGCGGCGGCACGCGGCACCCCTCGGCGTGTGGCCACGGGTAGCGGGTCCCGACCGGCCCGAAGGCCGCGGTCGCCGTGTGGCCCACCACCCCGACCCGCGCCGGCGCGTCGATGCGATGGCCCGGCGCCACCTCGAAGCACGGATGGATCCCCCAGACAAAATCCAGCGGGTGTGTCCCGAGGTTGGTGAGACGATGCCGGAACCGGACGACGGGCTCGTCCCGAGTCAGCGTGATCCACTTCTCCATGCGGGCCGGCGCGATCACCGTCGTCCGGTCCAGATACAGACAGACACGCGACGGACCCGGCTCTTCCACGCGCCAGGACCACGGGAGCGACCACAACTCCCCGAGGTAGGGATACGTGTCGCCACGATACGTGCTCACGTCGCAGGTGGGAAAGACCTCGTCCCAGCCCCCGCACCACGCGTCGTCGAAGTTCTGTCCGAAGACGGGACGCCGCGGTTCGAGTCGCGGGTTGTGCCAGAGGAAGTTTCGGTCGGCGGACTTGAGAATGAAGTCATAGATCTTGGCGCCCAGCGCCGGGAAAACGGTGAGCCGGAGGCGCGTATTTTCGAGAACGACTGCCCTGAGGTCGTGATAGCTCCAGTGAGGGTCGATCCGCGCACCCGACATCGCCTTGCCTCCCGCCCGAATCAACCACGGGAATCTACCATACTCAACACAAAAACACACAAGCAAACCATCGACCGGCGCACGGGGCGCCGGAAAAGCCCTTGACACGCCCGGGCCCCGGGTATAGAAGTGTTACCGTTAGCGTTAACGAACGCAGGAGCCCATGCCGAAGACTCGCTGGTCCCCGGTCACGCTGAAAGATATCGCCGAACACACCGGGCTGTCCATCATGACGGTGTCCCGGGTGGTGCGCGGCCGCGCCGACGTGAGCGCGGCCAGCCGTCGCAGGATTCTGGCCGCCGTCCAGCGCCTCGGTTACATCCCCAATCCGGCCGCCCGTCAGCTCGTCTCCCGCGCCGCCGCCCCGCGCCACGACCGGATCATCGGGACCATCTTCAGCCGCGAGGTCGTGACCTCGCACAGCTACTTCGCGGGCATCATCCAGGGTATCGCCGATGAGGCGCGCCGCTGGGACTGCCACCTCCTCTTCGGCTACGGCTTGGGCGACTCCACCGACTCGCTGGAATACCCCAAGATGATCCGCGACATGATGACGCGCTGGATCGTCTTGGTGGGCAAGGTGTCGCCGCGGTTCGTCCGGCAGCTGCGGGCCAACGGCTTCTCGCTCGTCCTGGCCGACATGCGGCCGCCCATCCGCGACGTGGACGCCGTGGTGTGCGACGACGCCGCCGGCGCGTACGACGCCACGCGCCACCTGATCACGCTCGGCCACGAGCGCATCGGGCTGATCCGCGGCCCCGCGCGCCACCCCTTCTTCGAATCCCTCGCGGACGGGTACCATCGCGCCCTCGCCGAGGCCGGTATCACCGCCGCGGACGATCTCGTCGCGGAGGCCGCGCTGAGCCCCCAGGGCGGCTACGACGCCATGGAGGCGCTCCTGAAGCTGCCGCGCCCACCGACCGCGGTCTTCACCAACGACGACATGGCCATCGGCGCGCTCCGGGCGCTACACCAACGGGGCCTGCGCGTGCCGACCGACATCGCGCTCGTCGGGTACGACGACATCGAGTACGCGGCGCACACCACGCCGCCCCTCACGACGGTGGCCGTCCCCAAGGAGGACATGGGGCGCCGCGCGGTGCGGCAGGCCATCGCCCAGATGGAGCAGGGTGACCGGCATGTGTACGCCACCACGGTGGTGGCGCATTCCCTGGTGATCCGGTCCTCGTGCGGCGCGGGTGCACCGCCGGCAGCGCCGCCTCGTTCCGGAAGGAGGAAGCCATGAAGGACACCCTGGCCCTGCGGGGCGGAACTCCGGTCGTTCCCAAGCAGCTCCACGTCCGCTGGCCGGTGATCACGGCCGAGGACAAGGCGGCCGTCGGGGCGGCGCTGGACTCCGGCATCGTCTCGGGGCCGTACGCGCCCCAGGTGAAGGCGCTGGAAGAGGAGTGGGCGCGCTACTGCGGCGTCCGCCACGCGCTCGCGACCAATAGCGGCACGGCGGCCCTCCACACCGCCGTGGCGGCGGGCGGGATCGGCACGGGAGACCAGGTCATCACCACCGCCTTTACGTTCTTGGCCACGGCGCTGGCCGTGCTCCAAAACAACGCCGTCCCGGTGTTCGTGGATATCGACCCCCGGACCTACAACATCGATCCGGACAAGATCGAGGAGCGGATCACCGCGCGCACCCGCGCCATCATCCCCGTCCACATCCATGGCTGCCCGGCCGACATGGACCGGATTCTGCCCGTCGCGCGGAAACATCGCCTCCTGGTGATCGAGGACGCGGCGCAGGCCCACGGCTCGACCTACAAGGGAAAGAAGGTGGGCGGCCTCGGCGACATGGGGATCTTCTCGTTCCAGGCCAGCAAAAACCTGCCCGCCGGCGAGGGCGGCATGTTCGTGACCAACCGGGAGGAGCTGAAGGAGCGCGCCAACCGATTCCGCATGTTCGGCGAGGATGTCCGCGAGAGCGACAAGCAGGCTTTCGATCCCGCGCGGCCGCTGGACGGCGTGCGCGAGTATAACTCGCTGATGATGGGCTGGATGTACCGGTCCAACGAGATGACGGCGGCCTTGGTCAGGAGCCAGCTCCTCCGGCTGGACGACTCGCTCGCGCACACCCGGCGCAACGCCGCCTATTTGACCGAACACCTCGCGAAGATTCCGGGCATCCGACCGCCCTATATCCCGCCCGAGTGCACCTCCGGTTTTTACCAGTACCGGCTGCGCCTGGATCCCCAGGCGGTGGGGGTGACGTTACCCGTCAAGGAGTTTCGGCTGAAGCTGTTGGCTGCATTGGGGGCGGAGGGCGTCGAGGTCAGCCTGTGGCAGACCGTTCCCGTGCCCGGGCAGACGTTGTTCCAGGAGCGGACAGGGTACGGCCTGGGATGCCCCTGGCGGTGCCCGTTCGGCGAGGAGGTGACGTACGATTTGGACGAGTATCCCGAGACGAGGAAGCTGCTGGAAGACTCGCTGGTGATCGGGTCCCACTCGTTTCCCTTGTTCCCGCAGCCGGCGGCGCTCATGGTGAAGTACGTCGAGGCGTTCCAGCGGGTGTTCGCCAATCTGGATCAGGTCTTGGCGTGAGGTGAACCTCAGCGGACCCCGGCCCGTCCGTGTCCGGATGCCTGGACCACGCGCGCCCGGGGGAGAAAGGAGGATGCACCATGAAGCGGACGGGTGCATTGCTCTTGCTGGCGATCGGTTTGGCGATTCTGGGCCCGCCGCCCGCCCGGGCGGGCGAAGGCAAGGTGGTCGTCGTCTGTAGCCCCGATCCCGCCTGGTGCGAAGCGATCAAGCGGGAGTTCAGCAAGACCGGCACGGGGCTGGATTTCGTGCGCCTCAGCTCGGGCGCCGCCCTGGCTCGGCTTCGCGCTGAGAAGGCGAATCCGACTTTCGACGTCTGGTTCGGCGGTAGTGGCGACGCGTTCTGGGTCGCCCAGGCCGAGGGGCTGGTGGAGTTCTTCCGTCCCAACGCCTGGTCGAAGCTGCGTCCGCAGCTCGCCAAGCCGGTGGACGGACACTACATTCCACTTTACAGTGGCATCCATGGCTTCGGGATCAACGAGAAGATCCTTCAGGAGAAGGGCCTACCTGTGCCGACCACCTGGAAGGAATTGGGTGACCCGAAATTCAAGGGTCTCATCGCCGTCCCCAACCCCCACACCTCGGGCACCGGGTACGTGATGATGACCACCATCATCCAGATCTACGGTGAGGAGGCTGGCTTCGAGCTTCTCAAGGCCATCCACCGGAACGTGGGCCAGTACACGCGGAGCGGCGGCGATCCCAGCCTGCTGACCGGCCGGGGCGAGGCCGCCATCGGGGTCTCGTTCGCCAACGACGTGGTGGAGCGGATCCGGAAGGGCTTCCCCATTCGCTTCGTGGCCCCCAAGGACGGAACCGGCTATGAGATCGGCGGCATCGCTCTGATCACCGGTGCCCCCAACCGGGCGAACGGGATGCGCCTGATCGATTGGGCCCTGGAGCCCGAGAACCAACGGCTGGGGCCGCAGAACGGCGAGGTGAGCATTCCCTCGCACAGCAAGTCCGTGGTCGATCCCGACGTGCCGAAGTTCGAAGAGGTCAACCTGATCAATTACGATTTCGCCAAATACGGCACGCCCGCCGTCCGCGACGGGTTGACCAAGCGGTGGACCGAGCAGGTCTTCCCCTTGCCCAAGTAGACAAGAGTCAACTGGTCAAATAGTCAACTGGTCGATCGCTCGTGTTGGGTCTATGGGTCCCGTCGTTGCCTGATCGACCAGTTGACAAATTGACGAATCGACTTGAATCCCTATGACTGCCTATCGTCGGGAGACGATCTTCTGGGCCGCGCTGACGCTGGGCGCGTTCGCCCTGCTCCCCTGGGAGCGTGTGGGGAAGGCCTTCCTGGCGTGGTCCTGGTCGGCCACCGGGCTCACGCTTCTCCCGACGGCGTGGTCGCTGCTCGCCGTCGGTCTCGCCGCCGCCCTGGCGGTCCCCATCGGGCTGTGCGGCCAAGGCAAACGTAGTGCGGGGGCGACGCTCCTCGTGGCATCGACGCTGGGCGTCCTGGCGGGTCTCTACCAGCTGGCCCGAGCCGGCCGCGCCTTCGGCCTGGGGGGGCTCGTCTGCCTGGTGGGCCTGCTGACGCTGGTCGGCATCGGGCTGGCGCAGGCCGGCTACGTGCGGGGTGGCGCGTTTGTCGCGGCCACAATCCTCTGGACGGGCGGTCTCGTCGCCATCTTCATCCTCTTCCCGCTTCTCAGCATGTTGCAGGCCGGTGTGGTTATCCAGGGACACCTCACCACGGCCGCCCTCCGGCGATACCTCACCTCGCCCATCTTCCTGCTGCTCCGCCACCCCGAGCTCACCACCGATCCCATCCGCTGGGGGGTCGGTCTGGGGGCGGCGGCGGGCGGCGTGGCGCTGTTCGGCGCGCGCCTGGTCTGCGGACGATGGGCGCGCGCCCTGGTCTGGGGGATCGGTCTGGGGGCGGCGGCGGGCGTCCTCACCATGCTGGCCCTCGGCCTGGGGGCCCTCCGGAACAGTCTCTTTCTGGCCGTCGCCGTCGGGGTGATCTCCACGGGGCTGGGTTTCGTTTTCGCCCTGCTGGAGTCCCGGAGCACCTTGTGGACGCGCCGCCTTCTGGCGCCGTTCTCGATCCTGCCGATCATCACACCGGCCTTCGTCCTCGGCCTGGCCATGATCTACATGTTCGGGAGACGGGGCTTCATCACGTACACGCTGTTCGGCCTTTCCACCAATGTCTTCTTCGGCCCGCTGGGCGTCGGCGTGGCGCAGGTCCTGGCGTTCACCCCCATCGCGTATCTGGTGCTGGTCGGCGTGATCCATTCGCTGGATGTGTCGCTGGAGGAGGCCGCCCGCACGCTGCGCGCGGACCGGTGGACGTTGTTCCGGACCATCCTCTGGCCCCTGATGCGTCCGGGGCTGGCCAACGCCATCCTGCTGGTGATGATCGAGAGCCTGGCGGATTTCGGCAACCCGCTGCTCCTGGGGGGCGGCGTCCCCTTTCTTCCGACGGAGATCTTCTATGCCATCGAGGGCCGCTTTGACCAGCACGAAGCCGCGGTGTACGGCCTGGTCCTGCTGGTCATCACGCTGACGATCTTCGTCCTCCAACGGTACTGGCTGGGCAGGCGCTCGTACGTCACGGTGACCGGAAAACCCTCGGCGGGACGGCCGACGCCGCTGCCCCCGGCGGCCGACCTGGCGCTCACGGGGGTGTTCCTGCTCTTCGCGGCGGTGACGGCGCTGCTCTACGGGTCGATTCTCTTCGGCAGCTTTGTGAAACTGTGGGGCATCAACAACACCTTCACGCTGCAGAACTACCAGGACCTGATGAGCCACGGCGTCCCCGTTCTTCTCGACACCATGCAGCTGTCCCTCCTGGCCGCCATCCCGTCCGCCGTCTTTGGATTTCTGGTCGCGTATCTTACGCTCCGGCACCGGTTTGTCGGCCGGACCGCGCTGGAATTCTCAGCCCTGCTTTCCTATGCCATCCCCGGGACCGTCATGGGGATCGGGTACATCCTGGCGTTCAACGCCGGGGCGCTGCAGCTGACCGGAACCGGGCTGATCATCGTTCTGGCGTTCATCTTCCGCGGGATGCCCGTGGGGATCCGCAGCGGGGTGGCCGCGCTCACCCAGCTCGACCCGAGCCTGGAAGAGGCATCGTCCACCCTCAAGGCCGGAACCGCCACCACGCTGCGCCGGGTGGTCCTCCCGCTGGTTCGGTCGGCCCTCATCACGGGCTTCATCTACAGCTTTGTCCGCGCCATGACCGCGGTCAGCCAGGTGATCTTTCTCGTGTCGCCGGGCCACGACCTGGTGACGGTGTTGATCCTTTCCTGGGTCGGATACGGCACCATCGGGCGCGGCGCGGCGCTGTCCACGCTGCTCATCGTCGTCCTGGCGGCGTGCATCCTCCCGGCCCACTGGCTTGCGAATCGCCAGCGGTTTGGTCGGACGGCGGGGATGGGGTGAGGCGCGGATTCGCGCACGGGGGAACGGCGCGGACCGTGTTGCGGCGGCCCGCCTCCACGACCCGGCCGTTCGTCCGGCCAGGGTGTCGGGCCCCGCCCGGGCGGGCGGGGGGAAACCCGAACCATGAGGAGAGAGTCCGATGACATCACCCGCCTTGTCCTTCGAGCGCTCCGACGCGCTCTTCCGCCGCGCGCAACAGATCATCGCCGGCGGCACCACGCAAGGGAAGGCGCCCGACACGCTGCTGCCCGGCGAGTATCCCATCTACGCCGATCACGGCCGCGGCGCACAGCTCTGGGATGTCGACGGCAACCGCTTCCTGGACTGGATCCTGGCGTACGGGATCATCGTCCTGGGCTACTGCGACCCCGACGTGGACGCGGCGGCGATCCGCGAGATCCGGCAAGGTTTCGCGTTTCCGCTCACGCGGCCCGTCCAGAACGAGCTGGCCGAACTGCTGGTGCAAACGATCCCGTGCGCCGAGATGGTCCATTTCTTCAAGACCGGGTCCGACACGACGACCGCCGCGGTGCGGCTTGCCCGGATCGTGACCGGCCGCCAAAAGGTCGTCCGCTGGGGCTATCACGGCTGGCACGACTGGTGTTGCCTGCGCGAGCCGGGCATCCCGAAAGCGGTGCGGGAGGATGTGCTCACCTTCCGCTACAACGACCTGGACTCGCTGGAAGACCTGCTCGCGCGGCACGGCGATCGGGTCGCCTGCGTGATCATGATGCCCCTGGAGATCGAGCCGCCTGCCCCGGGGTTCCTGCAGGGCGTCAAGGAATTGGCCCAGCGGCACGGCGCCCTCTTCATCCTGGACGAGATGCGCTCCGGGTTCCACCTGGCGCTGGGCGGCGCCCAGGAGCATTACGGCGTCATCCCTGATCTGGCGACGTTCAGCAAGGCGCTGTCCAACGGGTACGCCATGTCGGTGCTGACGGGCCGGCGCGAGCTGATGCGACGACTGGACGAGACCTATGTGTCGTCCACGTTCTTCACCGACGCCATCCCCATGGCGGCGGCGGTGGCGACCATCGACAAGCTCCGGCGGACGCAGGCGATCCCGCACCTGTGGCGGATCGGCCAGGGACTGCTGGACGGATTGAATCGGCTGGCCGCCCATACGGGCGTGGCAGCCGAGGCCGTCGGAGTGGCCCCGATGCCGTTTCTGACCTTCACCGACTCCGACCCGGAGGTCCGGCAGACGGCAAAGGTCGTCTTCTACCGCGAAACCACACGGCGGGGTCTGCTCTTGCACCCCAACCACCATTGGTTCGTCTGCGCCGCGCATACCGACCGGGAGCTGCAGCGCACCCTGGAGATTTGCGGCGACGCTTTCGAAACGGTCAAACGGGAGCTGGCGCGGGGCTACCGCGCATCCGTGCGACCGCACACCGAGGTCACGGTCGCAACCGGGCGCGCGCCGGCGGGCCCGGGCGGTGCATCGAAATAGGAATGGCCGCACCGGCCGACCGCGACGCCGCCCGCCGGTGCGTCTCGAGGAGCGTTGATGGCCGCGCATCGCTTGAGTGTCTGTGCCTGGATCTACGGGGATGCACCGCTGGAGCGGACCCTGGCGCGGATCGCAGCCGCCGGCTACGACGGCGTGGAGATTCCGGGGGAGCCGGACGCCTTCGACCCGCGGAACGTGCGGCGGGCCCTGGCCAATGCCGGCCTCGCGCCGGTGGGGCTCACGGCCTCGTGCGCGGTGCCGGCCACGCGGCGCGATCTGGCGCACCCCGACCCGGCCGTCCGCGCCGACGCCGCCGGATACCTGACGGCGTGCCTTCGCTTCGCCGCCGAGATCGGCGCACCCTTGACGCAGATGCTGCCCTCGGGCGAGACTCGCCTGGCGCCGATCGCGACACGGGCCGAAGAATGGGCGTGGTCGGTGGCGGGTATGCAGGGGGCGGCCCGCGAGGCGGAACGTCTGGAGGTGAAGATCAGCATCGAGCCGTTGAACCGCTACGAGGCGTACCTCGTGACAAACGTGGATGAGGCGCTGGCATATGTCGACACGGTGGATTCCCCCTGGGTCGGCATGACCCTCGACCTGTTCCATGCCCACTTGGAGGAGCCGGATATCCGACAAGCGATCCTCAAGGCGGCCCCGCGACTTCTCCACGTCCATGTCGCGGATACGAACCGACGGGGGTTGGGACACGGTCATCTGGACGTGGCGGCGTGTGCCCACGCGCTGGACACGATCGGGTACCGCGGATCCATCGTCTTGGAGGTCATGCCGCCCGGACCGGACCCATTCCGGTCCATCAAGGACGCCCGATCGGCGGAGATCCTGGACGGCTACCTCCGGGAGTCGAGGGCCGTGTGGCGGGCGTGCTGGGAGAGCCTGCGGCGTTTTCCGGCGGCGTAACGGGCCGGGGGCGCAACGTTTTTTAACCCTACCACGGCAAGGAGAACGGCATGGGTCGGATACGCGTCGGAGTCATCGGGTGCGGCCTGATCGGACAGATGATGCATCTGCCGCACCTCAAGGAGCTGCACGAGCTCTTCGAAGTGGTGGCGCTGTGCGACGTGTCGCCCGGCACGCTGAGGTATGTGGCGGACTATTACGGCGTCGCCAAACGGTTCACGAGCCACCGCGACCTCCTGCAGGAGCCCCTGGACGCCGCCGTGGTCCTGTCCGCCGACTCCCACGGCCAGGTGATCGTGGACGCCCTCAAGGCCGGCAAGCACGTCCTCACCGAGAAGCCGATGTGCTTCACCCTGCGCGAGGCCGACGAGATCCTGACCGCGCACAGGACGGCCGGCACCGTCTGCATGGTGGCGTACATGAAGCGGTACGACCCCGGCTTCCGCTATACCCGGCCGCTGATCCGGCAGATGAAGGACCTGCAGGCGATCCACATCACCGTCCTGCACCCTTCCGAAGAACACCAGATCGCCCACCACGAGATCCGGCGATTCATGGACGTCCCCGCGGACATCCGGGCCAAGCTCTTGGCGGATCAGGACGCGTTGATCCGGGAGGCGATCGGCGACTTCACCCCGCTGGAGCGCCGGGTGTTCGCCAACAACCTGCTGTCCACGCTGGTCCACGATATCAACGTGTTGCGTGGGCTGTCCGGCGATCCCGACCGCGTTCTGTTCACCGACGTCTGGCACGGCGGCGAGGGCATGCTCACCTCCATGGCGTACCCCAACGGGGTCCGCGCTGTCGTGAGTCTGCAGTATCTCCCGGATCTGGCCAACTACGAGGAAACGGTCGCCTACTACGGGAAGGGCAACCGGGTGCGCCTGGTGTTTCCCTCCCCCTTCTTCCGCAACCTGCCCACGCCGGTTATCGTCGAAGGCATGGAGGACGGCAGACCCTTCGCCAAAACCGTCACCGCCTCGATGAAAGAGGCGTTCAAGGAGGAACTGCTCCACTTCGCGGACTGCGTGCGGCACAGCCAGACCCCCGACACGACACCGGAAGACGCCAGGGGCGATGTCGCCCTGCTCCACAAGATCTTCCACGCCATCCAACGGCCGCTGGTATGAAGCGCGCCATGCGGGAACGTTTTTCGGTAGAGACCCGAACCGCCATCGTCGCGGCGCAGACGGCAGGCGATCTGCTCTTGCGCCGCGCCGGGCGCGCGCGGCGCGTGCGCCTGAAGTCGGCCAAAGACCCCGTGACGGAGGTGGACGTTGCCGCCGAGCGCTGCATCCGTGAAATGCTCGGCCGACGATTCCCGCGGATCGGTTTTCTGGGGGAGGAAGGCAGTACCAGCGAGGGCCCGGACGGCCGCTGGATCGTCGATCCTCTCGACGGGACCATTGCGTTCGTGACCGACCTCCCGCTCTACTCCGTCCTCATCGCCTTGGAGCGGGACGGGATCCTCCGCTCCGGCGTGATCTACGTCCCGCGGCTGCAGGAACTCTTCGTGGCCGAGCGGGGGCGCGGCGCCTGGCTCAACGGCAGGCGCATTCATGTGTCGCCGCGCCGTCGGCTTGTCGAATGCGCGATCGCGCTCTGGCACGACGACTCCGTCTGGGGCCGTCGCGCCCTGCGCGAGCGCATCGCCGCGCTGGCCCTGCGCGTGCGGAACGTGCGGATCTTCGGCGCAGGCTATGCGCTCGCCAACGTCGCCGCGGGGCGGTTGGACGCGTACTGGGAGCAGAGCGCCAAGTCGTGGGATGTCGCCGCCGGCGCGTTGCTTGTGGAGGAGGCGGGCGGGCGCGTGACGGACGGCCGCGGCCGCCCGCTCGACTTGAGCCAGCCCACGATCCTGGCCACCAACGGACACATCCATCAACGGTTGGTCGCGGCGCTGGCGACGCCCGTGCGCGGGCGGTCTCGGAGGACGTGATGCCGATCCGTACCATGCCCACGCTCAACGTCGGGGTCCTCGGCTACGCGGGGGTGGCCAGGGCCCACCTGAACGCCCTCAAGAAACTTCCGTACATCTTCTGGTCCACGCCGGTCCGCTTCCGCCTGGTGGGGATCGCCGGCCGTTCCCCGTCCGGTGTCGAGGATGTGGCGCGCCGGTACGGCTTCGAGTACGGGGTCACCGACTGGCGCCGCGTGGTCGAGGATCCGCAGATCGAGCTCCTCATCAACTGCGCCCCCAACGACACGCACGCCGGCCCGTGCCTCGCCGCGGCGGCGCTGGGCAAGCACCTGCTCTGCGAAAAACCCCTTGGCCGCGACACCGGCGAGGCCCGGCGGATGTGGGACGGCGTGCGCCGGCGGCCCGTCTGTCACCAGGTGAGCTTCAACTACCGTTTTATCCCCGCCGTCCGCTTCGCGCGCGAGCTGATCCAGGCGGGCGAGATCGGCGAGATCGTCCACTTCCGCATGCGCTACACCGACGACAGCCTCAGCGATCCGTCCACGCCCCACACCTGGCGACAGGAACGCCGCCGGGCCGGCAGCGGCGTGGTCGGCGACCTGGCCTCGCACGTTTTGGACCTGGGACGATTCCTGGTCGGGGAGTTCCGCAATGTCTGCGGCTTCTCGCGCATCGTGGTTCCGCGTCGTCCGGCGAGGCCGGGGGCGCGCCGGATGAAACCGGTGGACGTCGAGGACTGCTTTGTCGGCGCCGTCGAGTTTGCGACCGGCGCCCTGGGGACCCTGGAGGCTTCCGGCTGCTGCCCGGGGCAGAAGAACTTTCTGACGTTCGAAGCCAACGGCACCCGAGGGAGCCTGCGATTCAACCTGGAGCGCCTGAACGAGCTGGAAGTTTTCCGTGCGGAGCCGCCCGTCCGTCGGGATCGCGGTTTCAAGACGGTCCTCGTCACCGACGCGGACCATCCCTACGGCGGCCGCTGGTGGCCGTCGGGTCATATCCTGGGCTGGGAGCACCCGTTCGTACACCAGCTCCACCACCTGGTCCAGGCGATCCTCGGAAACGGGGCCGTGGCGCCGCTTGCCGCGACCTTCGCCGACGGGTATGCGAACGCCCGGGTGTGCGACGCCATGCTTTTGGCCGCGAGAACCGGTCGCCGGATCCGTGTATGACGCCATGGCGGCGACACGGGACTGTTCGCCGCCCGGCCGCCCGGTCGGCTCTTGACCTGTGCCGCCAGAGATGAAAGACTCTTCGGCAGTTCCGAGAAACTGCCGGAACGGAAGGGGGTGATCCGGAACACATATGGACACAACGCATCCGGTGCGGTGATTTTGAGGTGCCCCTCAGTCGGGAAGGAGAGCAGCCATGAGACTCCGAAGCGTGGCAACGATGTTCTGCCTTGTCGTCGCGTTGGCCCTGGGCTTGCCCGTCGTGTCTCCCGCCGGCGCCCCGACGGAGTTGGTCATCGCCGACAGCCAGTCGGGTGCGAACTTTCAAGCCTACTGGCAGAAGTACGTGATCCCCGCCGTGAAACAAACGCTCGGCGTGAACCTGAAATACCTGGTCACCAGCGATGCCGAACAGATCCAGAAGACCAAGGCGTGGAAGCCGGGGCAGGGCGATGTGCACATCCTCTTCCCGAAATCCATCGCCACGTGGGTCAGCTCCGGTGTCCCGCTGGAGACCCTCACGACCTCCAATGTGCCCAACTCCGCCAAGATCGACCCCAAGTTCCTCAAGTCGGATGAGGGCGTGGACCTGCAGGGAAAGGGCGTCCTGTACTGGCGCACCTCGTATGCGCTCATCCACAACAGCCTCAATATCAAGACCCCGCCAAAATCTTGGCACGAGTTCTACGATCGCCGGGCGGAGTTCAAGGGGCACATCGGGCTGATCCGCGCCGACGCCAAATCCAGCGCCGCCTGGCGACAGCGTCTGGTCTTTCTTCACGCGTTCCTGAAAGAGAAGATGACCCAGCCTATCGCGCAGCTGGAGAAAGACCCCGCGTTTGTCGACGCGTGGAACAAGCTCAAGGATTTCACTGCGTACGCCAAGCTCCCCCTGCCGTCGGAGCCGCCGAACCTGTTCGAGGACTTCAACTCCGGCGACACCTGGATCGCCCTGTACGCGCAGGACTACTCCCTCTGGTCCGCCCGACAGGGCACCATGCCACCCACGATCCGGGCCACGTATCCCGAGGAGGGAGCCGACGAGATCGGGACGGGCTATCTGGCGGTACCCGCCAACATCCCTCCCGAGTCCAAGGAGGCTGCCCTCAAGGTGGTCAATTACCTGCTGTCCGACGATCAGCAGATTCGGCTGGTCACCACCATGTGGCAGTACCCCGGCACCGAGATCACCGACCAGGCTCCCGCCATCGTATGGGAGATGATCCCGAAGCTCGACGTCTTGACCAAGACCGCCATCCCGCGGGAGCGGATCCGGAAGGATCTGATCGACTACCTCAAGGGCCATGCAAAGGAATTGAACCCGTAGCGGTGCGTGGAGATCCGTACGCTGGAGGGTGAACCGCCGGGGGCGGGCGGAACGTCCGCCCCCGACCTCCGCTTCCGTCATGGCAAAGGAACGGCGTGATTGCCCCGCGGCACGCACATAGGTCCACGCTGACCACCGTCGTGCTTCTCCTGCCGGCCCTGATCGGCTTCTTGGGGCTGTTCTGCTACCCCATGCTCCTCACCGTCGTCCTGAGTTTCAGACCCGAAGGACAGACGGTCGGCTGGACGCTGGAAAACTACACGCGGTTCCTGGCCGACCCCGACGGCCGGTGGGTCATCCTGCTGACGTTCATCCTGTCGCTGGGCTCGACCGCGCTTTCGGTGCTGCTCTCCGTTCCGCTGGCCCTGATCCTGCGCGAGAAGGTCAGCGGACACCGTTTTTACCGTCTCATGGTCATCGTCCCGCTCGTGATTCCCGGCCTGATCGGGGCCCTGGGGCTGCTCCTGTTTTGGGGACCGCGGGGATGGTTCAACCTCTTCCTGCTCCAGTTCGTCCCGTTCGTGCAGCGGCCCGTGGCCGTGAACTACACGATCCACGGTCTGATCATGTTCTACGTCTGGCTCTATTTTCCGTACACCTGCGTGACCACCATGTCGGCACTGGAGTCGCTCGACCGCAGCATCGAGGAGGCCGGGGCCGTCGCGGGCGCCACTCGCTGGCAGGTCCTCCGCTACATCGTGCTCCCGCTCATCACGCCGGGTATCCTGGCCGGGTCCGTCCTCACCTTCATGGCCGCGTTCGGGGCCTTCAGCGTGCCCCTCATCGCCGGCGGGAACTATCGTCCGCTGGCGGTGGAGATCTACAAACAGATCTCCATCCCCATCCCGGCTCACTGGTCGGCGGCCAGCGCCATCGCTATGATCATGGGGGTGCTCCAGGTCGGGTTTCTGGCGCTCTACATGCGCTTCGTGCGTCGCGGCGGCATCACGGGAGGGGCACAATGATGCTCCTTCGCGCCTATCTTCGCGGCCTCCGCGAGGGACGCTTTATTCTGGGGTACACCCTCCTGCTCAGCCTGACGCTGTTCATCCTCGCCCCCTTCATGATGATCGTCCTGCGATCCGTCGGAAAGGGGTGGTTCGGACGGCTCTGGCTGCCGCCCCAGCTCACGCTGGATTGGTACCGCTGGGCCGTGGAGGTGGGGAATATCCCCGAGGTGATGAAAAACACCCTCATCATCGGGGCGATCGCCGTGATCCTCAGCACCGTCATCGGGATTTTCGCCGGCTGGGCCTTCGGGCGCCGCCGGCTCCCGGGCAAGGAAGTGCTGATGGCCGTCATCCTGCTGCCGCGCATGATTCCGCCCATCACCTACGCGCTCGGCGTAGCCAAGATCTTCTACACCCTGGAGCTGGTGGATACGCACCTCGGTGTCGCCCTGGCCCACGTCTCGGTGTGCGTATCCACCAGCTCCAGGGTGTAGAAGA
>JAKPQH010000044.1 GCA_029580855.1 bacterium | reverse complement strand
GGCGTTGGTGCAGATGACGTTGGTGAGCATGACGCCGGGGGCGTAGGCGGAGGGCGCGATGTTCGTGACGCACATGGGGGCGGGGGCCTCCGGCGGCGGGGGCAGGTCGGCGCGGGGGATGAGCAGGTCGACCCCGGCCGCGTCAGGGTCGGGCGCGACCCGCCACGGGTTCGTCCAGGCGGGCGGGGAGAGGGTGGGGGTGAAGAAGATGTCCAGCACGCCGCCCGCGAGCGCCGTGCCCGCCGGCCACGCGGCGGAGAGCGCGACGCCGTCCGTACCGGACGCGATGCCGGTGAAGGCCAGCCCGGCCAGCGCGGCCGGCGAGCGCGCCGCGCCCTGCCGATTTGCCGTCCCGCCGGAGCGGTAGGCGCCGAGATCCTCCCGGAGGAGGAAGGTGAAGGCCATCTCCACATGAGACGGCAGGAAATACTGCCGCGTGGAGAGCCATGCCGAGCGGTAAAGGATCCAGTCCGGCGTCTGCGCGCGGCGGGAGGGCCTTGCCAGCAGGTCCCGATAGACTCGGTCCGTATCGAAAAAGTCCGCGGCCGTGCCGTCGGCGCTGTGGAGCCGGGCGATCCAGTCCATTGAACGGACGGCGGCGTCGGCGGCGACCGACCAGAAGGGTTCGCCGTCCGCGTTGTAAAAGAGCATGTCGCCGCTGAGGTCATCCGCGCACAAAACCGCGCGCCACGCCCCGGCGCCGTTGATCTCCTCCGGCACGAGCCCCGCCAGGAACCCGGCCGGGAACCCCGGGGCCGCGGCGTCCAGGGGGATGACGCCGCCGTCCAGCCTGACCCGCCGCTCCGGGTCCGGCATGAGCATGCCCGCGCCCCGCGCCAGTTCGCGCTCCAGCTTCAGCGCCATCTCGAGCGGCGTGGCGGGCGTCCTGCACGCGGGAGCGGGACGGGGGGCGGGCGCGTCCGCCGGTTCCGCGCTCTCCCGCGCCGACGCACGGACCGACGCGAAAACGAGACCTGCGGACACGCACGCCGCCGCGACAAGAAGCACAAGGCCTCTCTTTCTGTTGTTGTTATTTGTTCCGCCGTTTTCCATTGCCGTCCCTTTCCCCTCACGTAAAAGGCGCGAACCCCGCTCCGTGCCTCACAAGAGGGACCGCTAAGACCCTAGGAGAAGCCCGGCGACGAGGTCGCGCCCGATCGGGCGCGTCCCCGTGCATCCACTTCTCCTTGTGAAAATTAGCGGTTTTCTTGTGAAGCGTTCTGCGCGAAAGCGCAACAATCAAATCAGTCTATGGGGTTCGGTTCTCTTTTCGTTCTCCGGTTCTCTCTTGCTGCCCGCCGGGCAGTCCTCGTTTGTGTTCGGCCGCGCCCGTCCTCATCCGGGACAGGCA
>JAKPQH010000043.1 GCA_029580855.1 bacterium | reverse complement strand
CCGCGATGCGGGCGCCCCTCTTCCCCGCTGCCTGCCTCCGGTCCCGGTCGCCGGCGCGCCTCGCGAGCCCCTCGGACCGGCGCCACGGCCATCCGGGTCGATCCCAGCGGACACAGCAAGAACCTTGCCGCCGGATTAGGGTTTTCGGTAAACGCTTGACCGCGCTCTTTCATTGGGCCACAATACTCCCCCTTACGATGCGGCCATGGCGCCGCGACAGTCGCGGCAGGCGGCGGCACACCCTGCCATCCGGAGAGAGCATGAGACGACCCGCGGGAAACGGGGTGCGGGTCCGTTTTGCCCCCAGTCCGACGGGGTACCTCCACGTCGGAGGCGTGCGGACCGCCCTCTACAACTGGCTCTTCGCCCGAGGTCAGGGTGGGGCCTTCGTCCTGCGCATCGAGGACACCGACGTCGAGCGGTCCACCGAAGACGCGGTGCGGGCCATCCTGGATGGACTGCGGTGGCTCTCGCTCGATTGGGACGAGGGCCCGGACGTCGGGGGCCCGCTGGGACCGTACCGGCAGCTGGAGCGCGAGGCTCTGTACCGGGAGCATGTCGCCCGGCTGGTCCGCGAGGGGAAAGCGTACCCCTGCACGTGCACGGCCGAAGATCTGGCGGCGCGGCGCGAGGCGGCCCGGGCCGCCAGGCGATCGCCCCGAGGCCTCTGTCGCTGCCGCGAGGAAGGCGCGGCGCCGGGCCGTCGGCGGGCGGTACGGTTTCACGTCGCGGCGCCGGGGAAGGTTGCCTGGGATGACCTGGTCCAGGGGCGGATCGAGGTGGCGTCGGACGAGATCGACGATTTCATCATTCTTCGTTCCGACGAGCGCGAGACGCCGGTCTACAACTTCGCGGCCGTCGTGGACGATGCGCTGATGCGAATCAGCCACGTGGTGCGGGGCGCCGATCATATCCCGAACACGCCGAGGCAGATCCTGCTCTACGAGGCTCTGGGCTACGACCCGCCGGCCTTCGGCCACATCCCGCTGGTCTTGGGCGCGGATCGGGAGAAGCTGAGCAAGCGCCACGGGGACGTGGCGCTGCACGAGTATCAAGCCAAGGGGTACCTGCCGGACGCCATGGTGAATTACCTGGTGCGGCTGGGCTGGGCGCACGGGGACCAGGAGGTGTTCACGCGGCAGGAGCTGATCGCCGCCTTTCGCCTGGAAAAGGTCGGGGCCGCGCCGGGTGTCTTCGACCACGCCAAGCTGGACTGGCTGAACGCCCACTGGATCCGCACGATCCCCGCCGAGAGCGTGGCGGAACGGCTGGCCCCGTTCTGGGCGGGCGCCGGCGTGGACGGCCGTGCCGTCGAGTCGCGCGGGCACGCCTGGCTGGCCGCTGCCATCCCGCTGTTTGTCGAGCGGATCAAAACGCTGGCGGAACTGGCGCGCGCCATGGCGTTTCTCTTTGCCGCGCCGGTGGCGTTCGACGCGAAAGCCGCGGAGAGGTTCTTCACACCGAGACATCTGTCCAACTTGGCGGAGGTGCGGCGACTGGTGGCGGAGGCCCCGAGCCTTTCCGCGGAGGCGTTGGAGCCGCAGGTGCGCCGCCTGGCAGAGCACGGCGGCGGGAAGATGGTGGATTTTGCGCAACCGATCCGGGTTGCGCTGACCGGGACGGCGGTCAGCCCGCCGATCTTTCCCATCCTGGCGCTCCTGGGTCGGGAGGACGCGCTGGCGCGCCTGGACCGCGCGCTCGAACAGGGGGCACGTTAGACGGGGGTGCCGGGGAGCGGGGGACAAGTCAGCCATGCTCCTGTGCTTCCCGCATGCGGAGTGTTGAAGGGTTCGTTTTTGCCCAGACTGCTCGAAAAGGTCCAGGTCCAAGACGCCCCCGACGGGCCGGCGTACCCGGTCCGCCGGGTCCAACCGGACTCCAGGTACGTTGCAGCCGAAGCCCGGGTACGCCAACCACGCGGACGGGCATTCCTCGGCAGCCTGGCGGGTGGAGGGTAGCGTGGCAACGAATCACATCGTCGAACGGCTGAAAGAGCAACTGGCCGCCCTGGAGCGCGAGCTTCGGGTTGATCTCCCCGAGCGGATTCGGGTTGCCCGAGAACTGGGCGATATCAGCGAGAACGCGGAGTTCGAGGACGCCAAGGACCGGCAGGGCTTCGTCTCGGCGCGGGTCGGGCAGTTGAGACGGCGGATTGCCGAGTTGTCCAGCATCGATCTGTCGCGGGTGCCGAAGGATCGCGTGGCGTTCGGTGCCGTCGTACACGTGGCCGAGGAGGAGACGGGGGAGGAGCGTGTCTATCGCCTGGTCGCCTCGGAGGAGGTCGACACGGCGAAAGGGTGGATCTCGCCGGGATCCCCCGTCGGGCAGGCGCTGGTCGGCAAGCGCGAAGGCGACACCGTTGTCATCCGGACGCCGGGCGGCGCCAAACGGTGCGAGATCACGCGATTGGTGACACTGCACGACCGACTCGAAGAGGACGCGGAGGGGCTGAATGGATAGACAGGCGGCCTGGGAGCTGCTCACCGAGTACACGCAGAACGAAAGCCTCCTCAAGCATGCGCTGGCGGTCGAAGCGGCCATGCGGGCCTACGCGGGAAAGTTCGGCGGGGATCCGGAGGAGTGGGGGATCGTAGGGCTGATCCACGACTTCGACTACGAGCGGTACCCCAGCGCCGAAGCCGGCCACGCGATCAAGGGTCCCGTGATCCTGCAGGAGAGGGGTTATCCGGAACACCTGGTTCGGGCCGTGCGGTCTCACGCGGACTACTCCGGTGTCCCGCGCGAGACGCCGATGGAAAAAGCGCTCTTTGCCTGTGACGAACTGTGCGGGTTCATCACGGCGGCGGCCCTGGTTCGGCCGACGAAGAGCATCCTGGACCTCGAGGCCTCCTCGGTGCGGAAGCGGATGAAGGACAAGGCCTTCGCACGACAGGTGAGCCGCGAGGACATCGTGAACGGCGCCGAAGCCCTCGGCGCGGACCTGAACGAGCACATCGGCTTCGTCATCCAGGCTATGCGCGGTGTGGCCGACGAGCTGGGCCTCCGGGGAACGCTCTGATCCACAGATTTCGCAAATTGGTGCAGATTCGCCCCGTAGTATCGGGAGCGGGCAATCGGCTGATGTGTGCGACAAACGAGCGGATTTTCTTTCGACGATCGTTTCTGGAATACGGCCGTGCGATTCCCCGTGAAATCGGCCCATTGTTCGACTGCGCTCACGACGACGGCTGTGAAATCTGCGGATCAATAGAGCCTTTCTCGTTGGCTGAAAGCTGACCACTGACTGCTACTCCTGATTATCCTTGACAAACCGGGTCAGGGCAGGCGATACTGCGCCACGTCCAAAGGCAACGCCTTTGGATTCTCTTTTTTCGCTGCGTTGCGGGGTCGTCTAACGGTAGGACAGCAGACTCTGGATCTGCCTATTGGGGTTCGAATCCCTGCCCCGCAGCCATACAATCGCATACAGCTTGGCCCTATCGTCTAGCCCGGCCTAGGACGCGGCCCTCTCAAGGCTGAAACTCGGGTTCGAATCCCGATAGGGCCACCAAGCAGAAACGCGAGGGTACGTCAACCTCGCGTTTCGTTTTTCGGGCTTGATGTCCATTTTGGCGTCCATGGGGGAGCGGATGCGATGGTTGCAGGGCCGCAGGTCACCCGTTTCAGAGGGACGCTTCCGTCAAGAGGGGACGTTGGTGCGGAAACAACTTGTCAGATAACGGTGGCGGAGCGTCCGCAGGAATGCATGCGTGCTGCCCGACAAGGCCCGATTGCGGGGTCGGTCCAGAGTGCTTACGGACGCAAATACGACGCCGTAGCAACGCACGCAGCAATAGGTTGTGTGTCGCAGACGGTACTGGTCCACTCCGGAGGGTTCGCGATGAATAACGTGCTAAACGTGGCAACGTCCCCACCGCATATTCACTTTCAGCGTAAGGCCCTTGGACTACCCGGTCAGAGCGGTCCGGAAAGGCGTCACGCCGGGACGAAACGCGCCACCGTTTTTCGGCGAGCGGCGGGCGATGCCGGTGGTCAGAGGCGGCAAACATTGTCGGCCATCGTGGACATTAATGGTTGACCTCAGCATTTGGTGTGGGAAGATTGGGCTGATTCGCCGCGGGATCGCCATCCCCGGGGCGGACGGGTCTCCGGCATCGGCGCGCTGGCTTGCGTTGCCCAGTTTTGGGACACAATCTGATGCTTGATCTGGCACTGGAAGACGGTGTAATCGAATATGTTCGAGACGGCGGCTTCGGGGGTGAGGCCGCGGTGGCCGTTTATCTCCTGAACAAGCTGCCGGGTGTCGGCGGGACAATCCGCACGCAAGAGGGTGTCGTGACCGCCGTGCGCGTCGAGCATAACCCAACCCCCGGCAGCGGCCACGTGATGTTTCTCCGGCATATGCTGGTCAAGAAGTTTGAGGACTACTTCTTCCGCAGCAAGATCTACAACTATGCGCACATCCCGCGGCCCCTGGGATCGATCAGTCGCCAAGACGACCCACCGACCGAGGCCTGTTTGTACGAGTGGGCCTTCGGCGCGGAGGGGTTCCCCTGGGAGGTCGCCGAGTACGGGGGCGGTACGCTGCACGTCCGCTTGCGGGATTGGAATCAGGTCGTGGAACATTTCCACCAGGTCGGCATCGATCTGGCGGCGGACGTCACCGACTCGGATAACGCCAAGGTGTCCAAGAACATCATCCATCAGTTTCCGTTCGATTACCCGCATGACGGGGAATTGAACCCCATCTGGAAACGCATCGATTTCGGCCCCGCGAGCGCCCCTATGGATTACGAGAAGATCATGCGGTTTCTGCGCGATCACCAGGAGTCGCTCGTTACCGTGCTGCGGGGGGAGCGTTACCGGATGATGGTTCTGGCCACCAAGTACCTGGACTGGTCCACGCGCGCCACGCTCAGCGACTACGAGTTCGGCGAACTCGAGACGTTGATCGGCTACTACCGGCTCTCCTCGCTCCAGCACCACATCTCGCGCGGTGGCGGCGGCAGCCCCGGTCAGCCGTACAGCGAGGACGTCGCCCCAACCCTGTTCCGCTCCGCCCCGTCGCAGTAGGTCACCCATCGGACTCACGCTTCGAACGCGGAACCACGCATGCCCGGTCGGGATCGAGTGTCGGGGATGGCGCGACGCCGGTTCCGCCACGGCCGGGGGTCGCGCCGACGGGTCCCTTCCGCAAGGCAGGCCCCGCCACGCTCTTGCCGGATCCACCAGAACAGCCGTGCATCGTGAGATGCCGGAGAACGGAAAAGCAGGGCCTCGGAGGCTGCGGAGGGACCGAGCGAGAGGTCGATGTGTCGCTCCTCCCGTTGGGTGTACACCACGCACGACAAGCGCCCCCAAACGCGCGGACGACAATGACACCGCGGAAGGGCCACGGTACACCGCCGGCGAGCGCCGCCCGAACGGTGCGTTTCCGATATCGGGACGGGAGGGCCCATGCTCGGTGGCGGACGGATACGGGGGCCCCACCGCCGGGGGTCACAGCGGCCGCGCGACGACGGGGTCGCATTGCCGAAGAGCGCCGCTCGCCGCGCCGTGGCTGAACCAGCGGCCGCGCTGGGCCGAGGTGTCGTGGGTGAAGCTGTCGGGGACGGCGCCGCCGTGGGCGCGTTCCCGGATACGGTCATCGCCCGGGATGCCCGGGGGGCGCTGGACACGGCGGCCGATCTCGCGGGCGAGGACACAGGCCCGGGCGAAGTCGCCGGGTGTCCGGAAGCGGGGGTGCAGGTCTTGACAGAACGCGCGGTCGATGCGCACCGTCTGGGCGCTGCCGCAGGCCGCCGGCGCGGCCCCGGTCTGGAGGGGGAGCTTGGGGGCCTGGCCCCGGCGACCGGCCGGAGCACCCCGCGCCATCCGTTCGGACCCTGCGTCTTTGTTGGCCACCGCGTGTCATCCGTGGCGGCAGAGCAACACACAACGACGCACCCGTGCCGTCTCATGTTCGCGCGAAGATCAGCGCACGCGGGTGAAACTCGACGTTCGGGTCCAGCGGAAACATCGGGCGCGCGCAGCGAGTGTGGCCCAAGCTCTTAAGGTTGGCACTGGTCGCGCCCGGGGCATCCACGTTGACCAGCGCCGCGGCCCAGGCTTTGTAGAATCGCTCCTGGCAGTGGGGGGACTTGACGACGACGGCATCGAACCGCGCCGGTTCCTGGCCGTGGGCGAGAAACAGCGAGCGGTCGTAAAGACTGACCGGGCGGCTCGTCGCGACCACTGTGAAGATCTCCGTTTCGAGGACGGCCGTCGGGCCGGCATTCCAGGTATCGCCGTGCGACTCGCTCCGGAAAACTCCGTCCGATAGCATCCGGACCCGCGCGGTGATCGGCAAGGGCGGGTGCCGTTTCGGGTCCAGGGCGCCGCCCACCTGGGTGGCGAACGTGGCGCCGACGCCCGCGATGCAGGCCGCCCGCACCGCGGGCGGATCAACGATGGGGGCCAGCGCCCGCTTGCGGTACCCGTGGGCCGCCAGGGCGCGCAGGACGGCGTTGCTGTCACCCGGCGCGCCGGAACTGGTGGCGTCGGCGGCGTCGGTCAGGATGACGGTGCCCTCGGTCGCCGCGGCCACGCGGGCGGCCTCGTCCAGGCTGACCAGGGGCGCCTGCAAACGCTCGCGGACCCTCCAGAACCTCTCCGCCAGCCCCCGCGCTTCCCGCTCGGCGCGCGCGGAATCACCGTCGGTCACGACGACGCTTCGGGAACACAGGCCGGGGACATCCGTGAACGGATTCCCGATGAACATGCCGGCCACGAGGCCGCCGGGGCTCCGTTCGATGGCCTGCGCCTCGCAGATGAGGCCACCCAGAAGGCCGGTGGCGGTGATCAACTCGTCGCCCCGCACCAGGGCCGGGATCGTGACCGCGGCGGTCACGGGCCTCGCCTCGCCGGCCAGGATGCGGAGGAGCAGACGCGCGGCCCGCTCCCCCGTCTCGTAGAAATCCACGTGGGGGTACGTGTGGTACATCACCACGGCATCGGCATGTCGAAGCATGCGGTCGGTCAGGATGCCGTGCAGGTCCAGCGATACCACGATGGGGATCCGCTCACCCAGGATCTTCCGGGTCTCCGCCAGCAGATATCCCTCGGTGTCGTCCTCGCTCTCCGCCACCATGGCGCCGTGCAGGGAATAGTACGCCGCGTCCACCGGGCCGGCGGCGCGCACGCGGTCCAGAAATTCCCGGGCGATCCGGTCAAAGCCCGCAGCGTCCAGCTCGCCACCCGAGGTGATGGACCGGGCGCTGTAGGCCGGCACCACCTGCACGCCACGGTTTTCCCCGAAGACCGCCAAGGCGCCGGCCATCTCGCTTCGCACGCCCCGGTGGCGCGCCAAGACCTCGTCACCCGCTGCGATGCGGAAATCCTCGTAATGGCTCGAGACGGGATTGAACGAAGACGACTCTTGCTTGCACTCGGCAACGAGAATTTTCCGCATGCCCGCTGCTCCTTATACTTTCCGGCGGACGATGGTGTTTGCCATCGCCTCCAGGACCGTCATGACGGCGCAGGAGTCCAGGTCCCCTTTGCCTTGCGACCTGGCGGCCCGCAGGATCTCCCGCGCGGCGCCCGCGACAGGCAGGGACACTCCGCACTCGTCGGCGAGCCGCACCGCGTTGGACAAGTCCTTATACATGTTGTGGATGGAAAAGTGCGGGCGGAAATCGCGATCGACCATGCGGGGTCCGCGCGTTTCCATGGCGCCCGTGCGGGCCCCGCCGACCGAGGTGATGTCGACCACGACCTGCGGATCCAGGCCGGCCTTGGCGGCCAGGACCAGCGCCTCGGCGCAGGCGTGGATGGCGACCCCGAGGATGAGGTTGTTCACCAGCTTCAGGGTCGAGCCCATGCCGCTCGGCCCCGCGTACACGATCTTGACCCCCAACACTTGAAAGACGGGCAGGCAGGCTTCGAACACGTCTCGGGGCCCGCCCACCATGATGCCGAGCTTTCCCTCCGAGGCCACCGTCGGGGCCCCCGTGACCGGGGCGTCGAGCATGGGGACCCCTTTGGCGCGGGCGCGCTCCGCGATGGCGCGGGACGTTTCCGGCGTGATGCTGCTCATGTCGATCAGCGTCAGGCCGGCGTGGGCGCCGGCCAGGACCCCGTCGGGGCCGCAGGAGACACGCTCGGAGGCCGCGGAGTCGGTCACCATGGTGATCGCGACATCCGAGAGCCGGGCCAGAGCAGCGGGAGAGTCGGCCCACGCCGCACCGGCGCCGCGCAGCCCCGTGGCCTTGTCCGCGCTTCTGTTCCACACGGTCAGGGGGTGCCCAGCCTCCAGGAGGCGCCGCGCCATATGCTGGCCCATGAGGCCGAGCCCGATGAATCCGATCCGCCGCATACCTCCTCCGTCGACCCCCCGGGGAACGGCAACCGTCGACGCTCCCCGGGGGTGGCATGCCGCACTTCCCCGCGATGGCGCGGACAGGTCTACTTCGTGATGAACTCCACGGCCATGACCGTCCGCGGCGGGACGGGCTGTTCCTTGGTCTTGATCCAGCGGGCGTGGAGCACGCCGGTCTTGCCGATGTTGTAGGGGGGCAGGGCGATGGTCATGGCCAGCTCGCCGCGCGTCACCGCTTCGCGCGCGTCCTTGTTGGCGTCCATACCCGTGATCTTGATCCCCGTCCGCTTGGAAGCCTTCACGGCGGCCAGGGCCCCCATGGCCATCTCGTCGTTGAAACAGAAGACGGCGTCGATCTGGGGCTGCGCTTGCAGGATGTTCTCCATCACGCCCAGGGCCACGGCGCGGTCGTACTTCCCGCTCTGCTGGGCCACGATCCTGATCCCCGGGTACTTGGGCCAGACCTCGGCGGAGCCTTTCTTGCGGTCTTCGGAGGACGCCGCGCCCGGGATCCCCTCCATGACCACCAGGTTGCCCTTGCCGCCGAGCGCCTTGGCCACCCACTCCGCGCCCTCGCGGCCGATCACAACGTTATCGGTCCCGATATGGGAGGTCACCTTGGCGCCGGGAACGGCGCGCTGCAGCGTCACGACCGGGATGCCCGCGTCCGCCGCCTTGTTCAGAACCGCCGCGGCACCGTCATGCGTCGCGTTGATGATGATCACGTCCACCTTTTTCTGGATGAGGTCCTCCACATCCGCGATCTGCTTCTCCAGTTTGTCCTCGGCGTTCAGAATGGTGGCCTCCATCCCCTGGACCTTGGCCTCGTCTCGGACCCCGTCGGCCATGGCCTTGTAGAAGGGGTTGACCTGGGTCGAGACCGAGAAGCCGACTTTGATGGCCGCCTGGCCGCCGGAGGCCAGCAGCGCCAGAAGCCCACCCGCCACGATCGCGATGCCGACGACGCGCCACCCTCGGGTGCCCATCCTGCTCCTCCTTTCACGCCCTGCACCTCCGGCCCCACCATGGGACCGGAGCTCACCGACGACTGACCAACGACCAACGTCCAGTGGACCGCCGATACCCGACGGACTCAGCGCGCGAGCCGCCGATCCTCGGAGACCTCGACGGGCATCGCGGCAACCGCGCCGCGCGCCGCGCCGGCCTTCAAGAGTTGATCGACCAGGACCGCGAGGACGATGACCGCGCCCTTCGCGATGAGCTGGTAGAACGGACTGACGTTCATCAAGTTGAAGCCGTTGTTCAGGACCCCGATGATGAAGGCCCCGACGGTGGTCCCCCAGATCGTGCCCTCGCCCCCCATCAGGCTGGTCCCGCCCAGCACCACGGCGGCGATGGCGTCCAGCTCGAAGCCGACGCCGGTGTTCGGCTGGGCGGAGCTGAGACGCGCCGCCAAGACCAAGCCCGCCAGACCGGCAAGCGCGCCGCCCAGAACATACACGAGGATCTGGATTCCCGCCAGGCCGATGCCGCACAAACGGGCGGCCTCGGCGTTCCCGCCCACGGCGTAGACGTACGTTCCCCAGCGGGTCCGCGACAGAAACCAATGCGCGCCGAGCAGGGTGGCGACCATGAGCAGGATGGGCACGGGGATGGGGCCGACGGAGGCCTGCCCCAGCCAGAGGTAGGCGCCTTCCGACCTGACGATGGGCTCGCCGTTGGTGAGAACGAGCGCCGCACCGCGCACCACGGTCATGGTCGCCAGGGTCGTGATGAACGGCGGCACGCGCCCCCAGGCGACCAAGGCGCCGTTCAGCCACCCCACGCCTGCGGCCACCGCGATGCCCGTCGCCATGCCCACCGCGTCGCCGAACGGTCCGGCGGCGAGGAGTGCCGCGCAGCCCGCCAGCGCGATGGTGGAGCCCACCGACAGGTCGATCCCGCCGGTGATGATGACGACGGTCATGCCGGCGGCCACGATGGCGTTGATGGACACCTGGCGGGCGACGTTGATGAGATTCGAGGCCGTCAAGAACCGGTCGGACAGCAGGCCGAGCACCGCGCCGATGAGCAGCAGGCCCAGCAACGACCCGTAGTCCCGCAGGAGCCGTCGGCGCATGACCTCAGCCCCGCAGACCGGTGGCGTGGGCCATCACCGTTTCGGGCGAGGCGCCACGCGCGTCGAGTTCGGCCACCACCCGATGGCGCCGCATGACGTAGAGGCGATCGCTCATGGCGATCACCTCCGGCAGGTCGGACGAGATGAGCAGGACGCCTTTGCCGTCGCGGATCAGTTGATTCATGAGTCGGTACATCTCCTGTTTGGCGCCGACGTCGATGCCGCGCGTCGGCTCGTCGAGGATGAGGAGGCGGCTGCGGCGCGCCAGCCACTTGGCCAAGACCACCTTTTGCTGGTTGCCGCCGCTGAGGCTCCGCACCGGCTGCGAGGGGTCGGCCAGGCGAATGCGGAGGTCCCGGATCAGCGGTTCCGCCAGGCGACGCGGGCCGCCACGGGCGGGCAGCCACCCGGCACGGAGTCTGTCCAGGTTGGGCAACGCGATGTTTACGTCTACGCCCAGCCCCGGCACCAGTCCCTGGCCCTGTCGGTCCTCGGGCACCATGCCGATGCCGAGGCGGATGGCCTCGCGCGGGGCGACGGGCCGCACGGGCCGGCCGCACCACGCGAAGGCGAGGTCCGGGCGCCGCTCCGCACCGAAGACGGCGCGGACCAACTCGGTCCGCCCCGACCCGACCAGCCCGGCCAGACCCACCACTTCGCCGGCGCGGACGTGCACGGCCAGACCGTCGGACGGGCGGATTTCGAGCAGCATCCCGCCGGCACGGCCCGCCTCCTTGGGGTATCGCTCGCTGATGCTGCGGCCCACCATGCCACGGATGAGGCGGTCCAGCGTGGCCTCCTCGACCGCCACGGTCTCGACCCGGCGGCCGTCTCGCAGGACGGTCACGCGGTCCGCCACACTCAGCACCTCTTCCAGCCGATGCGAGATGTAGAGCACGCTGACGCCCCGCGTGCGCAAGCGCCGCACCGCGTCGTGCAACCGCGCGGTCTCCTGCGCGGTGAGCGTGGCCGTGGGTTCGTCCATGAGGATCAGGCGCGACTCGCGCGAGAGGGCACGGGCGATCTCGACCATCTGGCGCTCCGGCACGGACAATTCCCGGACCGGGCGCTCCGGGTCCACGCCACCCGACCCGGCCGTGTCGCCCAGGAGGTCGCCCAGGAGCCGGGCGGACCGCGTGCGCATGGCGCTGCGCCGGGCCGCGCCGTGGCCGGCGACGTCGGTTTCGTGACCCAGGAAAATATTCTGTGTCGCGGTGAGGGCGGGGATCAGGGTGAATTCCTGATAGATGGCGACGATGCCGCAAGACTCGCTGGCCCGCGGCGAGCCGAGGGGGAGGGGAGCGCCGCCGAAACGCAGCTCGCCGGCGTCGGGGTGCAGCGCGCCGCTCAGGATTTTGAGAAAGGTGGTTTTGCCGGCGCCGTTCTCGCCGACGATGGCGTGGACCTCACCGGGACACACGTCCAGGTCCACGCCCGCGAGGGCGTGCACTCCGGCGTACCGCTTGACGAGACCGCGAACGCTCAGCAAGGATTCCATGGTAGCGTCGAGTATCGGCGGAGCGTGGCCCCGATCGGGCGCGCCTCCATAGACCACCGAGGGCGGGGGCTTGTCAAGAGAAAAAGCCGGCGGCCGGGCGCACGGATACGCGGGAGCGCCGCGAGGGGCCGCCGTGAAGCAACGCGGTGGCGGAGAAAGTTCTTGTTGTACGGCGCGCCGCTTTGTAGTAGCTTCCGATGCGGCCAGCCCGGCACGTCCCGCGTGGGCGGGCCTGTGCCGGGTGATCCGAAACCACTCTCAGGAAAGGAGAGCAGCATGGCGAAACCGATGACCAAGGCTCAGACCGTCACCTACTTCTCGGACAAGTTGGGCGTGACCCGCAAGATTGCGGCGGCGTTCTTGGACGAGCAGGCCAAGCTGGCCGCCAAAGAAGCCAAGAACGGTTTCACCATCCCGGGCCTGGGCAAGTTGGTGCTGGTGAACCGGAAGGCGCGGATGGGGCGCAACCCCCAGACCGGCGAGGCCATCAAGATCGCCGCCCGCCGCGTCGTGCGTTTCCGCGTCGCCAAGGCCATGAAGGACTCCGTACTGGGCGGCAAGAAGAAGTAGGCTCGCCCGATCGAGCGATTCGCCGGGTCCTGAGCGGGGGCTTCGGGGTCCGCGCTCAGGCGGGGCGCCCCGCCCTCCGGCCCGGTGGAGTCCTCTCCTCTCCGAAGTTCGCGGTGCGGGAGGGCCGTGCGCGGCGGCCCTCCCGCAGACGCGCGCTTCCGGCGCGTCGCGCCGCCCCGCGACATTCCGGTCGGGCGTTCTGCCACCTGTTACCCCGTGGGAGCGACTCATGGATGCGGCGACTCTTTCGCGCGCCATCGTGAACGACATCATCCGCGGCGAATGCGGTGATCCCTTCGCGGTTCTCGGACCCCACGTGTTTCGGGACGGTCCGCAGAGCGGTGTGGCGATTCGCGCCTTTCTCCCGGGGGCGACTCAGGTCACCGTGATTCCCGCCGACCCGGCGGTGTCGGCGCGCGCCATGACACCCATGCACGCGGCGGGTCTGTTCGAGACCCGGTTCATGGACAGGGCCGAGCCGTTTGCCTATCGACTGGAGATCCGGGACGGGGGCGGGACCGTCCACCGCGCCGAAGACCCGTACCGGTTTCCTTCCACGCTGAGCGACTTCGACCTCCACCTCCTGGCCGAGGGGACCCATTACCGGGTCTACGAGAAGCTGGGCGCGCACCGCGCCACGGTGGACGGGATCAGCGGCGTCCGTTTCGCGGTGTGGGCGCCGAACGCACGACGCGTGAGCGTGGTGGGCGGCTGGAACGGCTGGGACGGGCGCGTCCACGCCATGCGCCTCCACCCCGGCAACGGCCTGTGGGAGATTTTCATTCCCGGGGTCGGCAGCGACGACTTGTACAAATACGAGAT
>JAKPQH010000042.1 GCA_029580855.1 bacterium | reverse complement strand
CTTTGGCTCCGGTCCAAGTCCGCCTTCCTTGGTGCCCCCGCGTCCGTGTGCGGTGCGTTTCCCCCGGCCGCCCGAAATCCGGTAGAATCCCCGCATGGGCAGAGCATCTCTTGGCTTCAGGCCGGCCCGTGTGGGAACCGGCGTTCTTGCGGTGGCGGCCGCGCTTTTCTTTTCCGTTTCCGGCGCGTTCGCGGAGGAGGTCGTCTTTGCCACGCGGCCGATCTACAAGGACGGACACTGGTACGCCAACATCAGCTACTTCGCGCGGGACGCGGAAGAGAAGACCTATGAAAAGGGCGGTGGCCTGTATGTGGTGGACACGGACACGGGCCGGGTGCGGACGCTGGTGGAGGATGACGGGGGAACGGTCCGCGACCCCGCCGTCCACTACGACGGCAAGACCATCCTGTTCTCCTGGCGGCGAGGCGGTTCGGAGACCTTCCACCTGTTCACCATCCAGTCGGACGGGTCCGGCCTGGCGCAGCTCACGGACGGCGAATACGACGACTTCGAGCCCGCGTGGCTGCCCGACGGCGGCATCGTGTTCGTCTCCACCCGCTGCAAGCGCTGGGTGAACTGCTGGCTGACGCAGGTGGCGGTGGTCCACCGCTGCGACGCGGACGGCGGGAACATTACCCCCCTCTCGGCGAACATCGAGCACGACAACACGCCGTGGCCCCTGCCGGACGGGCGCATCCTCTACACCCGCTGGGAGTATGTGGACCGGAGCCAGGTGGACTACCACCACCTCTGGGCCATGAACCCCGACGGCACGGGGCAGATGACCCATTTCGGAAACATGCACCCCGGCGGGCTCTACATTGACGCGAAGCCCGTGCCGGGGTCGGCGGAGGAGATCCTCTTCATCAACTCGCCCGGCCACGGCGCGCGCGAGCACGCCGGACACGTCGCGCTGGTGCAGGTGAAGAGCGGAGCGGACGACCTGTCGTCCATCCGCAACCTCACGGAAAGGGCGGAATACCGCGACCCCTACCCGCTGGACCATGACCG
>JAKPQH010000041.1 GCA_029580855.1 bacterium | reverse complement strand
CGCCGCCATGGCGCTGCCGTAGACCATCCCGACGATCGTTGCCCCCGCATAGCGGTAGGCGTCCTGGAAGGTCCGCAGGGCGTTGACGCACCCCGAGTCAAAGGGATCCCCGCCGCCGTAGGCCATGGCGATGGCGATCCGCTTTCCCGCGAAGGGGTCCTTCCCGTAGGCGGGCAGGGCGAAGCAGCGGTCCATCCAGAGCTTCAGCTGGGCGGACATCGTGAACCAGTACACGGGGGTGGCGAGCACCCAGGCATCGGCTTCCAGCATCTTGCGGTAGATGGGCTGCATGTCGTCGTCGATGGAGCACCCCCGGCTCTTCGGTTTCTGGCAGGCGAAGCAGGCCTTGCACGGGGCGATGGCGAGGCCGTGGAGAAACAGGGTCTCCACGTCCGCCCCGGCGGCCTTCGCGCCCCGGGCGATCGCCTCCGCGAGCAGTGCGCTGTTCCCCTTCCGGCGGGGGCTGCCGAGCAGGACGAGGACTTTCCGCTTCTTCTGCATGGCGCGTTTCTCCTCACCGGGGAATCCGGTCGGGGGTAGTCTTCCACATCGGCGGGTCAAATGCAACGCCATTCGAGCCGCCGCTCGCGGTCCTGCAGGGTTGCGGGAAATAAAAAACCCCGCCGCGAGGCGGGGCTTTTCGCGGAGGGGCGGTCCGCGGGCGAACCGCCTGTCGGCATCCGCTCACTGGTATTTCGGGCCGGGCTTTCTGCCGCCGTTGGCCGGCTTTCCCTCGCCGTCGCCCCTCATCTTTCGGGAGGAGGCCTGGACCTTGAGGCTGTTGAAGATGGCCCCTGCCTTTCGCTCGGCCTCGAGCAGGACGGCGTTGCATTGTTCGACGGCATCGGACTTCCGGCGCACGGCGAACTGCTCCGCCTCCTCGCGGGCCGCCTTGACGATCTCCTCGGACTTGTGGACGGCGCTCTGCACCGCGGCCAGCAGCCGTTCGTGCTCCTTGTTGAGCTCTGCCAGGGTGCGCCCGATGAGGCTGGTGGTGACCATCTCCGCCTC
>JAKPQH010000040.1 GCA_029580855.1 bacterium | reverse complement strand
ACCTCAGCCAGCCCTTCACCCGCGCCAAGACCTACCTGCCGGGGCAGAAGGATACCGCCGAGCCTGAGCCGAAGCAACCCGAGGAGGACACGCCCGATGCGGACGCGCCCGCAAAAGATCCCGGCCGTTAACCTCTGGCTGGCGGCCCTCCTCTGCGCCACCGGGCTGGCGGGCGCCGCCCGCGCCCAGGCGGCGTTCGCCTACACCGACCCTTCCCGGGTGGTCACGCTGGAGTTCAAGAGCGACACCCTGGCGATCATCAACGTGATCAATCTCACCGACACCGCCTTCGTGCTCGAGCCCCACCACCTGGTGGGCATCAAACGCAACGGCCTCACCGTCGTCGGCCAGGTGTTCACGGAGATCAAGCCGGGCAACGTCGTGGTCTATTCGGCGTTCCGGATGATCCCGCCGCGCGCCGCCATGGGCACCGACATCCTCGGCGCGTTCCAGTTCGATCGAGACATCGTCAAGACCTACCTGAGCTGGAGCGGCCGCTTCCTGGAGTTGGACGCGCTGAGCCCGGAACGGTTCGAGTCGCTCATGGGCCGCCTCGCCCAGCTGGACCTGGCCGTGGCCAATGTCCCGAAGATGTTCCAGCAGCGCCAGATCCCCGACCTGGGCGTCTACATTCCCTACGAAGAAGGCGACGCCATCCGGGACCTCCACGACGGCTGCCTCACCGCCGACGGCATCAACCCGCCTCGGATCATCAAGCGGCCGCTGCCCCGCCTGACTCCCGAAGCCGCCGCGGCCGGCTTCGCGGGGATCGTCGAGGCGATCGCCCGGATGGATCCGTCGGGCAACGTGACCGAGATCCGGCTCTCGCCCGATCCGCCCCACGGGATGGCGGAGCGGATCCGGGAGACCATCCGCAACTCGTGGAAATTCCTGCCCGCCACTTACAACGGCGAGGTGGTCGCCACGGAGATCCGTTTCACCCTGCAATTTGGAGACACTCGTGCCCCGGAGCAAGATCCACAGCGTTGAGGCCCTGCGCACAATCCTGGCCGATCTCCAGGCCGGCGGCCGGCGGGTGGTGTTCACCAACGGCTGCTTCGACCTCCTGCATCCCGGCCACATCCGCTACCTGCGCGAGGC
>JAKPQH010000039.1 GCA_029580855.1 bacterium | reverse complement strand
CGCGGCTGACGGCGTCGCAGGGCGTGGTGACGAGAAAGATGACGTTGTTAAGGTAGGGTGCGTGCAGGCAGGGGCGACGCATGCGTCGCCCCTACGGTGTGCGGTCCGGTGTATTGAGACCACCGCGGCGGCTTTGGCGATCCCGCCCCACCTCGCTTATCGCCGCCGGTCGGCCATTACGGAACGGACCATGTTCTCCGCCTTCGCCCGGGCGATCGCCTCCGCTTTCGGCGCGAAGGCATCCGGGTTGCCGTAGTACACATGCGCCCGCTCGACCTCGTAGCCACCGTATTCATGCTCCTCCGCGGGAGGGAGGTACCCCACGCTGCCGTTTGCGTACGCGGCGCAGAGCAGGTGGTGTGCGGGACACACGGCCACGAGATCCAGCCCGGTCTGTGTCAGAATTTCGCCACCGAGCGCTGCGATCGCCACATTGCCCACGCGGACGGCCTGAACCGGCATGGTGGCCCACGGGCGGAGGAACCCGCGCCGCATCATGCCGATCAGGCGTTTCGCCGTGAGGTGAACTGCCTGTTGTTCCCGCGTCGCGGCGGCCCACGCTTCCGGCGACAGGAGGCGTTCATGCAGGGCTTCTTCCGTCGGCATTGATCGCCACGGGAGCTTCGCGCTACTCAGCCGCGCGCCCAGCCGCACCGGTTGCCGTTCGCGCGCGCCATGGATGCACTCGAGCGCCTTTTCGGCCAGCCCGTCGCCCATGCGGGTGAGGTTGTCCTGCGGATTGCCGGAGAGATGCGCGGGGTTGATGTCCCCGCACGCGCCCTGGATGAACATCGGGAAGAATCCGCCGCCCATCTCCCGTTTCAGCGTGGCGAGCATGCGGCCCGGCCAGTCGGCGGTGATGAGCTGGTCACAGAAGAGCACCGCGTGGCACGCAAAGTGGACAACCGCGGCCACCGGGCGGTCTGTGGCGGCGTCGCGCAACGTCAGCACGGAAAGGGCGTGGTTCTCCGGGCCTCGGTGGACGGTGTCTTCGGGCGGCACCACGCCCATGGTGAGGGAGCCGTCCCGCTTCAGCGTGCGCCGATTGCGGGCGAAGCCGCTGGCGTCGGTGGCGGCGAACTCGGCGTGTACACGCGTGCCGGTGTTCCGGATGGCGTCGCCGATGGTTTCCACC
>JAKPQH010000038.1 GCA_029580855.1 bacterium | reverse complement strand
GAAGCGCCGCCAGCTCATGCCGTCCCTCAGCGCCGCCGGGAGGTCGATTTGGTACTCGCGCCGGAAGTCCGCTTCGAGTGCCCGCCAGTGGCGGAGGATGGCTGCCCCGTCTTCCCGGGGCGAGCCGCTTCCCCCGGGTCGTCGTCTCCGCCCTTGTAGGCCGCGATGACGGCTCGCAGGAGCTGCGTCATGGCGTCCACGCTCATGCCGCCGTCCAGCCACGCCTCCAGCACGTCGGCCGGCACCATCTCGGAAAGGCAGGCCACCGTCTCGGAGAGCGACGGCTCGCGCTCGCCTTCGCCTTCCGCCTCCATCTGCAGGAGACGTAGGACCGGCTTGGCCGGGAGCGATGCGTACAGCGTCCAGTCACGGCCCAGGTAGTGGACCACTACCGGCGTCTCTTCGGCCTCGGCTAGCGCCGCGTCGAAGTCGATATAACGCTCCGGAGCGGCCACGGTCACGCCCTCGTCGGCTGGCCGTACACCTTCAGCTCCGCGCCCCACGTGGCCTTGTCCGAGCCGCCGAACGGGGTCACGGTGGCGGACGCCTGGAAGGTGATGGCCTCAGCCCCGGAAGCGGCCGGAGACTCGATTTTGTACTCCAGCAGCGCGTCCGGCCCCATCTCGTCCATGACCGCCTCGACTGCCGCCTGACCGGGGTCGCGCTCGCCGGTATCGGCGTCCTCGATGCGAGAGCCCTTCAAGGTCACGGTGTAGCCGCGCCCGATGGGTACTGGCTTGGCGAATCCGCCGTCGTCGGCGTCCATGAAGTCCACCTCGCGGCCGGACTCGGCCCAGGTGATGCCGTCCTCATCGAGCCCGAGAATCGGCGTCCACGTAGGGCTCTCTTCGGTGCCCGTGTTCACCGAGATATCGAAGTCCCGGGAGAGCACCTTGTCGTCGCTTGTCACAGTCATCGGTCAGCGTCCTTTCAGTCGCGGTGTTCCGTCTCTCGCCTGACGTGCAGGGCGAAGTTGAGGGTGAAGCGGTAGCGGTCCCGCTCGTCGCGCCCGAGGTTGAACGGTCCGGTCTGGAGCGAGGAGCAGACGCACAGCCGCACCTCGTCCTCGCCGCCCGGGTCGAGCGTCACGTAGCGCAGTCCCTGCAGCGCGTCGTAGAGCGCCTGAGCGGCAGCCGCAGGCGTCTCCGGGTCGTCCGGAGCGCCGCGCACCATGAGCTGCACGGTCGGCTCGTCCCAGCCGTAGGTCGCGGACGGGCCCAGCGGGTTGCCGCCCGTCGAGAGGACCATCAGCGCCTCGTCCGGCGCATCCGGCAGGCGCTCTAGGAACACGTTGCCCGTCGTGCCCGTGGCGTCGTAGGTAACCAGCCCGGCCGCGTCGAGATACTTCGCCAGTGCCCGGGCAATCATCCCAGCCGCCCCCGCGCCCGCTCGGCCACGTCGCGCATGATGCGCGGCCCGTCCTCTTTGGCGGCCAGCTCCAGCCACTTCGACCGCCGCCCGGGAGCGTGCCGCCAGCCCGTCTCCTCGTGCTGCCGCGCCGCGTAGGCGGAGGCCGCGCCGCCGTATCCGACCTTGGCCACCAGGTCGGACGGCGTGGCCTTCTCGACGTTGCCCGAGCCCGAGAGGATGCCCTCCCGGTAGGGCACGGTCGTGTTCGCCACGCGCAGCAGCTCCGCCGCGCCGTCATTCAGCGCCTCGGCGCAGGCTTCGCGTATCTGGCGGAGTACCTTCTCGCGGTGGTCACGCACCATGCGGATGCTCGCCAGCTTGCTCACTTGCCGCTCCGTCCCAACGAGACGCGCAGCGCCTCCGGGCGCAGCAGCCCGTCCAGCACGTCCACGGCGACCACGCTGTACGTCCGTCCGGCGCACGTCACGCGGTCCCCGACCTTCACGGCCGCGTCCGGGCGCAGGTAGACCGTGGCCTCAGAGGCAATCACGGCGTCCTCGGTGACGCGCACCAGCCGTCGCGTGCGCTCGACGCGAGCCGGATAGGTAGCGGGAGCCTCGTAGACCGGACCGGCGGCGCTCTCGCCGCTGTACGGCTCCACGGCGAGCGTCTGGCGGAGTAGCGCCGTAGGCATCACAGCAGCATCGCTTTCCGGAGGATGCGCAGCGCCTGCGGAGCAAGCACCGGAGGCCGCTTGCCGGAGACGCCGCCGATGCTCACGGCGGTGCCGGCCAGCCCGTCGATATCGTGTTCCTCGCCCGTCTCGGTCCAGAAGCGGACCTGAGCGCAAGCTGCGTCACGCAGCGCCTCGGCGTCCCCGGCGTCCAGCGGCCCGCCGTCCTCATCCACGAGGAAGGGAGCCGTCACGGTGGCGTCCAGCAGCTCGGACGCCCGGCGCAGTAGCCGCTCGGCGTCCGGCGGAGCGGTCAGCCCACTCCACGTCTCGTACTGCTCGGCGGTGGCGTAGGGTGTCGGGCTCATGCGTCCTCGGCCTCCGGGGTATCCGGCGCGTCGAACGCGTCCGGGAGGTCCAGAGGCGTCTCAACCGGCGTCTCGACGGGTGGCGGCGCGGGCGTCTCGCGCTGCCGGTCGCGCACCGGCTCCAAGCGCCGCGAACGGCGCAGCCAGATGGTTCTTCCGTCCGTATGCGGCAGGTGGTAGTAGGGCACGCGGCTCACCTCTCTCCGTCCCTCGCCCCGACCGGCACGCGGTCGCGCCGGAAGATAGGCGGATGGTCAACGCGCAGCCGTGGCGTCCCGGGTGCGCTCAGGTTCACGGCCTCGCCGCTCCAGTCCACGTCCAGCGCCGAGGCGTCCTCCCCCAGGAAGGTGTGCGCGACTCGTGGCCGGCCAGCGGTACGGGTGCGGTCGGTCCCGCCCCGGCCCTCCACGAGCGACGGTCCGTCGGCGTGGTCCACGAGCGACGGCCACGTGTACCAGATGCGGGAGCGGCGGACGAGGCTCCAGTACCGGCTGAGCCGCCGGTCGTAGTTGGGTACGTCCGTCAGCGCGTCGTAGTGGGCAATCATGTCGGGGATGGCGTCCGTCGGCACGACGACGAGCGGCCCCCAGTTGAGGGTATGCATAGTCAGCCACGAGATATGCGTGTGGCGGTGCTTGCGCAGCGCCTTGTCGATGAGCCTCCTGTACGGCAGCACGCGGCCCGCGTAGCCGCACAGCGGCACGTCGGCGGGGAGATAGTCCAGCGCCCGCTCCAAGCCCGCGCAGAGGTCGCGGCAGACCAGCACGTCGTCTTGGATGACAGCGTGGTAGTCCGCTTCCGGGTCGTAGCTGAGCATCGCTCGCCGCCCGGTGTCGTGGCGGTCGTTCTTCCGGTCCCACACAACGGGCACGTCGATACGGTCCAGCGCGGAGAGAATCCGCTCGACGCTCGCCGCCCGCGCCGGGTGCGCCATCATCGCCACGGACAGCCTCATCGTGCCGCCTCCCGTTCGAACACCCAGAAGCCGATGGCCCGGTCCGGCCCCTCGTGCACGCAGCGCCAGCCCCGGGGAACGTCCGGCAGGAACTCGCGGTGGAGCACGTGCGCCTCCCCGGCCTCGTCGTGGTTGGAGGAATGGATGCAGACGACCGGAGCGGAGCCGAACAGCAGCTTGAGGTGCCGCCGGTAGAGCCGTTCCTCGGTCAGGTGGAAGAGCACGTCCAGCGAGAGCGCCAGCCCGGCCGGAGGCAGCTCGGGTGCGCGGATGCCGTCGAAGTAGACCCACGCCCGGCGCGGCAGGCGGACGCGCTCCCGGCAGATAGCCAGCGCCGCCGCCGATACGTCCAGCCCCACGTAGCGCCGCACCTTCAGCCGCGCGGCAATCTCGCCGTCGCCGCAGCCCCAATCGATGATGCGGTTGACGCGGTAGCGGTCCGTCAGCGCGTTCACGAACGCCGCCTTATGACGCGCCGCCGCGCCGCGCGAGCCTTCCCCGGAGCTGCGCCGTCCGGCGAGGTAGCGCGTCTCCCAATACTCGATGACGGCCCGGCTCACAGCGGTCGCCTCCGGAGCCGTCGCTGGTTGGCCCAGTGGTGGACGGCATACGCCTTGGGGAAGTCCTCGCTCGCACGGTGGAGCTGGTCACAGCGGTACGGGTAGAACAGCTCCTGGCCGAACACGGTCACGCCTTCGGGGTGTGCGCGGTACTGCGCGGTGAGGAAGTGCGGCCCGCTCACCTTGGACGGACGCCGCTTGCCCTTGCCGGCCAGCACGGACGCGGGCAGCGCCTCCACGAGACGGGCGAGGAACGGATGGCCCGGCACCGCACCCATGATGGCGTTGTTCACCACGTTGTCCTGCCGCTCCCACGCGGCGAAGCAGGAGACGCCCTCCAGCAGCTTGTCGAGCGGCATGCGTGGCTCGAAGTCGGTGTCCACCCAGACGCCGCCGAAGAGGTACAGCAGCTCGTAGCGCAGCACGTCCGCGCGGAGCTGGCCCGCGAAGCCCGGGCAGAGACGCCCCGCCGCGTCGTACAGCTCCCGGTTGCGAAGCACCGGAAGGTGCGCGTCAGTCCAGAGCCGGTATGCCCAGCCTGGGTGGAGCCGCCGCCAGCCCTCCGCGAACTCGCGGTACGCGGCGGGCAGAGGCGACCCCACCCAGAACTGGTGCAGGATGCGTGGAATCACGCGACACTGGAGCCTTACGAGCTGGTCCGGTTGGCGGCCGCGATGACGACGCCTTTGGGGCGCAGGAGCTTGGCCCCGTAGAGGAGCAGACCGCGCACCACGTCCGCGAAGTGGTCCTGGCTACGCATCGCCTCCACCTCGTTGACCTGGGTCACGAGGCCGAGAGCGGACGGCGTGCCGCACCACACGAGATAATCGTCTCCGCCGCTCGTGAGGACCGGGTTGCTGTTGCTCTCGTACACGTCGAAGCCCGCGCCCCGCCCGATGTGGCCGTTGAGCAGCGCGTCAGCCGCCGTCTGGCCAAGAGCCGGGTTCTTCACGAACTTGTCGTTGTTCAGGAGCTGCCCCGCGAACCACGGCGGCACGACGCACCAGCGGTCTGTGTCGGGGATGTCCTTCTCGGCGCAGGCGGTACGCAGCTCCAGCAGGAGGTCGTAGGCGTCGTCGCCGCTCCCCACGTTGACCGAGCCGAGGTCGTTGCCCGCGTCCACGGCGTCGTAGAGGTCCACGATATGCTCATCGACCGTCTTGGCGAAGCCGTACCCGGCGTTGCGGGTGGCCTCCCCCACGAGGTCGCCGGCCATCTGCCGCTTGTCCACGTCGTCGACCTCGAACGCGAAGTAGTGCGCCTGGTCGATGACGAGCGCCTGCTTGGTCGTTGCCAGCGTCTCCGGGGTGACGGTCGTGCTCCCCGGGGAGTACGCGCCCACGGACACGTCGCCCAGGGTGTTGATGTGGACGGTATCGCCTGCCTGCGAGACTTCGCCCTCGTAGTCTCGGCTGGCGAGGTTCGCGTAGACCAGCTTGCGCTCGAAGTTGAGCAGCAACTTGGCGGACCAGATTTCAGGAACGAAGTCGGCAACGCTCACGGTAGAGCCTCCCTGTACGGAGTGGATGGGTCCTCCGCTTAGCGCCCGTCGGCGGCCCGTGGTAGGGGCAGCTTCCGCGCCTCACAGGTGAGGCTCCGTGTTTAGCGTCCCGTCGGACGTGCCCTAATGGTAGGCGAGGAACGGCCGGAAGAACGCGGGCATCATTCGCGGATACGACCCTCGCGCAGCGCCGCGTCAATCTCTTCCTCGTGCTTGGCGTACTCACTCGGCTTCTTGGCCAGCTCCGCTATCTGAGCCCGGGTCCAGACGCGCTTGTCGCCCTCGCCGGCCTCCATATCCGCGCCGGACCGCTTGGACGGTGCGCCGCCGAACAGCTCCGGGATGTCGTCCTTGAGCGCCGCCACCGCCGATGCGACGGCCTTCGCGTCCGGGGTGCCGTCCTCCACGGTCACGGCGTCGAGGTCCAGCAGGCGCAGCACGCGGTCCAGCCGCTCCGGCTTGGCCCCGGCCGCAGCCGCCGCCACCCGCGCCTCGGCCGCAACGAGCGTACGGTCGGCCCGCGCCAGCGCCTCTGCGGCCTGCTTCACGGCGTCTTCCTTCTCTGCCTTCAACCGTTCCGTCTCGTCCATCTGCGCCCGCTTGGCGGCCTCATTCGCCTCTTCCTTGGCTCTCTGCGCCGCAGCCCGCTCCGCGCGGCGCACGCGCTCCGCCACCAGCTCATCGATGGCGGCCTGCTGCTCCGGCGTGAACTCCACCCGGCCCGTGCCCTGCTGCCGGTCCTCTTCCCGGCGCTCGTTTTGCTGCTGCCCGCCCTGTTGTTGCTGCTGTTCCTTGTCCACGTCTTCCGTCTCCTGTCCGTCAGATGGCCTTGCCTATTTGCTCGCGGTAGCGCAGGCGCGGCAGGTCGTGCTCGGCCACATGGCCGCGTAGCCGCCCCTGCCACTCCCGGACCTTGCGCCGCGCCTTGGCCGCGCTCACCTCGTCCATTGCCACAGCCTCCCGCGTCTTCCAGTAGCGGACGCCGCGCTCTAAGTGCCGTTGCTGCTGCTCCGCCGCGTAGCGGTCCGGGTCGCCTGCCTGGGTATCGTCCGTCCGCGTCAGCCCCTCCACGTAGGGCGCGAGCGTGTGGCGGCAGGACGGGTGGAACAGTCCGTCACGCTCGGCGTCCGCCAGCGTGGGGTAGCCCGGAGTCAGTCCGCCGAGCGAGAGCACTTCGCCCTCCCACGGGGTGCAGAGCGGACAGCTCCCCGGCGAGCCGGATACCGTCACGAGGTCACGACCCGCTGCCCGTACCCCGTCCATGACGCCCTGCCGCTCGGCGTTGTGGATGGCGGTCCGGGTCGCCATCTCGGTGTAGCTGGCGAGGTTCCAGCGCCGCCCCGCCCGGTCCACGAAGCCGGTGACGCCGTGGCCGGCCAGCGCATCGAGCGCCGCCTGAGCTGCCTGCCGTCGCGTGAGGTCCCCGGCGAGCGCCTGCATGGTCGCCCGTCCGACCGCCTGGCGGTAGATGTCGTTCACGGCGCGGAGCACGTGCAGGTCCGTCTCCGCCAGCCGCCCCGCCAGCGCCCGCGCCAGCGCCCGGGTAGCGGCCTCGGAGTCCACCCGGGCCAGCGTCGTGGCGATGCGGCCCCGGAGGACGACCGCCCGCGCCGCGTTCGCGCCGCGCTCATGCGCCGCCGTGACGGCCGCCAGGGCCGCCCTGTCGCGCTTGGCATGCATGCCGCGCATCAGACGCCGCGCCGCCGCGCTCAGCGCCGCAGAAGCGGCCACAGCGACGCCCGCGCCGCGTTCCTGGTCGGCCAGCCAGCGCCGCACCTGCAGAGCGAGGTTCGCCAGCAGGGCCAGCTCCAGTCCGCGCGCCAGGCCGAGCAGGGTGTCGCGCTCGTCGGCCATCAGAAGGCGGGCTCACTCACCACGCGCCCGGAGTCCTCCCGGATGCGCTCGACTTCCTCGGCCAGCTTCTCGTCGTCCAGGTCCGGCTGCGCCCGCCGCACCGCCGTCTCGATGGACACCGCCTCGGCGGTCCGAAGCAGGGTCAGCGTCTGCGCCTGCTCCTGCGGCGTCTCCCGCGCCTCCGGCCACGCCAGCACCGGCGTCTCGACCACGGTCGGGTGCCCGAGCACCGCCCGGTCCACGGCGAGCAAAGCGGCGCAGGCGTCCTTCACCGCCGGTGCCCAGTAGCGCCGCTTGCGCTCGATGGTCTGGAGCGTCTTGCCCTCGCGCAGGCGGAGCGCCGTACCGGAGTCCGCGCGGCCCTCGATACGCAGGCCGAACGTCTGCGGCGAGTAGCCCGCGCGAGACACGGCGGACTCCATCAGCCGCAGGACGGTCTGCTCGTGTTCCTCCGCCCGGATAGCGGGCTGGTGGACGACGATGCTCATCTCGCCCGGACTCATGCCGTCCAGCTCTGTGAACACCTCGGCGTCGGCGTTGAAGTAGCGCCCGCTGCCGCGCTCCGGACGGATAGTCTCCAATGCGTCGTGCGGAACGAGAATGCGCGTCTTGGCCAGCCGCACGTCCCGCGCCCACGAGCTGTATGCCTCGTCCAGCGCGTCCAGGAGGTCCTCAGCCCCGGCCACGTCCGCGCGACCGTAGGGTGAGCCCAGCGAGTCGGTGAGCGGTCGTATGTTGGGCACGTACCAGACCAGCAGCGGCGGGACGCCCTCCGGCAGCGAGACGACCGGCTCCAGCGCCGCCGTCGCCTCGTGTTCCTCCAGACCGCAACGGGTCCCTACGTGCGTCTTGTCGCCCACGTACAGACCGTGCAGGATGACGCCCGGCTCGTACCGTTCGAGGTGTCGCCAGACGCCTTTACCCTTGGCGTCCAGCTCGCGCCAGAAGGTGACCGCCCGCAGCCGCCCGTAGCGGAACTCGGGAGCAGCGTGGTCGGCCGCCACCGTGGTCAGGAACGGCGCATCGGCCACTTCCGTGTCCCAGCTCACGCGCAGGAAGACGCCGCCGATAGCGGCGCAGACTTCCGCCGCCTCCAGCAAGACGTTGGCCAGCCCCGTTTCCGCCGCCAGCTCGTCGAGCCGCTGCTGAGCCGGGTCGCTCACCACGAGGTCCGGCATCTCGCCGAAGAGCAGGTCGGCGGAGGTCTGGGCAATCTCCGCCGCAAGAGGGACATGGACCGGCGGCGCTTGCTTCGGTGCTTTGAGAGACCGCTCCCTCTCGCGCCGCCAGAAGAACGGGAAGCGCGAGCGCCCGGCACTCGGCGGGGATGCGTCCGAGGCCAGCCGCGCCGGACTTCCGGAGTACCACGCCCGCCAGGTATGGATGTCGGCCGGCATCGCGCCGTGCGGCGGCCAGAGTGCGTTGGCGTCAGTGGGCAGGCTCATGCTGCGGCCTCCTGTTCGTCTCTGTCGGCCGCGACCCAGCGGCGGGTGTAACGGCGGGTGGTGAACACCAGATAGCGGAGCGCGTCGCAGTTATGCACGAGCACGCCGTTGGCGTAGAACTCGTGGGCGTCCGCGATGAGAAGGTTGTAGACGGGGACGCGCTCAGTCAGAGCGCGAACGGTAAGCACACGAAGCGGAGCACGTTCTGGTCGGCAGGTAGCGGTTAGTCCTGAAACTCTTGCCGCAGACGACACAGACCCGGGTCTCGTCATCGACCCTGCTGGCACGCCGTGCCGCACTTCTGCAGTTGTTGGAACAGAACTTGGCCCAAGGCTGGAGCGATTCAAAGCGCCCGCCGCAGTGGCGGCAGACAAGACGTACCGGCTCGCGCTTCGCCATAGCCCTAGTAGCGTGTTCACGGTGCCAGGCGCGGCCCTCTTCGGAGCGATGCCATTCGGATGCGAGCGGCCTGATACGCGCGAGATGCGCCCGTGCTTCAGGCGTCTGCATACGGCGACTGGTCCTCTCGGCGTGGACGCGGCGGTGTTCCTCTTGCGAGAGACAGACGAGATTGGCCGACTCGTTGTTGAGCGGGTCGAAATCGGCATGGTGGATGACGCAGCCGTTCGGTATCCGGCCGTGTTCCGCCTTCCAGATTTCCTCATGCAGGCGGCCGACACCACGTGACTTATCAGCCTTACCGGGAGTGAAGTAAACGGCCTCGGCCCACGTGTGGGAGGTCGGGTAGCGCCTGAACCTGATTCCGTTGAACTCGATGACCTCGACCATGAGCGTAGTATATCACCATATCGCAGCGCATCTATACTCACCCAGCCCTTCCCCTCTACCCACACGGGATGGTCGGCGGTCCCGCTGAACCGGCGACCGTCGGAGAGGACGACTTCATGCACCTTAGCCGCAGCGCAAGTCATGACGCTCGCTCTGACCTCCCGCCAGCCGTCGCGCGTCATCGCCTTGTCGCCGGTCCTCACGCGCTCAATCGCTACTTGGCCGCGTGACGTGACAACCGGCGTCCCTGCGACGAAGCAGCCGTGGTCGTCGGCCTTGATAGGCGCGTCATCTCCCCGCGCCTGCGCTTTGGCATCCCAGAGGTAGCCGCTCAGCTCACGCAGCAGGTGCTCGCACGAGCGGTGGATGCGGAGCCGGTCCGCCGCCAGGAGGCTGGCCGTGTAGCGGATGCCGTCCAGCACCGCGTTGTCGGCGGAGCGCGGCGTCACCCAGCGGTCGCGGCGCAGCTGCTCGGTAAACGACACGGCGGACGGGTCCACAAACGCGCGGTCCACGGGCACCGGAGCAGGCTTAGCGTTGAGCCGGTAGGCTCCGTCCGCGCCGCTGCGCACCCACTCCCGCAGCCGCTCAGAGTACTCGGCGTCGGTGAGCTGCCTGCGTTTCTCTCCAGCGTCCCAGCGCCATTCCCGGGCCACGTACAGGCGCTGGTCCGTCCCCAGCCCCGCCAGCAGCGCGTGAGTGACCGTGGCGGTGCCGTAGTCCACGGCCAGCCACCAGCGCGTGATGGGCGGCAGCTCGTCGGTGCCGTGAACGTCCGGGTCGAGCATGTCGTAGACCGCACCCTCGGCGGCGACCCACTCCCCGAGCACGAAGCGCCGATACCACAGCCCTACGAACTCGCGCCGGATGCCCTCCACGTAGTCGGCCGGGAGATACGGGTTGTCCTCCAGGCGGAAGGAGAAGCGGGCCAGGTCCAACTCGTCAGCCCGGTCCAGCCAGTCGCGCTTGAGCCAGTGCAGCGGCGCGTCCGGGTTGGTCGTGGCGAGCATCCGCGCGCCCTCCGCTGAGAGCCGCGAGCGGAGCATCGTCCAGAAGGACTCCGGGATGGTGGACGCCTCGTCGACGTATGCGCCGGTGAGCGTGATGCCGCGTATCTTCTCGGCTGCCCGCTCGTCGTTCGCGCCGACCACGTAGACGCGGCGGTTGTCGATGTAGAACTCCCGCGTGCCCCGGTTGTAGCGGCAGACGGCTCCGCCGAAGAGGTCCATCATCGGATAGATGATGTTGCGCGTCACCGAGTCCTGAGTCTTGCCGGCCAGGAGCAGGTTCCCCGGAGGACCGTGCATCGCGAAGTCCACGAACGCGTGGTCGGCCCCGACGCTCTTGCCGCTCCGCACCGCGCCCTCGCAGACGACCATGCGGTGCTTGTCCAGCGCCCACCACGCCGCCCGCTGCTTGTCCGTCAGCGCTTCGATGCTCACAGCGGGTCGCCCTTCTGCCGCCGCAGGTACTCTTCCGCCGCCGAGCGGCTGTTCTCGTCTCCGTCCGGACGGTCGCGCTGGCCGAGGTACTGCTTGCCCAGCCAGATGAGCATGGCGTCGGTGTTCTTCTGGAACTGCTTGCGCCGGATACTGATGCGCCCCTTCTGCTGGCCGCGCTCCCACACGTCCCGGTAGCGCTTCTGCCGCAGCTTGCGCGTGAACGTCTCCCGGGCGATATCGAAGTAGCCCGCCGCCTCCTCGTGCGTACAGAGCATGGCGGCCAGCTTCTCCAGCGCCTCCAGGTCGATAGCTGCCGGCCTACGCCCCACGGGACGCCTCCGCAGGCTTGCCCCGGTGCCAGCCCGTCGTCTCTTCCAGGCGGAAGCGGTACGGGTTGGCGGCCGGAGGAACGTAGTCGCTGCGCTTGATGAGCGGCATCCGCTTGAAGCGGCTGTAGTCCACGTGGTGATGCCAGCGCCCGAAGCGCCACACGACGCGGGCCACGTCCGGGTGCATGTCGGCCAGCATCTGGCTCTTGGGCAGCGTCCCCTCGTGGTCGTAAAACGCCTCGCTGTTGCCGCCCCGCAGCTTCTGGGTCGTCTCCTTCCACTGCTGGAAGGCGTTGAACTGGACCGTCTGCCAGCCCGCCTTGAGCATCCGCAGGCTGAGGTCGGTGTCCTCGTTGTAGCGCCCGCGCCAGCGGAAGGGCACGTCGTTACGGATGAGGTTGCACGAGTAAATCCGCGTCCCCACGGTGAACGGCGGGTGCGGGTTGCGGGAGGTCACGAATATCCAGTAGTTGGGTCCCGCCATCGCGATGTTCTCGTAGCGCAGGCAGAAGTCTTCCATCGCGTAGAAGCAGGTCCCGTCCCCGACCGGGATGCACTGATTGCGGTGGAGGCGCGAGAAGAGACTTATGTTGTCGTCCATCACCCAATGCCACGCGTGGCCCTCCGCGATGGAGTGGTCCCAGATGAAGTTGCGCGCCGGTCCCGGTCCCTTGCTCTTGGTGTCGCCGAGGTCATCGAACGTGTCGTAGTCGCGTTGGTAGGTTGGGTCCAGCACCAGCAGCTTCTCGGGCGGGAAGTGCTCCGCGTACTCCGCGAGCTGCTGCTCTTCCACGACCAGCCGGTAGGGCACGCCCATGCGGTCCAAGGCTCGCGGGGTCAGCGCGATAGCCGCCCGGCTCTTGGACGGGATGTAGAGCGGGAAGCGGGGCGAGAACGCCATCAGTTCACGCCGCCTCGTCTCCGTCTCCGTCCACGGCCACGTACTGATGGTGCAGGCTGGAACCCACGTGCCCGTCCGACTCCGGCCACCACAGCCAGCTCCGCTTCTCGCTGCCGATGAGCCGGAAGAACGCCTCGGCGTCCTCGTCGCTCTTGAAGTGGACGGTGACGTTGAAGACGGAACCCTTGTCGCCCTGCTCGAACTCGGGCATCGCCTCCCACTCCGCGTAGGGGTCTGTCTCCGCGCCGTGCTCTGCGAACTCCAGCGGGTCCAGCCCGGTCAGCGAGAGGTCGAAGTCGAGGCCGCGCAGGTCCTCCAGCTCCAGCTCCAGCAGCGCCCGCTCCCAGCCCGTCTCCTGCGCCGTCCGGTTGTCCGCGATGCGGTACGCCTTCACCTGCGCCGGGGAGAGGTCCGCCGCCACGAGGACGGGGACGCGCTCCAGGCCCAGCCGCTTCGCCGCCGCGAGCCGCGTATGACCGGCGATAATGACGCCTTCGCTGTCCACGATGATGGGCACGCGGAAGCCGAACTCCTTGATGGACGCCGCGACCTTGCCCACGGCGGTGTCGGTCGCAGTGCGCGGGTTCCGCGCGTAGGGGATGACGCGCTCGGCCGGCCACCACTCGACGGTCGCCGCCTCCGGCTTTTGTACGGTGTGACCTTTGGTGCTCATGCCACCTCGGATTCTCGCTGGGGAAGAGGGGAGGGAACGCGGGCATCATTCGGCCCGCGGACGTAGACGTACCCGCCGGACTGCCCGACGCGGCCGCGGATGTGGTGCCCGTTTCGTCGTAGCGTCTCGATGCGGTCGTGTATGGCGTCCCGCGCCTCCCGCGAGGACGGACAG
>JAKPQH010000037.1 GCA_029580855.1 bacterium | reverse complement strand
CGTCTCGGTGTGCGCCCCGTACGCCATCTTGGTCCTGTCGGCCACGTTCGAAGGCTTGGATGAGCGCGTCCTGGAGGCCGCCGGCGTGTGCGGGGCCAATGTGCTCAAACGGTTCGTGTACGTGGTTCTCCCCCTCATCATGCCGGGGATCCTGGCCTCCATGCTGTTCTCGTTCACGCACTCCTACAACGAGTTTACGCTGACGCTGTTGACCTATGGCCCGCACACGGTCACGCTGCCTGTCCGCACCTATCTGGCCGTCGGGGACGGTTACTGGGAGATCACCAGCGCCATGGCCGTGATCATGGTCGTGCCGTCCCTGCTCATTCTCGCCATCATCCAGCGGCGGGCCAAGCCGGAGAAGCTGGTCGGCGGTTTCAAGGGAGTCTGAGGGATGGCCGATGCCATGATCGAGTTCCGCGACGTCACGAAGCGCTACGGCGCGCTGGTCGCCAACGACCGCTTGAGTCTCTCCATCCGACGGGGCGAACTGATGACCCTGCTCGGACCTTCCGGGTGCGGAAAGACGACCGCGCTGCGTTGCCTCACCGGGTACGTTCAGCCCGACGAGGGGCGGATCTTCCTCGACGGCAAGGACGTCACCGACGTGCCGACGCACCAGCGCGAGCTGGGGATGGTCTTCCAGAATTTTGCCTTGTTCCCCCACATGACCGTCCGGGATAACGTGACCTTCCCCCTCATGATCCGGAACCTGCCGAAACCCGAGCGGGAGCGGCTGGTGCTCGATGCCCTGCGGCTGGTGCGCCTGGAGGGTTATGCGGGGCACTACCCCCGCCAGCTGTCCGGCGGACAGCAGCAGCGGGTCGGCCTGGCGCGAGCCCTGGTCTACCATCCGAAAGTTCTCCTTCTCGACGAGCCCCTCTCCAACCTGGACGCCAAGCTCCGCGAAGAGATGCGATTCGAGATCAAGGAGGTGGTGACCCGTCTCGGGATCACCGCCATGTACGTGACACACGATCAAGGGGAGGCGCTTGCCCTCTCGGACCGGGTGGCCATCATGAACCGGGGACGGCTCCAGCAGCTGGGCACACCCGAGGAGATCTACGAAAGCCCCAACTCCCGCTTCGTCGCCGAGTTTATCGGCCTGTCCAACTTCCTGGACGGCAGCGTGGATACGGTGCGTGGTGAGACCATGACCGTGGCGACCAGCGGTCTGGCCATCGAGACCCGCGCCCTGCCCGGCGCCGCCGCAGGCCAGAAGGTTCTCCTCTTTTTCCGACCCAACGAGATCGAGCTGCTGCCGGCCGACGGCGAGTCGGGATCGAATACCTTCCCGGCCAAGGTCGAGAAGACGACGTATCTCGGGGATACCATGGACTATCGACTGGTCATCGGCGACGGAGCGGACCTCCGCTTGCAGACCGACGCCCGCCACCGCTATGCGGTCGGCGAGGCCGTTCGTGTGCGCTTGCCGCGCGTGCGGTCGTGGGTGGTCGAGGAGAGATAAGACGTTCGGCGGGACGACGGTTCGGCTGTTCGGCGGTTCAGGGACCATCGAACGGCCGAACGGCCGAACCATCGACCGGCCGAACCGCCGAACGGCCGAACCGCCGAACCATCGAACCGGATATGACGAGGAGCACATGACCACGGAGAACCGTTTGGAGGTGGCGAATCTTACCCGCGACGAGTTCGCGCAGGCCATGAAGGAAGAACGCTGGCTGCTCCTCCCGTTCGGGTCGGTCGAGCAGCACGGACCCCATTTGCCGCTGGGTACCGATGGCTTTTTCGCGGAATACGTCTGCCTGGCGGTTGCCGAGCGGGTGAACGGCCTGGTGGCGCCCGGATTCCCGTACGGCATCTGCCGTACCATGCGGAATTTCCCGGGGACCGTGTCGCTGTCGCCGGAAACGTTCACGCCGCTGGTGCGCGAGATCCTTTCGGGGTACGCGCGTCACGGCGCCAAGAAGATGGTCCTCCTTGCCGGCCACGCGGAGGACGCCCAGGAAAGCGCCATGCGCGAGGCTGCCCTGTCGCTGGTGAGCGCCGATCCGACGCTCCAGATCCTGGTCATCGGTCCGTACGCGTTCCTGGACCCCATCCGGCAGAGGACGGGGCTCGTCGGCCGGGACGGGCATGCCGGCTCCATCGAGACCTCGGAGATGCTGGTGATCGCCGAGGACCGCGTTCGCCTGGACCGCATGCCGCAGGTGACGCGGCCCCGTCTGTCGAGATTCCACGTATTGACCAACCCGGAAAACGAATTTCCGTCCGGCGTCCGGGGCGACACCTCCAAGACATCACAGACGCTTGGCGACCGAGCGCTGAATCATACGGTGGCCGAGATCGTCCGGATTCTCCAGAGCATGGACGCGAAAGGAACCGAGGCATGAGAGCACCGAAGACCTGGCGAGCCGTCGTCGTGGCCGCGCTTCAGGCGGCGCATGCCGCCGTGCGTCGGCTGGGCGCGGCGGCGGGCCAACGCGTGGTGGCGGGGCGCGAGGCCGGCTACCGCGCCTGGGACCCCGAGGTGATCGGCGTGGACACGGCGACCGAGCGAGCCGTCGTCGTGGCCCTACAGCGGCAGGGCGTCCACGGGACGCTGCTCTCGGAGGAAGCCGGGGAGCAATCGCTGGCGGCGCGCCGCGGCGTCTCCCCTGGGGCCACCGAACCGGTCTACATCATCATGGACCCGTTCGACGGCAGCCTCCTTTACCGGCGCGGGATCCGCGCCCACTGGTTCACGGCGCTGGGCGTCTATGGGCGGGATGGGACCCCGCGGGCCGCCGGGGTCATCGACCACACCACCGCGGAGGTCACCGTGGCCGATTCCAAGGCGGCGGTCCGGATACCGCGACCCGGCGCCCGGCCGGTCCCGCTCCGACCGGCGGCGACCCGGACACCCGACGGCGCCTTCCTCGAGGCCTACATGATGAAGCCGCGGTTCCTTTACGCGACTGCCACGGCCCTGCGCCCGCTGATCGAGCGGGCCAAGTTCATCCTGCCCAACGGCGGGCCGGGCGGCTTCGTGGATGTGGCAGCCGGCCGGATCGACGTCTACCTCGCCTGGAACGAGGCCCTGACCGAGGTGTACTCGGCGGCGCACATCGCCGAGCGGGCGGGTTGCGTGATCACCAACTGGGACGGCTCGCCGCTCGCGTTCACCGCGGACATCCACGCGGTTTTCAACCTGGTCTGCAGCGCCAATCCGGGGCTCCATCGCCGCGTCCTGGCCGCCCTGAAGACCATTCGACCGCCGAAAGGACTGGCCACATGAAACTCGGCTGCATCTGCGGGACCTTCAACCGTTCCTTTGACAGCGGGCGCATGGATCAGATCCGCTTCCTCCACCGCTGCGCCAAAGATCTCAACGTCCAGGGCGTGGAGCTGCAGGACATCCATTTCCCCCAGACGCGCCCCGTCTACCTCCAGACGCTCCGCCGGACGGCACGCGAGCTCGGTTTGTCCATCATCGGTGTCGGCGTGCACAACGACTTCGGCCGCGCCGATCCCACCCTGCGGCAGAGCGAGGTGACCAAGGTCAAGCAGTGGGTCGAGGTGGCCGAGCAGCTGGGCGCCCCGCTGGTTCGCGTTTTCGCCGGTTATCCCGAAGGCGAGCGCGAGGCCCGCTGGCCGGCCATGATCGACGCTCTCCGCGAGGTGGCGGAGTTCGCCCGCCACGGCGGCGTGCGTCTGGGACTGGAAAACCACAACCACGGAGCGTTTACGCCCACCGCGGACGAATTTCTCCGCGTCCTCCGCGAGGTGAACTCCCCGCACCTGATCCCGCTGCTGGACACGGGGAACTTCACCGACGGCTGGCCGTCCATCCAGCGCGTCGTGGGCCTGGTGGCGCACGTGCACGCAAAATTCTGGCAGGTTGCCCCCGACGGCTCGGACGAGAAGGTGGACTACGGCCGGATCTTCCCCGCCCTGCGCCAGGCGGGGTATGACGGCTGGGTGAGCTTCGAGTACGAGACGCCGGAGCCGGAGGAAACCGGTATCCCGCGCTCGCTGGCCTACCTGAAGAAAATGATGGGCTAGAAATCCCCCGCCTCGGGCAAGAATCCCTTGGGCGGCCTCGCCGCCGCTCCCGGCGTTCGCATGCTTGGCTGCGGCCTGGCATCGTCGCGCGGCTCCGGCTCAACCCGCAGCCCCTCGCTTTTCGGGATGAACCGGTCGTCACCCGGATTGGGTTTGAAGTCCAGCTGGAGCTTCTTCGCCTCGGCGACGTAGGACTCCGTCCGTAGCCGGATCTGGCCGATGGGGGCCACCACGATGGCCGACTCGCCCTCCACCGGACAGCGCTGTTCGCAGTAGCCGCAGCCGTTGCACCGCGACGCGACCACGAACGGGCGGCGGTAGCCGTCGATGGTCCGGAACACGATGGCATCGTACGGGCAGACCTCGTCGCAGATCAGACAGAGCTTGTCCTGCGCCCAGACCAGACACATCTCCTTCTTGAGGACGGCGGTCCCCAGCTTGGCGTGGGTCTTCTCTTCCAGATCCAGCGAGCGAATTGCCTGGGTGGGGCAGACCTTGCCGCACACGTTGCATTCCTGCTCGCACGCCGCGAACCGGAGGTCCAGCCTTGGTGTCCAGAGGCCCGCCAGGCCGCCCTCCCACAGCGTGGGCTGGAGCGTGTTGGTGAGGCACGACTTCATGCACTCGCCGCACCGGATGCAGGTGGCGAGGAAGTCGCCCTCGGGGAGGGCGCCCGGCGGCCGGATGAGCTGCTGCTTGTTCTGGAGCGGCGTGAATGGCGAGTGCTGCACCCCGAATCCCAATCCCACGCCACCGGCCACGGAGTAAAGAAAGGTGCGGCGGGACAGGTCCGGTCGAGACGACAGCCCCACGGGAAGCATCTTCGACGATGCCGGGAACGCGATCACATCCGTCGGGCAGGCCGCCACGCACGTGCGGCACTGGGTGCATTCGGCGAGGCGCGTCCCCCCGTCGTCCATCGCCGCACCCATGGGGCACGCCTTCTGGCACGCGCCGCAGGCCGGGCACTCCGGGCCGACCGTCCTCCGGAGACGGCCCAGCGGGGAAAAGAGGCTCAACAGCGCGCCCAGCGGACACAGGTATCGGCACCAGAAACGAGGCGCGAGACGACCCAGGGCGATGATCCCCGCGAAGATCAGGAGGGTGAGAAGCGACATATAGAACACGGGCTGCGTGTAGGACAGCGTGGCAATGTTCATCCAGCGCATCGCGTCCGCCACGGGACGCACGGCGTCCAGCAGCAGGTTCAGCAGGCCCACGAACGGCGGAAACAAGGCCAGCGTGTACGTCCGCGTGAGGAGGGAGATCGGGTCCAGAAGATAGACAAGCGACGACCCGGCCAATGCCGCCGCAATGAACACGATCAACACGACGTATTTGACATTCCGGAGCGCGCCATCGGCGTCGAGCGCTCGACGCTTGACCCGGCGGAAGAGCAGAGGATCCAGGAAATCCAGGATCGCGCCCAGGGGACAGACGTAGGAACAGAAGAACCGGCCGACGAGAGCGGTGGCGACGAGTAGCGCAAGACCCCAGATGGCGCGGGGAACCCATGTGCGCCCCGCCACGATCGCGCTCAACCCAAGGAGCGGGTCCAGCCGCAGGTAGATATCGGCCGGCAGCCAATCCGGCAGCCGGTAATCGGCCAGCCCGAACAGCAGCGTGAAGAGCAGAAGCGAGAGGGCCTGGATCGCAGCCCTCATGCAGTAGCCCTCAGGACGCTCAATGACTCCACGTCGATCTTTCCCAGCCCGTGTTGACTGGCCGCGAGCAGGTGCTCCACCTGGCGGCCCTGGAACTTCTGGCCATACCAAGGGGCGACACCGACCCCGAAGGAGTCCACCGCCACGGGATCCGTCCCGGCGATGATGAGGTTCGGCGTGACGACTTCGCCGGGCCCGCCGGGACCGCCGGTGGTCAGCGCGCGCGTCGCGTCCAGGATCGTGAGCCGGGGTCGAATCGCGGTGGCCAGATCGGCCAGGGCCTCGTTGATGTTGTACCGGCCGTGGAAGCTCCCGCGATCCCAGATCAGCCCCATTAGCCCCTTGATCCCCATGCTGATCCCGGTGTTCGAGTGGGACTTGGCCTGCGGCAGGCAGATCAGCACCTGGCTATCGAGCACCTCCTTGATGACCTCCACCCGGTCCAGGACCTTTCCCTGCGGGACCTTGATCTCCCGGTAGAACTTGCGGTCGGTGAACATCTGGACATACGTGTTCTTGAGCCCTTTGCACGCGTCGGCGACACCCGCACGCCGCAGGCAAAGCTCGGCAGTCTGGAGAGGGTTGTCCACGATCATGACCTGCTTCGCCCCCGCCGCGAGACACATCTCGGCCACGGCGTAGACCACGGCGGGGTGCGTGTTCGAGGCACGCTCCGGGCCGCTGGCAAAGGACATGTTGGGCTTGAGGACGACGCGATCGCCTGTCTGGACGAAGCGGGACATGCCGCCCAAGGCCTCGACAGCCCTTCGCGCGGCGGCCGCGGGATCGCCCGAGACGACGGCGAGGTCGGGGTGCGGCGCGGCATGGAGGGGCAGCGATCGACCGACAAGACCCGCGGCCAGGCCAGTCGAAGCCGTCTTGAGAAAATCGCGTCGTGTCGGCCTCGAATGTTCGTGCGGCATGGTTTTCCCTCCCCGGAGAGTTTGACCATTTTGTGAAGGATCCATGGGCCGGTGTCAAGGTGGAGACGGCGCCTTGTAGGCAAAGACGGATGACGCCGGGCCGCGACGTGTCCTGGTCGGTGGCTCAAAGCTGACCGCTGACCGCCTCGCCCCTGAATCAGGCTGGTAGTGCTCGCCGCGCGCCTCCTCCGGCCAGGCGACAGTCTTGCCGTCCTGTTGTTTTTGAATGGCGATGTGCGTCATGGCCGGTGTGGCCGTGGCGCCGTGTCGGCGCTTCTCCCCCGGCGGAAACCGGACCACGCCCCCGGTCGTATTTGCTCGAACGGACCGCCCGCGCGCTGGACTCAGCCGCAGCCCGCGGTCGCGATCGGAGGCTGGCCCAGAGAGCAGGTGTGCCGGGCGGTCCGCGCGCCGGGCTCGAACGTGAGGCCGGCGCCCGACACGGGGACCGGCGCCTTTGGCTGTAACAGGGGGGCGATGCGGACCGTGCCGGTACACCACTCGGCGGGTCCGTTGCCGGAAAGCTGGGAGCCGGTTCGCGTGATGTCCATCCTCAGATTCCCGTCACTCGAGGGGTTCCAGGCCCCACGGTTCGCCTGGCAGACGAAAAACATGTCGCTCGCGTCGCGTCAGTCCGCGTGCCCGTTTCGCCGGAATTCTTGCCGGATTCTCCGGGACGCGAACCAGGAAGATCTTGAACCGCCGGGACGCCAGAAACACGGTTGCCGGGATGCCGAGCGGCAGGACGACGGCGGACGCCGCCGCCTCAGGAGAACCGTCGGAGCATGGACCGGGTCCCGACGCTGCGGGTCTTAGTGGCTCCTGGTGGCGTCTCTGCGGTGACCGGCTTGCCGGGTCGGTCTCGATGGGCGACGTGGTCTACCTGGGACAAGACGAGGCGCGCGTCCTCCACGGGGTCGGAGCCACGAGGGTGCAATCCGTGTCGAAGGTGGAGATCGCGAAAAGGTCGATTCGCGCCCGAGCACGCGCCTCTGCAACCGACGCCAGCACTCCCACCGCGGACTGTGGGATCGGACCTGCCATCTTCAGCGCGCGCCATGCGCCTGCCGCGTGTACGCCGGCCGGGACGCACCCCTTCGCCGTGACGATCGAAAGCTCTTCCGGCGTCCGCATGATCAACCAAAACGGTCCCACCGTCGTCCGTGCCGGCAGTTCTCCATCCGGCGCCAACCGCCACAAGGCCCAGGTTCCCGAATCACCGCCAGGGCGAGTTTCCTCGCCACTTCCAACCGCGCCCATGCCGCGGCACCGCGGCGTGTCGCTAATTCTTGACAAAAATCGGGGATTCCGTGATGATTCGCCGGTTCCGCAATGCTAAAACCGCACACGTGATAACGGATCACCGCCGATGGATGCCGCAGCCCGCAAGGCCAAACGGATGACAGACCTCCCCCTCTATCTCATGGACGAGGTGGTTCGCCTGAAAGATCAGGCGGTCGCCCGGGGAGTGGACGTGATCGACCTGGGGGTCGGGGACCCCGACTTTTCCACCCCGCCCCACATCCTGGCCGCGACCCACGCGGCTCTGGAGAACGCCGCGAACCACCACTACTCGTCGTATCGCGGTTTTGCCACGCTCCGCCGTGCCTTCGCCGACTGGTACCGAGACCGGTTTGGCGTCGTCCTCGATCCCGACACCGAGGTCCTGCCGCTCATCGGCTCCAAGGAAGGCATCGGCCACGTTCATCTGGCCTTCGTGGAGCCGGGCGACGAAGTCCTCCTCCCCGATCCCGGCTACCCCACGTACCAGGGAGGAACGATCCTGGCGGGCGGGACACCGCGTTACTATCCCCTGCGCGCCGAGACGGGGTGGCTTCCCGACCTTGGCGAACTGGAACGGCACGACCTCTCCCGCGTCAAGCTGATGCACATCAATTATCCGAGCAATCCTACCACGGCGTCCGCGGATCTGGCGCTGTTCGACGCGGTGGCGGCCTTCGGCCTGCGGCACGGTATCATCATCTGTCACGACAACGCGTACTCGGAGGTCTACTTCGACGGCATCCGGCCGCCGAGTTTTCTCCAGGCGAAAGACGCGACGGAGATCGGGATCGAGTTTCACTCGCTCTCCAAAACCTACCTGATGACCGGGTGGCGGATCGGGGTGGCCGTCGGCCACGCGGGTGTCATCGCCGCGCTGGGCGACGTGAAGTCGAACTACGAGACCGGCATCTTTCCGGTGGTGCAGCAGGCCGGCGTGGCGGCGCTCACGGGGGATCAGTCGCTCCTCGATACGATGCGCCGGCACTTTCAGCGACGCCGGGACCTCTTCGCGGGCGGACTTGCCCGCCTCGGCTATCGGGTGCAAATACCCACGGCGACGTTCTACGTCTGGGGCGGCATCCCGGGCGGCGAGCCGTCGGCCCGCTTCGCCAAACGTCTCCTGGATGACGCCGGCGTCGTCGTGACGCCGGGCGCGGGGTTCGGCCCGCACGGGGAGGGCTACTTCCGTGCGGCATTGACCGTGGACGAGACCCGGCTCGCGGAAGCCATCGAGCGCATCCGTCGCATCACCGTATGATGGGCGCACACAAGGAGGAACGCACATGAGAGTCGTGAGAGGTTCGCTCGTGCTGGTGGCCCTGGTCGTCTTCGCGGCCGTCCCGGGCCAGGCGGCCACGCTGAAACTGGGCCACGTGCTGCCGCCGGCGCACAACTGGCACGTCGCCGCCACGGGCTTCGCCGACGAGGTCAAGGCGGCAACGCAGGGACGGGTCGAGGTCAAGGTGTTCCCGAATTCCCAGCTGGGAACCGAGACGGCCATGATCGAGGGGCTGCAGCTTGGCACGGTGGAGATGGGCCTGATCGGCGGCGCCTCGTTCCAGAACATCGAGCCGAAGCTGGGGCTGGAGGGATTGCCGTACGCCTTCAGCGACCACCAGCACGCCTACCGCGTCTTCGACGGCGAGGCGGGCACGCGGCTGTTCGGGCTGCTGGAAAAGAAGGGTGTGAAAGGCCTGGCCTGGTGGGAGAACGGCTTCCGCAACATGACCAACAGCAAGCGCGCCATTGCGGTTCCTGATGATCTCAAGGGATTGAAGATCCGGGTCACGCCGGACAAGATCCGGCTGGACACCTTCAAGGCCCTGGGCGCCCTCCCCGTTCCGATGGCGTTTGCCGAGCTGTACTCCGCGCTGCAACAGGGCGCGGTGGACGGGCAGGAGAACCCGCTGGCCATCATCTTCTCCAGCAACTTCTTCGAGGTGCAGAAGTACCTGTCGCTCACGAACCACGTCTGGTCCTCCGCCACGCTGGTGATGGCCAAGGGGGTCTGGGACAAGATCAGCCCGGCCGACCAGCAGGTCGTCCAGAAAGCCGCCTTCGCGTGGCGCGACAAGCAGCGGAAGATGGTGCAGGAGTCGAGCGACGACTTCCTGGCGAAACTCAAGGCCAAGGGGATGCAGGTCAACACTCCCAACAACGCCCTCTTCGTAAAGGCGGTCGAGCCGGTGTGGAAGCAGTACGAGGACGTCTTCGGAAAGGAGTACTTCGACCTGATCGAGAAGGCACGCAAGTAGAGCCGCCGTGGATTCCATCTTCATCCGCAGGCTGACGCAGGGCGTGGAGTGGGTGCTGGTCGTGTTGAGCGGCCTCATCTTCGCCGTGGTGTTCTTGCAGGTGGTGTTCCGCTACGTCCTGCGCCAGCCCCTCTTCTGGTCCGAGGAGCTGCCACGCTACCTTCTCATCTGGATGAGTTTCCTGGCGGCGGCCCTGGCGCAGAGGCAGAATGCGCACATCAACATCGCCTTGTGCTTGACGCCGCTCCCGGGGCGCGCCAGGCGTGTGCTCAAGATCCTGACGGACATGGTCGTTCTCATCTTCCTGTGGATCCTGTTCTACAGCGGCGGCCTGGTGACCAGCGTCACCGCGCACCATCGCTCCACGGCCCTGCAGATCCCCATGGGGTGGGTGTACGCGGCGCTGCCGGTGGGCGCGGCCCTCATGAGCCTCTACCTCGTTCTGCAGATCGCCGACGGCGTTCGGCGGTTGAAAGGGTAGGACACACGTGGTCGCCCTCGTCGGCAGCTTCTTCCTGGCGGTGGCGCTGGGCATCCCCATCTCGGTCTCCATCGGCCTGTCCGCCGTGACGTACATCCTGCTTTACGGCAGCGTGTCCTTGGGTGTCATCGCCCAGCAGATGACCCTGGGGATCGATTCCTTTCCCCTGCTGGCCATCCCGCTTTTCCTGCTGGCCGGCCTCGTCATGTCCGAAGCCGAGATCACGCCGCGCATCATCGGCTTTGCCGATGCGTTGGTCGGCCGCATCGCAGGGGGCCTCGCCATGGTGATGGTGATCTCCTGCATGTTTTTCGGAGCCATCTCCGGCTCCGGCGTGGCCGACGTCACCGCCATCGGCTCGATCATGCTGCCCGCCATGGACAGGCAGGGGTACCGGAAGGGGCTGTCCGCCAGCCTGCTTGGTTGCGCCGGCTCGCTGGGGACGGTGATCCCGCCCTCCATTGTCATGATCGTCCTAGGGGTGACGACGGCCACCTCGATCGGCAAGCTCTACATGGGGGGGTTCATTCCGGGGGTGTTTACGGGGTTCTGCCTGATGGCGCTGGCCTGGGTCTACGCCAAACGGATGAACCTGCCGTCCGGCGAGCCCTTCTCGGTCCGGAAGATCGCGGCCTCGTTCAAAAAAGCCTTCCTGTCCCTGCTGACCCCGGTCATCATCATCGGTGGAATCATCACCGGCGTCTTCACCGCCACCGAGGCGGCGGCCGTGGCCTCGGCCTATGCGTTGATTCTCGGCCTCTGGGTCTACCGGACCCTGTCGCTACGCCAACTGCCGGCCATTTTTCTCAACGTGGCCCTCACGACGGGGATCATCCTGTTTATCATTTCGGCGGCGGCCTTATTCGGCTGGGTGCTGGCTGCCGAGCAGATCCCCCAGCGTATCGCCGGGTTTTTCCTCTCCCTGACGCAGAACTACTACGCGCTCCTCATCCTGATCAACGTCCTGCTGCTCATCCTGGGCACCTTCATGGAAACCATCGCCATCATCATCATCGTGGTGCCCGTCCTGATGCCCCTCGTCACCAACCTGGGCATGGACCCGATTCATTTCGGCGTCATGGTGACCGTCAACCTGGCCATCGGGGCCAACACGCCACCGGTGGGCGTGGATCTCATCGCCGCCTGCAAGGTGGGCCAAACCACCCTCGATGAAGCCTGGCCGTACGTGTGGTCCTTCGTCGCGGCCATGACCGTCGCGCTGGCCTTTGTCACGTTCATTCCCCAGCTGGTGACGTTCCTGCCGCACACGTTCATGCCCTGAGTTCCCGCGCGCTCCCGCCGCCCGCAGGGCGGACCCGCTCAGGCCGGCCCCTGCTCCAGGATTCGACGCAGCGTCGCACTCAATTCCACGAGCCGGTGGGGAGCTTCCGGTGCCAGCACCGCCTGCTCGCCGAGGAGATGCTCGATCTGTCGCGCCGCGTGCGTCCCGTCCTCCAGACCGAACATGCCCAGAGACCCGGCCAACCGGTGCGCCTCCAGCACGGCCTTCTGCCGCACCTCGGGGGTGAGCGTCGCCCGCCGCAGCGCGGTCGCGGCCTTTTCGACGGCCGCCAGCCGCTCGAAGATCACGTCGTGGAACTGGGCCCACACGCGGGCCGCCGCGTTCTGGCCCTGGCTGTCCTGGCCGGGGGTTGGGCCCGGCTCTGGTGACACGTCACCGTGGGAATCGGCACCCGACAACATCGCGCTCCTCCTTGACCCCTACACGTTTTCGTGCGACGGCCCTCCCCGCTTCGCCAGCACGCCGCGAATCGTCACGAGGAGTTCCTGCTGCTTCAAGGGCTTGTACAGAAACGCCGCGGCGCCGGCCTGGAGCGCTTTGCCCGGCAGGTCCGGATCGACGCCGGCGCTCATGGCGATCACCGGAACGCCCTTCATCGCCGCGTTCGAATGCAGCCGCGTCAGCACGTCGAAACCCGTGCCGCCCGGCATCACGAGGTCGAGCAGGATAGCGGCGGGCGGCGCGCGGCGAACCATCATGATGGCCTGCATGCCGTCCGCGGCTCTCGCCACCGAGAACCCCTCCGCCTCGAGCCACAGCGACAGGAACTCCACGACCACCCGATCGTCATCCGCCACCAGAATCGTTTCCCGGGCCATTTCCACGCCTCCGGCGCTCGCCCGCGCGGGCGGGCGGGTCGTTAGGAAACCTGGTCGGCGGACTCGATGATGACCAGGATGCTCTCGCACTCCTTGCCTTCCATGATCGCACAGATCTGTAGCGGGAACGCGCCGTCTCCAAGGTGCGCCTGGATACGACACCGCTGCGGCTCGGTCGCCTCCGCCAACTCCGCAAAGAGGTCTTGCAGGGCCTTCCGGTCTTGCGGCGAGATGAACGATACCAGGGGTTCTCCGACCAGCTGCACCTCTTTCGCCTTGAGGATCTTGCACGCGCCGGGATTCGCCATGGCGATCCGGCCTGTCGGGTCCAGCTCCAGCACGCCCGCCCCGAGGCTGCGAAGCACGTTGAGAAAGTGACGGCGATCGTCGAGCATCTCCTGGATCATCTTCCGGGGGCGGACGCGGTTATACCCGATGATCCCGCTGTCCACCGTCTGGGACTGCCGCCCCTCCCCCTCGATCTTCCGGATGGCCTGGATGATGTGCTCGCACGCGATCGGCAGCGGCCCCTTGGCCACATAGGCGTCGGCGCTGAGTTGGGGAAAATTTCGGAAGTCCTGACCGCTCAGGGAAGAGAACACGATGATCGGCGTGTCCTTGAGCTTCGGATCTTGGCGAATGAACCAGCACAGCCGCGCGCCGTCGATCCTGGGCATGACGATGTCCAGGATGACGAAATCCGGCTTTTCCTTTCTGCAGATCTCCAGCGCCTGCAGGCCGTCCTGGGCGAGGTGGACCTGGAATCCGCTGGCCCGCAGAAAATCGCCCACGGCTTCCAGCAGCAGCAGGTCGTTGTCGGCGAAGAGCACGGACTTCTCGGGGGTGGTCGACCGGGGCGGTGTCTTCATGATGGCCAGCCTCGTCGCGTCGTCGGTTTTGAGTCGGTACGCGGCCCGCATCACCGCATGCCGGCCACGCCGCGGCCCACTATAGCACCAGAACCGGCGCGGGGGAAACCTGCCCCTGCACCACGGCGCCACGAACCACAGCCTCGTGCCCGTCAAGGGGGGCCGGCGCTCTCACCGCGTGCTCGGGGTCTCAGGGCCGGTTTGCGTCCGGATTCTCCCAGGGCGACTCCCGCTCCTCGCCGTGCGCCGCACGACCGCCGGGTCGGGCGATCCCGTGCTTGTCCATGCGGTACAGCAGCGTGTGGCGCGTGATCCCCAGATAGCGGGCCGCGCGGGACTGATTCCAGTCGTGCTTCTGGAGCGCCCGCAGGATGAGCTCCTTCTCCACGTCCTCCAGGGACAGGCCTGCCTCCGGGAGGCTGACGGGGAGACTCGGCGCCTCCTTGGCGCGGGGCGCCCGGATCGTCTCGGGCAGGTCGAGCATCGTGATGACATCGCCCCGATGAAAGATGAGCGCCCGCTCGAGCGCGTTTTCCAGCTCGCGCACGTTGCCGGGCCATTCGTACACTTCCAGCGCGCGGAGCGCCTCCGGGTCGACGGTGAGCCGCGGCGACGCTCCCAGGCTTTTCAGAAAATACAGCGTCAGCGCGTGGATGTCCTCGCGCCGCTCGCGCAGCGGCGGGATGGTGAGCGGAATCACGTTGAGCCGATAGTAGAGATCCTCTCGAAATCCTCCGGACTGAATGGCCTTCGAGAGGTCCTTGTTGGTGGCGGCCAGCACCCGAACGTCCACCCGGATCGGCCGGTTGTCCCCCACTCGCTCCACCGAGCGCTCCTCCAGACAGCGCAGGATCTTCACCTGCAGCTCCGGGCGCATTTCGCCGATCTCGTCCAAAAGAATGGTGCCACCCTCGGCGGCCTCGAATTTTCCCACCCGATCGCGAATCGCTCCCGTGAACGCGCCTTTCACGTGGCCGAAGAGCTCGCTCTCGAGCAGATTCTCGGGAATGGCAGCGCAGTTGACCGCCACGAACGGGCCCCGGTTCCGCGGGGACAAGCCGTGGATGGCCCGCGCGACAAGCTCTTTCCCGGTGCCGCTCTCCCCAAGAATCAGGACGGTGGTTTCGGTCGGGGCGACCCGCTGGATCATCTCCACGATCCGCCGCATGCCCGGGCTCTCGGCGACGATGCTCTCGAGGTCGTTGCGCGATTTCAGCGCTTGGCGCAAGGCGATATTCTCACGCTCCAGCGCCTTCATCTCCAGCGCCTTGCGGATGGTCAGCTTCAGTTCGTCGCGGTTGAAGGGCTTGCTGATGTAGTGGAAGGCCCCCGCCTTCATGGCCTCCACGGCCGCTTCGATGGTCCCGAAAGCTGTGAGGATGATGACCTGGATACTGGGGTCAAGCTTTCGCACCTCTTCCATCACCTGGAGGCCGTTCATGCCCGGCATCCGGACATCCGTGAGGACGAGGTCGGCCCCCTCCCTCCTCAGAAGGTCAAGACCGTGTTCCCCGCTGGCGGCGGTCAGGACCGCGTAGCCCTCTTGGGCGAGGTTGTACTCCAAGACCCGCCGCAGACTCTCATCGTCGTCGACGACAAGGATCTTGATCCGCTTCATCGCTCGCCGCTTTCCTCCACCGGGAGGGTGATGACGAAGGTGGTGCCCTTGCCCGGTTGACTGGTGACCCGAATGATGCCCCGGTGGTTTTCGATGATGCGGTACGTGATGGCCAGCCCGAGCCCGGTGCCGTCCTTCTTCGTCGTGAAGAAGGGATCGAACACGCGCCCCTGGTACTCCTCCGGGATACCCGTGCCCGTGTCGTCGAAGACGACCTCCAGCCACTCCTCCCGGCCGTCGGAGCCCATGACCCCGACCGTCTTCGGATCCGCGACGCGGGTCGAGATGGCCAGGTCGCCGCCTGCGGGCATGGCCTCCAGCGCGTTCAACATGATATTCAGAAAGGCCTGTTTGAGCAACGCCTCGTCCGCCATGACGAGGGACGGCCCGCCATGGAAGCGCGTGAAGATCCGAACGCGGTGGGCGCGGGCTTCGCCGGACACCAGACCCTCCAAACTCGCCAGGACCTCGCGCACGTCAACCGGAACAAAGCGCATGCTCACGGGCCGCGCGAAGTTCAGAAAGTTGGTCACGACGTCGTTCAGCCGTTTGACTTCCTTCAGAATGATGGCGTAGAACTCGGCTTTGGGGTGACCGGCAGGGTAATCCTCCTCCAGGATCTCGACGGCCCCCTTGATGGCGCCCAGAGGGTTCCGGATCTCGTGCGCCAGGCCCGCGGACAGCTGGCCGAGGGCGGAGAGCCGGTCCGCCCGGTGCAGCTGGGCCTCTTTCTCCAGCAGGAGGCGCGTCTGCTCCTGCAGCTCACGATGCGATCGCGCCAGCGTCTCGGCTTGCCCTTCAAGGCCGCGCCGGTACTGCGCCTGCCGATCGACGATCAGGCCGGTAAGCAGCCCGACCCCCAGGAAGACAGGGATCTCCAAGAGATAGCCGAACGTCAAGGGTCCATGCTCGACGAGCACGATGTGCGGCAGGTAGACGAGAATGATCAGTCCCGCGGTTCCCAGACCGCCCCAGAGGCCGAACCACGCGCCACCGAGGGCGATCGGGAGATAGTAGAGCCTCACAAAGAGGTCATGAGGGACCTGACGGGTGACGGGCACAATCATGTGGCCTACCGTCACCCCCACCACCGTCAGCACCAGGATCGCTGGTCGAGACCAGCGACGCCAGCCGTTCGATTTGTCCAACGACGTCTCCACACCCCGCCTCCCCGCGCACCGGTCGCCGCCGGCGCCGACCCTGCCGGGGTGCCCCAACCCCGCCACTAAGGGGCGATCGGCTGTTCTTATCGCGCGGGGACGGCGAGTGCGGCCCCCGAAGCGGGGGGATCGCGACGAGCCGGAGGGAGGACGAGGTCTCGAACAACCTCTCCCGAGCAACCCAGCGGGGGAAGAGGCGTCCCGTCGAGCGACAGCGTCACTCCGCCCGCATTGCCCACGATAAGCCGGAAGGCGGTCTGCGCCTCGAAGCGCGCCACTTGCCCCGGTTGCAGAAGAACCTCCCGCGGGTCTTTCTGGTCCGCCCGCACCGACATCCAGGTCGCCTCTTCGGCGCGGGCGATGAGGACGTGACCGGCGGCGACGCCGGGGGCGGCGGCGTCCCGTGGAAGCGGCGCCGATGCGGCGCGCGACTCCACGACCGGGAGTGTCGCCGTCTCAGGCGGGGCCGCGGGGACCGCCAATGCCGCGGGGGCAACGGTTTCCGGCCCCTGCACCGCCACGTCGACGCCGGCGCCGCCGGGCGACCGCGGCCACTCCGTCTTCGGCCCGCTCGGCCGGATGGAAACCGTCTGCTCGGTGGACCGTTTTGAGGCCAGGGAAAGCGCAATCAGGACCAGCGGCGTGACCACCAGGATCGCCGCTGCGGTCCACAACACCTGCGTCCAGGGAATCGTCACCGCCGCCCGCGGCGCGGGCGCCGGCGCCGGTGCAGGTCGAGGCGGCCGATACATCCCACGCTGAAACTCGGCGTCCAGGGCGACGGCGTCCAACTCGAGAAAGCGGGCGTATTCGCGGAGCAGGGGAACAAGGTACAGGACATCTGGAAGAAGCCGGTAATCGTCTGACTCCAGGATCTGCACAAAGCGCAGCGGCACCTTGCTCTTGAAGGCGGCCTGCTCCGGGGTCAGCGCCCGCTCTTCCCGACGCCGGCGGAGAGTCTCACCGATGGTCAGCGACGAGTCCATGTGGGCGGGGCCCCTCGGTCCCCGTTCCGCGGTCCGGCCGCGCAGCCGAAAACGTCCGTGGGGCCGAACCGAATTCACCCTAGCATACGGGTCCAACGCTGACAAGCGGTTTGGTGGGCAAGGGGCCGCGCCCGCAGGGGTTCGTCATTCGTCCGGGCTGTCCGGACGGAGGGCGGCGCGAGGCCGCGTGCGATCGCTTTCAGCGCGCCGCGAAGAGCGCGGCGGGCAAGGCGGCGAGCGAGGCGATGGCTTCCGCGCCGTCCGACCGGCGGCTGGCGCCGTCCGGATGACACAGGTGGATGGCCCGCATCCCGGCCGCGCGGGCGCCTGCCACATCCGTGGTGACATCGTCGCCGACATGGGCCGCCTCGGCGGCCGGCACGCCCAAGGCGGCCAGCGTCCGCAGAAAGATCTCCGCGTGCGGCTTGCGCAGACCGAGCTCGTCCGAGAAGGTCAAGACGGACAGAAAACGCCCCAGGCCCAACCGCTCCAGGACGATCCGCAGCAGGCTCCCCGGCGTCCGTCCGGTGTTGCAGATCAGGGCGAGCACCAGACCTCGTGCCGACAGGGTCTCCAGGACCTCCGCAGCCCCCGCGTTGGCCACGGGGAGCGCCGACAGAATGGGGAGGCCATACGCCTCCTCGAGGGCCGCCATGACCGGCTCGTCCCGCGCCAGTACCCCATCCAGACCTAGGACTCCTAGCAGAAGCCGCACTTGACCGCGCGTGCCGATATCGCGCTGCGTCTTCCAGAGCGTCTCCAGGTGCTCACCCACGGCGTCGTAGGCCCGCTCCACCTCGTCCACGGAAAGCGCATGGCCGCGGCGAACCAGGACGTCGTGCATGCCCTGCACGCGACCGGCCCGCGCCTGGCGCAGCCCCTCCGGTCGATCGAGGATCAACGTCTGCCAGAGATCGAACGTCACCGCCCTCAGCATCCCTGTGCCCCTTTTCCGGCGCGCGTACGCGCGGGTGAAATGGTGTAGGAAACGGTCGTTCCAGTCCGGGGGTTTCGTCCGAGAAGGATACGCGCGTGGAATATCCGCGGCGGCGATTTCCGGCGAACGCGGGCCGGTGCCGCGCGGGGTTTTGAGGATCGGCTCTGCGGATGCGCGGACCGGCTGCCCATTGCCCCACTCCGACATCCGTGGGACTGCTCCGATCCGCGGACGGCGCGAAGCCGATGGCTCGCCCGCGTGTTTCTCGGGGAGGGCGAGAGGCGGGAAAAGACCACCGTTCCCGCCGTACCCCGCGGGCGGCCCGCTCCGCTCCCCTCCGGGAGCTTGAGAGCCCATCCCATGGGGTCACCATCTTCCGCGCTAAACGGGCCGAGCAAAGCACTGGCCACCCGCCTGCCGTCAAGGTCATCAGCTTGCCCCATCCGGCGACCCGAAGCCGTCGGGGGCAGTCCCATCGACTGCGGCCTGGGGCGTCCCCGCGACTCTTGCGGATTCCGCCTCACGCTGGACACCCGGTTCTCCCCAACCTCCCGTCCTGGGACCAGCGAGGTTCACCCCGCTTTTGGCGACGACGCCCTCCATCCACGCGCCCGGAGGACGCCGACCTCGCCGGGCACGTGGCTGCCCGGCATACACGATGGGGCGCTCCGACCGCGTGCCGAATCCACGACGCCTCTGGGGTCTCCCCGGAGACGCCGCGCGCGACGCCCCGACTCTCGCCGGCCGGGCCCTCCCGCGGCCCCGGCATGGCCGCCGGGGGTCTTCGCCGCATCCACTGCGACGAGAAGCGAGCACCCGAGACGGACGATCTGAACTGCATACGAGAGTCTCACCTCGATTCGGCGCCGCGTTCGGCGGCGGCGCGCTCCGCCTTCCACAAAGGACAGTGGTCGGCGTGCAGCGGATGGTGCAGCACGCGGCCGAGCCAGGATTCGGGGTGCGCCCGGGCGTGGTTGCAGATGGGGCAGCGGCTGCAGATGGCCGCGAGCGCCTTCTGGAAAACGCCAACCTCTGGATTCGCCATCCTGTCCTCCCCGCTCGAACGGTCGCCGAGACCGGGCGTTCGGCTGGATGCGTGCCTTCGCTCGCCGCGCAGATCGTCCGGGGAAGATCGAACCCCGCCACAGGACGAGCGCCCCTTCGGCGGGATCAGCGGTGCCGTCAGGCACGGTGTCGCCGCCCGCGGCGCCGCGGGCGGCTTTCGGGAAGCTACGCGGAACCGCCTTTTGTGTCAAGGCGGAACCGGCGCAGGCAATGCGCGGTTGCTGATTGGCCCACGGTCGTATAGTATGAGGTTGCTCGACCGTCCTGCGGATCTTGGAGGCCAAGCATGCTCCCCGATGCCGTCACGCCGCGGGAGTGGCGACCACGGGGGAACGACGCCGGTCCCGCCTTTGCGGCACACCGCCGCGACTCGCTCCGGCAGCTCTCCGACGAGCGTGCGCCGACCGCCGGTGAGGCGCTCCTCCCGCATCCGACGACGGCGAGCCTCGGCCCCCGGCGGCTCGGCTCGTCCGGACTCGTCGAACGGCAGGCGCTCTTTCACCGTCGTCGCTGTCGCGCGGGAGGTTCGGCGGTTCTACCGCGCCCGAGAGCTTCGCCTGTGTTTCATCCGGCAGAAACCCATCCCCCGGTTGGAGCGCAAGATCGCCAGACAAACGGAGCCCCGATTGCGCGTGCTTCCCGGCCGCGGATCGGCTTTGGGGGATCCCGCGTAAGACAGCGCTCCATCACGGACAGAGCCACAAGATCCCATGCCCTCGCTCGACCTCATCCTCTTGATTCTCCTGTCGGCCCTCTGGGGCGCATCGTACCTCTTCATCCGCGTCGCCGGCCCGGCGCTCGGCCCCATCGCCCTGATGGCCATCCGGCTCGTTGTCGCCGGCGGCCTGCTGGCCGCGCTGGCCCGGAGCATCGGACAGGCGCCGGACTTCCGGGCCTGTTGGCGCCGGTTTCTTGTAATCGGGGCCATCGGGAACGCCGTCCCCTTTGTCCTCATCGCCAACGCCGTGATCCATCTGAACGCGTCCATCGCCGCCATTCTGAATGCCACCGTGCCCCTCTTCACCGTCGTCGTCTCGACGCTCTGGCTGCGAGAGCCGCTCGGTCTGCGGAAGATGGCGGGTGCGGGCCTGGGGATTGTCGGCGTGTCGGCCCTGGTCGGGTGGAGCCCTTTGCCGGTCACCCCCACGGTCCTGCTCGCCACCGCGCAGGCGCTTCTGGCGGCGTTGTCCTATGCGCTGACCGCCGTGTACGCTCGCAGGCGGTTTGCGGACCTTTCGCCGCTCCAAGCGGCGGTCGGGCAGGTGTGCGGCGGCGCCGTTTTGCTGACGCCCCTGATCTTTGTCGTCCCGCCCCAGGCTCCCCTCACCTGGCCCATCGGCCTCTCGGTCCTGGCCTTGGCGGTGCCATGCACGGTGCTCGCGTATTGCATCTACTTCCGGCTGATCGCCAGCGCCGGACCGACCAAGACCTCCACGGTGACCTTCCTGATCCCGGTCTTCGGCATCCTCTGGGCCGCGATGTTTCTTGGGGAGCCGGTGAACCTCGGCGTCCTGGCCGGGCTTGGCGTGATTCTACTCAGCGTGTGGCTCGTGCTGGGCAAGGCGAGGCGCCGGCCGGGACGCGGCCGGCAGGCTTCGGCGCTCAGCGGCCGCCGAACTGCTCGCGGAAACGCGGGTCCAGGTTGTCGCGCAGCACGTCACCCACAAGATTGAAGGCGAGGACCGTGAGGACGATGAAAGTCCCCGGGAAGAGCAGCACGCCCGGCGCCCGCGTGATGTAGATCCGCCCCTCGCTGATCATATTGCCCCAGCTGGGAATTTGCGGGGGAACCCCCACGCCGAGGAAGTCCAGAGAGGCGATCTGGAGCAGCGAAAAGGCGAAGGTGAACGTGGCCTGCACGATGAGGGGCGACATCAGATTGGGAAGGATGTGGCGCAGGAGAATGCGCGGAGCGCCGGCGCCGATGGACCGGACGGCCTCGATGAACACCTCCTCTTTGAGCTTCAAGGTGAGCCCGAAGATGATGCGGGCGGTCCGCGTGAGGAAATTGATCCCCACGGCGATGATGACGTTGGCCAGACCGGGGCCCAGGATGGCGAGAAACGCCAGGGCGAGCAGGAGCGCCGGAAAGGACATCACGACATCCACCAGGCGCATGGCCACGAACCCGAATCGTCGGTAATACCCGGACAGCACCCCGACCGCCACCCCGAAGACCACCGAATAGACGACGACCCCCATGCCGCCGATGAGGGTCAAGCGGGCGCCATAGACGATGCGGCTGAAGAGGTCGCGGCCGAAGTGATCCGTCCCGAACCAGTGCGCGGCGCTGGGCCCTTGCAGGCGCACACCGGGGTCCAGACCCATGGGGTCGTGGGTGGCGATGAACGGGGAGAACAGCGCCATCACCAGGATCAGGCCGACCACGCCCGCTCCCGTCAGGGCGATTTTCCGCTTGACCAGCGACCGCAGAAAGATCCGCATGGGGTCGCGTCCCGCCTCAGGCGATCCGGATCCGCGGATCCAGGAACGTGTAACAGAAATCGATGGCCAGGTTGACCAGCATGTAGGCCACGGCGATGACCAGGATGATCCCCTGGATCACCGGATAGTCCCGTCGCAGCACCGATTCCACAACCAGGCGGCCGATCCCCGGCAGCGAGAAGACCGTCTCCGTGATCACCGTACCCGATGCCAGGCCGACGAAGGTGAAGCCGACGACGGCGATGACGCTGATCAGGGAGTTACGGAAGGCGTGCTTCATCGTCACCACCACCTCGGACAGCCCCTTGGCCCGCGCGGTGGTCACGTAGCCTTCCTTGAGCACGTCCAGCATGCTGGCGCGGGTCAGACGGATGATCAGGGCCGAGTTGGGCGCGGCCAGCGTGACGCAGGGCAGGACGAGATAGCGAAGATCCCGCAGGTTCCCGCTCTCCACGATGGAGGGAAAGCCCGAACTGGGCAGCCACCCCAGCATCACGGAAAAGATCAGCATCAGGTTCAGTCCCAGCCAGAAGGTCGGCATGGACGCCGCCAGCATCGAGCCCCCCGAGCAGGCCTGGTCGGTATAACTGTTGTACCACACCGCGGAGATCACGCCGATGGGGATCCCGGTGACCAGGATCAGGGCCATGGACAGGACCGCGATGAACAGGCTGACCTCGGCCCGATCCCGGATGACCTGCAAAACCGGCTTATGGAAAAAGATCGACTGCCCGAAGTCTCCCCGCAGCACGCCCGTGAACCAGCGGTAGAACTGCACGTAGATGGGTTTGTCAAAACCCATGGTCACCCGCAGGGCCTGCACCTCTTCCGGCGTGGCGGTATCGCCCAGCATCACGCCGGCGGGGTCGCCGGGCATCAGATGCATCAGGGAGAAAACCAGTACGGCCGCGAGCAGGAAGGTCGGAACCGTGCTGGCGAGACTCTGCAGGAGGTACCGGCACATGACGACGTTCCCGGGCCACAGGGCCAGGCGTGCCGCGGGGCGCCCGATCCCGCGGGGCCGGGTGTCGCCGGCGACTTCGCCCTGGCGTTTGCACAGCCCGCCGGGCCCGGTGCCTCCGGGCCCGGCGGGTCGGTTGACCTACTTTCTCCAGACGTTCCAGAAGCTGGGGAAGTTGAGCGTGGTCGAGGGCGCGATCCCGCGGAGCCGGGGGCTGTAAATGTCGTAGGTAAAGGTGTCCCCCGTGCGCAGCAGCGGCACCTCTTGATAGAAGAGGGCCTGCAGCTTCTCCAGGGTCGCAAGCCGCTTGGCGGAATCCGGCGCGGCGGTGAACTCCGCGGTGTACTGTTGCTTGGCCGGCGAGTCCCACCAGCCCGGATAGGTGGGGTTCATGAAGGTGAAGAGAATCGGGTCCGGGACGAACCCGTGGGTGGTGTAATACACGTCCCAGAGCCCCGGCTGTGCCCGCCGCGACACCAGGGTGGCCCAGTCGTAGATCTGCATGTCGATGTTGAAGCCGGCATCCTTGAGCTGCTTCACCAGTACGACGCTGGCGCTGTAGTGATCCGCGTACGATGTGGTCACCATGTAGCGGATCGGCTCGCCCCGGTACCCGGCCTCCTTGGCCAGCGCCCGGGCTTTGGCGGCGTTGCCCTGGCTGTAGGGCTCGATCCCGACCTTCGAGAACCATTTGGTGCCCGGCGGCATCAGGGCTCCGTTCAGGGACCAGAGCTGCTTGGGGCCCACCGAGGCGCTGAGGACCGGCTCCATGTTGCTGGCGGCCAACATCGCCTGGCGCAGCTTCTGGTTCGTCATCATGCCTTCCTTCTGGTTGAAGAAGAGCTCGCCGAACCCGGCCGCCTTGCGAATCATGATGGAGACCGACGAGTCTTTTTCCAGGCCTTCGAAGAGGTCGCCGGGGATGTACTCGGCGTAGTCGTACTCGCCGGCCTTGAGGCCGTTCAGGCGGGTGCCGGGATCGGCCACGGGCACGAAAACGAGCTTGTCGAAGTAGGCCGCCCGCTCACCGGCATACCCGTCGCTCTTGTCGGTGCGCGTCACGTATTTGTCGAACCGCTCCAGGATGATCTCGTGACCGGCCTTCCACTCCACGAAGCGGTAGGGCCCGGTGCCGATGTACGCGGACGGCGGGATGGGCTGCTTGGTGGCGTTGTCCATGACCTCTTTCGGGTAGATGGTCGGTCCGCCGTTGGCGTACGCCAGCATCGTCGCCCAGGGGGCGAAGGGGTTCTTCAGGTAAAGCCGCACGCCGTACTTGCCGTCGGTCACGACGCGCTCCACATGTTGGAACAGGTTCGGCGCGCGCGCGCCGAACTTGCCCCAGCGAATCAGGGAGGCGACGACGTCGTCGGAGGTCATTTCTTTGCCGTTGTGGAAGAGCACCCCTTCGCGCAATCGGATGGCGATGAGCTTGCCGCCGTCCCGGACCTCCGCACTCTTGGCCAGGTGGGGGACGGGCTCGTACTGATCGGTAAAGGCGAAGAGCGTCTCGAGAAAGTGTTGGCTGACGGTGGTGCTGAGGGTGGCGGTCAGGACGTGCGCGTCGAGCGACGGCGGGGTGTCGATCATGGCGAAGCGCAGAGTCCCGCCGCGCGTGGGGGCCTCCCCGGCCGTGGCGGGGGTGGCGCCGATCGAGAAGGCGGCCAGAACAAGCACCAACCAGGCAAGCGGTCGCATACCCATCGTGCACCTCCTTTGGCGGTGTTGCGCTCGAGGGTCCGTGGCGCCCGTCGACGATGTACACGAGGCCCGGCGCGGCGCCCGCACGGAAGAGACTATGCTGGCCGGATTCCCGTGTCAATCCGAAAGGCCGTCCGCGCCCGTGCCGCCGGAAACATTTCTTCTTGACGCGTCGGTGTGATTCGCGGTATCCAGCGCCTCGGTCCGGCCGCGACGAGAAGAACCGACGGGGGCCGGACTCCGCCGCCGCACGCTCGGAAAATATCTTCTCCTGTCTGAAGCCGGTTCGACTTGATCGGCCTGGAGGTACACCATGCGCATTTTTTCCGCAACCATCGCCACAGAGAGCAACATGTTCTCGCCCATGCCCACGAGCCTCGCCGGCTTCAAGGAGAGCGTGTTCCTGCGCCCCGGCCAGCATCCCGACGATGCGCCGCGGATGTGCACGGCGCCGCTCTGGGTCGCGCGCCGCCGCGCCGCCGCGGAGGGCTTCACCCTCGTCGAGGGCAGCTGTTTCGCCGCCAGCCCCGCCGGGACCACGGTGCGCAAGGATTACGAGTTCCTCCGCGACGAGATCCTCGAACAGGTTCGGCGCGCGATGCCCCTGGACGGCGTGCTGCTCGGCCTGCACGGGGCCATGGTCGCCGACGGGTACGACGACGTGGAGGGGGACGTCATCGAACGGGTGCGGGCCATCGTCGGCCCGGCCTGCACCATCGGGGTCGAGCTGGATCTCCACTGCCACCTCACGGTCAAGCGGGTGCGTCTCTCGGACATCGTGGTCCTGTACAAGGAGTTTCCGCACACCGACGTGGTCGAACGGGCGGAGGAACTCCTCACGCTCGTGCTCCGGACCGTTCGCGGCGAGGTCGAGCCGGTCACGTCCCTCTACGACTGCCGTCAGATCGGCAGCTACCCGACCACCCTGCCCCTGATGCGCGCCTTCGTGGACAAGGTCAAAGCCATGGAAGGAAAGGACGGCGTGCTCTCCATCTCCATCAATCACTGCTTCCCGTATGCAGACGTGCCGGAGCTGGGGGGGCGCATCCTGGTGGTCATGGACAGGGACAAGGCCCGGGGCGATGCCATCGCGACGAGGATCGGTGAGGAGTTCATGGCGATGCGCGGCAGGACGCTGCCGCACTTTTACGATGTCGACGGCGGCATCCAGGCGGCGCTCGCGGTCGAGGGGATGCCGGTGATCATGGCCGACCCCGCCGACAACGCCGGCGGCGGCGCCCCGTCGGACAACACCACCATCCTGCGCCGGATGATGGAGCGTCGGGTGGGCAACGCCGCCCTGGGTCCGATCTGGGACCCGATCGCGGTGCGCCTCTGCTTCGACGCCGGTCTGGGCGGCGCGCTCGCGCTGCGCTTCGGCGGCAAGATCGGCCCGGCCTCCGGCCAGCCCATGGACGCGCAGGTCACGGTGATCGGCCTCAGGCGGGACGCCTGGCAGAGCTTCGGCCCGACGCAGGTGCCCCTGGGCGATTGTGCCGCGGTCCGAGCGGGCGGAGTCGAGGTGGTCCTGATCTCGAACCGCACCCAGGCGCTGGGCCTGGAGCTGTTCCGGAACGTCGGAATCGAGCCAACCGCAAAAAAGCTGGTGGTGGTAAAATCGACCAACCACTTCATGGGGAATTTCGGGCCGATCGCCGCGCAGGTGATCTACGTCGAGTCGGACGGGCCGTTGCGCCGCGACTACCGCAAGATCCCGTACCGGAGAGTCCAGCGGCCCATCTGGCCCCTGGACGACGAGACGACACCCGCGCTCCTGATCTGAGCCGACGTTCCTGGCCACAGGACGCGCACGACGGACGCACGTCCTGAAGCCCGGACCGCGGGAGCGACGCGGGCGAGACCGCAACCCCCGCCCCGCCCGTCGTCCGGGACGCCGGCACGGACTCAGCCGCGCCGGACAAATTTCTGCAGGGTGCGGGCGCCGCGGTTCAGCTTGGCGTGGGTCATGGCCACCTCGCCCACGTACAGGTCGCCCCGGTCATCCACGGTGATGACGTGGGGCGCCACGAACAGACGTTCCTCGCCCGTGTTCCCGTCGTTTCCCCAGCGCGCCAGCAGCTCGCCGTCCATGCTGAAGACGCTCACCCGCATGCACAGCTCGCTCACGTAGACGATGTCGTCCTTGTCGATACAGACGCCCGTCGGCCGGAAGAGGTCGGTCCACTGCGTGAGGAACTTGCCGTCCTCGCGGAAGATCTGGATCCGGGAGTTCTCACGATCCGCCACCCAGACGCGGTTCGATCGGTCCACCCACAGATGGTGAGGCAGCCGGAACTGCGACGGGCCGGGGCCCGGCTCGCCCCACGACGACATGAGGCGGCCGTCGGCGCTGAAGCGGTGTACCCGTGCGTTGCCGTACCCGTCCGTGATGTAGAGGTCTCCCGACGGGGCGACCGCCACCCCGGTGGGCCGGTTGAAGGGCGGGCCTCCGTGTGTGATGGACGCCAGCCGCTCGAAGAGGTCCGCGGCCTCGCGGTACCCGGTGTCGGACGGCTTGTCCTTGGTCCCCAGACTCTTCAGAAGCTTTCCGTCCTGGGTGAACTCAGACACCGTGTGGTTCCGATCATCGGTGCACCAGATGGAGCCGTCGGGCCCGATACAGCTCCCATGCGCCCGCGCGAAGAGGCCTTTCCCCCACCGGGACACCATGGTCCCGTCGCGGTCAAACACCGTGATGGGATACTCCGTCCGGCTCAGGACGTACACCCGCCCGCTCGCATCGGTGCACACGCCCCCCACGTCCACAAACGACTCGCCCGCGGGCAGTTTGGCCCACCCCTGCACCAGCTCGTACCGGTACGTGCCTTTTCCGTACAGCATGTCGCGTCACACCTCCCGCCGCATCCGGCTCCGTGCGCCAAAGCATCCACCCGTCATCCCGGACACACCGGTCCGGAGTCGAGTCACACTACCGCTCGTGCGGGACCCGTGTCAACCCGGATCGTCCTCCGGTTTTACGATTGACGCGGATTCCCGGGCGGGTCTATGCTTCGCGCAGACGCGGGGCACGCACCCTTGAAACACGGCGGGAGTCGGCGATGACGATCCTGTTGGACGGCGAACGGTTGACGCTGGCGGACCTCGAGCGCGTGGCGCGGGACGGGGCGCCGGTGGGACTCGACCCCGCCGCGCGTCCGAAGGTGCGGGCGGCGCGCGCCGTGATCGAGGCGGCGCTGACCGACGAGCGGAAGATCTACGGGGTGAGCACCGGGTTCGGGCCGCTGAGCGACGTGTTTATCGGTGGGGCCGATCGCGACGCCTTGCAGGCCAACCTGCTCCGCAGCCACGCCCTGGGAACGGGCAACCCGCTGGGCGAAGCCGAGACGCGGGCCACGATGCTGCTCCGCGCCAACGTCCTGGCGAAGGGGTATTCGGGCGTCCGGCCCGAGGTCATCGAGCTCCTGTGCGAGCTGCTCAACCGGCGCATCCATCCCGTGATCCCCGAGCGCGGCTCCGTCGGCGCCAGCGGCGATCTGGCGCCGCTTGCCCATCTATCCCTGGTCCTGATCGGCGAGGGCGAAGCCGTCTGCGACGGAGAGCGCCTCCCCGGCGCCGAGGCGCTGCGTCGCGCGGGCCTGGCGCCGCTGACCCTCAAAGCCAAGGAGGGGCTGGCCCTCATCAACGGCACCTGCGGCCTGACCGCCATCGGGGCCCTGGCCTACGCGCGCTCCGCGCGGCTCCTGACGCTTGCGGACGTGGCCTCGACCATGACCCTGGAGGCGCTGCGCGGCTCCTTTGTCCCCTTCGACCCGCGCCTCCAGGCCGTGCGCCCGCATCCGGGGCAGATCGCCACCGCCGAGAATCTCCGCCGCCTGCTCCAGGACTCCGAGATCAACGTGTCCCACAAGGATTGCGGCAAGATCCAGGACAGCTACACGCTGCGGTGCATCCCCCAGGTCCACGGGGGTGTGCGCGACGCCCTGGCCTTTGTCGAGGCCGTGCTCGCGCGCGAACTGAACGCGGCCACCGACAACCCGCTGGTGTTTCCCGAAGGCCGCGACGTGCTCTCGGGCGGGAACTTTCACGGCCACCCCGTTGCGGTCGCCCTGGATCTCCTCGCCGTCGCCCTGGCCGGCCTCTGCGGCTTCGTGGAGCGGCGGATCGAACGGCTGGTGAACCCGCAGCTCAGCGAGCTGCCGCCGTTTCTCATCGAGGCGAGCGGACTGAACTCGGGCTTCATGATGGCGCAGATCTCCGCCGCCGCCCTCGCGGCGGAGGCTCGCGTCCTCGCCTCGCCCGCCTCGGTGCAGTCCATCCCCACCACCGGCAACAAGGAGGACTTCGTCAGCATGGGTTGGTTCGCGGCCGTGAAAGCCGCGCAGGTCGCCGACCGGCTGGCCACGATCCTGGCCCTGGAGTTTCTCTGCGCGGCCCAGGGGCTGGACTTCCTCCGGCCTCTGCGCGCCGGCCGCGGGCCCCAGGCGGCGTACGAGTGCCTGCGGCGCGTCGTGCCGCACATCGCGCAGGACCGCTCGCTGCGGCCCGACCTGGATCGCGTGCTCTCCCTGCTGGAGGACGGAACCGTCCTCGCCGGCGTCGTTGCCGCCGTCGGCCCCCTGGCCTGAACCCATGCCCCGGACCCGGGCGGCGCTTGACGAACGGCGTCTCGCGGTGACCGAATTGCCGGCGGTGCACGCCGGGCCCGCAGGACGGTGGTCCCGGCCCGATCCGAACCGATGAAGAGGAGGACCTGAACATGACGCGGTTGCGAACGACGCTCGCCCTGCGGCTCGCCCTTGCCGTATCCGCGGTCTGGCTCGCCGTGCCCGCCGCGGCGCAGGAGACCATCAAGATCGGGTTCTTTGCGCCGATCACGGGGCCCGTAGCCGCCGACGGCGCCAGCGCCAAACAGTCCGTCGATCTGGCGGTAAAGGAGGTGAACGCCGCCGGAGGGATTCTGGGCAAAAAGGTGGAGCTGATCGTCTACGACGATCGTCTGAATCCGCAGGAAGCGGTGGCTATCGCCAACAAGCTGATCGAGAAGGACCAGGTGGTCGGGGTGGTGAGCGGCTCGTACAGCGGACCGACCCGTGTCACGGCCCCCATCTTCGCGAAGGCCCGCGTTCCCATGGTCGCGGGCTACGCCGTCCACCCGGACGTGACAAAAGGCAGCGACTCCAACTTCCGGAACGGCTTCCTCGGCGAGGTCGAGGGCGGCGCGGCGGGCGAGTACGCGGTGAAGGTGCTGAAAAGCAAGAAACCCGCCATCATCAACATGGACAACGACTTCGGTCGCGAGATCTCCGCCGGCTTCGCCAAGCGCGCCGAGGCGCTGGGGTCCAAGCCGGTCCTCCAGCAGGTCTACAAGTACCCCGGCGAGAAGGACTTCCGGCCCTTCCTGACCAGAATCAAGGAGGCCCACCCGGACCTCATCTTTGCCGCCGGATACTACGATGTCGCGGCCCTGATGACACTGCAGGCCAAGGAGCTGGGTCTCACGACCCAGATCCTCGCCGAGGAGGGTTTCGACTCGCCGAAGTTCATCGAGCTGGCGAAAGGCACCGCGGAGGGTGTCATCATCGCGACCAACCTGGACCGGGACGATCCGCGACCGGTGGTCCAGAACTACCTCAAAAACTACAAGCAGGCGTACAACATCGACCCCGACATGGTGGGCGCCTCCAGTTTCGACGCGTTCATGATCCTGGCCAACGCCATCGGGCGGGCGGGCGGCACAAACCGGGAGAGCATCATCAAGGCCCTGAACGAGACCAAGGACTACAACGGTTTGACGGGGAAGATCAGTCGCTTCGTGAAGGGCGAGGTGGTCAAGCCCGTGCAGTTCCAGATCGTCAAGGACGGGAAGTTTCACCGCCACGGCGTCGTGGACAACCCCGAGGTCATCACCCCGCCGGTGAACTGAGCGGCGCCGACGTTCGACGCGATCAGCCAAAGCGGGGGGCCGAGCGGGTCGGCCCCCCGCTCTTTTTGTCCCGCCTCGGGCCAACGGGCATCCCGCCCGAGATTGGACGGGGCGCGGCGTCAGTCCGCGGTGGGCCGCCGGAGCAGAACCACGGCGAGGACGAGCAGCAACGCCAGCGTGTGCACGTGGTAGCTCAGGATCAGCAGGCTGAGATCTTTTCCCAGCACCTCCCGGTTCAGCAAGAGCGCCGGGACGGCGTAGAGCCCCATCGCCGCCAGCGCCGGCGCGCCGAGGGTGCGGCCGCACCCCTCGGCCGCGATCAGGTAGAGCGCCGGCACGACGAACACCAGGTGCTGAAGCCAAGTCACCGGCGACAGGAGCAGGGCCAGGATCAGGACGGCGCTGCATTCCAGGAGCCAGCCCGGATCATCCGCGCCCCGGTACGGCCTCCGCATGAGCCAGGCGCAGGCGAGGACCAGGACCCCGACGATGCCGGCGCCCGCCCGGCGCGCCGCCGCGGGATCCAGATCCAGAAACGCCACGTAAGCGGGATGGGAGATGCGCAAGGGGTGACCCTCGGGATAGCTTTCCAGGTACCGCCTCGCCGCCACCGTGAGAGACTGGTTCTGCACCCGCTGCTCGCTGGCCCGAACCCCGGGTGTCGGATTGCCGAGCGCGGATTGCAGCGCCGTGCGGGCCCATTCCACTTCGTGGCTCCACCAGCTCGCCGGCCCCATCCACGCCATGGGGAGCACCGTCCACACCAAGGCGGCGGCGACGGCAAACCCCGCCGGCCTCCACTGGCGCTTCCACAGCAGGAACGGCAGGAGCAGGCCGACCGGCGCCTTCAGTACCGTCACCAGCCCCAGCCACACGGCTCCCAGGAGCTGGCGCCCGCGTGAAAGGCAATACACCCCCCCGACGACAATCGTCAGCAGGAGAAGGTGGGGCCCCCCGTCGTCGAGGTCGCGGAGGATGTACTGGGCTCCCAGGACCAGCGTGATGATTTCCACGGAGAGGGCCGTGGCCGCATCCAGCCGACGCCGCCTCCCGACCATCGTGCGCAGCAGGCGCAGCGTCAGCCAGAGCCCCCCCACCGCCGCCGCGTAGCGCATGGCCAGCCCGAGCCCCGGCGGCAGCAAGGCCAGCGGCGCGAAGGACAGCGCGGCGCTGGGCGTGTACGGGTAGTGCAATCCGCCGCCATACAGGTGCTCGCCGGCGAGAAACCGTCGCCCCATCTCCCGGGAGATGTCGTAGTCGCCGATGCGTGTTTCCCGCCGGTGCGCGATCACGGCGGCCTGCACGATGACGATGGCGAGGCACGCGCCGATCAGGATTCGCCGCACCCAGGGGTGACAGGCAAGGCGCCGCATCATGCTCGCCCCCTGCGGCGCGTCTGGGTTAGGTTGGACCCGCATCGTCGGAGGCGGACGGATGGCTGGAATCCGGGCGGGCGTGATCGCTTCGCGTGTTCCAAGAGATGCCCTCGTCGGCTGCCCAGAGGATCGCGTATTTCAGCTGAACCGCCACCGCGACCCGCTGCGCGATCAGCAGGCCGAATTTTCCATCCAGGAAACCACCCTTCAGCAGATAGAATTTGACAAACGCGAGCGCGGGCCGTGCGAGCAGGTCCAGCCAGTGGCAGTGTTTGCCGCGGCGGATCATTTCTGCCGCGGCGAGGGGCAGCCAGCTGTCCGCCCGGCGCCCGTCGAAGTAATCTGTGAACCCACCCCGGCTATAGCGCCGATGGAGCATCCAGCCTCGTAACCGCGCGACACGGGACGGATGGCTCGGGATCGGCCGTTCGTGCAAATCGGCGTCCGCCCAACGGCATCGCGTGCGGTGCATGAGGCGGCGCTGCCAATCCGGACTGAATGCGCGCACGTGCCGGCCCATGAGGTAATTCCGCCGTCGCATCAGAAAGAGATCGTAGCGGTCCAGATCCGCGGCGGACAGGCCCCCGATCTCGTCCCCGAGCTCCGGCGAGCACTCCTCGTCGCCGTCGAGCACGAAGACCCAGTCATTGCGGCAAAGCCCGGTGCCGAACCGCTTCTGCTCCTTGTACCCGCGCCACGGCTCCACGACGTATCGGGTGGCGAACCGCTTCGCGATGTCCGCGGTGGAATCCGTCGAGCCCGAGTCGACCACCACCAGCTCATCGGCCCAGGCGACCGATCGACAGGCCGCCTCGATCGTGTCCGCGACGTTCGCGCAGCAGATCACCACGGAAATTCGAGTCGCAGTGTCGCCCACCGCCACGCTCCTCCGGTCAACCCCGCACCGCCGCTCGAGACCACGCCGAGTCCTCGTACAGGCCGGAACGGGGCCCCGGCCGGATTCCCTCGCGGATCACGCGGGAAGTCTGCGGATCGCCTCGCGTACAGGAACACCGTGTGCCGGCGGGTCGTGTACTCCGCGAGCAGCCTCCCGTCCCTCGCACCCTCACAGCTGACCAGATACCGCCAGTCGCCGAGCGCCGTCTCGGACGTCACCCTGACCCCGGCGTTGACGTTGACATAATAGACGAGCGCATATACCGCACACGCGCCGCCGACGCGCGACTCGCCATCCAGGCGACGGGCGATGTCCTGTCCGACAACGCGCAGCGAACCGCGCTTCTCCATCATCCAGGGGAATCCCACGAGGCCGTACCCGAACCGCCCCACGACGGCGGCGGCGATGAGTACCAGCGCCAACGTCTTCCACCGTTCGTGGGCCGCGTGCAGCAGATAGGCAAATGCCAGGGCCGCCAAGGGGAACAGCGGAAGCACATACCGGCCCCGGCTGCCGACGGAAAGCCAGTACGGAGCGTAGTTCACGCCGGCCATAAGCAGGAGCCCCCGGACGTTTTCGACGAGGGCCGGCTTCTCCTTCCAGAGGAGAAATGGAATCACCACGCTCAGCGGGAGGAGCTGCTTGATGGTCAGCAGGGGATAGCTCGCCAGATGGAGCACGACCTCCCCCACGCCATGCGAGGGCGCGGCGCGGCTGAGGCTCTCGAAAAACAGCCGGTGCAGATATATCGAGGGCGCGTCCGTCCCGAGGATCCACGCCGCGGGAGCCGCCAGCGACGCCGCATACGCCGCGACGGACGCCGCCGTGAACGGCAGACGATACCGCCGGTAACGCACGGCGAGCGCGGCAAGCGTCAGAACAAAGAAGGCGTATGCGGGGAAACCTTTGAGCAGGAAGGTGAGCCCCGTATTCAGCCCGGCGAGGACCAGGTAGCGGTTCTTGCCGGTCTCGAACGCGCTCCAAAGGCACAGCATCGTGCCGAACACAAAGAAGGTGAGCGTGGCGTCGATTTCCCCGATCCATCCGTAGTGGTACAGGTTGTCGGCGAAGGCGACATAGATCAGCGCCGCGAGGAGACCGGCGTTCCGATCCCCGATGAGTCGTTTTGCGGTCAGATACACGAGCAGAGCCGTCAGGGCGGTGAAGGTGAGGGAAACCACCCGGACGGCGAACCCGCCCCAGCCGAAGAGCGCCGACGCGAAAATGACGAGCCAGTTGAACAGCGGCGGTTTGTTGAAGTAGGGCTCGCCCAGGAGCGTGGGCTGGAGGTAGGTTCCGCTGAACCACATCTCGTACGCGACGAGCGCCCGGCGGGGTTCCTCCAAGGTGAGCTCGAAGGACCGGAGGTTGGGGAGCATGGATACGAACGCCAGGGCGATCAGCGCGACGAGCGCCAGAGACCCGCGGTCGACGCCGGACCACGCCTCGGGCGGCGCGCCCACCATGGCGTGGCCCGCTCCACCCGGCTGGCGGTCGTGCGCCCGGCTTGCCCCGCCCCGGATCGTCACCTGTCCGCCTCCGTGGCGCCCGCGGTCGGCGAAAGGGGTCGCGACTCGAGAACGCGGCAGTACTGAGCGCGGGTCTGCCGCGCTTCGCGGTCCAGCGTAAAAGCCTCTCGGACGGTGGCGCGTCCGGCCTCCCCCATGGATTTCGCCAGTGCCGGGTTGGCGAGCACGTCCACGGCGGCCTGGGCGAGACGTCGCGGATCCCGCGGGGGCACCACGAATCCCGTCTCACCGTGGCGGACGGCCTCGGGGATGCCTCCGACGGCGGTCCCGATCACCGGCCGGCCGGCTGCCATCGCCTCCAGAACGGTCAACGGCAGCCCCTCCGTGTGGGACGGGAGAACGAACAGATCCATGGCGGCCAGAAACCTCGGCACGTCCTCCTGAGCCCCGACCCAGATGAGCCGGTCTCCCACCCCGAACCGTTCCGCCAGGTCGACGAGATGACGGAGATACTTCCGTCGCGGCGCCTCCCCCACCACCAGGCACCGCGCCCGGGGGATTTGCCGGACGATCAGGGGAAGGGCCTGGATGAGGTCGTCGAAGCCCTTGTGGGGAAGTATGTGGGCCACGATCCCGACGACCGGATCCTCCGCCGCACCGCCCAGGCTCTCGCGCAGCGCGCGGCGCGCGGACGCCGTGGGCATGGGCGGAATCAAAACGCCCGATCGCACGGTGCCCACACGGTCCCGCGGCACACCCGCGTCCACCAGGGCCCGCGCCACACTGTCGCACACCGCCACCAGGGCGTCCAGCCTGCGCAGGCCGTGTTGGCGGACCTTCTCCGGCCCGATCGTCTCCCGGACCGTGGAGACACATGGCACGCCCGCCCGGCGGGCCAGTAGCCGGCCGAAGGGCGCCGACCGGTAATTGTTCACGTGCACCAGATCGACGCCTCCGCGGCACAGCACGTGTCGCAGCCGGAGCAGGCACACCGCGAGGAGCGGGAGCGACAGCCCGTGTCTCCAGCGCGGGAGCTTGAGCCGGACGACGCGGATCCCCTGGGACGACAGCCGCGCGAGGATCGCGTCGTTTCGCGGCCACACGACCAGAGGTTCGACGCCGGTGGGCCGAATGGCTTCGACGAGACGGAGGAGAGCCTGCTCCGCTCCTCCCAGTCGACCGAACTCATGCAGGTACAGGACACGCGGCGGCATCGTCAACCCGTAAAGCCATGCCCGAGAACCTCGCGACGGAAGCCGCGGCGGAGCCCCCGGCTGCGCGTGCGCGGCGGGACCGGATGGGAAACGCTGCGCGGGGCCGGCGCCCGGCCGTCCACTTTGACGTCCGGCCAGACCGTGCCGACGACGGCGATCTTCGGATCGATCCTCGCCGCCCCCGGGCGGGTGTCACCGTCGCGCTCGCCCGCGGCGGATGCGCCTCTCGGTCACGCGCGCGAGGGGCTGCCGGGTTCCGCCCGCTCCCCGCGCCTCACCATGCCCAGCAGGCTCTCGGCGTCCGGGAAGCCGAACACCAGCAGCCTGAGGGCGGTTACGGCCCGCCGCGCATCCTTCCCGAACCGGAGGGCGCGGGCGCGCAGGTACGCGGCCGGCGCATCGGACAACCGCGCGGGCGCCAGGAGCGGGGGGTCGAAGAACCAGCGGCGGATCCCGGCCTCTCCCCACTTCTCCTGGACCGTGAGGCGCGGGTGCGTGCAGGTGAACGGGGCGCGCTCGCCCCGCCGTGTGGCCTGCACGTAGTGGTGAACGTACACCCAGCCGGCGATCATGGGGGGCGCCAGATCGCGCCGCTCTTCGGCGCGCTGGCGGAGGCGGAGGTAGAGGTCCCAGTCCGCCGCCTGGACCCGGGGGTCCCAGCCGTGGATCCTGTTGGCGAACGACCGGGACATCACCACGCAGCTCCCCACGATGCCGGACACCACTCGGTCCGCGAAGGCGGCCCTGACCTCGCCGCAGAACCTCGGCCAGTCGCCGTACATCATCTGCAGGGCGGCGCGCAGGTCGTCCACCGTCTCGATGAAGCCGGTGCGCCGCTTGACGAGTCGCCACCGCTCCTGGAGTGCGCGCGCCAATCCGTCCGTCGGCATCCGCTCGATCCCCGCGGGGGACACCACAGAGAGTCGGTGTCGGATCAGCGCGTCGATCAACGCCTCGTCCCAGCCCGGGCTGACCACGATGTCGTTGTTGAGGAACCCGACGTACGCCCCGCCCGCCTGATCCAGGCCGAGGTTCATGCTCTCGGGGTAGCACAGGTTTCCGCCGGTGGCGAGCACGCGGGCGCCCGCCTTGCGGAACAACTCGGCCGAGCCGTCCGTGGAATCGTTGTCCACCACGATCAGCTCGGTCCGGAGCCGGGAAAACGCCGCCAGCGTCTCCAGGAAAAACTGGTTATGCGCCAGCTGGTTCCGAACCGGGACGACGACGCTGAGATCCACACCGCCCATTCAGATCCCCACCCGGCGGCCCCGCCCGCGGGCCCCCGTTACGGAACGCCGTGGCGACGCCAAAGGCTTTCTCACTCTCGCACCGCATGGACGGTCAAGATTCCGCCCCGGTTCGCGGCGCCCAGCGCGTACACCAGCGGTCTGCCCAGGGCCGCGATCTTTTTCCCGACCGTGCGACGGAGACCGAACCGCTCGGCCAGGACGTTGGCCACGCTCTCCGCGAAGAACGCCATGCGCCCGTCGCATTTCACCCTGCGGGGCCGAAACCCGGTGTCCCGCAGGAGCCGGACCAGCGTGGCAGGGGTGAAGTGGTACAAGTGTCGCGGCAGGTCCCACTGGAACCAGTGTCCGCGGAAGAGGTACCGCTCCAGGCTCGCGGCGTTGGGCACCTCGATCCAGAGCAGCCCTCCGGGGCCGAGGAGTCGATACGCCTTGGCCAGGGACCTCCGGGGGCTCGGGAGGTGCTCCAGCACGTGGGAGAGGCGCACCACGTCGAAGCGTCGCCCGTCCAGGGGCGCCTCGTCGAAATGGCCCGGCACCACCTCGCACCCCAGGCGCACCCGGGCGAGCGAGGCGGCGTAGGGACTGATCTCGACCCCCGTCACCTTCCAGCCCGCCTCCTGGAGACGCAGCAGGTCCTTCCCGGTGCCACACCCCACGTCCAGAAGCCGCCCCTCCCCTACGAAGGGGATGATGACGGCTTCCCTGCCACTCGCGCGGAGTCGCCACCGCTCCAGCCGGGCGGCGGCGGCAAGCCATCCCCCCGGTCCCGCGCCTGCCGCTCCGGCGCCCCCGGGCGCAACCGGGTATCCGTAGAAACGCTGCAGGAAGGCCAGCCGGACTCGCCGATGAAACGCCTTCGCCCCGCCGGGATCCGGCCGCGGACGCTCCGCGCCGGATGCAAGGCGATCATAGTACTCGTCCGGATAATACGCGGCCAACTCGGGCCCTTCCGGCCGGGGGTTCAGGTACAGGAGGCCGCACTCCCGACACTCCACCACACGGAAAACGGCCGGCGGCTCGGCCGCCCGTGCATCCCGAGCCGTGAAGACAGGTGTCGCGCCGGGGGAACCGCACAGATCGCAGGCCACGGGATTCACGGCAGGGAGACCGCCGGCACGGTGCTGGACAGCGACTGGCTCTGGTAGAGGCGGCGGTAGACGCCGGCGGCGGCCATGAGCTCGGCGTGCGTGCCTTGCTCGACGAGCCGCCCCTCGTCCAGGACAAGGATCTTGTCGGCGCGGATGATGGTGGAGAGGCGATGCGCGATCACGAACGTGGTGCGATTCTCCATGAGGCGGTCCAAGGCCTCTTGCACCAGCCGCTCCGACTCCGCATCCAGGGCCGACGTCGCCTCGTCCAGGATCAGGATGGGGGGATCCTTCTGGACGGCCCGCGCGATGGCGATGCGCTGTCGCTGGCCGCCGGACAGGCGGGCTCCGCGCTCGCCGATCCGCGTCCGGTAGCCGTCGGGGAGCGCCTCGATAAACTCCGTGGCGTTGGCGATCCGGGCGGCCGCCATGACCTTTTCCGCCGGCACGTCGCCCTGGCCGTAGGCGATGTTGTTGAAAATCGTGTCGTCGAACAGGATCGTCTCCTGCGTCACGATCCCCATCTGCTGCCGCAGCGACGAGAGCGTGGCCCGGGCGATATCCACCCCGTCGATCGCGATCGCGCCGGCGGTCGGATCGTAAAACCGCGGCAGGAGATTGACCAGGGTGGTCTTGCCCGCCCCGCTGGTCCCCACGATGGCGATGATCTCGCCGCGCTTCGCGGCGAAACTGATGTCCTGCAGGACGGGCCGGTCGGGCTCGTAGCCGAACGAGACCTGGCGGAACTCCACACCGTCTTGCATCCGGCCGAGCGTGACGGCGCCGGCAGCCGCCGGGACCTCCGGCCTGGTGTCCAGCATCTCGAAGACGCGCGCCATGCCGGCCAGGCCGCGCTGGACGACGTTGTTGATTTGGCCGATTCGTTTCACCGGCTGGTAGAGCGAGGCCAGGGCGCCGAGAAACGCCATGAACGCCCCCGGGGTCAGGCTCTTGACGCTGACGAGGTAGCCGCCCACGCCGAACGCGATGATGATGCCCAGACCGCCCAGTACCTCCAGGACCGGGGACGTCAGGCTCTCCACGCGCCAGATCCGCATAAGGGATCGGAAGACCTGCTGGCTGGCCGCCTGGAAGCGTCGCTGCTCGTACTCCTCCATGCCGAAGGCCTTGACGACCCGGATGCCGCTGATCGTCTCCTGCAGGATCGTGTTGACCTCGGCGCGCCATTCCTGCGCCCGCGTCCCCCGCCGGCGGATCTTCGACCCGAATTTGACGATGGGGATGATCGCCACGGGCAGCACCCCCAAGGACAGCAGGGCCAGCTGCCACTTGATCATAAACAGGACCAGGATGAAGCCGAGGATGTTGAGCGGCTCCTTCAACGCGTCACGGAACATCTCCGTGGAGGCGTCGCCGAGCGTTTGGATATCGGCGCTGAACCGCGACATGGTGTCGCCCGTGGCGCGGCGCGCAAAGAAATTGAGCGGGAGCCCTTGCACGTGGGCGTAGAGTTCATTGCGGATGTCGCGCTGGATCCCCTCCGAGACGTACCGCATCTGGAGCTGCTGGACGTAGGTCACGGCCGATTTGGCCAAGAACACCAGAAAGAGGACCGTGCCGAGAAAATGGAAGATGCCGATGTTGTGAGCCTCCAGGAAACGTTGAAGCTGAATCAGGCGCTGGCCCAACATATGCCGGACGGGCGTCGGGACGCTGATGCCGAGCCCCGCGCCCTCGGAGGCGAAGAGCGCGTCAAAAACGGGCTGAAGCGAACCCACCGAGACGGCGTTGAGCAGTGCGATCGCCAAGAGGCACGCGATGGCGAAAGTTATCCGCGCCCGGTACGGAACCGCGTACCGGAGGAAACGGCGGAATTGCTGCCATGGCGTTTGCATATCACTCCGCTGGGCCGCGCTCGCACGCGCACCCCGCCTCGTCCTCTGCCGGCCCGCCACGCGCCCATGCGGCGCCCGCCTGCATATTCGCGCGAGGCCGAGGGGGGCCGGGCTACGCGGGACTGTCGCGGGGGATCCATCCGCGGCGGTCCAGGAGAGTACCGCAGCGTACCGCGAAATTCAACGCATTTCCGGGATTCGCCATGCCCGGCTCTCCTTTGTCGCGCCGCCCCCACGCCGCGATCAGGGCCGTCCGGAGGCATCCGCTGTCCGGGCGAGGACACGATACAATTCCAGGCGTTGCTCCGGCGCCTGCGGGGTCGGCTCCGGAAAGACCTTTGCCAGTTCCAGATCCGCGGGGCTGAGGCCAGCCAGGAAGCCGGGGGCGGTTTGAGCGGTCATTTCCGGGTACAGGGCCACAAAGTCGGCGGAGTGTTCCCGGGCGCGGCGGAGGATATCGGCGTACGCGCCGCGAAGGTCGATGCGCTGCGCCCCGGCGTGGTATGTCAGCTTGGCCAGACCCGTCACGATGACCGGCGTTCCGGGCACCTGGGTGCGAATCCAGACCGCGGCCGGTCGTAAACTGCGCCCCAGATCCGGACCGCGCGTCATGATGGCGAGGCCCGTGGCGGCGACCAGGATGCCGAGTGAAGCCGCGGGTGTCCACCGCGGCCCACGCAGTCGGTCGCGCAACCACCCCAGCGCCCACGCCAGACCGGAGCCCGCGATGGGCAGGGCGTACAGTACCAAGAGAAAGGCATGATGCCGCCCGACATACGTGGCGCCCTTGTTCGCGGCCAGCCCGACCAGGATGCCGAAATGGAGCGCGAAGAGACCCGCGAGCAGGCCCAGAGCCGGATTCCAGCGATCCTTCCGCCGCGACAGGAGAGAAACCAATCCGAGACACGCCGGGATGATGATCACCGGGGTCAGCCCGTTGACCACGGGCTTTTGAAAAACGTACACGCCGCGCACGAGGCCGCGCGCCGATCCGGCTCCGGGCGATGGAGCCGGCAGGCGCTCCGCTCGTGGTCCCGCGCCCGGTGCGGCTTGCCCCACGGCTGGCAACGGAACCGTCGAACGGACAAACCCCATGGCGCTTTTCTTCTTGGACAGGGTCAACGCGCCCGCCTCGGCGCTGATATACGCGACGTAGGGCCCGGCGACGAGCACCCACCCCGCCAAGGGTGCCAGAATCCAGCCCCCGCGGCGGACAAGGTTCGGCGCGCGAAACGGCGGCGTCGGCGCATCGGAACGGCGCGACGGGTCGGGTGCCGGGTGCCCCGCCCGCCGGGCAGGCGGACGCGTGCCGAGCGACGCCTTTCTCGCCCCGCTCGGCTCCCGGCCCGCCTGGTGCCGCTGCAAGGCGTAAAACACCGCCAGCGCCACCGCCGGTTCGAGGCCTTCGGGCCGGAAGAGAAACCCCAGGCCGCTGGCGACGCCTGCCCCACAGGCCCACGGAAGGCTGCGCCGTTCGACCGCACGGAGCCCCGCGGACAACGCCGTGGCGACACAAAGCGCCGTCGGCGCATCCGACAGCGCCTGGACGCCGAGCTGGACCGCGGAAAGATGAACCGCCCACAGGAATGCCGCGGCCCAAGCGGCCTCGTCACCCGCCGCCCGCCGCGCCACGGCAACGATGGGAATGAGGATAAGCAGATCGGCGCCAAACGCAATAAACAGTCCGGCGGCGTCGGCGGTCCCCAGCACGGGCTCGAGGACCGCGATGAGGAGCGCGTAGAGCGGAGGGTAGTCGTAGGCGAGCGCCTCGGACCACCGGCCGCGTTGGAACAGCGCCGCCATCTCGAAGTAGAGCGCGCTGTCGAATGTCACGGGATCGTAATGGAGACGCGCCACGGCGCGCAGCGCCAGGAAGGATACACCGATCCACGCGAGGGCAGCTAATCCGGCGAACGTGCCTCCCGTCAGGCGGCGTCGCCCGCGTAGCCCAGACAATCCATCGGATGACGGCATTCTGGTGTCCAGAACGATCGGTTGCGTGCGGACCGTACCGGGAAAGGGGCGCGCTCGACGCGCGGGACCGTGCTAATACGCATTCCGGTTCACGAGACCCTTCCAGAGAGTCAGCCAGAGGATGCGTACGTCGAACCACAGCGACCAGTGTTCGATATAGTAGAGGTCGTACTCGATCCGCTTCTCGAGCGACGTGTTCCCGCGCCAGCCGTTCACCTGCGCCCACCCGGTGATGCCGGCCTTCATCATGTGCCGCAACATGTACCGGGGAATCCGCTGGCGGAACTCCTGGATAAACACCGGCCGCTCCGGCCGGGGACCGACCAGACTCATCTCGCCTCGGATCACGTTCCAGAGTTGCGGGAGCTCGTCCAGGCTCGCCGCCCGCAAGAGCGTGCCCAGCCGCGTCCGACGGGGATCCCCGGCCTGGGCCCAGACGGGGCCCGTCTCCTCCTCGGCGTCGAGCCGCATGCTCCGGAATTTGAGCATTCGAAACGTCCCGCCATCCAACCCCATCCGCTCCTGCCCGAACAGCACGGGCCCCTTCGACGTCGCCTTCACCAGCACCGCGATCAAGCCGAGCAGCGGGCTCGTCAGGATCAGCAGCGCCCCGGCCACCAGGACGTCGAAGCTCCGTTTCAGCAGGCGGTCCCAGCCGTACACCGGGCTCCCCTGCAGGCAGACGAACGCGAGACCCTCGAACTCCTCGACACCGCCCTTGAGGTTCATGTAGCGCGAGAAATCCGGGACGACCCGTACGTCCACGGGGACATCATCCAGCCCCTTGACGAGCGGGGGCAACTGGGCGTACGCCTCCAGCGGAAGCGCGATAAACACCTGATCGATGGACTCTCCGCGGACAAACCCCGGCACCGCGTCCGGGTGGCCGAGCACGGGCAGCCCGCCCGGCGCCGGCCCGCCCAGCGTCGGATCGAGAAAACAGCCGCGGAGACGAATGCCCAGCTCCGGATGGGCGCCGAGGCGGTGCACCATCTCCTCCGCCACCTCGCCCCACCCGACGACCACCGCGTGCCTGAGGTTGTATCCTTTACGCCGCGCGACCCGGAGCGCCTCCCGGAACGCGCCCCGCGCCAGGCTGAGGCCGGCGGTGCTCAGCACCCAGAAGTACAGGACGACCAGACGGGAGAACTCGAACCCGCGCACGAAGAACGTGACGCCGGTCAGAAGGAGCGCCGCGACGCTGCAGGCCCTGGCGATGTCCGCGACCTCACCCACGCGGGAACCGAGCCGGCGGGGCCGGTACAAACCGAAGGCGTGGAACACGATCGGCCAGATGAGCAACATGGGCAGCAGAAGCAACAGATACGGCCCCAGCGGCGGGAGGCCGCCGGGAATCGGCGTGGGATCCAGGAAGAAACGATAGGCGAATGCCCCCAGCCAGGCCAACGCGACGATGGCTAGGTCCGCCAAAAGCAGCAGATTCGAGAAAAACTTGCTATGTTTCTTTAACATCCGACGGCTCGTGCTCCAAGCGATCAGCGATCAGCGGTCAGCTATCGGCCGCGTTCGTGTCTTGGCTGATCGCTGAAAGCTGAACGCTGATAGCTATCCTCGTCCTCCGGCGTGCTCGACCCAGCGCTCCGCGACGAACGAGGCCACGCGATCTTTGAATACGGCCCGGTCGAAGCCAAGCGCGTGATCCCTGAGCGCCTTGGGCTCAAAGCATGTCCTGTTCGCCTCGAACTCTTCCATGGCCGCCACCAGCGATTCCACGGTTTGCTCGGCGAAGAGAATCCCCGTCGGCGCGCGCGACGCCGTCTTGCTTCCGCCCGTGTCCGCTGCCGCGGCGGTACCCGGACCGGTGAGCATTCGGAGCGGGATCACCGTCTCGCGCGCCCCGCCCCGACCATACGCGATCGCCGGCCGGCCCGAGGCCATGGCCTCCAGCGGGACGATGCCGAAATCCTCCAGGCCGGGAAAGAGCAGGGCGCGACAACGCGCATAGAGGGTCGCGATCTCTTCGTCCGACCGGGGCCCGAGAAACTCCACCGTCGGACCGGCGAGCGTTCGGAGCTTCCGCTCGTCCGGTCCGCGCCCGACGATCTTCAACGGGCGGCGCAGCGTGTTGCACGCCTCGATGGCCAGGTCAAGGCGCTTGTACGGGGCGAAAGCGGACACCGCCAGATAAAACTCGCCCGGCCCGTCGCCCACGCGGAAGCGCGCCGTGTCCACGGGAGGATAGATGACCGACGCCTCGCGCCCGTAGTGCCGCCGAACGCGGCCCGCTACGTGCCGCGAAATCGCGACGAAGTGGTGGACCCGCGTCGCCGTCGCCGCGTCCCAGCGCTGGAATCGGCGCCGGAGCAGCGCCATCAGTCCGCGCGCCGGCAGCCCCGCACGGCCGGGGCCGAAATAGTCGTCGTACAGATCCCAGACGTATCGCATCGGGGTGAAAATGTAGCAGGCGTGCAGCGCCCCGGGCGGCACCCGGACCCCCTTGGCGACGCAGTGGCTGCTGGAGAGGATCAGGTCATATCCCTCGAGGTTGAAGCGCTCCACCGCAAAAGGGAACAGCGGTAAGAACGCGCGGTAATACCGAGCGATCCCGGGAAACCGGTTCAGGACCGAGGTCTCGACCCGCATCCCCTCGATTCGCGACGAGACGGCGCCCGGCACCCGAACCAGCGTGAACAGGGTGGCGTCGGGAAAGAGTTCGCAGAATACCTCCAGACACCGCTCCCCGCCCCGCATTCCGGTGAGCCAGTCATGAACAAGAGCCACCCGCATGCGCTTGACGTCCTCGTCGGCCCACGCCTTGCCCTCGACAGCCGCCCAGCCGAGCGTGTACTCTGCCGCAGCGCTGGATCCGCCGCCCCCAAACACCGGCCCCCGCGATTCTCCCGTTGCCGGAGGCTTGGGTCACGTCGAACGTACCACAGGGAGCCCCCGGTGACAACGGGCGGTGATGCGCTGGACTGACCGACGGGTTTGCGCTTGACGCCCGACGCCGGACCGCCGCATACTCGCCTCCAGCCGAAGAAGTCTTGGTTCCACCACGAAAGCATGAAACACGAGACCCGCGCATGACCCTCCGGCTCGCGGTCAACGCCGTCCGCCTGCGCTCCCCGCTCACGGGCATCGGCCAATATATCCGTCATCTCATGGCCGCCATCGAAGCACGGGGCGACGTCGATATCCGATACTTCTACGGAACCCACTGGGCTCGTCGCGCCGTCGTCTCCCCCATTCCCATGGAAGACACGGCGAACCGGCTCATCAAGCGCGTCGTCCCGTCCTCTTACGTCCTCATGCGGCTGGTCCAGCGTCCGGTGTTCGCCGCAGGCGCGCGAGCTGCCCGCCCTCACGTCTACCACGAGCCGAACTACGTACCGTTCCCCTTCCGCGGGCCCACCGTCGTCACGATACACGATCTGTCGTTCGTCCATTACCCCGAGACGCATCCGAAGGACCGCCTGGCGTACCTGAACCGCTATCTCCCTCCAGCCCTCAAGGCTGCCGCGCACGTCGTCACCGACTCCCACGAGGTGCGGCGCGAGGCCATCGCGCACTTCGGCCTCGATCCCGCGCGCACCACCGCCATCCATCTCGGCGTGGATAGAGCATACGGGCCACACCGCGAGGCGCAGTGCCGCGAGGCGCTCGGCCGCTACGGGCTCCGGCACGGCGGCTACGTTCTCTCGGTGGGAACGCTGGAGCCGCGCAAGAACCTCGCCGCGGCAATCCGTAGCTATGCCGACGTTCCGGAACGGTTGCGCCGCGATATTCCCCTGGTGGTCGTCGGGCGACGCGGGTGGCTCTCGGATCAGGTCGAGGGCATGATCCGGGCGGGAAAGACTTCGGGATGGCTTCGCTTTCTCGGCTTCGTGCCCCAGACGCACTTGCCGGCGATCTACGCCGGCGCGCGGCTGTTCGTGTATCCGTCGCGGTACGAGGGATTCGGCTTGCCGGTGGTCGAGGCGATGGCCAGCGGCGTCCCGGTCGTCACATCGTCTGTCTCCTGCCTCCCCGAGATTTCGGGCGATGGTGCCGAACTCGTCCATCCGGACGACGTGGACGGGCTGCGCGCGACGCTCGAAAGGTTGCTGGGGGACGATGCGCGCCGCGCCCAGCTCCGCGCGCTGGGGCTGGCGCGGGCAACGCGTTTCTCGTGGCAGCGCTGCGCGGAGGAAACCGTCGCGGTGTACCGTCGCGTCGCGGAGGTCTGAGAGAGGCCGAAGGGACGTCAGGGGACACGCGAACCGACGTGCCCTGGGTCACCCGACGCGTGGCGTGTGATCGCCGCCCTGGCGCAGTGCGGCGAGGTCGGCATCCACCATGATGCGCACCAGATCCCGAAAAGTCACCGCGGGTTTCCAGCCCAGCACCCGCGCCGCCTTGCCCGCATCCCCCACCAACAGGTCTACCTCCGCCGGGCGGAAATACCTCGGGTCCGCCACGACGTGCTTCTCCCAATCTAACCCCGCGTGGCCGAACGCCTCCTGGCAGAACTCGCGGACGGAGTGCGTCTCCCCGGTGGCGATCACATAGTCGTCGGGCCGATCGTGCTGCAGCATCCGCCACATGCCGCGCACGTAGTCCGGCGCAAAGCCCCAGTCCCGTCGCGCGTCCAGATTGCCCAGGCGGAGCTCCTCGGCCAGGCCGAGCTTGATCCGGGCCACCGTGTGCGTGATCTTTCGCGTCACGAACTCCAGCCCCCGGCGCGGGCTCTCGTGGTTGAAGAGGATGCCGGAACAGGCAAACAGATCGTAGCTCTCGCGGTAGTTGATCGTGATCCAGTGGCCGTAGACCTTGGCGACCCCGTACGGGCTGCGCGGATGGAACGGCGTCGTCTCGCGCTGCGGGACTTCGTGCACCTTGCCGAACATCTCGGAGCTGGAGGCCTGGTAGAAGCGGATGGATCGGTCCACCGTGCGGATCGCATCCAGCATCCGCGTGACGCCCAGCGCCGTGAATTCGCCGGTCAGCACGGGCTGCTCGAAACTTGTGGGCACGAAGCTTTGGGCCGCCAGGTTGTACACCTCCTGCGGCCGGTGCTCGTGCAGGATGTTGATCAGGCTCACCTGATCCAACAGGTCGCCCTGGACCACGGCAATGCGGTCCTGGAACTGCCGGATGCGGTCGAAATTGACGGTGCTCGTTCGACGCACCATCCCCACGACTTCGTACCCCTGATCGAGCAGAAACTCCGCCAGGTACGATCCGTCCTGGCCGGTGATTCCAGTGATCAACGCTTTGGGCATGTCACCCCCACCGCCCAGCGGGCTGCTGAAAAAGCCCATCTCCTCAAGGGCGTTGTCCGGTTCTCGGTTGTCAGTTGCTCATTTCTCATTGTTTCTTGCAGCCCACCTGTCCCCGCCAGTAATCCAGCAGATCCCGCAGGCTCTGCTCGAACGGGATCTCCGGCCGCCAGCCGGTTCGGGACCGCAGCTTGCGGCAGTCGGCCACGACCCGCGGCACATCCGACGGCCGCAACCGTTCCGGGTCCTGCACGATCCGTACCTCGAGCCTGGTCAGCGCGATCAAGGCCTCCAGCAGCGCCCGGGTCGTGCGCTCTCGCTCGGAGCCGAGGTTGTAGACCTCGCCCGGCTCGCCCTGGGTCAGGGCGCCATGGTAGCCGCGCACGATATCCCGCACGTCGGTCAGGTCGCGCGAGACATCCAACGCGCCCACGCGGATCTCGGGCGGACGCAGTCCCGCCTCGATCTCGGCGACCTGCGAGGCGAAATCCGCCGCGACAAACCCCTTGCCCTGACGGGCCCCGATGTGGTTGAAGGGCCGCACGCGAATCGCCGCGACCTGGTGCGACAGAAAATATTGAAGCCCGAGATAATCCTGCGCAATCTTGCTGAGCGCATAGGGGGTAGTCGGGCGCAGCGGCGTGTCCTCGTCGATCGGCAGATCCTCCGGCAGCACCTGCCCGTACTCGTCCCCCGATCCCACCACCAGGACGCGGCTCGTCAAACCGGTGTGCACCACCGTCTCCAGCACGTTCAATTGGACACGGATATTGTTCTCCAGCGTGAACCAGGGGTCGTTGCGCGAGAGGGTCGGGCTGGGCTGCGCGGCGAGATGGAAGATGTAATCCGGTCGTGTGGCTTCCAGGACGTCGCGCACCGCGGCAGCGCGAGACAGCTCGACGGGGAACAACGTCAGCCGTTCCCTGAGGTGGACCACATTATCCACGGGACCGTACACGGTTCCGGCGATCTGCCAGTCCGTGTTGCCCAACAGGTATTCGGCGAGGTGGCTGCCGACAAAGCCGGAGATGCCCGTGATGAGCGCCAGTGCCACGCGTCCTCCTCGGCCGCCTTTCAGGCGGTGCGGTATCCGGGGACGTTCGCGCGAAATCCGTGGGAGTATACTCCGGGGTGGAGTATCTCGCCAAGAGGACTTGCGTCGGCGGCCAACTTCCGCCTTGACCCGGCTCTCCTCCTGGTGGTAGCGTGCGCTGCGCCACCGTTGACGGAACGCCGTTCCGCGCCTGGTTTCGTCGCTTGTGCCGCCGCCCGGCCGCCTTGACCGGCGCTCCCGGCTCCGGCGCGCCTCTTTCGTCCGCTGCGGGTGAGCCGTGAAACTGAGTGTCGTCGTTCCGGTGTACAACGAGGTCGGTACGATTGATCAGATTCTTGACCGCGTGCGGCGGGTCCCCATAGAGAAAGAGATCATCGTGGTCGACGACTGTTCGACCGATGGGACGCGCGCGCGGTTGGCCGCGCTCGACCAACGAGAGGCGGGCTTTCGCGTCATCCTCCACGATACGAACCAAGGCAAAGGCGCGGCCTTGCGCACCGGGTTCGCGCAGGCCACGGGGGACATCGTCATCATCCAGGACGCCGACCTGGAGTACGACCCGAACGATTATCCGAAGCTGATCGCCCCGATCCTCGACGGCAAGGCCGACGTTGTGTACGGGACGCGCTTTTCGGGTGGGGAGTCGCACCGCGTGCTGTACTTCTGGCACTTCATCGGCAACAGGCTCCTGACCCTGCTGTCAAACGTCTTCACGGATCTCAACCTCACCGACATGGAGACCTGCTACAAGGTGTTCCGTCGGGACGTGCTGCAGCGCATCCGCATCGAGGAAAACCGGTTTGGCTTTGAACCGGAGATGACGGCGAAGGTGGCACGGCTGCGCGTCCGCGTCTACGAGGTGGGCATCTCCTACGCGGGCCGAACCTACGACGAAGGCAAGAAGATCAACTGGAAAGACGGTCTCCGCGCTCTCTGGTGTATCCTCAAGTACAACCTCTTCCGCTAGCACTCTCCCGAGGCCGCCGATTCGGTGGCGGTCGACGTCCGCGTCCCGTTGGCCGCCCAAAGGCGCCCCCATTTTCTTCCGGCGGCGCTTGATCGCACCATCTGCTCTCCCCGCCCGGAAGCCGAACAGGGCCGCGGCGCAGGCGCGCGGCGCGATTATGACGGACTCGCCCACAAAAGCAGGGGCCCTCCCAGGAGAGCAAAGCGAGGCAAGGCGGCCGTTTGTGCGTCGGATGCCGCACTCGACATCGCGCTTGACAGGTTCGCGAGTCATTGGTAGCGTCCTTCCCGCCGAGAGCTCCCCCAGGGTCCGCGCTCTTCCGTTTGCATTCGACGGCGCGTGCTCGCTGTCGGCTCGCGAAGTCCCCGGCCGTGGCGATTTGGCATGCGGAAAAGCGGGCACCCCCGTTGTGGCAGTCCCCTCGGGGATGGAAACGATCGGGCACCCATCATGGATTCGCCGAAACGGAGATACGCCGTTGTCCGCTCCCAAGGCGAACAAACTCGACGTGCCCGCCATCGACGTTTCTCGTGAAGGAATGGGATGCTTCGCAAGGCGCCTCCCCTGGCCGTCAGGGACGTCATTCGCGCGATTCAACACGAGCTTTCGGACCCGCGCGAGGGCTCCACGCCCTCGGCGCAGGGGCGAACCACGGCATCGGAACCCCACGGAGCCGGCGCTTTCTCAGAAGGGACAGACCGGTCCTTGCTCTGGCGGGTCGTGAAGCGAAGTCAGAGTCGCCTTGCGAGATATCCTTTTTTCTATGGCCTTCTCTATCGCGTAGCCGTCCGGTATAAACGATACGTGCCCAAGCATCGTCGAGCCCGTTGAGCTTTCCCGTGCAGGCCGCCCCTCGTGACCCCGGGGCGCCGAGACGGTAAGTCGGTGCGCAATACCGTGGTTCGGGTGCCAGACACGCCGTGATGCACCCCCGAGAACCGAGCGGCTTCCCTGCCTACGCGAGGTTGCGTCGTTTGCTGCACAACAAGGGCGATCGCCGTTCGCGTGCTGGCCGCCCGACGAAGCGCGCGGACGCGGGCTTCGGCGGTCCGGCGTGGCCTCTCGGCGTGAAGGAATGCCTGGAATCCCTCCACGCAAAACCTCGGGCTCGTTCCATCCTCCTGCTCAATGATTTCAGCGCGTCCGATCCGCTCGGCGGAGGCGAAATTCGAATCAACCGCCTTTACAGCAGGATTGCGGAAGAATACGCCGTGGTCCTGCTGTGCCTCGGCAACGGCCGCGAGATGGAAACGCGAAGGTTGTCCGATAACTTCGTCGAGCTTTCGGTGCCGAAGACCCCCGCCCACGTCAAGGAAGAAGGGCGGATAAATTCGCAATTCTGGATAAGCGCCACGGATGTCGTGAACTCATACATGTGCGAACACAACTCCCTTTTACGGCAATCGTGCGACGCCCTGCTCGAGGCGTGTGGTGTGATCGTCCTGGTTCACCCTTACATGGCCAAGTTGTTGCCCCGGGATCTCGGCAAACCCGTCATATATGAGAGCCTAAACTACGAGTACGGCTTGAAGGAGCAACTCCTGGGAGATCACCCGTCCTTTCGGGCGCTGCTGCAGCAAGTCGAGACGGTAGAGCGCATCGCCTGCGAGGCAAGCAGGATGATCATTACCGTCTCCGACTGCGACCAGGTCGCCCTAGCGGAGCACTACGCGCTGGCGGCGAAGCCGTTCGTGACGATTGCAAACGGGGTTGATGCCGACCGAGCGGAATACCTGACGAACCCTTTCACGAAGGTGAAGCGGCTATTCAGCGATTGCCCGGTGATTGCTTTCGTCGGCAGCGGTCACGCGCCCAACCGCCACGCCGTGGAATACATACTGGCGCATCTTGCCCAGCAGCTCCCCGACTGCTACTTCGTGATCGTTGGTTCAATTTCCGACGCCTTCGTGGGTCGCCGCATTCCCTCGAACGTTCTCCTGTTTGGGGCATTGCGCGAAAGCTATAAGAACGTCCTGCTCAGGGTCAGCGACATTGCCATCAATCCCCTCACAGAAGGGTCCGGCTCCAACCTCAAACTCGCCGAGTATTTCTCCTGGGGACTTCCGACCATCACAACACCCTTTGGGGCGCGAGGTTATACCATCGGTAATGAGCGCGAAGCCATTATCTGCGAGTTGAATGACTTCTCCGCGCGGATTACCCAGCTGTGCGCGGACGCATCGCTCAGGGAAAGGCTCGGAGCGAACGCGCGTGACTACGCCCGACGCGACTTGGATTGGGGAACGCTTGCGCGTAGATACATCGATGCTGTTCTCAACGCGATACCGTCTTAGGCCGCGGCCAGGGTCGATCCGTTTCATCCGTCCGGCGGGGAGAGAGCTCCACGCGGGACGGCGCAGATGCGGTCGCGAAACACCAGGGTTGCGAGCAGCACCGGTGCCACCCCCATACCCAGCCGGCAGCCGGGACGCGGCACCGTGGTCTCCGGCGGGAAGCCAGGCGAGATGCCCCAGCGGAATGGGCCGCCGGTTTCGTTGAACCATTGGAGAGCAATTTGCCTTTGCGCTTGACAGGCATCCACCGTCCGGCTGATACTCCGTTTCGTCCGGACGACCCGTTCCGCGACAGGCATGGCGCCGTGCCGGACAGTCCCCGACGATTCCCCGAGACGACCGGGGGCATCCCTCGTGTGGCGCCCGTTGCGGGACTCTGCCACGATTCGAAAAAGGCCGCCGGCCATTTTTGCGCCGGCCCCGAGAACTTTTGAAACCGGAGACTGATACCGGTGTCGCTTGACGAATTGGCACGTCGGGTTTGGCACCATGCGCCGGACAGTGTGCGCGGATGGCTCCGCGCGGTCCGAGCCGCAGACCGAACAACACCGGGGGCGGTTTTCGCGAACCGAGTGCTGCGGCGGATCCTCCCCCAGAGCCTTCGACGGAAGTTGACGGGCGGCTGGCCAATCGATCGCCCTACCTTCGTTGAGCGGCTCATCGCCAGCCCATATGTGTCGTATCGACTCCTGAAGCGCGCGGACACGCAGCGGGCGCTCCGACAGACCCTGTATCAACGATTCCTGGACAGCTACTCCGTCAACGCACAACTCGGCTCCCAGGTTACGGTGGGCATTCCAGACGCGAGTAGCTTCGTCAGGGCCGCCCTCACGGATCCGACCATCCGCAATGCCTTCGGATACCAGGATCTCGTCGAAATTGTCACGTTCGCTGATGAGCGAGCGGCCATACAGCTCGTGTCACGTCCCGAATGCCTCAAGCAACTCCTCGACGACCCGGTCGTGTTCGCGGCGTTTCGCCGGTGCGCACTGGAGGAGGGACCGGCGAAGTACGCAACACGGATCGCTCAGGAGATCAGCGGCCGGGCCGACTATCGGCGCTCCATTTTCGACCGCCTGGGTCAAGGCGGGGACTTCACGATCGCAAAATGCGGGAAGTCCACAGTCATCGTATCGTTGCGCGATTTCGGAGTCGCCAAAGAGCTGTTCTCGAGTCAAGAGTTCGAGCTGGGTGCCTTCCAGCGGTATCTCTCCCTTCGCAACGGCCGGCAGCTCGAATATTTCATCGACGTGGGCGCAAACCTTGGCACGCATACCCTGTACGCGCTCCAGGATGCGGGTTTCGCACAGGCGGTCTCCGTCGAACCGGATCCCCGCAATCTGCCCTTGTTGCGGGCGAATCTCGCCCTGAACGGCGTCGACGGACGAGCGAGAGTTCTGCCGGCCGCCGTGGCGGCGGATGAGGGCTCCATCGATCTCTACCAGAGCGCGATCAACTGGGCAGACAACCGGACCTTCCCCGTGGCCGAGGAGGGATGGACGCGCGTGAAGGTCGCCACGATATCGTTGGACCGGATCGTTCGGGACAGCGGCTTCGATCATGCCGGTCTCACGGTCTGGGTCGACGTGCAAGGGGCCGAGCGCCGTGTCCTCGAGGGCGCTCCCGAGACGCTGGCGTCCAGCGCCGACCTCGTCATCGAGTTTTGGCCGTACGAACTCCAACGCACCGGTGAACTGGATAAATTGGTCGGCGTGCTCGAGACCGTCGACCGGAGACTGGTGAGGCTGGACCACGGAACGTCGATCGACGCTGCCTCGATCGCGAAAGTCGCCCAGGACTTGCTGCGCCAAGGTCCCGGCGGGTACATCGATATCGCGCTGCTCCCGGCGTCCTCGCGCTAGGACTCGATCTCGCCCAGACACAAGGAGACAACATGCTCGGTCTGCGGAGCTTGCCCGCGGAGTACGCAGCGTGGAACAAGCGGTGGGGGGCCCCATTCGGCTTTCCGTTTGCACAGGAGCTGCTCCAGCAGACAAACGCCTCCCTCGAGATCGCCGCGAGACTCGCCGGGCCCTTTGCCTTCCAGGCCAACAATTCCACGCGTGAGTTCGAGTACCCTTGGGCCTACCACCAGATCGACCATTCGGCACCCCGTGACATCATCGATGTCGGCGGAGGCGTCACCGGCATGCAGTTCGTGCTCAGCCTGCTGGGGCACCGCGTGCACACCGTGGACCCCGGCTTGGCGTCTGCGGCGTACGGATGGGGCTCGCGGTCTTTCCGCCACCAGGATTTGAACGCCGCATTCGGGACCTCCGTCGGGGTGTACGCTTGCCATCTCGAGGAAGCCGATCTTCCGCAGCGCGCGTTCGACTACGTGGTCTGCATCAGCACCATTGAGCACGCACCAACCCCGGCCGTCATCAGCCTCATCGATACCTCACTCCAGACTCTGAAGCCGGGCGGGCGGCTCGTTGCGACGGTGGACCTGTTCCTGAACTTGACGCCCTTCACCACAAGGCAAGAGAACGAATGGGGGACGAACATCGACCTCGGCGCTGTCCTGAAGCAGGTGCGGTCCCCTTTTCAGATGGTGGTGGGTAGGCCGGAGGAGCTCTACGGCTTTCCCGAGTTCTCTCCCGCTCGCGTCCTGGAGAATTTGGAAAAATACTACGTAGGTATTTACCCGTGCCTGAGTCAGTGTTTCGTATTGGAAGCGCTGTGAACCTTCCGCCGACCGGCCGAGTAATCGTCGTCACGAGCCAACGCCCGTTCCCGACTTTTCACGGCGCGAATGCCGACGCGGGACGATTGATCCTCGCTTTGCATTCGGCGGGTTGGGCCATGGGGTTGATCTCGTGGCGCGACGTCATCACGGAGGATTCCGGTCTTGCGGTCATCAACTCGGTGGTGGAGCGTTATATCGAGGAATCGATGGGTGCCGTCCGTCCCAAAATGGGGTGGCGCACCCCAGGCTTCGCCCAGGCACGCGAGGTGACGGACGACCGAAAGGCGGAGATCGTCGCCGAGGCGCGTCGATTGGCGCCGGACCTGATCCTCTCCATTGGGCTTTATGGCGCCAGCCTCGGCGTGCATATCGCTCAGGCGCTCGACGTCCCCCACGTATACCGCAGTCAGGCGATCGAGCACGACTACTACGCTCACCTGTTCGATCTCGAGCGAAAACGAATTTCACGCTCGGCGGTCAGGAAGGCGCTTCGGTCGCTTTACGACGAGTTCCGGGAGCGGGCGGTTGCCCGTGTCGAGGAATTCGTCCTCGGCTCGTCCGCCCTCGTGCTCGAGATCAGCGCCGAGGATGCGGAGATTCGACGCTCGCGGTGCGGCCTGCGGATCGAGCATTTTCCGCCCTGTGCACCGGAGGCCGAGGAGTCGCTGGCCAGCAAACGATCCATCGACGTCCTGTATCTGGGAAACCTGTTCATGGAGAACAACCGGATCGGGCTGCTCTGGTTCCTCGACGAGGTCCTTCCTATGCTTCGTCAGGCGCGGCGGCAGCTGCGGATCGTTGTGGCGGGGAAGTCCACGGACCGAACGTTCGAGCGGTTGATCGCCCAGGCGGGGGTGGTCGTCCTTCCCAACGTCGCGGACGCCGACGCGTTGTTTCGGGATGCCAAAGTCGCGGTGAACCCCATCTTCTCGGGGAACGGCACCAACGTGAAGACGATCGACGCGCTGTGGTTCGGGTGCGGCCTGGTCACCACGGCCGTGGGAGTCCAAGGGTACGATTTCGAACGCGGACTGAACCTGCGCGTCGCGCACTCACCGACCGAGTTCGCCTGCGCAGTCCTGGAACTGCTCAACCGCTGGCCGGCCTGCTCGGCGCAGAGCCGGCGAGCTCGATTGCTTCGATATTCCATCAGCGAACAGGGACGTCGGATATCGCAGCTCCTCGCCACGCTGCGCCCGGTGCGTTCTCTGGAAGCCTGACCCTGCGTACGCAACACCCCGGACGCACCTCGCGCGGCCGCGAGGCGGCCGAGGCGGAAACTTCCTGCCGGCATTGCGCCTGAAAGCTGTTGACAGGCATATCCAGGTCGGCCCATACTCCGAAACGCGAAAATTCTGAGCCCCGGCCCCGGGCTTTGCGGTGCTGGTTTTTCGCGCGGTCGCGTTCTACTTCAGCGGGCTGCCAAACCCCTACGATCTGCCAGCCAAACACGGGGACCTCACTTGATGCATGAGCTACGACGGGATGCCAGAATCTATATCGCAGGGCATACCGGATTAGTCGGCTCCGCCACGCGCCGGCGGCTGGAAGCCGAAGGCTTCACCGAACTGTTGGTCGCCACGCGTGACCAGCTGGATCTGCGGGACCAAGCGGCCGTCAACTACTGGTTTCGCGCACACCGCCCCGAGTACGTGTTCCTGATCGCGGGAACCGTCGGCGGGATCGTGGCCAACTCGACGCGCCCGGCGGAGTTCATCTACGACAATCTCATGATCCACGGGACCGTCGTCCACGCCGCCCATCTGGTCGGCGTCAAAAAGCTCCTCTACCTCGGAAGTTCGTGCATCTACCCGCGCGAGTGCCCCCAACCCATGCGAGAGGAGTACCTCTTGACCGGTGCCCTCGAGCCTACGAACGAACCCTATGCGCTGGCAAAGATCGCGGGGATCAAGCTGTGCCAGGCCTACCGGAGGCAGTACGGCTGCAACTTCATATCGGCCATACCGACCAACCTGTACGGTCCCAACGATAACTTCGACCTCACATCGTCCCACGTGCTGCCGGCACTCATCCGGAAGTTCCACGAAGCGCGACAAAGTGGGCGCGACGAGGTGGTGATCTGGGGGACCGGCACACCTCGACGCGAATTCTTGCACGTGGATGACCTCGCCGACGCAAGCGTGTACCTCATGCGGAACTGGGAGGCGGATGGCCACATCAACGTGGGTACGGGGGAAGACCTGAGTATCCGAGAACTGGCCGAACTGGTGCGCGATATCGTCCATCCATCCGCACGGCTCGTCTTCGACCCCTCGAAGCCCGACGGCATGCCGCGTAAACTCCTGGACGTGAGCAGACTGCACGCCCTCGGGTGGCGCCACCGCATTCCGCTCCGAGAGGGCATCGTCTCGTCGTACCAGTGGTTCATCGCCAACCGTGCCACGGCTCGGGGCCAAGGAAGTCGAGCCCGCCGACGACCGAACCCGGGACCGCCGGACGTCGAAACAGTTGAACGATGAAACGGAACAAGTTCCCCAATCTCGCGGACCCCGTGGGATTAAACAAAAAGGGGATAGCGCACACGCCGTATAACCAGTTGTAGTGCCGCGTACCGATCCGGGGCGCGCAGGCTGCGCTTGGGCCCATTTGATCGAGGTGGAGTATGCGGCACACCGGCGGGGGGGTAAGCGGAAAAACGGCGCCGAGCGCCAGACAAGAAGCCATCGACGATTCTGGAATTGTTCCGTGAACGTCTTTATGTGCGTGATTGCATGACGGTGATAACGAGCGCGTCCTCGTCGGCCCTTCTGGCCGATTTCGCGAAGGCAGCCATGCTCCATCGTCCCGTTCCGGCAAGACGCCGGCAACGCCTCCCGGCGTGCGCCTACGTTTCGTGGTCGCCGCTGCGGGGTTCCACGTCGTAGCCGGCGCGTTCAGGCCATCGCTTTTTCGTAAAGCGGCACCACGGCGTCGGGAGCTCCATCGGCAACGATCTGACCAGATTTCAGCCAGACGACCCGGCTGCAGAAACCGCGCACCTCCCCGAGGGAATGGGAGACGAGCACGATGGTGACCTGGCGTCTTTTGAAATCATCTAGTTTCTGGCGGCACTTCGCCTGAAACTTGAGGTCGCCGACGGACAAGACCTCGTCGATGAGCAGGATCTCCGGGTCGAGGTGCGCCGCCACCGAAAAGCCGAGCCGCGCGACCATACCGCTGGAGTAGGTGCGGACCGGTTGATCGAGAAAAGGCTCGAGTTCGCTGAATGCGATGATCTCGTCCTGCTTGGACAGTATCTCCCGGCGGGTCAGGCCCAAGAGGATCCCGTTCAGGAAGATGTTCTCGCGGCCCGTCAGTTCGGGGTGAAAACCCGCGCCGAGTTCCAGCAGCGGCGAGACCCGCCCCCGGATCTCGATATTTCCCACCTGCGGTCTCAGGACCCCCGCGATCAGAGCAAGGGTCGTGCTCTTCCCCGACCCGTTGGGGCCGATCAGCCCCAGGGACTCCCCCGGCTTGACCTCGAACGAGACATCGTTCAAGGCCATGAAGCGATCCCTTTTGAAGGCCCGGAAGGTTTCCGAAAACCGCAGCAAGGAGAACTTCAGCCCCGCGAGAAGGTGGCCGTAGCGGGGATACGATTTTGAGACATGCTCGAAACGGATGGCAATCATACGACCTCGGCAAATTTCCAGCAAAGCTTCCTGTAGACCGCCGCCCCGACTGCCAGGATCACCCCCGCGTGCGCAAAGCCGGCGGCGATCAGCGGCCAGTTCAGGTCTCCGACCAGAAACAGATTCCGCCAGCTCAAAATGATGGGAGCTGCCGGGTTGAGATAGACGATGGCACGGTACTGCGCCGGAACCATGGATTCGGAATACACGACAGGGGTCAGAAAGAAGAGAAACGTCACGACCAGGGTCGTGAGCCGCTCGAGATCGCGAAAGAACAGATTCAGGCTGGCAATCGTCAGCGCGAATCCGTACAGGAGTAGGAACTGCCCCACCGCGAGCAGCGGGATCCCGATCAGCCAGGACCAGGCTGGACGGGAGCCATAGACAAAAAGGAAAAGTACAAGCACAGGGATCGAGCACAGGAAGTGAATACCGTCATTCAACACGGTCGGACTCACGAGGGCATTTCTGGGGAACCGCACCTTTTTTAAAAGCGTCGCGTTTCCCAAAAAGATATTTGGGGCGGCGCTGATCGAGTTCGCAAACCATTGCCAGGGGAAGAGTCCGGCGATCAGGAAAAGCGAATATCGTGGGATATCGATCCGCATGAAGGTCTTGAACGCGACAAAGTAGAGGATCGCAAACATCAGCGGGTTCGCGACAGACCACACGTATCCAAGCCAGCTGTTCTTGTACCGCAGCTGGATCTCTTTTTGCGTCAAGACGACCACGAGGTCTTTCAGATATTCGCGTTCACGAGCCGTCGGCAACCGCATATCGATGTGGTATCCCGTGTTGCCCGAACTTGTCACCGGCACGCCGGGCCATCGTGCTTTTCGAAGCCGTGTCCGGCGCCACACCTTGGCACGGAGCCTATTGCCTGCTCGAACCGATGTCAAGCCGCTCCATCATCCTGCGCCCTCGCCGGATTCCCACCTGCCACGCCCGCGGCTTCAGAGCGGGACGACGGGGAGTCTGGTCGTTCTTGACGAAGACCACCGATCCGTGGCCTAATAGCGCCGCGATCACGACGGCAACGCGGGGATCGACCCGGGCGGGAGCAACGCGGGCGGAGGGCTCATCACGACGGCCCTCCGCTCGCGTGTGGTCTTCACACACCAAAGGACACGCAACCACAGGTTTCGCAGGGTGCGCGGATGTTCCCTCGCGAATCTCCCGCTGAATCTGTGCAATCTGTGTAATCTGCGGCTCCAGGACACCCCACGTGATGTGGCAACAGATCGCCAACGGTATCGCCACGGGTGCGGTGTATGCGCTCACGACCCTGGGTCTCACCATGGTCTACGGGGTGCTGCGCGTCCTCCATGTTGCGCACGCGGGCGTCTACGCCCTGGGCGCCTATGCGGGTGTGGTCGCATTTCGACTGTCGGGAAGCTTCTTGCTCAGCCTGGTGGCGGCCATGGTTGTCTGCGCCGCGGCCGGCGTCCTGATGGAGCGGTTTTTATACGCGCCGCTCCTTCACTTGCCGCGGATCGTCCCGCTCATCGCCAGCATCGGTCTCTTCATCGCCATGGAAGAGGCGTTCCGGATCGTCGCCGGGCCATATGCACTGGCCTACGACGCCGAGGTGCGTTTCCCCAGCCTGGCGCTGGGCCCGCTCAGGCTGAGCGCGCCGCAGAGCCTGATCTTCACGGTGACCCTGCTCCTGCTGGGCCTGCTGTGGCTCCTGCTCTCGCGCTCCACGGTCGGCCTCGCCATGCGGGCCACGTCCATGGATGCCGAGACCACCTCGACCTTCGGGGTGAACACCCGCAGGATCGTCATGTTGAACTTTGTGATCGGGTCGGCGCTGGCGGGGGCGGCCGGCGCCCTGATCGGTGTGTACGACAACCAGGTGTGGCCCACGATGGGAAGCATTCCGGCATACAAGTGTCTGGCCATCGTGGTCCTCGGCGGCCTGGGGAACATCCCGGGGAGCGTCCTGGCGTCGTTCCTCATCGGGCTGGCGGAGACGCTCCTGATCGGCGTCGTGGCCATCCCCTTCCCGCGCGACGCCCTGGCGTTCGTGGCCATGATTCTCGTGCTCATGTTCCGCCCCCACGGCCTGCTGGGGAAAGGATAGACGGGGAACCACAGATTTCGCAGATTACACAGATTATTCTTCTTCAGGACCCGGACTTGAATCTGTGAAATCTGCGTAATCTGCGATTACCCGACGAAGGTGTCTCTATGGAACGCGACGCGAGGACACACGCGATTATCGGTGCGGCGCTGGAGGTCCATCGGACACTTGGCCCGGGAATTTTTTGAGGCGGTCTATCAGGAGGCCTTGGCTGACGAACTGGACCTGCGGAATATCCCCTTTCGCGCGCAGTGTGAAATCCCGGTGTTCTCCAAGAGGGAAAAGCTCGCGACTGCGTACCGCGCAGACTTCGTATGCTTTGACTCTGTGATCGTGGAATTGAAGACCATTCGGCAACTGACCGCCATCGAAGAGACCCAAGTCTTGAACGGCTTGAAGGCGTCAGGCCTACGCACGGGTCTTCTCCTGAATTTTGGGGCGCTATCGCTTCAGCAGAAACGGTTCGTTTCCGGTCATGACCAATCTGCGTAATCTGTGAAATCTGCGGTTAAAGAGGCCCTTATCCGGTGTTGAGCGGGTATCTCGTTACGGTCCTGACCACCATCGGGATTTACATCATTCTGGCTCTCAGCCTGAACATCATCACAGGCTACGCGGGCCAGATCTCGCTGGGGCATGCCGCCTTCATGGGAATCGGTGCGTATGCGTCGGCGCTGCTCTATACCAAAACAGGTCTCGGCTTCTGGCCTGCGTTTGTCCTCGCGGGCCTCGTGGCGGGCCTGGTAGGCGCCGTCCTCGCCGTTCCCTGCCTTCGCGTGCGCGACGATTTTCTGGCCATCACCACCATGGGTATCAACTTCGTGATCGAGGCCGTCTTTCTATATATCCCTTTCTTCGGCGCCGGCATGGGGATCGGCGGAATCAACCCGCCCGCGCTTTTTGGCACCGAACTCGGCAAACCCGCGTTCCTCGGCCTGGTGCTCCTGGTGATCGTCTTGACCATTGCCGCGGACCGCTGGCTCGCGCGGTCATGGATCGGACTCGGGTGGGCGGCCATTCGCGAGGATGAGCAGGCGGCCGGCGCCATGGGCATCGATGTGGTGCGGTTCAAGGTCCTGGCCTTCACGCTGGGAAGCGCGGGCGCGGGGCTGGCCGGCAGCCTCTACGCGCATTTCCTGACCTTCATCATGCCGGTCAATTTTAGCTTCGGCCAGTCCATCGTGATCTTGTCCATGGTGGTGTTCGGGGGGATCGGCACGCTCAGGGGTCCGATCGTGGGAGCCATCGTCCTCGGGGCGTTGCCCGAGATCTCGCGGCCGGCCATGGAGTACCGGACACTACTGTATGGGGTGCTGCTGCTCCTCCTGATGCGCTTCCAGCCCGACGGGATCCTGGGCGATGGCAGCCTCATCGTCCGGTGGTGGCGCCGGCTCGCTCGAAGTGGGAGCAATGTAAAACCGACAAACGACGATTGCAAACTGACCAATGATCGCACTGGTTGATCGGTTGTCGGTGGTCAATTTTACATTTTTAATTGGCTGAGACAGTCATGCCCCTGCTGACAATCGAGTCTGTCACCAAAGAATTCGACGGCGTGATCGCCCTGCAGGACGTCTCCTTCGGCGTCGAGGCGAGCGAAATCCTGGGCGTCATCGGTCCGAACGGCGCGGGCAAGACGACCCTGTTCAATTGCATCACCGGTATCATCCCGCCGACCCGCGGCACGATCTCGTACCGGGGCGAGGCGATCCAGGGCCGACAACCCTACCAGATCGCCCGTCTGGGTATCGGCCGCACGTTCCAGGTCGTCCGCCCCTTCCCGAACCTTTCGCTGAGGGACAATGTCCTGGTGGCCCTCGGCCACCGACACTACCCTGGACTCCGGCGCGCCCTCTCGGCATGTCGTACGGACGCCAACCGCAGGATCGCCGCAGCCCTGTTGACGCGCGTGGGTCTCTCGAGCGGACACGATCGGGCCGCGGGTACCTTGCCGCTCGGGCTCAAGAAGCGGCTGGAGATCGCCCGCGCCCTGGCCCTGGAGCCGCGACTGCTCCTCCTGGATGAGCCGTCGGGCGGCCTGCGGCATGAGGAATCCCAGCAATTGCTGGATTTGATCCGGGACTTGAATCGTGAAGGCATCAGCGTGGTGCTGATCGAGCACAACATGCCCATCGTGATGGGCGTCTGCCACCGCCTGGTGGTTCTGGACCACGGCGTCAAGATCGCGGAAGGCGACCCCGCGGCCGTTCGGACAAACGCGCAGGTGATCGAGGCGTATCTTGGGAAAGCTGTCAATTAGTCAATACGTCAATTCGTCGAGTGGGTTGAGGGCCAACCAATCTGCCCAATTGACGTGTCGACGAATCGACCAATGACGGTTCTCTTGGAAGTGCACAATTTGGAGGTGACGTACGGCGAGTTCGCGGCGGTGCGGGGCGTCAGCTTCGAGGTGCCCCAGGGCGATCTCGTCACTATCATCGGGGCGAATGGCGCCGGCAAGAGCACCACCCTGCGCGCCATCATGGGTCTGCAGCGGCCCCGTGCGGGCCGGATCGTGTTCGGTGGCGCGGACGTCACGGCGGAGCCTGCGCACCGCCGCGCCCGGCGGGGGATCAGTCTGGTCCCGGAGGGGCGGCGCATCCTCCCGGACCTTACGGTGGAAGAGAACCTGCGCCTGGGGGCCTACGCGCTGAAGAGCGCCGGCGAGGTGGCGGCGGCCCTCGACGAGGCCTACGCCCTCTTTCCGCGGCTCCGCGAGCGGGCAGGCCAGCGCGGAAAGACGCTGTCCGGCGGCGAGCAGCAGATGCTGTCCATCGCCCGCTCTCTCGTCGGCAGGCCGCAGCTCCTCCTTCTGGACGAGGTGTCCCTCGGGCTTATGCCGACGCTGGTGGAACAGACCTTCGAGACGATACGGGACCTGCACCGGCAGGGCACCACCATTCTCCTGGTGGAACAGAATGCCCGTATGGCGCTCTCTGTGGCCGTGCACGGCTACGTGCTGGAGACGGGAAGCATCACACTACGCGGCCCCGCCGCCGACCTGGCGGCCGACCCCAAGGTGAAGAAGGCGTACCTGGGGGGGTAGAGACGGTACGGCGGTACGAAGGTTCGACGGTACGGCGGTACGGCGTGCTAGCCGGATCCCTGAACCGCCGAACTGCCGACCCGTCGAACTGTCGAGCCATCACTTCGCAGCCTATGACCGCTCGCGTCCGCGCCACCGTCAGCGTTCTCGTCGGCGCAACCCTCCTGGGCTCCATGGGGGCGTGGGGGCGCGCGGTGTACCGGTTCGAAGGCGACCCCATGGTGGTGGTTACCTGGCGCGCCCTCATCGGCGTGGCGGTCCTGGCGGGGGTCCTGGCCGCGACGCGGCCCGAACTCCTCCGCGTTCCCCTGCCGGCGGTCCCGTTCTTCCTGGCCTACGGGTTCTTCGGGGTCACCGTGAACTTCTGGGCCTACTTCTCCGCCGTCAAGTACACCACGCTGGCAGTCGCCATCACCCTGCTCTACACATACCCGCTGTTCGTCACGCTGTTCTCGGCCCTCTTCCTGGGCGAGCGGTTGACCAGCACAAAACTGGCCGCGGCTGCCCTCACGGTTCTCGGCTCCGCCCTGGTCGCTCAGATCCACGCGGCGGAGTTTCTCCGCCTCAACCTGCGGGGAATCCTCTTTGGCCTCCTGACCGGCCTGAGCATGGCTGTCTACAGCATCCTGGGAAAGCGCGCCGTCGCGCGCCACGCCCCCTGGACCGTCGTCCTCTACGCCTTCGCCGGCGGAGCGCTGTTCCTCACCCTGGGAAGCGGCCGCGGCCTCTCGGCGGCCCGCGGCTACCCCGTGGAAGCCTGGCTCTGGATCGTCGGCCTGGCCCTGATTCCCAGCCTCGGCGGCTACGCCCTGTTCACCCTGGGTCTCCGCGATCTACCCGCCAGCCAGGTGAGCGTCATCGCCACCTGGGAGGTGGTCACCGCCGCGTTCCTCGGCTGGTCACTCTACGGCGAACAGCTGACGGCGGCGCAGCTTCTCGGCGCCGGCTTTGTCTGCACCGGCATCGCCTGGATCCAACGAGTCCGAGCCTGATTGTCTCCGGACCCTGTGACCGGCCGGGGGTCGCGTTTCTACTTGACATGCGGGCGGCGACTGAAGTATCCGCAAGGCCGGTCACGGAGCGGCATTTGCGGAACGGGGACGCTTGGCCCCGCGCCGCCGTCTCGGCGCGCAGGGGCGGCGCGGCACACGGAGGAGAAAACGGTGAACGCACCCACACTCGCGGCGGACGCGTGCCTGGTTACCGAACGCAGCGGCTTCGCGTGGTACCACGTCGAGGACGTGCGCGGCGCGGCGCTCGACGAACTGGCGGCGAAGTTCGGGCTGCACGAGCTGTCCATCGAGGATTGCCGCAGCGAACGACAGCGCGCGAAGGTGGAGGAGTTCGAGCGGCACCTGTTCGTCATCGCCAATAATGTGCACTTTGAAGCCGAGAGAGAAGAATGCTTCTTCGGTGAGATCGACTTTTTCGTCGGAAAAGACTTTTTCATCAGCGTGCACGACGGCCCGAGCAAGTCGTATCGCGCCGTGCGCGCCCGCCTCGACAAAGATCCGAAGCTGGCGCACCCCGGCCGTTTGCTGGAAGCGTTTCTGGACTGGCTGGTGGATCAGTACCTGCCCGTGCTGGACGGCATCGAAGAGCGTATCGAAACCATCGAAGAAAAGGTCATCGGGCAACCGTCGCCCAAAGTCCTCTCGGAGATCTTCGCCCTCCGCCGCGCCCTGATCAATTTTCGCCGAGTGGCCACCTCGATGCGTGAGGTGGTGCACAGCGTGTTGACCCGCACCGAACCCTGGCTCAAGTCGCGTCACGCCTATTTTCGGGACATCTATGACCATCTCATCCGCGCCCTCGATTTCGTGGAGACGTACCGCGACATTCTCAACGGTGTCCTCGACGTGCATCTGACGGCCGCCGCCAATCGCACCAACGAGATCATGCGGGTGCTGACCGTCTTCGCCACACTGGCCACCCCCTTTTTGATGATCACCGGATTCTTCGGAATGAACTTCGAACGGTTGCCGTGGCTGCACGAACCGTTCGGCGCCGCGTGGGCCACGCTGGTGATGCTGGGCATGTCCGGCACCATGGTCTGGTACTTCCATCGCAGGGGCTGGTTGTGACCCGCGCCAGCCGCTGAAAACCATCCGTCCGGTGACACCCGTTCCGCCGGGTGCCCATCTTCGCGGACCAGTGCCGAGCGCTTTACCGGACCGCTTTCGTCCACCCCGCCCCGCCTCCTGGAAATTGCAGGCCGCCGGGCGAAGGCGTATAATGGCTTCGCCCGCTGTGGAGAGCTCCGATCGGCTCCACGCGTGTCGGGCGGGCCTTGAAAGGAGGACGCGGCCATGACGGGAAATCAGCCACCCAGGGATCCGATCCGGGCGCCGCGCGGAGCGGTCTTGTCCTGCAAGGGTTGGCACCAGGAAGCGGCCCTGCGGATGCTCATGAACAACCTCGACCCCGAGGTGGGCGAGCGGCCGCAGGATCTGGTCGTTTACGGCGGTTCGGGCAAGGCGGCGCGGAATTGGGAATGCTACCATCGGATCGTCCAGAGCCTCAAAACGCTGGAGAACGACGAGACGCTGCTGGTCCAGTCCGGCAAGCCCGTGGGCATCTTCCGGACCCACCCGCACGCGCCTCGGGTCTTGATCAGCAACGCCATGCTGGTCCCTGCCTGGGGAACATGGGAGAAGTTCCGCGAGTACGAGGCGCTGGGGTTGACCATGTACGGGCAGATGACCGCCGGGAGCTGGATCTATATCGGCACCCAGGGCATCCTGCAGGGCACCTACGAGACCTTCGCGGCGGCGGCCCGGACGCACTTCGGGGAAAGTCTGCGGGGCACGTTGACGCTGACGGCGGGCCTGGGCGGCATGGGCGGGGCCCAGCCGCTCGCCGTCACCATGAACGGTGGGGTGATCCTTGCCGTGGAGGTGGATCCCGAGCGCATCGAGAAGCGGGTGAAGACCGGTTACTGCGAGGTCATGACCCGCAATCTCGACGAGGCCCTGGATCTTGCGCTGTCCGCGAAGCGGAGCGGCATCCCCAAATCGATCGGCCTGGTGGGCAACGCCGCCGAGGTCCACCCCGAGCTGCTGCGACGCGACATTCTTCCGGACCTCGTGACCGATCAGACCTCCGCCCACGATCCGCTCAACGGCTATGTGCCCGCCGGCGTGTCGCTGCAGGATTCGCGAGAGCTTCGGGTCCGCGACCCGGAGGAGCACATTCGCCGCGCGTTGGACTCCATCGCCGTCCACGTCCAGACCATGCTGGAATTCCAGAAGCGCGGCGCTGTGGTCTTCGACTACGGGAACAATATCCGCCAGCAGGCGCTCGGGCGAGGGGTGCAGAACGCCTTCGATTTTCCGGGGTTTGTTCCGGCCTTCATCCGTCCGCTGTTCTGCACCGGCCACGGACCGTTCCGCTGGGCCGCTCTCTCCGGGGATCCGGCCGACATCGCCGCCATTGACGACGTGGTGTTGCGGGAGTTCAAAGACAACGCCCACCTGGTCCGCTGGATCACCCTGGCGCGCGAGAAGGTCCATTTCCAGGGTCTCCCGGCTCGCATCTGCTGGCTCGGGTACGGCGAGCGGGATCGTCTGGGTGTTCTGGTCAACCGGATGGTGAGATCCGGCGAGCTCAAGGCGCCGGTGGTCTTCGGCCGCGATCACCTGGACTCGGGTTCCGTGGCGTCGCCGAACCGCGAGACGGAAGCCATGCGGGACAAAAGCGACGCCATCGCCGACTGGCCCATCCTGAACGCGCTCCTCAACACGGCGGCCGGGGCGTCGTGGATTTCGGTGCACCACGGGGGCGGCGTCGGCGTCGGCTACTCGATCCACGCCGGCATGGTGGTCGTCGCCGACGGTACCGAGGATACGGAGGAGCGCCTGCGGCGCGTCCTCACCACCGACCCCGGTACCGGCATCATGCGTCACGCGGATGCCGGGTACCCCGAGGCGATCGCCGCGGCGAGACAACGGGGCGTCAAGATTCCCGGCGTGTCGGCGTAGCCCGCGGCCGAACAGCCTCATTCGCGCGCCACGCTTCTTCCGGATGGGACGCCCATCGGCGGGACGCCGCGCCGTCGGCGGCTAAATGGTTCTCGCTCCGAGTCGCTCGACTGGAGGCGCTCCATGCGTCGCTTCGGTCAATTCCTCGTGCGTCGTTGGAAGACCCTGCTGATCTGGGCGGCGTCGCTGTTCGTCGCTTTTACGCTCATCGGCTTCTTCGTGGTCCCGCGGATCGTCAAGTCCGTTCTGACGTCCCAGCTCTCGGCGGCCCTCCACCGGGAGGTCGCCATCAGCGAGGTCCGGTTCAACCCCTTCGTCCTGTCCGCCACGGTGCGGGGCCTCACGGTCAAGGAGCCGAAGCGCCCGGAGACGTTCGCGTCCTTCGAAGAGCTCTACCTGAATCTCGAAACCTCCTCGCTGTTTCGCTGGGCGGCGGTCGTCAAGGAGGTCCGCCTGACGAAACCCTTCATCCGCCTTGTCCGCCGCCCCGACGCGTCGTACAACTTCTCGGACCTGATCCCGCCGCCCCAGCCGCCGCCAACGACGCCTGCGAAGCCTGTGCGTTTCTCGGTGAACAACATCCGGGTCATCGACGGCGGCGCCGACATCAGCGACGAAACGGTTCAGAAGAAGCACACCGTGAGAGGACTGAACGTCGGCATCCCGTTCCTCTCCAATATCCCGTCCTACGTGCAGACCTTCGTCCAGCCGCACCTCGCCCTGGAGGTCAACGGAACGCGTTATGCCGTCGAAGGAAAGACGAAGCCCTTCGCCGACTCCCAGGAGACCACGCTGGACGTCAACATCGACGATCTGAACCTGCCCTACTATCTCGCATACGTCCCCAAAGACCTCTTGACGTTTACGATGCCGTCAGGCCGCGCGGACGCCACACTGGTCATCCTGTTCGTTCGGAAAGGAAAACACGAACAGACCTTGGCCGTGAAGGGAAACGTCGCCATGCGGGACCTGGCCGTTGACGACCGCCGGGGCGGCCCGGTCCTCAGACTTCCCCGCGTCGCCCTCGGCCTCGCCTCGGTCGAGCCCCTCGCGCGGAAGGTGCACCTGTCTAAAATCGCTCTGGAAGCGCCGGAGCTGACCGTCCGCCGCGAGAAGGACGGCATCGTCAATGTGGAGACGCTGCTGCCCACGCCTGCCCCGGATCAGAAGCCGCCCGAGAAGACTTCCGCCGCCCCCGGCGAGGCCGTGGCTCTGGATGTGGACGAGATCGCCATCACGGGCGCCAAGGTCTTCTTCTCCGACCTGGTCCCGCGGCTGCCCTTCAAGACCACCCTTTCCCCCATCGACGTGAGGGTCCAGACGCTGAGCACGCGTCGGGACACCAAAGGAACCTACAGCGTCACGCTCGCCACCGATGCCAAGGAGCGGTTGGCGCTGGAAGGCACCATGTCGCTCGCCCCGGTGGTGGTGGACGGCAAGGTGGACGTCCAGGCCGTTCCCCTCAAGAGGTACGCCCCGTATTACAGCGACTTGATCCGCTTCGGCATCGAGAGCGGGCAGATTAATCTCTCCGGCCGTTACCATTACGCTCAGGGCGAGACGGAGCCGGAGATCACGGCATCCGAGGCCACCCTGTCCGTGAGCGGCCTCCGGCTCAAGCGCCCGGACGAAACGGAGGACTTCATCCGCGTGCCGGTGTTCACGGTGAAAGAGACCGATATCGATGTGCCCGGCCGGCGGATCACGGTGGGCGCGCTGTCCACGCAAAAAGGGGTCGTGAACGCAAAGCGACTCGCGGGCGGCGAGGTGGATCTCCAGAAACTCGTGGTGCCGCCGGCGGCGTCGG
>JAKPQH010000036.1 GCA_029580855.1 bacterium | reverse complement strand
CTGATGGCGCACCTGGCGGCGGACCGTATCTCGTTCGGGGTCGGCACGGCGTGCAAGCCGCTGACCATCCGGCGGATGTTCGGCGGCGGGCTGGCAGGCGTGGTGGCCGATACGACCGGCGCTCTGCCGGGGCTGCTGGTGGACATCCGCAAGGGCGGCACGCGCCGGGACAGCGACACGACGGATGCGAATGGCAGTTATCGGACGCCACGGGTGGCACGGTCATTGACCAAGACCGGGGTATTTGACATAACGCGGGCGGGCGGGGCAACACCCGCGACGCTGGCATTTGCAGAGGAAGGCGTCTTACACCGCCGCTCCCTGCCGTAGCGAGGATTACAGATGGCACTATTTCGATGGCGCGGTGACGGCGCGGGGACTAAGACCGACTGGGACGACGGACGCAACTGGATAGACGCGACTGGTGCGGCGTACGCGCAGGCGGTCTACCCCGGCGCCACGCCGGGGACGGCGGACGACGCGCTGTTCGACGCGGCGCTGACCGGGACGCAGCAGGCGATGACCGGATACGACGGGTCGGCGCTGGAGAAACTCGCCAGCCTGCGCGTTTCGGCGGACTATGACGGGGTATTCGGAGACGTTGCCCTGCCGCTGACCATCCCCGCGACTCTCGCCATTGTGGACGCGGAGGCGGTATCCGGAACGGCGTATCTCGAGGGGGCGATGATCGATACCCTGCTGGTAACGGCTGGCACAATCAACCTGCAGGGCGACGTGTTGAACGCCTACATTCTCAAAGGCACGGTGACGGCGACCTGTGCATGGGGGATGGGCGGCACGCTCGTGGTGGGATATGAGGCGCTGTCCTCTGACGCCAGCCTGACGATACCGGCGGGGACGGGAAGCGTCCCGACTGAGCCTGTGCGCGTGTTTGCCGGGGCGCTGGTTGCCGGGGTGGACATCCCGCAGCTGGTGCTGTCGGCAGGCACGGCCAGTCTCGGGGCTGGCTGCTCCATCGAGGCGCTGGTGACCGGCGGCATCCTGACATGGGCAGGAGGCGATATAGACACCTGCACGCTCCTGGGCGGCTCTATGCTGACCACGGTGCGGACGCCGCAGACAGTCGCGAAGCTGACGGTCGGCAGGGGCGCGGTGGCTAACCTGGACAATGGCGTTGGGAACATCACCGTCACTGACTCGCTGAACCTCGGCGG
>JAKPQH010000035.1 GCA_029580855.1 bacterium | reverse complement strand
CCCCGCCCCTCGCCCGCCGCCGCCATGTGCCGCCTCCCACCGAGAACGCCGACCTAGAGCGGGATGTTACCATGCTTTTTGCGCGGGCGCTGCTCGCGTTTTGTCGCCGTCATGTCCAGCGCCGCCACCAGCATCCGCCGCGTGTCTCCGGGGTTGATCACGGCGTCCACGTAGCCGCGCTTGGCGGCCTGGTAGGGGTTGGAGAAGTTCCGCCGGTACTCGTCGATCATCTCCCGACGCCGCGCCTCGGGATCGGCGGCGTCGCGGATCTCCCTCCGGAAGATGATGTTGGCGGCGCCCTCGGGACCCATCACCGCGATCTCGGCCTGCGGCCACGCGAACACGACGTCCGCCCCCAGGTGGCGCGAGCACATGGCCAGGTAGGCGCCGCCGTAGGACTTGCGGACGATGATCGTGATCTTGGGAACCGTGGCCTCGGAGTAGGCGAACAGCAGCTTGGCGCCGTGCCGGATGACCCCGCCGTGCTCCTGCGCGGAACCGGGCAGGTATCCGGGCACGTCCACCAGCGTGACCAGCGGCACGTTGAACGCGTCGCAGAACCGGACAAACCGGGCGGCCTTGTCGGAGGCGTTGATGTCCAGACAGCCGGCCATGATGCGCGGCTGGTTGGCCACGATTCCCACCGACCGACCGTTGAGCCGGGCGAAACCGACCACGATGTTCTGGGCGAAATGGTGGTGGACCTCCAGAAACTCGCCCCGATCCGCGACCTGTCCGATCAGGTCCCGCATGTCGTAGGGCTTGGAGGGCACGGTGGGCACGAGGTGCAGCAGCGCCTCCGACGTCCGGTGCGGGTCGTCGGCCGTGGGCACGCGCGGCGGGTCCTCCAGGTTGTTCTGCGGAAGAAACGAGAGCAGGTGGCGCAGCGTCTCGAAGAGCTCGTCTTCGGTGTCGCAGGCGAAATGCGCATTACCGGAGAGCTGGTTGTGCGCCATGGCCCCGCCCAGCGCTTCGGCCGAGATCTCCTCCCCGATGGCCGCCTTGATCACGTCCGGCCCCGTGATGAACATCTTGGCGATGCCCCTGGCCATGAAGACGAAGTCCGTCAGCGCGGGAGAGTACACCGCGCCGCCGGCGCTCGGCCCGACGAGGACGGAGATCTGGGGGATGACGCCGGAGGCCAGGGTGTTTCGAAAAAAGATCTCGCCGTAGCCGGAGAGCGAGTCCACCCCCTCCTGGATCCGCGCCCCGCCCGAGTCGTTGATGCCGACCAGGGGCGCCCCCATCTTCATGGCCAGGTCCTGCAGCTTGCAGATCTTCGCCGCGTGCATCTCGCCCAGCGAACCGCCGATGACGGTGAAGTCCTGCGCAAACGCGTACACCGGCCGGCCGTTGACGCGCCCGAACCCGGTGACCACCCCGTCGCCGGGCGCGACGGTCTTTTCCATCTCGAAGCTGGTGCAGCGGTGCTCGACGAACATGTCCAGCTCGGTGAACGTGTCCGGGTCGAAGAGCCTCGCCATTCGTTCCCGGGCCGTGAGCTTGCCCGCCTCGTGCTGTTTCTGCACCCGCTCCGGCCCGCCCCCGGCTCGGGCGGCGCGCTCCCTGGTCCCCAGTTGGGCGATCAGCTCCTCGATGCTTGGAAAGGGCATACGGTGCTCCTCCTCCGACGACGCGCCTCGGCGCGCGGCATGCCGGCGCGGGGCGCTCCCGCCGGCCCCACCCCGAAGCCGCTCCGATGGCACCGGAGTCTCGCGTATAGCCCGAACCCCGCCACCGTGTCAAGCCCAACCCGCAGAAGGTATCGACGTCGAGCCCCGCCCGGGCCGGCGCGGGCCGCCTTTACACCGCCCGAGAGGATTGGTATAAGTGCGTCCATGCCCGACCCCGCCGCCACCCGCCAGACCCAGCGCCGGGACTTCGTCGTCGTGTCCACGACGCAGTTCTTCCTGGCCTTCGCGCTCAACTTCATGCTGGTGTTTTTGCCGTTCTACGTGCACCGCATCAGCACGCTCGAAGAGGACGCCACGTTGCGCTGGCTCGGCCTCATCATGGGGGCCGCACCGGCCGCGGCGACTTTCGGGTCCGCCTTTTGGGGAGGCCTCACCGACCGGTTCGGCCCCAAGGGCCTTTTCGAGCGCGGCATGCTCTCCCACGCCGTCCTCGTCACGCTGATGGCCTTCACCACGGACCTCCGCCTGCTCTTCGCCATCCGGGTCGTCCAGGGGTTCTTCGGCGGGATCTCGACCATCGGCCTGATCATCGTCGCCGCCAGCTCCAGCGAGGACGAGCTGGCACCGCGCATGGGCGTGTATCAGTCGGCCCTCACGCTGGGTCAGATCTTCGCGCCGCCGCTCGGGGCCGTGGCCGCCGCCGCGTTCGGCTTCCGCGGCGCGTTCTTGACGTCGGGCGCCATGCTGTTCGTGGTCTGCCTCTGCTGCCATTTCGCCCTCAGCCGGATTCCGCCGCGGCCCAAGCCGACCACGGTGGCCGCGATCCCCCGCCGTCAAATCTGGCTTGCCTGGCTCGTGTCGCTGGTGGGGACGATGCACATCATCTTCCTCCCGAGCGTCCTGCCGACGATACTGCGCGGATTCGCGATCCCCGAATCGCGCGGTTTGGTGACCGCGGGCTCCATCGTTTTCGGGTACGGGATCGCATCCGTGGCCGGGTCCTACGGTTTCAGCCGCCTGGCCGGCAGGTTTTCCGTGGCGCGTTTGGTCGTGGCGACCGCGCTGGGCGCCTCGATCTGCCAGGTCCTCCTCTATTTCGGCGCCAACATTGTGACGTTCACGCTCATCCGCATGGTGCAAACCGGCTGCGCCGCCGGGATCTTCCCGCTGATCCTCGCCCAGCTCGCCACGCGCTCGGGGGGGAAGACGATCGGCTTCATCAACACGTCCCGCTTCGCCGGCAACGCGCTCGGCCCGGTGGCGGCCACTTTCATCCTGGCCCATGCGGATCTGTTCACCTTGTATCTCGTTCTGGGGGTCGGCCTGGCGCTGGCGAGTCTGGGACATCACCTGGGGAGTCGTGCCCGACCGGAGCGCCTCGCCTGACGCGAGGTCTCGTGCCGGCCCCCGGCAGGTCTTTGGGCTGGCGGCTCCCCGCGGTTTCTGGTAAGGTGACGGTCGAGCGGTTGCCGCGACGTCGGACAGCGGATGACGGTCCCCCGAGGGGCTGCGGGCGCCGAGCCATCGCGGCAGGGGAGCGACTGCAGGAGGCCACGTGGCAGGAAAATCACGGCAACACAAGAGTGAGAAGCGACGGAAGGAACTCACCCGCCAGGCCCGGCAACAGGAGAAACGCGAACGCCGAGCCGACAAGGCCGCGGGCAGCGGCGGTCCGCCCATCGACTGGAGCGAGGCGTCCCCGGGCGCGGTACCGCCCGAAGGCTTCGCCCCTGGGACAACCCCCGGCACCGCCGGGGAACCGGACGCCTGACCCGCCCGCCGCAGCCGGCCTGGCCGGGTCCGCGGCCACACGCCCGGCCGCGGGCCGCCGGCACGCCCCCTGGAGAAACCCATTTTTCAGGCGCGGCGGGCGATCAGGACCAGACCCCCGGGATCTTGGTGCGGCACCGTGGGCAGGCCCCGCCGTGGAGGCGGTTGGCCAGAACGCGGAAACCGACCCGTTCCACCAGCAGGTGTCCACAGCTCGGACAGTACGTGTTCTCCAGCGATCCCGCCCGACCGGGGGCGTTTCCCGCGTAGACAAAGCGCAATCCCGCGGCGCGGCCGATGTCTGCCGCGCGCGTGAGGGCCGGGAGCGGCGTCCGGCCACGATCGGCCATCTTGTAGTCGGGATGAAAGGCGGTGACGTGCCAGGGGATATCCCGGCTGACCCCCGCCAGGAAGCGCGCGATGTCCCGAAGCTCCGCGTCGCTGTCGTTCCAGTCCGGGACCACCAGCGTCACCACCTCGACCCAGAAGCCTTTCGCGACGAGCAGCCCGATGGTATCCAGGACGGTCTGCAGCTTTCCCCCCAGCTTCCGGTATTTCGCGTCGTTGAACCCCTTCAGGTCGACCTTGTACAGATCGAGCCATGGGCGCAGGTACTCGACCACCTCGGCCGTGGCGTTGCCGTTGCTCACGTAGGCGGTCTTGAGGCCTTCGGCCTTGGCCAGCCTGAAAACCGCCACGGCCCACTCGCTGGTGATCAGCGGCTCGTTGTAGGTGCTGGTGACGATGGGCGCCCGATGCTGCAGGGCGCGGCGCACGATCTCTTCGGGCGCGATCCGGCTGGGACGGACCCACGCCTCCGCGTCCCGCAGCGCCTGCGAGGTGAGCCAGTTCTGACAGTATCCGCAATGATAGTCGCAGCCCAGCATGCCGAAGGAGAGCGCCGCGGCGCCGGGGAGCACGTGGTAGAACGGCTTCTTCTCCACCGGGTCGATCTGCAGCGACGTGGCGACGTATCCATGCGGAACCCGCAGGACGCCGTCCCGGTTGAACCGCACCCGGCAGACGCCGTCCCGTCCTTCGGGGATGAGACAGCGATGCCCGCAGGCGTAGCACCGGACTCGGCGGTCGGGCAACCGCTGATAGAGTTCGCCCGCGACGGTCAATGCGCTCAACGTATCCTTCAGGGTGGTCGCCATGGCGATCCTCCCGCCGGCTCGCCCGACCCTGGCCTTCACACCGAGGATGTCGTACCGTCGGAAGACCCGGGGTTGGCCGGTGGTCCGTCGGCGGCGGGTGGGGACGGCGTGGTGGCGAGGAACCGCCGGAGCGCCCGGCTCCGCTCGAGCTTCATGACGCGGCCGCGGGAGATGGCGAACCGCAGGAGCTTCCCGTCGGGTGTGTCCTGCGCCAGACAGGCGACCAGGTCTTTGTACCGGATCACCTGATCTCCGGTCTGCGCGAAGACGCGCTCGGGGTCGACTTTCTCCACGTCCAACCAGCGCCGCACCTCGGCGATGGCGTCTTCTTTGCTTACCAGGGGAATGTCGTCGCAATCCTGGGGCGCCATCGACCGCTCCCTCGTCCGCAGCCGCCTCGACACGCGGTGTCGCCATCTCATTCTAGGCAGCCTGCGGCGTGGCGGCAAGCGGTATTCCCTGCTCCTCCTTGGAAACCCTCGCTTGCTCTGGTATATTTCCGCCACCCTGAAGGAGGAGGCATGGCCACCCGGGAAGAGTTGGACGACGAGGACCGCCGGGTGCGGCAGCTGAGCACCGTGGTGCAGCTGGCCCTCAGCGTGATCGCGCAGAGCGAGATGGGCCTGGCGGATGCGGAGGAGATGGTCTGCGCCGTCCGCGGTGCGGCCCTGCGCCTCTTCCCGGGCAAGGAGTTCGCGTTCGACCTCATCTATCTGCCGCGTTTTCGCCGCCTGCTGGCCGAGCGCTACGGCGCGGCCCGCCGCGAGCGATGGAGTACGAACTAGGCGCGATGGCAGAACGGCGTCCGTCCCGCATTCCGCGCCGCCGGCGATCCCGGGTGGGTCCGCCCTTGGGGGCCCACATGTCCATCGCGGGAGGCGTGGACAAGGCGCCCCTCCGCGGCCTCCGGGTGGGGTGCGATGCGATACAGATCTTTACCAAGAGCAACCGGCAATGGCGGGCCCGACCGCTCGGGGACGAGGAAGTCGAGGCGTTCCGGAGCAACCTGAAATCCACCGGCATCCGCCGCGTCATCGCCCACGACTGCTATCTGCTCAACCTGGCCGCGCCGGTCGCCGCGGTCTGGAAGCGATCGGTGGCGGCGTTCCGGGACGAGCTGGATCGGGCGGAGCGCTTGGGAATCCCGTACCTCGTCACCCATCCGGGCTCCCACCTCTCGGCCGGCGAAGCGGAGGGGATCGCCCGGGTGGCCGAGGCCCTGAACGTCTTGCACGCCGCCCTGCCCCGCCACCGGGTGCGCGTCCTCCTGGAGACCACGGCGGGGCAGGGGACCAGCCTCGGGTACCGCTTCGAGCAGCTGGCGGCCATCCTGGACCGGGTGGAGGCCTCGCATCGGGTGGGTCTCTGTCTGGACACGTGCCACCTCTTCGCCGCCGGCTACGACATCCGGTCTCCCCACGGCTACCACACCACCATGCGGGGGCTGGCGACGTGCGGGGGTCACGCTCGCGTCAAGGCGATTCACCTCAACGACAGCCGGCAGGGGCTCGGCAGCCGGGTGGACCGCCATGCCCACATCGGCGCGGGGTGTCTGGGGTCGGGGGCGTTCCGTTTGTTTCTGAACGACCCGCGCTTCCGCACGGTCCCCATGATCCTGGAGACCCCGAAGGGTGAAGATTTTGTGACCGCGGACCGGCGGAACCTGGCTCGGCTGCGGAGGCTGCTGGCCGGCGCGGGACCCAAGCGGACCGCGTGAGACCCGCGCCGGCGGCGGCGCCTCCATGTCTCGCCGGGCCGCAATCTGGGAGAGGAGCGCTCTGTGACGACCCCTCGAATTTCTCGGGTGCACCCCCTGGCCGGCGTCGAAGGGGGGCGGGTGACGATCTTCGGCGAGCATCTGTGCACCGTCGAGCTGGGCCAGGTGACGCCGCACTTCGAGGGCGCGGAGAGCCGGCCGCTCGTCGGCTCCGCCGGCAAGATGATCGTTCCCATCCCCGAGGGCGCGACCTCCGGATTTCTCCAGGTCGCCTGGCCCAACGGCGCCGCCCGCGGGCCGTTTTTCGAGGTGGCCGAGAAGCTGGCGGACGAGCTCCATCCCGTGGCCAACCCCGTCGTGGATCGGGAGGGGTGGATCATCACCACCTTCAGCGGCAGCCGGGGCCAGGCGGCGCCCAACGGGGTCTCCGTCTTCCGGATTCCGCCCGACGGGGGCGCCGAGCCGTACCTCAGCGACCTGATGAACCCCACGGCGCTGGCGCTGGACGCCGCGGGCACGTTGTTCATCTCCTGCCGGAACGACGGCACGGTCCGCAAGGTCAGCGGACCCGGCCAGACCGAGATCGTCGCGGACGGCCTGGGCATCGCCACGGGGATCGCCTTCAGCGCCGAGGGGACGCTCTACGTCGGCGACCGGTCCGGCGGCGTCTACGCCGTGGAGCCCCAGGGCTCCGTGCGCCGTTTCGCCAAGCTCCCGGCCAGCGTGGCGGCCTACCACCTGGCGTTCGGGCCCGACGGTAACCTGTACGTCACCGCACCCACGCTGTCCAACGACGATCCCATCTTCCGGATCGACGCTTCGGGGTCGGTGTCGCGCTGCTTCGAACACCTGGCCCGACCCCAGGGGCTGGCCTTCGACCGGGACGGCACCCTGTTCGTCGCGGCGATCCACCGCGGCGAGCGCGGGATCTTCCGGATCGCCGCCGATGGATCGGCGACGCTGGCGGTGGCCGGCGAGAACCTCGTCGGCCTGACCTTCGACGGGCGGGGACGCATGGTGCTCGCCACCACCAATGCGATCTATCGCCTGGGGTGGACCGGAAGCTGATTGGCTTCGCAATGAAAAATGGGGCTCCCTTCCCAAAAGTGTCAAGGCAGTGGGAGCTCGGCACAGCAGTGGTAGATGTTCGCGATATAGGTCCACGTCGTCCGGAAGCCAAACGCCCGATGACTGATCGCCTTCACCTTGTTGTTCATGCCCTCCAAGGCC
>JAKPQH010000034.1 GCA_029580855.1 bacterium | reverse complement strand
TCGGCAACCTCACCGCCGTTGTGCTGCCCAACGGAACCACCATCGCGTATGTGCTCGATGGCTCGAACCGCCGCATCGGCAAGAGGGTCAACGGCGTCCTTACGCACGGCTTCCTGAATTACGGGACGTAGGTTCTAAAGCACGTTGACAATGCAGACGAGAGGAGCGTGGAAGCGCCACCTTCGACACCGGCACGTTTCAGCACGGCGGGCACCGGCAGCGCCACGATGGCCACCGTCACGGAGCGGCACGAGGCAGACCGGCCGGCCGACGCCGGAGAGCGGCAGCGCCAAGCGGCCCGTCGCGATGCCGCGCGGGACACGGACCCCGCGTACGAAGGGGGGACCTTCGGCGCGGGGCGGCGGTGGGTCTCCCGATAGCTGGTCCCCGCCAGGTGGAACACCTCGGCCCGCTCGGCGAGCCGGTCCAGGATGGCATGGGCCACGGCGTCGTCCGCGAAGATCTGATTCCATTCGCCGAACGTCCGGTTGGTCGTGACCGCCGTCGGCTTCCGCCGGTCGTGCCGGACGGAGATGACCTGGAACACCAGGTGGCTCTCCGGCTGGCGTAGGCTGACGTAGCCCACCTCGTCGATGAGCAACAACCCCGGGCTTTGGTACGTCTTGAGGGCCCGGTGCAAGGTCTTGGTCGCCTCGGCCGCGCTGAGATGGTTCACCATGGCGGCGAGGGACGTGAACAGCACGCTCCGCCCGCGCTGGCACTGGGCGTAGCCCAAGGCCCGGGCCAAGGGCGTCTTCCCCAGACCGCTTCCCCCGACGAAGAGCGCCCCGATCCCTTCGGCGACCAGGTCGGTGGCCAGGAGGTTCAGGTACCGGCTCCGGAGCTTCCGCGTCGCGGGGCTATAGTCGAAGTGGCAGGTCTCGACCGTCTGAAGCTGGACGAAGCGCGCGGCCTTGATCCGCGCCGCCACCTGCTGCTCGCGGCGCCGGGTGAGTTCCCGGTCCACGAGCGCCTCGAGCACCTCGCGGACCACGGCTCGGTCCGCCGGGTGCCGCGCGGCCCAGGCGGCGAGGAACGCGGGGGCGCTCATGAGCGGGAGCTGCGTCAGCTTCTCCTCAAGACTGGGCGTCGCCATCGGCCTCTTCCGAGTCGGCAGCGAGCAGCAGGGCATCGTACCGCTGTAGGTTAGGGCGCACCGGCGGGACGGTGAGCCGGGGATCCGCGAGCGTGCGCGGGGGCGGCGCGAGGGGCGGCGTGTCCTGGAGCCGGAGCCACTGCTCCACCTGGTGGCTCCCGACGATGGCCTGGGCGAGGCAGGCCGCGAGCGCCGCCTCGACCGCGACCGGGCCGTACAGCGTGGTCAGGAGCAGCAGGTGGTCGAGTTCCGCTTTGAGCGAGCGGGTCCCGGCCTGGATGAGTTGCAGATACTGCCGGGCCGCGGGGCCCAGCGCCTGCACCGCCTCGACCTGCCAGTGGACCTGGGCGCCGGGCTTGGTCGCGAGGAGCCCGTCGGCATGCGCCGGGAGGACGATCTCCAGGCCCCGCCGCCAGCAGCGGGCATGGCGCGCGACCCGATGGCTGCCGTACCACAGCGTCACCGTCTCCGCGTCCGCGCGCAGCGTGAGCGGCTTGCCGACGAGCCGCCACGGCACGGAGTACCGGTTGCCATCGAAGGCCACCCGGAAGTTGGGTGGCACCACCACGCTCCGCACTTCGTCCGTGTCGTAGGGCTCGCCGAGCGGGAGCAGGACCGGTCGCTCCTCACTGACGAGCAAGGCCGGGATCTTCCGGGTCACGCGGTGTTCGCGCTGGTTGGCGAGCGTGTCCCGCCACGCCTGGGCCTGCGCGTTCAGATCGGCGAGATCCCGGAAGGTCCGCCCCGGCCAGAAGTTCGTGCGGAGGTACTTGATCGCATCCTCGACGCGGCCCTTCTCATTGCCTTTGCCCACGTTTCAGGCGACCGGCCGGAACCGGTGGTGCCCGGCGTAGCCCAGGAAGCGGGGATGGAAGCGGACGAGCTTGCCGCGCCGTTCGGCCACCGCGGTGGCGAGGTTGTCGTACCAGCACTCCTTGGGACACCCACCCACGAACGCAAACGCCCGCTCGTGGCAGCGGAGGAACGCCTCGAGCATCTGGCTGAAGGTGAACGTCACCGTGAGCAGCCGGGAGTAGCACAGGACCAGGACGAACGCGTGGACGGCCCGCCCGATCCCGAAGACGTCGCCGAACTCGCCCCAGTCGACCTGCGCGGCCTCCCCGCGACCGAAGCTGAGGGTCGCCATGGCGGCCGGGGCGGCTCTCGGGCGGCGCCGACGCACCGCCCCCCGGAGCGCGCTGATCCCGCCGCGGTAGCCTTCGGCGCGCAGCACCTGGCCGATCGTCACCGCCGAGCGCGCAGGGTCCGCGTGAGGAGCGTCTGGATCCGGGCGCGGAACGGGGTGAGGACCGTGGTCCGCGGGGCCGGCGGCGCGGGCGCGAGGGCGACGCTCCGGCGCCGCGCCACCTTCCGGGCGCTCTCCCGGTGGATGTGGAGGTGCCGGGCGATCTGGCTGTAGCCCCAACGTTTGGCGGAGCGGAGCCGGAGGATCTCGGCTTGGATCGCGGCAGACAGCATGGGTGGCCTCCTTCCGACGGGCCCGCGTGTACTACGGGACCGGCCGCCCGACCTCTCGCGTCTCGTATCAGGGACCCCGACCCCGGTACCTGGGGGGAAGTGCCCGGAGCATCAGGATTTGCGGCCAGATCGCGGCTCGTCCGGGTGCGAAGTTATGGCGGCCGAACTCCCCGTGAACACGCCGCTGCCGGTCAGATCGCGTCTCGCGTTCGCCGCGAACAGGTTACGGTGGATTAACTCCGGTCGGGGCGCGGCCTTGCGCGATAATCGCGTCTCGCCACTCCGGGCGGAGGGAGGCCAAGATAACCTGGGCGTGGACCGGCGAGGGACGCGGCCCCTGCGCCGCCAGGCGGGCTGGCCGGACATAATCCTGGAAGTGCGCTTGCGTCACCGCCCGGTTCCGGCGTCGCCACGCCCGACAGTTCTGGGCATGCCGCCGCTGCCGACACGCCGGGGCCCCGCAGGTCCACTGGCGGGAGCCGAGGATGGGGACGGAAAAGGGTCTGACCGAACGGACACCGGCGGCGGCGCGGCCGCCGTGGGGTCGCGGGCATCGAGCACCTCCTAGGTGGAGGTGATACGGTACCCGATCTCGGAGGTCCGCGCTCAGGTTGACTCGGGGGTGGTCAGGCCGAGCGAGCCGAGGCTGGCTTCTCTGAGGTGGGGCCGCACGGATGCGACATCACTGCCGGTGCCGACTGCCGTCGTGGTGAAACGTGACGGCGCCGGAGGTGTTGCGCCCAGCACACCTCCGCAAACAGTTCTGGGGCCGCCACCTGTGGGCCCGCGGCTACTTCGCCGTCTCCTCGGGGACCATCACGGAGGCGAGGATCACACAGTCCATCGCCGAGCAAGAAGGGGAACCGGTTCAGGACGACAGTCGATTTCGAATCGACGACCGTCCGAACCTACCGCCTTCCAGGCGGTAGTTGTTCAGTGGGCTAGGAAACGAGGAAATCAAAGAGCCGGATAGGGTCGCATCGGGACAAACCGACTTGAAGGCACTCTTTGCGGAATACGGCGAAGGAACCAACCGGTTGGCAACCACGGTGATAAGGTACCTGGAAGACCCGAAAAAGAAGATTTGGTCGAAGGTGTTCAAACGGGGCTTGACATTCTATTCCCCCGATCGGGTGTTCGTTTACGTTGACTTTCAGAGAAACGGTTTGCGCTTTACGTTGTTCACCGGAGGCAAATCTCTGAAGCCTGTAACCCCCATAGAGTACGAGCGTAGTGGTGAGAAGTGGAACCACCTGCGGTCCTGAAGCGTCAACTCCGCAAGGACCAACGAGCGCCGAGATAGTCCCCAACGTCCGCCCCCAGTCAGGTGAGATCGGGGACGATGCCGTGACGATGCGTCGGCCAGGCGCAGCCGACGGCTCAGGATGCTGTGCTTCGTGGCGTTGTGTTTGCTAATGGCTTCGCCTGCGACGGTCTTTGCCATTCCGTCTTACCGATGTCGGCTTTCGTAGGACCCATCCCTGTTCTTTTTTAAACAGGTCCAGGAAAAGGCTCGACCGTGCTTCTCGCGGTTGTAAGCGTTGTACCGTGTGATCGCTGCGTTTCTGCATTCCTCCAATGAACTGAAATTGCCCCAGACATCCCAAACTTCCTGGGACCCTCGGTAGCGTCCGACTTCTGCTGCGTATCGGTTGCCTATGAGCGGCACGTTGTCACAGGCAACAGTACCGAGAACTACCAAGAGCGCGATTAGCGCCTGTCCCATGATTAACACCGCTAGCCGCGATGGTGCCGCCGCCACGCCATCGCGCCCCACGTGGCGAAGCCGGAGGCGGCGATCAGGAGCGTGGACGGTTCGGGGACGGGGCTGGATGGGATGTCCACTCGAAAATTGTCCACCGTGATGTTGGATGCTCCCATGCCGGACCCGCCGAACCCAAAGAACCCGTCAAAAGGGCTAAAGCCGGGAACGACGCCATGCAGAACCAAGGTCTCCGCGAAACCGATCCCTGGGTTGGAAAGAAACAGATCGACCGTGCCATCGTCGAATTCAATCCGCGCGGAGAAAAGACCGCCGTTCAGGAAGCGTGGCGCCACAGGCGCAACCGCAACGGAGTTTATGGCACCGTACGGAGCTGGCATACCTGCTACGTCTAGGCCCACGTGATTGTCATTGGTATCTGCCGGAAGTCCATCCACACCGTTGTTATAGATGTCGAATTCGACGCCGAACCCCGTGGGGAACGGCCCCCACCCGAAGTTCGCGCCGCCGTTCCCGAGATACGTCGGTCCCGAGGGGGGTGCGAGCACCGCAAACACAAGCCCATCACCGTGGCTCCCCGTGATCTGAAAGTCGAAGGATGCTGTGAAGCGCTCGACGTGGACGGGTGCCGTAGCATATACGCTCCCGGCGTTGTCGTAGCCATAAAGCCCCATGGTCGCCAGCCGGAGGTTTCCCGCTGCTACATCCTGGTAGGCGAGACCGTTGAAGCTGTAGCCAACAACGGGGGTGTTGAAATCCTCGTTGATAACGAGCGTCGCGCCGCTGAGACCCGGCGTGAATGCGAGGCCGCAACCGACAAGGAGCGCGCCGAATAGATTTAGAGTGCGCATGCGAGTCTGCGGAATACCGCCCATCGTGAACGCTGCGATCGCTCCATCGTGAACGCCCCGATCGGGCATCGTGAACGGAGCGCAGCGACGCTGGCAGTCGGTTAGCTGTCGAGCTTTTCCTCTTTTCGCCGTGAGGGACCTTTTAG
>JAKPQH010000033.1 GCA_029580855.1 bacterium | reverse complement strand
TGAGCGTCTACCTCGTGGTCATTATCGCCTACTTCGCCTCGGTGGTGGCGCTCACGCTGTGGACGAAGAAAGCCGCCAGCCGCTCGGCGGCCGAGTACCTCGTGGCCGGCCGCAACCTGGGACTGTTCGTCTGTGCGGTGGTGGTGGCCTCGGAATGGCTGGGCGGGCTGTCCACCATCGGAGTGAGCGAGCAGGCCTTTCGCCTGGGGAGCCTCGAGCCCATCCTTTACAATCTCGCCACCGCCACGGGCATGGTGATCATCGGCGTCACGGTGGCGTCGCACTACCGCCGGAAGCAGGTCCACACCGTGAGCGAGATGGTGGCGAGCCTCTTCGGCCCCAGAGCGCGGCACGTCTCGGCGGTGGCGTTCCTCATCGCCTATGTCACCCTCGCCTATGTGGAGCTCCAAACCTGCGCCAGCGTGCTGTCCCCGCTGTTCCACCTGAGCTGGCCGGCGGCCGTGATCCTGTCCGCCGCCCTCATCACCCTTTACACCTACATGGGCGGCATGCATGCCCTGGCCATCGCCGCCATCCTCTACCTGGGCACCCGTTACCTCGGGCTGGGGACCGCCGTGCTCATCGGCCTCGGCAAGGTCGGAGGCTTCGCCGGCTTGCAAGAGAAACTCATCGCGGTCGGGGGACCCGCCAACTACTACAATCCCTTTGCCGGCGATCTCTCCTACGCCCTCTCGCTGCTGCTGGGGGGCATCCTGGGGGGCATGGCGGCCCAGGCCAGCATCCAGCCCATCTTTGCGGCCAAAGACGCCCGGACCGCCAGGCGGGCCTCCATCCTGGCGGCGGTGTTCATCGCCCCGTACGGCCTGATGACCGCCCTCCTCGGACTCATGGCGCGCACCGGTCTGTTCTTCGACCCGACGACCATCGTCGATCCGAAGACCGTCTTGCCCCGGCTCCTGACCTCCCCCGCGTTTATCCCGCCGGTGCTGGGCGGGGTGGCGTTGGCGGCCATGCTGGCGGCCATCCTCTCCACCATGGGACCGGTCAATTTCGCCATCGTCACGATCGCCGTCAAAGACATCTACCACGGTCTCATCAACCGGACCGCCAACGACGCGGCCATCATCGCCGTCGCCCGCCGGCTGGTGGTCCTCGTCACCCTGGCGATCATCCCGCTGGCCATCGGCATCCGCGGCGCCATCCTGGACTCGGGCTACGTCTCGTACGCCATTCGCGCCATCGGGGCCATCGTGATCCTCTTCGGCATTTACCGGAGCCGGTGGATTTCGTCGCGGGCAGCAAACCTGGCCTTTACGATCGGGACGGCGGTCATCCTGCTCTGCGTGCTCGCCAACCGGCTGCAGTGGGTTGCGGTGGACAAGACCTACGGCGCCGTGGCGACCACGCTCCTGGTCATCCTTCTGGTCAACGCCTACGAGTGGCTGACGGGCAGGAAGGGGGCCGATCCCGCATCCCCGACGCCTCGGTTGCCACACTGACTTGACTCACGATCCGGAGAGCCCTCGCACGCAACCGCTCCCGTGGAAACCAGTACGCACGCCGTGCGACCCAAAACAGTGAGGAAGCGACGGCGGCAAGGTGGTGCCAGGTGTTGTTTTTCGGCAGCACCCTGGAGTGTCGCCTCCGAGCGAGTCCGAACCGTTGCGTACCTGTGAACGGCTTCGTGGGATCTCACAGAGCGCTCCTTCCCGTCAAAGGTCCAGTTCGCGAACTCGCCTCCAAAGCAAAAGCTGTAATGCGGGCGTAATACGGGACGGTGTTGCCTTCATGAACCTCCGTTGGTCCGCGGGGGTCGGTACGGAAGGAGTTGCGCCGGTCGTTGCGTCCATGACTCCTGATGGCACCGGACGCTTTGCGATCTCAAGATCCCCACCGATCCGCTCAAGCGCCCCGTCGGTCTACACTACGACCCCGTCGGGCGGGTGCTCAGGCACATCCTCCCCGACAATTGCGTGGTCCAGACCGTCTCCGACACTAATGGAGAGGTGGTCTCCATCGCACTCCCGAGCCGCTCAGCCTGCACCCGCGATCACCCGCCGATGGATCTGGAGCCGAGCGACATCTGAACCCACCCCACCCCCACCCGGGAACCGGGCGGGGGTGGAGTCAGGGGCCGCCGCTGGGCGCTCCGCGTCCTGGTCCGCGTTCACACCAGATCGCACGCCTCCGCCGGCATCCAGTGGGCGTCCTGTCCCTCCCACTTGACATTGCAGCCGATGGGGTTGGTCAGCGGCGTCCGCACCGGCCGCCCCGCCACCAGATCGTCCAGCGCCCGGTCGAGGTCGTTGACGGTGCTCTGGGCGGCGTTCCGCGGATTGTCCATCCCGCGACCCGTGTAGACCAGCCTTCGATCCCGGTCAAATACGTAGAAGTGCGGGGTGCGGAGAGCCCCGTAGGCCCGCGCCACCGCCTGGGATTTGTCGCGCGCATACACCCACGGGAAGTTGTGGGTCTTCATCCGCTCCACCATATGCGCGAAATCGTCGGTCGGATTCGTGGCTTCGCTGTTGGAATTGATGCCGATGAATGCCACTCCCTCACCTTTGAATCGATTGACGGTGGCGCGCGTCACCTCGTCCGACCCCAGCACGTACGGGCAATGGTTACAGGTGAAAAACACGACCAGCCCCTTCGCCCCGACGAAATCCGCCAACCGATACGTCTTGCCATCCGTAGCCGGTACTTCGAAGTCCGGGGCCTTGTCGCCGATCCGCAACGTGAACGCCATGATTCTCCCTCCCATTGAGACGCTTCAACCAGAGATGCCAGAGCCGGATTCTACCGGTATGCGGGGCCGCCCGGTCGCACGCGGCAGGGGGCGGCACACGGCACGCGGATAATCGCTATCACCGTACCATCCCAACAGCTTCGGCGCAAGACGACGATCCGCCGGGGTGACGCCCGGGACTGCGGCCGGCGCGGATTCCGTCTTGACCCGTCGGCTCGCGCACCCCGTCCGAATGGACCGCATGGCCTGCAACACCAACAAGGATTTAGGGGACGTTGGTTCCGAAGATACTTGTTTGTCGCCGAACCCCGACAGCCGACCGGTGCCACCCATCGTCGCCGTCGACAGTAAGTATCTTCAGCACCAACGTCCCCTAGATTGGGCGGTCGGCTCGGGAAGCGGTTCTGCCGTCCGTGGGGCGCGCGGGCGCGGGTCACTCGCCCCGCCACAGGGCATTGAATCGCGCCGGCCACTGCCGTGGACTACGCAGGCGGCGCCAGGCGGATCTGACCTCGGTCAGCCGGTTGGCCGGCAGAACGACCTCGCGATACACCTCTTCGTGGAATGCCCCCACGATGGTTCCGATCTCGGCGTGTAAACGCGGGAAGCGCCGCTGAAGCCGGGCGCCGATCTCCGCCGGCGTATGCGCGACGGGGGGGCGGAGGCCGCTCCGGCGCGCCCACGCGAGGAGTGCCCGGTAGCCATCCCGTGCGCAGCGTACCCCGGCGAGTCGCACGCGCAGGCCCGCCAGAACCATTCCGACCTGCCGAAGCCAGGCGAACAACGAGCCAGGCTGCCGGCGGCGCCGTTGCCCCGGCGTCCTCGACCAGAGGAACCGGAGCACCAGGTAAACGCAGAGACCCAGCACGGCCGCAACCGCGAGGACGAGGAAAATCACCGCGATCCAGAGGAGCACTTTCTCGACCGCGACCACCCACCAGCTTTCCTGCCCGTAAGATGGGATCGTCGGGAGATCGTGGCGGGAAGGCGCCGGCTTGGGGTCGGTGCGAAACGTCTGCGGCGCGAAGAGCAGCCGCAGAATCCAGAGCAGGGCTGGGCTCACCGCGACGCCCGCGCCCTTCAGCGCCACGAGGCCGACCTCGGCCGCGACGGTCAGGTACGGCAGCGAGAACAGGGTGAGCGTTGCGGCCACAAGGAGAGTGCCAGCCGTAAAGGTCAAGAAGATGCCGAGACCCCGGTAGCCGGACAGGAAATCCTTTCGCCCGTCGCTTTGCAACCGGATCGTCCCGATGGCGAGAAGACTCGCGACGAAAAACGGCAGGAGAAAGACGGGAGAGATCCGGTCATCCACCCGTCCCCCGTTTGCCGTGACGAGTAGCTTGACCAGGAAGAGCAGGACGAACGCCGCGAGGCCGAGGTCGAAGCGGGTGCAGACCGCGGTGTAGTTGAGGGGCCGTCCGGCCAGCCGGACGCCGCCGATCCAGAAGGCAATCGCGCACGCCAGAATGAGCGTCAGCAGCAGCCAATCCACCGGACTCCTCGTCGCGCCCAGGCAGTCCAACAGCCAGGCGCGGTCGAGCAGCGGGCGGCCCGAGTAATCGTGGCCGTGCACAACGCCAGCGGCGGCCCCCAGCAGGCCGGCCGTCTGTGCCGCCGCGACCCAGATCACCCGCCAGCCCCTCCCGCTCGACAGGCGGGTGAGGACGAAGGCGCCGACGAAGGTCGCGGCGGCCTCGACGAGCGGGAACGGCCGGCCCATCGTGCCGATGGCGGCGAAGGTCGCCCACGCGGCGAGCCAGCTCAGCTCCATCACGCTGGCCAGCGCGTACAGCAGCAGGCGTTCTCTTCCGCTCATGCCGCCCGCTCCCCGAGAACAATCGACTCCAGGGGCCGCACGTCCGCGTGCGCAGCCCCGTTGTCCGGGCGCGTGGCGAAGACGATCACGGGCACGTGGCGGCGGGTGAAGTAGTCCAGAAGCGCGGTCATGCTTGCGCCGGCATCGGCAGAGAAACAGAGACACGCGATGCCCCAGGGGAGATGGTTCCCGCCGCGGACCGTGTCCAGGAGCGGCGCCGTCGGCTTTATGCTGAGCCGCGCCAACGCCTCCAGGATGGTCGCCACCTGCTGCGGGTGCCGCCCGATGGGCACCACGGGGGCCGCCCCGTTCTCCACGGCCCCGTTGGCGACCAGCCCGACTGCGCACCCCTCGCGGTCCAACCGCACCGCCACCGACGCCACGGCCTCGAGGGCACGCTCGAACTCGTCGTGGGCCCCGTGCCGCGCGAAGCCCTCCACGTCCACCGTCAACAGGATCTTCTCCTGCTGGGTTGGCTCGAAGAGTTTCTCCTGGAGCCGGTGGTGCCGGGCTGTCGCCTTCCAGTGGATGTGCTTCGCCGGCCGACCGGGCTGGTAGTCCCGCGTGCCGAGGATGTACACCGGGTCCCGGACGGGGCTCTCCGCGCCGGGAACGCCGAAGAAATCCCGCCGCGGCAGTGGGAAGCGCGCGGTGGGGACGATTCGCGGGTACACGACGACCTCCAGGGCCTCTCCCGCCATCCACGCCGACGCGAAGAAACCGAAGAGGTCGCCGGCGGCGCAGCGATGGCGACCGACGCGGAACACGCCGCGTCGTGCGGCGGTCAGCGTCCAGCGAAGCTCGACCGTCTGGTACCAGAGGAGCCCGGCCGCGCCACGCACGACACGCTCGCCGGATTGATGGACGAAGCCATCGATGGGCGCGGTGACCTCGATCGCCACCGGGAGAAAGGTCCGGTTTCCGATCGCTACGCGAAGCCCGAGCGGTTCGCCGGGGAAGAGGCGGCTGCGGTCGACCGCCGCGCGGTAGGCGAGGCGGGAACGGCTGACGCTCGCCCACAGCCTGGCGCAACCCGCCGTGCCGAGGACCAGCAGCGACAGGACGATCAGGGGCTGCTGCCGGTTCAGCAAGCCGATGAAGAGAAGAATCCCCACGAACACGAGGCCTGGAGGGAGCAGGAAGAAACTGGAAAGGCGACCCGCCGGTGCGTCCACGCCGCCTCACTCCAGGGGGGCGGGGACCGGGACCTGGCGGAGGATCTCTTCGAGGACGCGCTCCGGTGTCTCGCCGCGCAGCCGCTCGTCTTCGCGGAGAATCACGCGGTGGGCAAGCACGGGCAGCGCGAGACACTTGACGTCGTCGGGCAGTACGAAGTCGCGCCCGCGCAATCCCGCCAGCGCCTGGCCGGCCCGCATGAGGGCGAGAGAACCCCGCGGGCTCGCGCCGAGGCGAAACCGGGGGCTCACGCGTGTCGCGCCGACGAGGTTCGCAATGTATTCTCGGACCGGGCCGGAGACGACGATCTTTTTCCGGACCTCCTGCAGCGCCACCACATCCTCCGGGCTGGCGACCGGCTCCAGCGTCCGCAAAGGATCCCGCTCCTGAAACCGCGCGAGAATGGCGATCTCCTCGGGCTGGGAAGGATAACCGATCCGGACGCGGAGCAGGAACCGATCGAGCTGGGCTTCGGGGAGGGGGAAGGTGCCTTCCAGCTCGATCGGATTCTGCGTGGCCATGACGAAGAAGGGGCGCGGCAGCGCGTGGGTCGCGCCGTCGACCGTGACCTGGCGCTCCTCCATGCTCTCGAGCAGGCTGGACTGGGTACGGGGGATGGTGCGGTTGATCTCGTCGGCCAGGAGCACGTGGGTCATGACGGGTCCCGACTGAAAGAGAAACTCCCCCCGCTGCTGATTGTAGACGGTGAAACCGGTGATGTCGGCGGGCAGGAGGTCGGGAGTGAACTGGACGCGCTTGAAGCCGGCGCCGATGCTTTTCGCCAGGGACTTGGCGATCAACGTCTTCCCCAGGCCGGGCATGTCCTCCAGCAGCACATGGCCGTCGGCGAGCAAGCCCGCCAGGAGCAGCTCGATCACCGGCTGTTTGCCCACGATGACCCGGGAGATGTTCTCCACGATCCGGCGACAGAGATCGAACGTCATGCAGGGCCTCGAGCCGATCTTCGGCGGACAAACGGGCTGACGGCCGAAAACGGCCCGACCGTCGGCCGCCCATCCAAGACGGCTGGCGGCGCCTTCCCGGGCCGTCGCGGGGCATCGCGTCTTCGCGGGCAGCGGCCAGCGCTTCCGCAGCCCGCTAGTCCGAAAGGGGCGCGCCGATGTATTCGGGTGTGGTGTCGCCGCAGATCTTCCGCACCAGCCGTTTGACCTGGTGGCTGTACCCGAACTCGTTGTCGTACCAGACGTAGATCACCACGTGTTCGTCGTGTGTCAACGTGGCCTGGCTGTCTACCACGCCGGTGTAAATAGAATGGCCCAGGTCCGTGCTGACCAGCGGGTACTTGGTGTAGCCGATCTGCTTCTGATACCTGGAATGCAGGGCGCAGCGCCGGAGAAAATCGTTCAGTTCGTCCCGCCCCACCTTCCGTTCCGTGGAGAGATTGAGCATGGCCAGGGACACGTTGGGTGTCGGCACGCGGATCGAGTTGCCCGTCAGCTTGCCTTTCAGCTCCGGCAGCACCTTCACCACCGCCGACGCGGCCCCGGTGGTCGTGATGACCATGTTGAGCGGAGCCGACCTGCCGCGCCGCTCCGCCTTGTGGTAGTTGTCGAGCAGGTTCTGGTCGTTGGTGTACGAGTGGACCGTCTCGATGTGGCCGTGACGGATGCCGTACTCGTCGGACAGCATCTTCAGCACCGGCGCCACGGCGTTGGTCGTGCACGAGGCGCTGGACAGGATCGGTTCGTCGCCGACCTTGTCGTCGTTGATGCCGAAGACGATATTGGGGATGTCGCCCTTGCCCGGCGCCGTCAGCGCCACGCGGGACACCCCGGGCCGCAGGTGGCGGGAGAGTCCGGCCCGATCGCGCCATCTGCCCGAGTTGTCCACCACGATCACATCCTCGAACCCGAGCGAGCGATAGTCCACGGCCGACGGGTCGTCGGCAAAAATGAACTTGACGCGGTTTCCGTTGATGACGAGCTCGCTCCGCTCGGGGACGCTGTCGATGAGCCCCGAGAAGGGACCGTGAATGGAATCGTGCCGTAACAACGCCGCGCGCTTCTCCAGGTCCTCCGCGTCGCCCCTGCCCCGCACGATCACGCCGCGCAGCCGGAAGAACCGCCCCGGCCCCGTGGCGGCGACCAGCAGCCGCGTCAGCACCCGGCCGATCCTGCCGAAGCCGTACAGGACGATATCCTTGGGCCGCTCGGGCCCCCGATCGACGTTGAAGAACTCCTCCCCCAGCTCCGAGCGGACGAATTGCCGCGCCGACTGAAACCTCGCCCCGAGATGGGTGTAGCGCAGGACCAGCTTGCCGAGATCGATGCGGCACAGCCCAAGCCCCATGGTGCTGATAACGTCGACGAGCTCCCGGTACACCGGGAAGTCGAGATCCTCCTCGCAGATCATGTTGCCTTTTCTGACGATCTGCATGATGGACAGGGGTGTCTCGTCGACCAGCGACTTCCCGAACACCTTGATCTCGATCCCCTGCCGGTTCCACAGCTCGCCCACCAGCGGGATCATCTGATGGGCGAGGATCTCGTTGTCGAGCCACTGTCTGTACGGGTCGTCCTGCACGATCGCACCGCCTTTCGGAGACGAGGGCGAGCGGGCGGGCCGCGCCGCCCGATCCCGCGCCGATTCCGGCGCAGATCCGGCCACCGCGTGGGCCTCCGCCGATCACGTCGAGCGGCGTTGCCCAAGAGCGGGATACCGTAAGCGCGGCCAGCCTGTCAAGCGGAAAGGCGGGTATGATCTCGAATACGGTCCAGTCGGCGGCCGCGCGCCGGCGAGCACCGCCGGGCAGCTCCGCGCGCCGCCGAGCCGTCGGTGGTCCCGCTGTGGCGGGCCGGGGACGAAAACAGAAGGGGCTGCCCCGGTCATCGCCGGGGGCAGCCCCTTGACTTCTCGCCGTCCGTCTGATTTTACGCTACCGCGTCGTCCGCGCTCCAAAGCCCCGCCCGGTCCGGCGATGCGGTGTCGGCGGCTCCGGCCGCTGCAAGGGCTCTCCGCTACGGGCGCGCGGGAAGAAGCGCGTCATCACCAACGCTTCGTCGGATCGGATCCGGCGTTCTCCCGTCACTCGTAGAGGGCGCGGGGGAAAAGCACGTTGTTCTCCAGGTGGATGTGCTCCATCAGTTCGTCGGAGAGGCGCCGGAGGCGGACGTAGAGCGCCCGCCACGTCGTGCAGGCCTCTGGAGGCGCGGTCAAGTCCGCGGTGAGTTCGCGGATCCGCGCGAGGTTCTGCCCATGGTCCTCGTGCTCCGCTTCCATGACGTGGATGGGACCGCCCGCCCGGCTTCCGTGTCCGGCGCGGATCATGGGAAACAGGATCCGCTCTTCCTTGGCCAGGTGGTCGAGGACGGCGGCATGCACCACGCGCAAGAGCGCGGTCAACCCGTGCGGACAGGTGGGCTTGTCCGCATGGACCTGCTCCACCTTCTCCGCCATGGCGATCACGTCGGGGAGATCCGCTCGGTGTCGGGCATGGTAGTGACCCTCGATGAAGTCCAAGAGTTCCGGTAGCGGCCGTTCGGCCCAACCGGTCAGCTCGCCGCCTTTGGCGTCTTCCCGCTCGATTTCCGCGAGGATCGCGTCGCGGTCCAGTCCCTTCTCGGCAAGCGCCTCATCCAGCGGGCGCCGGCCTCCGCAGCAGAAATCGAGCCCGTGTTTCAGAAAGACCCGGGTTGCGCCCGGATGCTTGATGGCCAAATCGGCGAGTGTCGCAGTTGCGGTAGACATCCTCTTTTCTCCTTTCTTGGTAAAGTGGGATGAAATGAGCCCAAAGCACACCGTGTGCCGGATCTTGACAGGCGTTGTTTGCAAACGGTTACAAAAGATGTTATCAATGATGCAACAGGCGGCCGTTATACGTTCGATAACAAAGTTGGAAATGAAACAACATCACGAACAAGCGGATCGACTCGGCGTGCTGATGCAAATCGCCAGCGATCTCACCGCCTCGCTGGCGACGGGGGACCGTTATGCCAGGCTTTTGACCGCCGTGACGCGCGCGATTCCCTGCGACGCGGCGTGTCTCCTCCGGGTGGAGGGGAACGAGTTGATTCCCGTGGCCGCGCGCGGTCTCGCCCCCGAAGCGCTGGTCCGGGTCTTTGACCGGCGGGAGCACCCCCGCCTGGATATCATCCTCCGCTCGCTCGACCCGGTTCTGTTTCCCGAGGACAGCCAGATGGCCGACCCCTTCGACGGCCTGTTGGCGGCAGACGCCAAGGCCCGCCTCCGCGTCCACGCCTGTCTCGGCTGCCGGCTGACGGAAGGGGAGCAGGTCGTCGGGGCCCTGACGGCCGACGCCCTCCAGCCCGGAGCATTCGACCGTCTGGACCGCGGCATGCTGGCCATGCTGGGGGCGCTGGCCGGAGCCGCCATGCGCACCACGTCGCTCATCGAGGCCCTCGAGCGGCGCGCCGAGCGGCGCGGAGAAATCGCCCGAGAGCTGCACCGGAGCGCGGGTCTCGCCAGCGGTGGGCAGCTCCTGGGCGACAGCCTCGCCGTCCGCCGGCTTGCGGAGGAGATTCGAACCGTGGCCGCCTCGGACCTCCCCGTCCTCATCACGGGGGAGACCGGTGTGGGGAAGGAGCTGGTGGCCCGGCAAATCCACGATCTGTCGCCCCGGCGCGAGGAGGCCATGATCCAGGTCAACTGCGCCGCGCTGCCCGAATCCGTCGCCGAAAGCGAGCTGTTCGGTCACGTCAAGGGCGCCTTCACCGGAGCGGTGCGGGACCGCGCCGGGAAGTTCGAAATCGCCGCCGCCGGAACCCTCTTCCTCGACGAGATCGGGGAACTCCCTCTGCCGCTGCAACCCAAGCTGCTCCGGGCGCTCCAGCAGGGGGAGGTGCAACGGGTGGGCTCCGACCGGAGCGTGCGCGTGGACGTGCGGGTCATCGCGGCCACCAACCGGAACCTGACGGCGGAAGTCGAGGCGGGTCGGTTCCGGCCGGACCTTTTCCATCGACTGGCCGTCTATCCGATCCACGTCCCCCCGCTGCGCGAGCGGCGCGAGGATATCCCCGTTCTGGCCGCCCACTTCCTGGACGCCTGCCGGCAACGCCTCGGGCTGGGGCGGGTTCGGCTCGCCGACGAGGCATGGGAGCGGTTGGTTGCGGCCGAGTGGCCGGGCAACGTCCGCGAACTGGAGAATGTCCTCAGCCGAGGCGTCTTGCGAGCGGCGCGGGGTCTGGGGGCACACGCCGGGCCCGTGATCGTCGGCGTAGAGCACCTGGACCTGACCTCCTCGGGCAGAGGCGAGCCGCCCTCCGCCGCAGCGACCCCGGCGGCGCCGGATGGGGTACCCCTCCCGCTTGCGGATCGCATCCGGGCATTCCAGCGGCGAGAGATCCTGACCGCGGTCGAGCGGCACGCCGGAAACTGGGCGGCCGCGGCGCGGGAACTCGGGCTGCATCGCAGCAATCTGCACCACCTAGCGACCCGGCTCGGCCTGCGCAGGCGGTGAGCCGCCGCCGCGCCGACATTCTTGACAGATCCCCCGCGCTCGGATATACGGGCGTGGCGAGAACCGCATGGGAGATCCTGGAGAGTCGGACATGGCACGTGCGAGGCGCTCCGCTTCCAGCGGGGGCGGCCTCCGGCCCGATCTCCTCGCGGCATTGGTCCGGAATCTGGCCGCGGAAGGGAGAGTCGTGGAGCTCCCCGTGCGTGGGAACAGCATGCGCCCGGCGCTGCGGGACGGCGATCGGGTACGCGTGGCACCCGCGACCCGGACGAGCGTCCGTCTCGGGGACGTGGTGCTTCGTGTGGAGCCCTCCGGCCCGGCCATCCACCGGTGTGTGGGCTGGTGGCCGTTGCGGGACGGCTGGCGCGTCCTCACCATGGGCGACGGCGCACGCCGGTTGGACGCGCCGCTTCCGCCGGGTCGCCTTGCGGGGCGGATCGTGGCGCGCGTTCGCGGACGCGAGGTTCGGCCGTTTGACGGGACGTGGATGAAGGCCCGCGGCCGGTGCCGCGCGTTCCGGTCCCTGATCGTCGGCCTGCTTGCCGAGGGATGGGATCGGACCCGTGGGCGGGCCCGATCCGACGGGATCTGACGGTGCCGTTTGCGGGTCCGGCCGCTACGGGCGTGCGTCCTCGCGTGCGTCGGTTCTCGATGATCCTGTTCCGGCTGTCCGGCTCGGCGTTCGTCGCGCTATGGCTCGCCGCGGTGTCGGCGGCCCAGCCGGAAACGCTTTCCCCGGTCCCGCCTTCTCCTCCGGAGATCCTGCGAAACAAGCCGCCAATCCCGGAGCTTCTTCTAAAAGACAAACGTGAGGGGGCCTATTTCACGGGGCTGCCGCTGATTGGCTATACGCCGGAAAGCGGCGTGATCTACGGCGGGACCATCCAGTGGTACGACAACGGGCCCAGGGACAGCCCGTTCTTCGCCTACGCCCCTTACCGAAAAAAAATCGATGCGATGGTCGATTTCGGGACCAGGGGCAGACAAGAGTACATCCTGGAGTATGACCAGCCGTACATCGCGGACACGGCGTGGCGGGTGCGCGCCACCGGGGCCTACCTGGCGTACGAATTCGAAGACTACTTCGGTATCGGCGAAGAGACGCTCGAGCCGCTGGAGTTTCCGGGCACACCGGGGGTGAGGTACACGCGAGCCACCGACTACTTCGACGCGCTCGAAGAGAATCGGGCCGGCCGGAACTGGTCCCGGTACAACCACTACGATCGACGGCAGATCTTGTTCGCCCTCAACGTCGAGCGCGACTACCTGGGCGGACTCCTGCGCCCGCTGGCGGGTTTCCAGGTCTCGCATGTGGACGTGCGCGATTACACCGGTCAGATCGCCAAGGGGGGAATCAACCAGGAAACAAAATTGCGGGAGGATTCCCGGACCGGGAAGATCACGGGATTTGCCGGCGGCTGGCTGAACCTGCTCCGGGTCGGCTTGACGTACGACTCGCGCGACTACGAGCCCGACCCGACCTCGGGCATCCTTGCCCAGTTTCTGCTGGAAGGCACCATGCGGTGGCTGGGGGCCGGTTCCAATTTCGGCCACGTGACGGTCGGTCTCCAAGGATACCACCGACTCTTCCCGGGCCTGACGCGGCTGGTGCTGGCCGGGAACGTCGTCTACTCGGCCCACGTCGGCAGCACGCCGTTTTTCGCCCTTCCGAGTCTGGCGATTCCGGGGAACGAGCGCAAGGAGGGTCTGGGGGGGTGGCGGACGCTGCGCGGATACTACGGGAACCGGTTTGTCGCAGACACGGCAATGCAGGGAAGCCTGGAACTCCGCTGGAGCCTCGCCGACGTCACGGTCCTGGCTCAGCACCTCAAGCCGATGCTGGTGCCGTTCGCGGATCTCGGCCGGGTGTTCGACGACGCGGATCGATTCCGGCTGAACCACTGGAAAGTCACTGGCGGGGTCGGTTTGCGCATCGCGTGGAACCTGGCGACCGTCGTCAGCTTCGAGTACGGGATGAGCAGCGAGGGCGGTCTGTTTTACGTGGAGGTCGGCCACCAATTCTGAGACATTTCGCGGCGTGCATGAAAACGGACCGCCCCGGCAGCGTCTGCCGGGGCGGTCCGGCTTGTCCGGCGGTCTGGCCCTCTATTTTCGACCGTGCGCCGATCCGACCTGCCGCAGGCGCGGGAACGTCTTGAACAAGAAGTACAGGAGCGGGAACGCGCCCACCACGATGATGATGGTATCGGGCACGATCCGCCAACTCCCCAGGGTCTGGATCACGGGCAACTCGTAAAACGCCGCGCTCCGCGCGTACCAGAATCCCGCATCGTAGCTGTACCAGACCTGGTAGAGTCCGATCGGGAGGAGGCCGGTCAAGAACATCAGGAAGAGCCCGCCGTTGAGACCCCAGAAACTGATCTTGAGGATGCCTTCGTTCCAGTAACGATTCTCGACCAGCCCGCGCCACGAGAACAGGATCAGCGCGATAGCCAGCATCCCGTACACGCCGAAGAGGGCGGTGTGGCCGTGGTTGGCGGTGAGATAGGTCGAGTGTTCGTAGTAGTTGACGATGGGGAGGTTGATGAGGAACCCGAACATCCCCGCGCCGATGAAGTTCCACACGCTGCTGGCCGTCAGGAAGTAGAGCGGCCAGCGGTACGGGAACTCCTTCCCCTCGGCGCGGATGGACTTGTACTCCATCCAGGCGCGAACCACGAGGAGGATGAGCGGGATCGGCTCCAGCGAGCTGAAGACGCCGCCGATGGCCAGCCAGAAGCTGGGGCCGCCGTACCAGAAGTAATGGTGCGCCGTCCCGGGGATACCGCTGATGAAAACCAGGATGGCCGTGAGGTACGCCACGCGGAGGGCCGACCTTGGCGTCACCAGGCCCAGCGTCACCAGGAAGAGCGAGATGACCGCCACGCCAAAGAACTCGAAGATGCTCTCCACCCAGATGTGTACCACGAACCAGCGCCAGTAGTCGGCCACCGACAGATGCGTGCCGCGTCCGTAGAAGAGGCCGAACCCGAAAAAGCCGACGACCAGGATGGCGCTGAGCACGTAGAACATGACGAGCGCCCGCCGATCGGCAGCCTCCTCGGTCTCTTTGGCCCCCCCCTTCAGCATGGGCCCGATGGCGCGGTACACCACCACCAGCCAGAAGATGAGTCCGCCGAAGAGGAGGATCTGCCAGAGCCGGCCCAGCTCCAGGTACTCCCAGCCCTGATGGCCCAGCCAGAACCAGGCGTCGCCGAGGTACCCCTTGATGCCCAGGACCTCGCCGAACAGGCTCCCCACGGTGACCGCGAACGCGGCGCCGAAGAGGATGTTCACCAGAGCCCGCTGCCCCTTCGGCTCGCGGCCGGCGACGAGGGGCGCCAAGTAGATGGCCGTGCCCATCCACGACAACGCGATCCAGAGAATCGCCAACTGGAGGTGCCAGCTCTTCGCCCAGCTGTACGGGTACATCTCGCCGATGAACTGGACGTAGAACGTCCCCGGGTGGACGGTGTAGTGGGCCAGCAGCCCGCCGTTGAAGATCTGCACGATGAACAGCAGTCCCGCCACCAGGAAGTATTTGGCGGAGGAGTGCTGGCTGGGCGTGATCGGCGCCTGGAGGAGTTTGCGCGAGGCTTCCACCGCCCGGGCCTCGCCGTAGAAGAATTCATAGCGATGCACGACGTACACCACGACGCCCAGGACGGCGAGCAGGGCGACGATGGAGGCCAGGCTCCACAAGAGCGCTTCGGTGGATGCGGTGTTGCCCATGGAACGGTCGGGCGGCCAATTGTTCGTGTAGGTGTAGCTCAGCCCGGGTCGAGGCGTGCCGGCCGCCCAGGCCGTCCAGAAGAAGAAGTCGGCGATGTCCTTGCGCTCCTGGGCGGTGTGCACAGTGTTGGGGAGGAATCCGTACTGGTCGTCGCCCTGGGCAAACACCTTCTCCCAGTAGGCGCGGATGCGGTCCAGCGCGTACACCTGGGCGGGGGTCAGCTCCAGGGTCTTGGCGCTCTCGTTGTACCGGTTCGTCCGCATCTCGGCGATGACCGCCGCATCCGTGTCGCGCTTTCGTGCGTCCGGCAAGCCCGCGTATGCGCCGGGCTGCGGCTGGCCGCCGCCGGCTACGAAGTCGCGCATGTGCTCGCCGACCATGTGGAGGGAATGCGCGGCGAAATCCATCCCGCGGAGCGCACCGTGGCCCCAGACGCTGCCATGGTCCATCAGCCCGTAGCGCTGATACGTGTCCTGGCCGCGCAAGATGGCGGCCTGATCGGTCACAACGGTTTGACCGCCGACCATCTTGGCGGGAATCGGGGGCACCCGATCGACGGCGAAAAAGCCTCCCACGAGCAGGATCGCCATGCTGATGAAGAAAGTGAAAATAGCTCCATTCCGAAGTCCGCGAACTCCCATAGCCGTCTCTCCTTTGCGAGGGTGGTCATGCGGGGGCCGAGCGCCTTTGATGGCTTATTTTTCTTCTCTGCGCCGAGAGTTCGGAATGAACTGCGTGGCCAGATCGGCCACCGTCGTCGCTTTGAGGAACTGAAAATACGCGTCCCGCGCGGTGCGCCACCGATCGTGCAGCACGCAGGGGGATTCGTTCGAGCAGGTGGGGCGCCCCATGAAACACCCGGTCCACCGGGTGACCCGGGCCGCGGGTTCCATCACGTCCAGCAGCGTGATCCGCGCGGGGTCCTTGGCCAGCCGAAAACCGCCGCCACGACCCTTCTGGGACTCGACCAACCCCGCGCGGCTCAACGCCTTTAGCAGTTTCCCCAGGTAATTGCGTGGGGCCCCGGTCGTGTCCGCCAGATCCGCGGCCCCCGCGTACGCGCCGTTGGACAGCTGCGCCAAGGCGGCGAGCGCCTGGAGGGCGTGAATCCCGGTTTTCGATATCATGGGCGGACCCCTAATCGCACTTTCATATGCGATTATGCTTTTCAAAGTCAAGGGGCTTGTACGGAGACGTCCGGGGAATCGTCCATTCCCCAGGCGGCACCGCGCCGGAGTCCTGTCTGGTCGACCGCTCCACCCGCTTGACAGCGTCTTCAGTGTGAGGGATGCTTCGACACCGGCGACCGGGTTTGCGCGAACGAACTGCACGGTTGAAGGGGGAAGATTCTCATGACACACGCATCGTTGACGCTCCCGAGCGCGAGGAAAGGCCGCGGCCGCGCGCTGCCGCTCGTCCGCGTCCACACGCTGGTCATCGGCAGCGGGGCGGCGGGTCTGAACGTTGCCGTCCAGCTCTGTCGGCAGGGGGTCGAGGACATCCTGATCCTGACCGAAGGGCTGGACAAGGGCACGTCGATCAATACCGGGAGCGACAAGCAGACCTACTACAAACTGGCCATGTGTGGAGACGACGCCGACTCGCCGCAGGCCATGGCGGAGACGTACTTCTCGGGCGGCGGCATGCATGGCGACCTGGCACTGGCGGAGGCCAGCCTGTCCGCGCGGGCGTTCCTCCACCTCGTCACCCTGGGCGTTCCATTTCCCACCGATGCCTACGGGCAATTCGTGGGCTACAAGACCGATCACGATCCGCGCCAGCGGGCCACGTCCATCGGCCCGTACACCTCGCAGGCGATGTGCCGCGCCTTGATCCGCGAGGTCGGACGCCTCGGCATTCCCGTGCGGGAGGGGCGGTCCGCGATCGCGCTCCTCGTGGTGGACGAGGGCGAGGCGCGCCGGGCCGCAGGCGCCCTGGCGTTGAACACGCGCGGGCAACTGGAGGCCTACGAGGCCGAGAACGTCGTGTACGCGACCGGAGGGCCAGGCGGCTTGTACCGGACCAGTGTGTATCCCGAGGGGCATTCCGGCGGCATCGGCGTGGCGCTTCTGGCGGGCGCCCGGGCGCAGAACCTTCCGGAGTCCCAGTACGGGCTCGCCTCCATCGGGTTCCGCTGGAACGTGTCCGGCACCTACATGCAGGTCGTTCCGCGCTTCATCAGCACCGCGGCCGATGGCAAGGGCGACCCCCGCGAGTTCCTCGGCGACTACTTCGCCACACCCGGCGAGATGCACTCCATGGTCTTCCTGAAGGGCTACCAGTGGCCCTTCGACTCGCGGAAGGTGGCGGGAGGATCGTCGCTCATCGATATCCTGGTCTACGTCGAGACCGAGATGAAGGGCCGGCGCGTCTTCCTCGACTACCGCGAGAATCCGACCGGGTTCGCCTTCGAGGCGCTGAGCCAGGAGGCCCTGGCCTACCTGACGAAGTCGCGCGCCCTGCAGGAGACGCCGCTGGCGCGTCTGCGGGCAATGAATCCCGCGGCCATCGAGCTGTACCGCGCGCACGGGATCGACCTGGCTCGACAGCCGCTGGAGATCGCCGTCTGCGCGCAGCACAACAACGGCGGCTTGGCGGCCAATCACTGGTGGGAATCGGTGAACCTCCGGCACCTGTTCCCGGTGGGCGAGGTGAACGGGTCGCATGGCATCTACAGGCCCGGTGGATCCGCGCTCAACTCCGGCCAGGTGGGCGGCTTTCGTGCGGCCGAATTCATCGCCCGGCGGTACGGCGAGCGGACGCTGGATCGCACACGCGTGGCCCGGGCGGCGAAGGCTGCGGCGCGGGACGCCATGGGTTGGAGCGCGAAATGCCGCGCGGGGCGGTCGTGGCGCAAGGAGCGCGAGGAGCTTCAAGCCCGGATGACCCGCGCCGGGGCCCACATCCGAAGCCTGAGAGCGCTGGATGCCGCGGTGGTCGAGGCGCGGGCGCAATGGCAACGCCTGGAATCGCAGGGATGCCGGGCGACGGGGCCGGAGCTTCGCGAGGCCTGGAACACCCGGCAGCTCTGCTTCGCCCACCTCGTGTACCTGGAGGCGATCCGGTTCGCCGTGCAGAGCGGCGCCGGCAGCCGCGGCTCGTCCGTGGTGCTGGATCCGGGCGGAACCCGGGCCCACGATCGTCTGGGGCCGGAATGGACCTTCGCGCCGCCGGATCGCGACTTCCAGGAGAAGGTCCTGGAAACCGCGGCGGCGCCCGACGGCACCGTCGAGAGCGCGTGGGTGTCTCGCCGGCCGCTCCCGAAGACCGATGCCTGGTTCGAGACCGCCTGGGCGGCATATCGCGATGGAGCCATCTACCGGTAGCGCGGCGTGGCCGCTGGAGCGAGAAATTTATAATTTTATGGACGTCCCCTAGATCCTGGTCAGCCAGACGCCGGTCCGTCGCAGAAGCGTGTCCTGGGCGGCCCGCTAGGGATAGACGAACTCGATGGGCATGTCCACTTTGCCCTGAAGCGTCTGGTGGACCGGACAGGTATGCGCGGCCTTTTCGAGCTTGGCCTTCTGCTGCTCGGTCAGGCCCTGCGGCATCGCGATCCGGGTGACGAGCCGGGCGATCCGCCGCGGGGGTTCCACGGACATCTCTTTTTGAACGGTGATCCGCAGGCCGGTGAGATCGATCGCCTCGCGCTCCGCCACGATACCCATGATCGTGGCGATGCACGTCCCCAGCCCCGTGGCAACGAGGTCGGTGGGGGAGAAACTCTCGCCTTTGCCGTGGTTGTCGACCGGCGCGTCGGTCACAAGCCTCTGCCCGCTGGGCCCGTGCACCGCTTGACAGCGAAGCCCATCCAGATATGCCACGTCGATCCGGACCATGTGATCCCTCCTATTGCAGCGGGTGATGGGCGTGCAACCAGGACCCGTCCGTCTTCCGGCGGTCTCGACGACGGGCCGGGTCGAGACGCGGGGCCTCCGATGCGGCCGGAGGGCAGTGTACGCCGCCAACGGGAAACCACGCAAGGGGTGAACCGTGGCGTGTCGGCGTTCCGACCAATTCGCGGCTCCGGCTTGGTGGCCGTGCCGCGGCCATCTATAATGCGCCACGCACGGCGGCGACTCCTTTTGTCCGGCGGTTCGGAACGCCGGACCGCCGCCGGCCCCGGACGCTTCGGCTACCGCCCGCAACGATTGCGGCGTGGCAGCGCCACCCACGCGAAAGGACTCCCATGATCGAGAACACACTCAAGCGCCTCCTTCAGCGCGGCGGCACGGCGATCGGCACCATGGTCTGCGACACCCGGAACCCCGCCATCGCACGGGCGCTGGCCGCGACGGGCTTCGACTACTTCATCCTCGATACCGAGCACGGGTCGTTCGGGCTGGAGACGGTCTCCGACATCATGCAGATGGCCAGATTGGAGGGGATCACACCCCTCGTCCGGGTGCCGGACTTCTCGTACCCGTTCATCGCGCGGACGCTGGACGCCGGGGCCATGGGGGTGATGGTGCCGCGCGTCAAGACGCACGCCCAGGTCGAGCAGATCGTGGCCGCCGTGAAGTATCCGCCCCTGGGGGAGCGCGGCATGATGAACGCGCGCACCAACACGGATTACCGCGGGATGACCATCGGCGAATACGGCAGGTGGGCCAACGCCGAGACCATGGTGATCGTGCAGGTCGAGACCCGCGAGGCCGTCGAGGAAATCGACGCGATCCTGGCGGTGCCGGGCGTGGACGCGGCGCTGATGGGCCCCGCCGATCTCTCCGTGGCGCTGGGCACGATGGACATCGCGCACCCGAAGGTGACCGAATACATCCAGCGGGTCGTGGATGCCGCGACACGGCGTGGGGTGCCTTCGGGCACGCACGTGGGCGACCTCGGGATGCTCAAGGCCTGGCGCGACCGGGGCATGCGCCTCTTGATGTACAGCCACGACTTCGGTCTGATGATGGCCGGGGGTGCCGCAGCCATCAAGGAACTGCGGTCGTAAACCGGCCGGCGCCGCCGCGCCTCGACCCTACCCGCGTTTTCTTGACCGTCTCTGCGCCAAATGATAGAACCCACGGCGAGCGTCGTGCCGTCACATCGTTTCGCTCATGCGTCGCGGGTGTGCCGATGAAGCTGCTGGGCAAAGTCGGTTTGATCACCGGGGCGGGGCGGGGCATCGGGCGCGCCACCGCACTCCTCTTTGCGCGGGAGGGGGCGGACCTCGTTCTGGCCTCGGAGGTTGCGGAAGAGATTGAGGCGGTCAAGGCAGAGGTGCGGGCGCTGGGTCGCACGGTCGTTTCGGTGACGGCCGATCTGTGCGACGAAGCCCAGGTCGTCGCCCTTGCCAGGACCGCGCTCGAGACGATGGGCCGGGTGGACGCCTTGGTGTACTCTGCCGGCGTCGCCATTCACGGGGAAGTGGCGACGCTCCCGACCAAGAGTTGGGATCTCAATTTTGCGGTCAATGTTCGCGGAATGTTCCTGCTGACGCGCGCGCTCGTACCGCAGTTCGTGGAGCGCCGGTCCGGGACCATTGTCAATATCTCCTCCAAGCTCGGGAAAGAGGGCAGCGCACTGCGCGCGGCCTACGCCGCCTCGAAGCACGCGGTCATCGGTTTCACGTCGTCCCTGGCTCTGGAGTTGAAGCCGCACGGCGTTCGCGCGAACGCCATCTGCCCCGGTCCGGTGGCGACGCCGCTCCGGGCGAGGAATTATCCGCACGAAGATCCGCGGACGCTCACGCAGCCCGAGGAAGTGGCTCAGGTGATTCTGTACCTGTCCTGCAACGAATCGTCCGCCATCAGCGGCGCCGCCATCGACGTGGCCTGGAAGGGCCAGGACATGCTGCCCACCGTCCGCTGAATCGTCGCCCGCCATCCTTATCGAGGAGACCCGACATGCGGCTGAGCCTGGTGCAGATGAACAGCAAGACCGCCTCCCGCGACGAGAACGTGGAGCGGGCCTGCGCCTTCGTGGACGAGGCCGCCAAGCGACGCCCCGATCTGGTTGTCCTGCCGGAATTCTTCAACGTCGAGTACTTCCCGCAGTTTCGCGACTACCGGTACATGGACTACGCGGAGCCGGACGACGGGTACACGCAGACCCGGATGAAGGAGAAGGCGCGGCAGCACGGCTTCCACATTCTCTCCACGATCTTCGAGGCGGCCCGGCCGGGGTTCTACTACGATACCGCGATGTTGATCGACCCGGAGGGGCAGATCGTCGGCAAGTACCGGAAGGTCCACCCGGCGGCGTACCTCAGCCTGGAGAAGATCTACTTCCGCGGCGGCTCGACGTTCCCCGTGTTCCGCGTCGGCGACTGGGCCGTCGGCGTCTCCATCTGCTACGACAACCTCTTTCCCGAGTCCTGCCGCTGTCTGATGCTCAACGGGGCCGAGCTGATCCTGGCGCCGTACGCCACGCCGGTGTCCGACCCGTGGGAGAACCTCCTCACCACCCGGGCGCTGGAGAACGGCGTGTTCCTGGCGGCCTGCAACCACGTGGGGCGCGAAGGCGATTGGGTCATGTCGGGCAAGAGCATGATCATCGATCCGCTGGGGAAGATTCTGCTGCAAGCCGGCGGCGAGGTGGAGCAGATCATCAGCGCCGACATCGACCGGGAGGCCGTCGTCCGGGCGCGCCGCCGGTTCCTGCTGGCGCGCGACCGCCGCCCGGATGCGTACGGGGCGATCACGAAAGCCACGGAGGAGTTGCACGGTTGATGGGGAGAGCGCCCCGGGGGTCCAGGTTGCCGGGCGTTGCGGCCCGAGGACGCTGCACCGGAAGGGATCACGCGAATGGTTGCACAAACAGATTTCGACATCCTGATGATCGGGCATTTTGCCAAGGACCGCCTGGTGGTGGACGGGAAGGCCGAGTCGGCGTCCGGGGGCGCCGTTTACTACGGCGGCGTGGCGGTGCGCCGGCTGGGCGTCCGCATCGCCGTCGCCACCCGGCTCCACTCGGATGACTTCCCGCTTCTGGAGGACCTCAAGCGAGAAGGCGTGGCAGTCTTCGCCACGCCGGCGCCGGCGACGACGGGGATCGAGAACATCTACAACTCGGCCGACATGGAGCGGCGGATCTGCAGGCCGCTGGCGTTCGCCGGCGCTTTCCGCATCGAGGACATGCCGCGCGTCATGGCCAGGGTCTACCTGATCGTTCCACTGGTCGCGGGGGAGGTGGATCTGGCGTTCCTGCAGCACATGGCGTCACGCGGCCCTGTCGGGATGGACGTGCAGGGCTTCGTCCGTGTCGCCGAGGGTGACGAGCTGGTCTTCAGGCAGTGGCCAGACATGCAGAAAGGCCTCGCGCATATCACGTACCTCAAGGTGGACAAGGCCGAGGCGGAGTTGCTCACCGGCGAGACCGACCTCACGAGGGCAGCACACAGGCTGGCGGCCCTCGGACCGCGCGAGATCGTCCTCACCCAGTCGTCCGGCGTGACGGTGTACGCGGATGGGAAAATCCACCAGGCGCCGTTCACACCGCGGAACCTGACCGGCCGGACGGGCCGCGGCGACACGTGCTTTGGCACGTACGTCGCCAAGCGCCTCCATGCCTCGCCCGAGGAGGCGTGCCGTTGGGCCGGGGCGGTCACGACGCTCAAGCAGGAGCGGCCCGGCCCGTGGCGCGGCACCCCGGCCGACGTGGAGGCGCTGCTGGCGGGGAGAAGGTGAGGGGGGGCGAGCCGGCGGCGGACAGCAGGCGGCGAACGGCGGGACACGGCGACCACAGGGACCGGCCGCTATCACTACCGGATTCCGCTGTCGATTCCAGGACGAAAAAGCGGCGCGCGCGAGAAGATCCGCTCGGGGCCAATAGGGGACGCCCTTTACTTATTTGATTTCTCTTTGACGACACCCACCCGTGGGATGTCGGCATGCGCCCACGCCGCGTGGACGGCGGCGCGGCGTCCGACGCGTTTGACGCGGTATGCGGCGGTCGCGAGGGGTGTCCCTCTCACAGCGGTTCTGATTCCGGGGGGAGACCCGAGAAGTTAAATATGTAAAGGGCGTCCCCTCTGGGCACCCTCCGGCCGGGATTGCTGGTGCGGTTGCATCTGGTGAGTGACGGCGTGGCGTAAGGAAGAGCGCCCCCCGACGACCTCGGCGAAGGGATCCGCGATGTCCGGCAAGGGCCGAACGGCCGCCCCTCCCCTCTGACCGACAGCGGCGACGGTGGCAACCCAATCGGTTTGACGGCCGATTTACCGAGGGACTCCGGGCGCAGGCACCCCGCCAAGGGTGTCGCGCCAAGCGACGAGGGCGGCGTCGGCTTCGGAACTGCCCGGGCCACGTCCAAAGGGTCCGCGCAGCCACGCGCTTCCGATCCGGTACTTCGTTGGATCGTGGCGGTGTGGGATCGCCCCCGAAAAGACCATTCGACCCCACAGCTCCTGGGCCTGCGGCCGGCCGGGCCCCGAGGTGCCAGCGCTCCCCGCTCTCGCACCGCGACCGCTGTCTGCGCTGGCGCCGAGGAGCCGTTTGGACTACCCTTGACCGTAAAGCAATGCGGGGAGCCAAGCCGCGTCACGCTGAAAGACGCCGCGCAGTTCGGCCGCCGCCGGCGCGGCGCGGGCGGGTCGCCGCAGGCACGGTTGGGACCAGGCCGAGTCGTCGGCTTCTTGGCGGGCTGCATCGCCGACGTTGCGCACGGGACGGCGTATCCGGGAGGCGACAATGAACGCGAGACAGGCGGATTTCGCGACCGCGCGACAACTGCTTTCCGAGGTCGGCATTGCTGTCGCCGGGCGGTTGGTTTCGACCCGCGAGGAGGCCGTCGCGGCCGCGGATGCGCTGGGCTTCCCCTGCGTCATGAAGACGCTCTCCCCCGATCTGATCCACAAGACCGATGCGGGCGTGGTGGCTCTCGGGATCGAGACGCCGGCGACGGCGGCGGCCAGCTACGACACGATCATGGCGAACGCGCGCCGGGCCGGCGCAGATCTGATCGAGGGGGTCCTGGTCCAGAAACAGGCGCGCGCAGGATTCGAGCTTTTGGTGGGCGCCCAGCAGGATCCGGTGTTCGGGCCCGTGACCATGATCGGATACGGGGGGCGCTACGTCGAGCTGTTCAAAGACGTCGCATCGGGGGTCGGCGTCCTTTCGCGAAAGGATGTCGAGCGAATGCTCGCGGAGACCCTGGCCGGCCGCGTCGTCGCCGGGTTCCGCGGCCCCGCTCTGGACAAAGAGGCGGTGATCGACCTCACCATCCGAGTGTCCCGGTTGATGGAGGCGCACCCGGAGGTGCGGGAATTGGATCTGAATCCGGTCATTCTCTACGAGCGCGGCTGCGCCATTGTCGACGTGCGGGTGATCCTGGGCGAGCCCGTCGTTCATCCGCGCGCGGTCGACCTCTCGGAGGCTCGGCTCCAACGGTTGCAGGCCATCTTCGAGGCGAAGAGCGTCGCGGTGGTGGGCGCCTCAACCCCCGGCTCGATCGGTGGAATCATCCTCAAGAACTCGAGCCGCGTGGGGCAGCTCTACCCCATCAACCCCAAACGCGACACGGTGATGGGCCTCAAGTGCGCCAAGGACTTTGCCGATCTCCCGCGCCCCGTCGACGTCGCCGTGTTCGCGGTGGCGCCGGAAACGACCATCGCCAGCTTTCGGCAGTTCTGCGAGACCGGGGGCAAGGGCGCCATCATCGTGAGCGACGGTTTTGCGGAGATCGGGCGGACCGACCTCGAGGACGAGCTGCGCGCGGTCGCGGAGCGGTACGATGTCCCCTACATCGGCCCCAACTGTCTCGGCGTCTTTGATAATTTCTCCGGCCTCAACACCATGTTCCTGCCCATGCGGCGGGTGGAAGTCAGTACGAAAACCGGGGTGGTGGGCGTGGTGACGCAGAGTGGCGGCGTGGGGCTAGAACTATTGGAAATGGCGGCGGCCGACAACTGCCCGATCGGCAAATGGGTCTCGTGCGGCAACGCGAGTGGAGTCTCGGTTCCCGAGCTCTTGGCGCACATGGGCGCGGATCCGCGGATCCGCGTCATCGCGATCTACCTGGAGGGGCTGCGTAACGGCCTCCAATTCATGGAGATCGCCGGGAAGATCGCCCAGAAGAAGCCGATCCTGGTCATCAAGGGCGGCATGGCCGGCGGGGCGGCCGCCACGCTGTCACATACCGCGTCGCTGGCCGGCTCCTTTCAGGCGTTCCGGGCGGCGTGCCACCAGGCCGGACTCTACTTGCTGGAGGAGCTCACCGAGGATCCGAAGGTGCTGATCAACGTCCTCTCGATCCTCACGTCCCAGAAGCCTGCACGGGGCGATCGTGTGGCGGTGGTGAGCGTGGGCGGTGGGGCGGGCATCCTTCTCGCCGACCAGCTCACGTCCAGGGGCATGCGGCTGAGCAGCTTTGGAGAAGACACACGACGGGAGCTCACCGCGTTGTTGGGGAGCAAGATCCGCGTCGCGAGGCAGGAGGATCTCCAGCGCATCACGGAGCGCGTCACCTCGAATCCGCTGGATTTGTTCGGCGACGCCAACGACGACCGGTTGCTCGAGGCCATCCGCATCCTCAATGCGGACCCGAATACGGATATCATCATTGTGGGCATCTACTTCCAGGTCCCGTATCTCTCCGAATACGTCCCGGAGCGGCTGGTCGAGGTCATGTCGGAGATGCGGAAACCGCTCATCATTTCGCCGCGAGGCTATTCGCATTACGTTCGGAGCACCACCGAGTACCTCGCGGAACATGACGTGCACACCTACACCTTGCCGATGGTCAAGCCGCTGGCGGTCGCGGTCGACATCTGGCGGCGGTACGGCACCGATTTCACGAGTGAGGTCGGGCGTCTCACGCCCCCCTGACCCCATCGCGGGCCCACGTTTCTTGACGTCGATGCTCGCCGACGGGCATACCGGCCCGGGTCGGGGTGCGCGCAGCCCCGGGCGTCCAGGACGCGGCGCGATGCGAGGGTTGCGCCCCGGGCGCCGCCTCCTGTCAGTGGCATTTCTCGCCGGGCAGGAGTGGGCCGAAGAGCGGGTTGCTCGGGCCGTAGGCCTCGATGGCCGTGGCGGTGATGGCCGAGGATTCGGGGGAGACGAGGAACGCGATCACGTTGGCGATCTCCTCGGGACGGATCAGGTTGGTCCGCCCCTTGGCCCGGCCGGTCTCGTGGAGCAACCGGGTGTCCGTCCCGCTGGGGCACACGGCGTTGACATCGATCCCAAATCGCTTCACCTCGGCCGCGAGGCTGGCGGTGAAGTGGAGGAGGCCCGCCTTGGCCGCGCCGTACGCCGCGATGCCGGCGAATCCCATCCGCCCCCCGATGGACGCGACGTTGACGATCTTGCCGGAGTGCTGCCGCATCATGATGGGCAGGACGGCGCGAGCGCACAGAAACGGGCCGGTGAGATTGATCCGCAACATACGCTCCCAGTCCGCCAGACTGGTGTCGACCACAGGGCGCTCCGGCAGCGACGCCCCGGCGTTATTCACCAGAATATCCACGCGGCCGTAGGTCTGGAGGGTCCGGTCCACCATGCCGGCGACGTCGTCCTCCCGCGAGACGTCGGCGACGACGGGCAAGACCGTGGCTCCCACGGCTTCCACCTCGGCCGCCACCGACTCGATCTCGGCCTGCGTGCGGGCCGCCAGGACCACCGCGACACCGCGCCGCGCCAGCGCCAGCGCCGTCGCCCGGCCGATCCCCCGCCCCGCCCCCGTCACGATGGCCACAGCCCCGTTGAGGTCCATGCTCGGCTCCTTCGCCCGACCGGCGCCACGTTGTCCTGGCCTCTAGACACCTGGTCGCGTCGCCTTGACTCCGGGAACGGCTTTGACTATACCTGGCACCGCCTAGGCTTGAGAAGGACCGAATTGCCATACATCAACTGCCCGTGCCATGGGGCCGGGAGGCGAGTCTTGCGGCTTCTGGAAACCCACGGACTCTCCATTTGCTTCGGCGGGCTCAAGGCCGTGGACCAGGTGGACCTCTTTGTAGACGACGGGGAGGTTCTCAGCCTCATCGGGCCGAACGGCGCGGGGAAAACCACGTTCTTTAACCTGGTCAGCGGTTTTCTCGCCCCCGACGCCGGGAGTGCGCGGTACCGGGACCGGGATATCACGGGGCTGCCGCCCTACCGGATCGCCGCCATGGGGCTGGTCCGGACGTTTCAAAAGACCAACATCTTTTCGGAGATTCCCGTCCGCGACGGCGTCGTCACCGGCTTTCACCTGATGCGGCACGCAAGCATTCCCAGCATCCTGCTCCACAACCGGCGCGCCAGGGCCGAGCAGGCGGAGGTGGAGCGGCGGGCGGCCGAAACCCTGGCGTTCACCGGCCTCGGGCCGTGGGCGGATCAGCTTGGCAAGAATCTTCCATACGGGAAACAGCGGATCCTGGAAATCGCGGTCGCGCTGGCGGCGTCGCCACGATTATTACTTCTCGACGAGCCCGCCTCCGGCTTGAACCCTGCCGAGACAAACGACCTGATGGCGCTGATCCGCCGGATCCGCGACGAGAGGCGGATCACGGTCCTGCTGATTGAGCACAATATGCGGCTTGTAGTGGGGATCTCGGACCGCGTGGTCGTGCTCAATCAGGGGCGGAAGATCGCCGACGGCCCGCCCGGCGTCGTGTCCAAAGATGCGGCGGTCGTCGAGGCCTATCTGGGACGCGGCTTTGTCGAGGGAGCGTCCGTCCATGCTTAAGGTCGTGGACCTGGAAACCTCGTACGGCCGTCTCAAGGCGCTTCACGGCGTCTCCATCGATGTGCCGGCGGGCAGCATCGTGACACTGATCGGAGCGAACGGCGCGGGCAAAACCACGCTGCTGCACTCCATCGTGGGCGTCCTGAGGCCGACGGCGGGCGAGATCCTGTTCGAGGGGGCGCGAATCGACGGCCGACCACCGTGGGACATCGTGCGGCGCGGTATCGCCCCCTGCCCCGAGGGACGCCGGGTCTGGCCGCAGATGAGCGTTCTGGAAAACCTGGAGATGGGCGGCTATACGGTCTCCGCCGCGACGGAGTTGCAACGACGGATCGAGGCGGTGTTCGCGCACTTTCCGATCCTGGCGGATCGGCAAACCCAGAAAGCCGGAAGCCTCAGCGGCGGCGAGCAGCAGATGCTGGCCATCGGACGCGCGCTGATGGCCCGGCCGAAACTCCTGCTGCTGGACGAGCCGTCGCTCGGCTTGGCCCCCATCGTCGTGGAGCGTCTGGCCGAGATCATCAAGGGGATCCGCGCCGCCGGGACCACCATCGTGCTTGTCGAGCAGAACGCCTTTATGGCGCTGAACATGGCGGATCACGGGTATGTGCTGGAGGTTGGACGCGTGGCCTTGGCGGGGCCGGCGCGAGACCTACTCCGCAACGATACGGTGCGGAAATCGTACCTGGGGATCTAACCGGCTGCGGAAACCGGCCCACCTGCCGCGTTGTGACGCGCGCGGGGCGCTGCGACGTACGTACCGAGTACGCCCCGCGCCTGGTCTTGCACTCCGCCGTGCACGTGGACCGCTTTGAGGAACCCGAACGCGGACGAGCTGCTCGGCATCCGAGGCACAGTGGCTTGTGGTAGGTCAAAACAAGGAGGGTCATCATGCGGGATCGCAAGGGGTCGGGCGGGCGGGTGCTGGTGGGCGTGCTTATCGCGGCGGCGATGGGTCTGGGTGTGGGCTTCAACCCCGCGTGGGCCGGCGAGACGGTCAAGCTGGGCGTGCTGATGCCGGTGAGCGGTACGCTGGCCTATGACGGCGGGCTCACCACCGACGGGATCAAGCTCGCGGCGGACGAGATCAACGCCGCCGGCGGGATCGACGGGAAGATGAAGATCGACCTCGTGGTGGAAGACAGCGCGGGGGTGCCCGCCACGTCGGTGGCGGCCATGACCAAGCTGGTCGGCGTCCACAAGGTCGCGGCGGTGATCGGGGATTTCGCCAGCTCGTGCACGCTGGCCTCCATGGAGGTGGCAAAGCGCGAGCGCGTGGCGCTCGTCACCCCGATCTCGCTGGCGCCCAAGATCACCCAGTCCGACAACGAGTGGGTCTTCCGCGCGTGCGACAATTCCGAGATGATCGCCAACGCGTTCACCAAGTACGCCGTGAAGGAGAAGAAGGTCCGCAAGTGGGCCTTCATCGGCGTGAACACGGACTACGGCCGCGGTTCGGTAGACGCCTTCTCCAAAAAGATCAAAGAACTGGGGGGCGAGGTCGGCATGGTGGAGTACTTCAACCAGGGAGAGACCGACTACTACGCCATCCTGACCAAGCTGCAGGCGACGGACGCACAGGGTCTCTGCCTGCTCGGCGAGACGATGGACCTGTCGCGGGTGGTGAACCAGTTCTTCGAGCTGGGTCTCAACAAGAAGATGATCCTCATGGATCCGACCAGCGGGACCTTCAACTCCAAGTTTATCGAGCTGACCAAGGGACGGGCCGAGGGTATGATCGGCGCCAGCCGTTTCGTGGACACGATCGAGACACCCGCTGCGCAGAAGTTCGTGACCGCCTACAAGGCGCGCTACGGGCGCGTGCCGGAGAAGTACGCGCAGGCCGGCTACGATACGGTCCACATGATCGCCCAAGCCATTTCCCGCGCCAAGTCCACCCAACCGGCCGCCGTCCGGGACGCTCTGACCAAGACGCAGTACCAGGGGCCGCAGGGGAAAGCGTATTTCGACAAGACGAACCAGCTCATCATCGACGAATACATCATCAGCGTGAAGGGCGGGAAGTTTGTGGTGGAGGCCGGCCCGGTCAAGGCCGTCGATTAAGCGCGCTGGGCGTCCGATAGGTTCCGGTGTTCACCGGAGCCTGTCGGACGCCGGCAGCCCAACCCAGGCGAGGGTGCGGGGTCGCGGGTCGTGATCGCCGTCTTTTTCCAGCAGGCGCTAAACGGGATCATCCTGGGCAGCCTGTATATGCTGGTGGCGCTCGGGCTCTTCCTGATCTTCGGGATCCTCGAGGTCACCAATTTTGCCCACGGCGAATTCTACATGCTGGGGGCGTTCGCCACGCTATTCGTCATGACCGGGCTGGGGGCGCCGTTCCTGCCGGCCGTCGTTCTGGCCATGCTGTGCATGGCCGCCTTCGGCATCGTGGTGGAGCGGGTGGTGTTCCGTCCCATCGTGGGCAAACCCCTGATCAACGGGATGTTGCTCTCCTTCGGCCTCTCCACATTTCTCACCAACGCGGCTCTCCTCCTGTTCACGGCGGATCCCCGCAAGATCGAGTCGGAGTTCGCCCAGGTCCACCTGCGCTTTCTGGGACTCCACGTGACGCTGGAGCGGCTGCTGGCGCTGGCGGTGGGCACGGCGCTGGTGGGCTTCCTGGCTTATTTCATCCAGCACACCAAGACCGGCAAGGCCATGCGCGCGGTGGCACAGGACCGCATCGCCGCGCAGATGGCCGGGATTCCCGTGTTCCGCATCTATGCCGTGACATTCGCCATCGGCAGCATGCTGGCCTCGGCGGCCGGCTCCATGGTGGGGGCGATCTTCCTGGTCTCGCCGGACATGGGGTGGACGGTCGTCTTGAAGGCCTTCATCGTGGTGATCCTGGGCGGCATGGGAAACATCCGCGGGATCGTCTGCGCCAGCCTCTGCGTCGGCCTCGTGGAAAGTCTGGGCGGCGGATTTGTCTCCTACGCCTACAAGGACGCGTACCCCTTCCTGCTCCTGGTCCTAGCGTTCCTGCTCCGGCCCGAGGGGCTGGTGGGAGGGCGCAAAGCATGAACCGGGCGGGTCGCTGGATTGCCGCACTCTGCACGGCGGCAGGTCTGCTGTGCGTGCCGGCGCTCTTCTCGCTGGACTACTACCTGCACATCTTCGTGATGGCCGGGATCCACGCCATGCTGGCCATCTCCCTGGGGCTGATCATCGGCTTCACGGGGCAGGTGTCCCTCTGCCATGCGGCGTTCTACGGAATCGGCGCCTACGGCTCGGCCCTGGCCAGCCTGACGCTCGGACTCCCCTTCTGGCTTGCCATGTGGGCCGGCGGCCTGTCGGCCGGTGTCCTCTCCTACGCCCTGGGACGACTGGTGCTTCGTCTGAGGGGCCACTTCCTGGCGATCACCACCGCGTTCTTCGGCGTCCTGGTCACGGTGGTGCTGAACAACTGGGTGTCGGTGACCAAAGGGCCGATGGGTATTCCGGGGATCCCGCGGCCGGGCCTGCCCGTGTTCCTCGGTTCCTGGACGACTTTCGAATCGCGGGTGTCGTATTATTACCTGGTCGTGGCGTTCGTGGCGGGCATCGCCTACCTCGCGTACCGCATCGTGGGGTCGCGCCTCGGGCGGGCGCTCATCGCCATCCGCGAAAACGAAGAACTGGCGCAATCCCTCGGGATCGAGACGATGCGGTACAAGGTTTTCGCCTTCACGCTGGGCGGGGGCCTGGCCGGGGTTGCCGGCGCCTTCTACGCCCACTATATTCTTTTCATCAGTCCGGTGACCTTCACCATCGGCGAGTCCATCAACATCCTGGTCATGGTCGTCTTCGGCGGAATGACGACGCTCGCCGGGCCCATCATCGGGGCCGCAATATTGACGATCCTCCCGGAGCTGTTGCGGATGGCCGGGGCGCTCCGCCTGGTGATCTACGGCTTGACCCTGATGGCGTTCATCGTCTGGATGCCGCAGGGCATCGTGGGAGCGGTACGGGAGTTGACCACTCGGACCCGAACCGGGAAGCCGGGGGGCTGAACGTCCGAGGATTCCGCGATGCAGATCCCTGCCTACGAACGCGAGCCTTTCCTCCGGTCCATGGAAACCGACGTGGTGCGCACGGGCGAGGCGCGGGGCCGCGCTTTCGTCGTCCTGGCCGACACGATCCTGTATCCCGAAGGCGGGGGCCAGCCCGCCGATCGGGGTCGGATCGGAGACGTGCCGGTCGAAGACGTGCGGACGGTGGACGGTCAGATCAGGCACTACCTGGCCGGCGAGGCGCCTGCCGGGCGGGTGCGGGTGGAGCTGGATTGGGCGCGCCGCTTCGACCACATGCAGCAGCACACGGGCCAGCATCTCCTCACCGCGGTGGCGGAACAGCGCTGCGGCTGGCACACGACGGCGTTCCATCTGGGCGAGCGGGTCTCGGATATCGAGCTGGACGCGTCGAAGCCAACCGCCGAACAGATCGCGGGGCTGGAAGACGCGATCGCCGCCGAGATCCGCGCAGCGCGGCCCGTCACCGCGCGGCGGGTCAGCCCGGAGGAGTACGCGACGCTCTCCGTCCGGACGCGCGGGCTTCCCGACGGCTTTACCGGCACCGTCCGGTTGGTTGAAATCGCCGGGGTCGACCTCAACACGTGCGGCGGGACGCACGTGCGGAGCACGGCGGAGATCGAGGGCTTGAAGCTCCTGGGGACGGAGGCCATGCGGGGCGGGACGCGGCTCTTCTACGTGGCCGGGGCGAGACTCCGCCGCCTGCTGGGCGCCCACCACGAGCGCAGCGCGAAACTGCGGCAGCTCCTGGGGACGTCGGATGACGACCTCCCGTCCGGCGTCGCCGCGAAGCTCGACCAGCTCAAGGACGCGCAGCGGGCCGTAAAAGCCTTGGAGGAGGAGCTGGCGGCTGCGGCCGGACGCGCCCTCGCGATGGGCTCGGAAAAGGTTGCGAATGCCCATTGGCCGGAGCGCGACCTCGCGTTTCTGCAGCGCGTGGCCAGAGAGTTCGTGAGGCTCGCCCCGGACCGGGTTGCGCTCCTCACCGCGGGCGGGGAGGGCCAGGGGGCCTTTGTCCTCTGCGCCGGCGAACGCGCGACGATGGATCTCGCGGCCGCGGGCCGCGGCGTGGCGGATGTCCTGGGGGGACGCGGCGGCGGCTCGGGCCGCATCTTCCAGGGGAAAGCCACGGCGCTCTCGCGTCGGGCGGAAGCGCTCGCCCGGCTCGAGACGCTCGGATAGCCGGTGCCGTTCCGGGGCACGCGATGGCCGGGGTCCCAAGAATTCGCGCGGCCGGGCGGGGGCCAGGCGAAGACAAAAGCGTTCCCGGGCGTCTGTTTGACGAAACGACGGCCCGCGGCGTCGGGCCACAGCGCACGAGGAGATGCGGAGATGCGAGGGTTCCATCTGGGGGTGACGACAGCCTGCGCGCTGGCGGTGGCGGTACCCGCGTGGGCGTTGAGCGACGGCGATATCGGCAGCGTCTGGATCCAGGCGCCCTTCAACCAGAAGATCCAAGTGACGAATATCTTGTCGCGGGGTCTCGGCCTCGATCCGGCAAAGCTCCAGCAGTGCCTCGACAAGGTGTTCGCGAATCCGGATAACGCGGGCAAGACGATCCGTGAGGCCGCGCAACAGTGCAAGGAGCAGGAAAAGAAGCCATAGGGACAGCCGCTCCCCGCACCAGGCCGACGCGGTCCTTGCGTACAACTTGACCCGCCTGTCTCCGGCGGACACCGCGCCGCCGTTTGCCGCTCCAAGCTCCCGACCATCCGCCGCACGAGGGGGACGCCATGAAGCTCGGTCTCGGCCTATACCGACAGCTCCTCAACCGGGAGACCCTGCGCTTCGCGCGACAGGCCGGGGTCACGCACATCGTGGCCCATCTGCCGGGGCTCTTTGTCCGGGAGGGCTCCAAGATCATCACCTCGGATCAGGCGGCATACGGCTTCGGGGTGTCGGAAGCCGACGACCCGATCTGGGCCGCCGAGGGACTCGGAGACCTCAAGGCGCTGGTCACCGGTGAGGGGCTGGAACTGGAGGCGCTGGAGAATTTCGCTCCCGCCCACTGGCACGACGTGCTGTTGGATGGACCGCGCCGAGCGGAGCAGATGGCGCACCTGAAGCGGATCCTGCGCGATATCGGGCGGGCGGGTATCCGGACGATGGGGTACAGCTTCACCATTGCGGGGGTGTGGGGTCGGACAGAGGGGCCCTTCGCCCGGGGCGGTGCGCTTTCGGTCGGCTTCCAGAATCCGCCGCAGCCCCCCATCCCGGCGGGGATGGTGTGGAACATGGTGTACGACCCGGCGCGCTTCGAACCGAACCACCCGACGGAGACCGTCGGACCCGTCGGCAGCGAGGAGATGTGGCGGCGCCTGGGCGGGTTTCTGCGCGAGGTGATCCCGGTGGCGGAAGAGGCCGGGGTGAGGCTGGCACTCCACCCCGACGACCCGCCGCTGCCGACGCTCCGCGGGGCGGCGCGCCTCGTGTACCATCCGGATTCTTTCCAGCGCGTATTCGATCTGGCGCCGAGCCCGATGAACGCCGTCGAGTTCTGCGTGGGCACGGTGTCGGAGATGGTCGGGGCGGACGTCTACGAGGCGGTGGACCGGTACAGCAAGGCCGGCCGGATCGCTTACGTGCACCTCCGGAATGTGCGAGGCAAAGTGCCGCACTACCACGAGACCTTCATCGACGACGGCGACACCGACATGCTGCGCGTGCTGCGGATCCTGCACCGGAACGGCTTCGACGGCGTGATCATCCCCGATCACGCGCCGCTTCTCGACTGCGCGGCCCCGTGGCACGCGAGCATGGCCCACGCACTGGGCTGGATCCGGGCCGCCATCACCGCGGTCGAGCGGGGCTGAACCGAAAGGACCGGCCACACGAGGCGCACGAAGGCCAAGGAGGTTCAGCGCCGAATTTCCCGCCCACGGAACCGCCTCGACGCCGCGTGGCTTCTGGCGGCTCCCCGCGCGAACCCGGAATGCACCCACCCCGCGCCGGGGCGACACCTCACATGGCGCGACGATCCGGAGGCAGGTCACGGGCTCCATGGATTGCCACGCCCGCCGCCAGCGGTGCGGCAGGGTATACCCGTCGGCCCACCGGCGTGCTATTCTAGGCTGCCGCGATTGCGAAGGGCGGCGTGGGGCGAAAACGCTCACGACCAGGATGGTGTGCGATGCGATTGGGGATCGACTTCGGAACGACGCGAACGCGGGTGGCCGCCGCCATCCGGGGGAACTTTCCCCTGGTGACGTTTCGGGCGGGGCGGGATCACGCGCTCGACTGGTATCCCTCGCTGATGGCGACCTGCGGCGACCGGGTCGCCTTCGGGCTCCGGGCGCAGGCCGTGCAATACGTTCCGGAATGGAGCCTGTTCCGGTCTTTCAAGCGGCTGCTGGGCGACAGCCGCCAGGACGCGACCTGGACGGTGGGCAGCCTCGATCTTCCGATGATCGAATGGATGACGCGGTTCCTGATCGCGCTGCGCCTGGACCTCGTGCACCGGAGCAGCCTGGAAGTCGGCCCGCACGACCGGCTGGAGGTCATGCTGGGGACGCCGGCGCACGCCAACAGCAACCAGCGTTTCCTGACACTGGAGGCGTTCCGGCGGGCGGGCTTCGACGTGATCGGGATGCTGAACGAACCCTCGGCGGCGGGCATCGAATACGCCCACCGTTACCGGCGCGTGGATCTCTCGCGCCGGCGCGAGCACGTCGCGGTCTACGATCTCGGCGGGGGCACCTTCGACGCCGCGGTCATCTGCATGGCCGAGAATCGGCACGATGTCGTCTCCAGCGAGGGGATCTCCCGGCTGGGTGGGGACGACTTCGACGCCGCGCTCCTGGAGCTGGCCTTGACGGATCCGAGCGTGGCGTCGCGGGCCCCCTCGGGATCTCGGGCACGGCTGTTGACGCTGTGTCGGGAGGCCAAGGAGGCGATCAACCCCAACAGCCGGAAGATCGTCGTGGACTTCGGACAGGTGGATCCGGCGTTGGGCGAGGTCATGGTTCCCGTGGGCGAGTTCTACCAGCGGTGCGAGCCGCTGATTCTCCAGACGCTTCAGGCGACCGAAGCCGCCATGGCGGCGGCGTTGGGGCGCACCGACGGGGAAGCTTCGGGGCTGGGGGTGGTATACCTCGTGGGCGGCTCGTGCGAGCTCCCCGTCCTGGCGCGCGTCCTGCGCGACCGGTTCGGCAAACGAGTGCGCCGCTCCCCGTATCCGTCGGGTGCGACGGCCATCGGTCTGGCCATCGCCGCCGACCAGGAGGCCGGCTACGTCCTGTCGGATCGATTCCACCGACATTTCGGGGTCTGGCGCGAAGGCGAAGACGGGCAGCGGATCGTCTTTGACCCCATCTTCACCAAGGAAACGCGTCTGCCGCGGCCCGGCGAGCCGGCGCTGGTGGCGGGCCGCCGCTACCGCCCCGCCCACAACATCGGGCGCTTCCGGTATCTGGAATGCAGCGCCCTGGGGGACCAAAACGATCCCGCCGGCGACATTCTGGCGTGGCAGGAAATCCTGTTTCCGTACGATCCGGCGCTGAAGGGCCAGCATAATCTGGCCGCGGTGCGGATCCGGCGGGATCCGACCGTCGCGACCCACGACATCGAAGAGGTGTATCGCTGCGACGCCGCCGGCGTCGTCGAGGTCACCATCGCGGACCGGACGACGGGCCACGCGCGGACCTTCCGCGTTCGAGATACGGGCGAGGGGGCGGGGTCCCGCGTGGGGCGCAGCGGGCGCGGCGCTCAGGGACAATAGGACGCCGCGTCCGGAGGCTTTCGTGGCGTGCTTTCCTTTCTATGACTTCGCCGGGACTCCGTACGAACTGGGTCGCCTCCACGGCGAATGCCTGCGCGACGGCGTCCGGCGGCAGCTCGAGGACGCGCTGGGATTTGCTCGGCGGGTGGGCGGTCTCCAACGCGCCCAGGCCCTGGACTGGGCAACGGCTCAGCTTCCGAGGATCCAGGCGCTGGGCGGGACCGCATGGCTGGATGAGCTGCGGGGCCTGGCGGACGGGGCGCAGATCCCACTGGCGGGTGCGATCGCACTTCAAGTGAGGCCGGGCCCGGGGGGGATGCCGGAAGGGTGCACCGCGCTCGGGGTGGCGTGCGACGCCAGCGCCGCGGGCCAGCCATTGGGTGCCCAGAACCGGGATCTGGTCCCGGCGTATCGAGAACGGATGTGTGTCCTGCGGCTGCGGCCCGTGGGGAAGCCGGCGCTCTTGATGCACTCCGTTCCGGGCGAGTTGGGCGGCGTGGGGCTGAACGAACACGGAGTAGCGGTGTTCGCCAATTCGTTGTGGGCGCGGGCCGGCCGCACGTGGCAGGCGCCGCCGCTCACGCGCAGGGCCCTGCTGGAGTGCGGCTCGGCCGATCAGGCGGCCGAGCGGGCCCGCACGATGAGGGGTCCCGCGGTGGGCAACTTTCTGGTGATCGACGCGAAGGGTCGGATCCGCAATTTGGAGATTCTTCCGCAAGTCCTGGCGGTGACCGCCCGGGATCGGGGTGTCTTCGCCCATACCAATCACTGCCTTGACCCGGCGGCCCGGGCGTACGAAGCGGAATCACTGCCCGCGCCCGGCTCTCCGGGCCGGTGCGCACGGATGCAGGCGCTGCTGGGTGCGGCGGCGGGACAGATCACGGTGGAGCAGGTCGAACGGATGCTGGCGGACCATGCCAGCCGACCCGAGCCGATCTGCCGTCACGCCGCGAGCGCGACGGAGTGGGAAACCACGGCCGCCGTGGTCGTCGAGTTGGCGGCGCGGACGCTCCATCTCAGCTACGGCCCCCCGTGCCATGGGCACTTCGCCACGTATACGCTTGCGTAGCCGCACGACGTCGGCTTTCTCCTTGACAGTCCCCGCGGACTCGGGCGATCCTCGACACGATGGGTTTTCTGCGCCACGCGTACGGGCGCGCGCTCCCGCGCCGCCGCCCGACGCCGCATGATCCTGTCCGGTTTTCACGCCCCCGGCCCGCGCGGAGGACGCCGATCGGCCGGCGTGTCCCGGGTAGACGCGACGGAGCAAGCCGACACCCACGCTGCGAGGAGGACAAGCGATGAAGCGAAACGGGAACGCGATCTGGAGTGCGCGCACGACATCGGGCATGAGCCGACGCCGCTTTCTGAAAACAGCAGCAGCGGCAACCGGGGCCGCCGCGATCTCGCCGTACCTCGGTGGCGCCCGAGCGCTGGGCGCGGAAGCCGAATCCAAGGTGGTGATGGGCTACGGTCTATCGCTGGTGCAGCTCGACCCGCACCGGAACGAGAACACGGTCCATGAAAGCGTCCTGCGAAACATGTACGAGTGCCTGGTGGTCTTCAGCAAGGACCTGAAGGCGCTCCAACCGCAGCTGGCGACGGAGTGGAAGCGGATCAACGACAAAACCATGCAGTTCAAGCTCCGGCAGAATGTCAAATTCCACAACGGGGAAGAGTTCGACGGCGAGGCGGTCAAGTTCAGCATCCACCGGATGCTGGATCCGAAGACGGGCGCGCCGCTGCTCAGCACCTATGGGCAGATCGACCGCGTGGATATCGTGGACAAGCACACCGTGAATATCGTGACCAAGAGCCCTGATCCGGCTATTCTGCCGCGGCTGGCAGGTTTTCACACCATCATCGTGCCCCCCAAGTATTTCTCGACCGCCAGCACGGAAGACCTGGCGACAAAACCCATCGGCACCGGACCCTACAAGTTCGTCTCCTGGGCCAAGGACCAGGACATGGTCATGGAGGCCAATCCGGGCTACTGGGGCGGCGCTCCGAAGATCAAGCGGGTGATCGTCCGCGGCATCCCCGAGACGAGCACCCGCGTCTCGGCCCTGCTGGCCGGCGACGTGGACATCATCCCGGCGGTTCCGCCGGACGACATGGACCGGATCAACCGCGGCGGCAAGGCGCGCATCGTTACGCTGCGGGGCAACCGGATCGTCTTCTTCGCCCTGGATTGCCGGTCAAAACCGTTCGAGAACAAGCTGGTCCGACAGGCGATCAACTATGGCGCCAACATCGAGAACATCATCAAGACGGTTCTGAAAGGAAACGGCACGCGGGTTGCCACCCTCCTCAACCCCTGGTACGCCGGATACGAGGATGAGGTCAAGCCCTTCCCCTACACCCCCGAGAAAGCCAAGGCGCTCCTGGCCCAGGCGGGGTATCCCAAGGGGGTCGAGTTCACGTTCTTCGGCACGCAAGGCCGTGTCCCGAAGGACAAGGAATTCATCGAGGCCATCGTTGGCGAGTTGGCGAAGATCGGCATGAAGGGCAACCTCAAGTGGCAGGATTGGGGAACGACCATCACCCAGGCCAACGCCGGAAAGCTGGACGGCGTCTGGTTCCGGAGCTGGGGCAACTGGATGCACGATGCCGACAATTCGCTCTTCACGAATTGCCACAGCAGCTCCATATACGCCAAGGTCTGGCAAGGCTACAAGAACGAGAAGCTGGACAAGGCCCTGGAAGAGGCGCGCACAACGCTGGATGCGGTCAGGCGGGCCAAGCTATACACGGAGGCGCAGAAGATCCTCCAGGACGACTGCCCGAACCTGTGGGGTTACGCGATCGAGGATATCTACGCGATCAACAAGAAGATGGAGTGGACGCCGCGCACCGATGAAATGATCTGGTACAACGAGATGTCGCTGGCGTAGAACCAGCCTACGGCACAAGAGCGGACCGAGGGGAGGCCGCTCTTCGGCGGGGCGACCCCGGGAGGCATCGCGCGCGTGCTCGATGCCTCCCACCGTTCCGGCGTCGCGAGGTCCCATGATTCGATACATCCTCGGTCGGGCGCTCCAGTCCATCGTGGTCGTCCTGGGCGTCCTGCTGCTGGTGTTCTTCATCGTCAACCTGACCGGCGACCCCGTGCGGATCATGCTGCCGCCCGAGGCCAGCCAGGAAGACGTCGAGCGGCTGCGGGTCCAGATGGGTCTGGACCGGCCGCTGCCGGAGCAGTTCGTACGGTTCATGGCCGGCGCCGTCCGCGGAGACTTCGGCGAATCGCTACGGTACCGAGGGCAGCCCGCGCTAAAGCAGGTGGTGCAGCGATTTCCGGCCACGCTGACGCTGGCCCTCGTGACGCTGGCCTGGTCCCTGCCGGCGGCGCTGCTGCTGGGGACCATCGCCGCGGTCCGACACAATTCGATCGTCGACAACCTGGCCATGATCCTGGCATTGCTCGGGCAATCGCTGCCTAGCTTCTGGCTGGGGCTGATCCTGATCCTCCTCTTCGCAGAGCAATGGAATTTCCTCCCGTCTTCCGGATACGGGGGGCCCTGGCACGTCCTGCTCCCCGCCTTCACACTGGGTGCGTTCTTCATGGCGCGCAACACGCGGCTGGTGCGATCCGGCATGCGCGAGGTGCTGGAGCAGGATTACATCCGGACCGCGCGCGCCAAGGGCCTGGCGGAGCGCATCGTGGTGGTGCGCCATGCGATCAAGAACATGGCCATCCCGGTCGTCACGATGGTCGGGCTGGATATCGGGCAACTGCTGGGAGGAGCCGTGGTCACCGAGACCGTATTCGCGTGGCCGGGCATCGGGCGGCTGGCCATCGACTCGATCCTCAATCGGGACTTCCCCGTGCTCGAGGCCGACGTGTTCTTCATCGCCCTGGCCTTCGTGGCCATCAACCTCGTCGTCGACGTGCTGTACACCTGGCTGGATCCCCGCGTGCGGGTGCGGTAGCCGCGGGCCGGTGGCCCCCTATGGTCGAGACGTCGAGTATCGGCGGGCCGAGCGCCACACGGATCAGCGAGCGCTCGGAGTGGAACCGCGCCCTGCGCTCCCTGGTGAGGAGCCGAGCGGCCGTCGTCGGGGTGATCGTCCTCCTCGCGGTGATGGTGGTGGCCGTGGCGGCGGCCTGGATCGCGCCGCACAACCCCAACGAACAGGTGCTGGAGCGGCGCCTGCTGCCTCCCGCGTGGATGGAGGGCGGTTCGCGCGCGCATCCACTGGGCACCGATCATCTGGGCCGCGACATCCTCAGCCGGACGATCTACGGCTCCCGGGTCTCGCTGGCCGTGGGCTTCTCTGCCGTCCTCATCTCGGGGCTTCTGGGCGTCGGGGTGGGTCTGATCGCCGGCTACTACGGCCGCGCCTACGAGGCCGCCATCATGCGCCTGGTGGACATCCAGCTTGCGTTTCCGTTCATCCTGTTGGCCCTGGCGATCATCGGCGTCCTGGGCCCGGGGTTGCGGAATGTCATCCTGGTGCTGGGAGTGGCGGGGTGGATGGTCTATGCCCGTGTGGTACGCGGGCAGGTCCTGTCGGTGCGGGAGCGGGAGTTCGTGGAGGCCGCCCGGGCTATCGGGGCCTCGGACTTCCGGATCATCCGGCGGCACGTGCTTCCGAACACGCTGGCGCCGGTCATCATCGTGGCGACGTTTGCGGTGGCGACCTGCATCATCACCGAGGCGTCGCTCACCTTCTTCGGCCTGGGGGTCGAGGCCACGATCCCCACGTGGGGCTCCATGCTGTCCGACGGCCGCGCGTACATGGGGACGGCGTGGTGGCTGACGACGTTCCCGGGTCTGGCCATGATGCTCACGGTGCTGGCGCTGAACGTGATCGGCGACTGGCTGCGCGAGTACATCGATCCCCGCATGCGGAACCTGTAGCGCGGCATCCCCGGGATTCCGGTATGACCTCGGCTCCCTCTCGTAAAGCCGTCTCGGGATGCGCGGCCTGACGGAACGCGTCCGCCGGCCGCGCCCTTGACAACCTGCCGGCGCGCAGGCTAGGGTGGGGCAGCGCCCGCGCGGCACAGACAATCTCCTTGACGCGGGACCGGCCAACCCGCTTCCATCGCGGTGGCAGATGGGCCTGGACCTCACGACGAAGACCGAAAAGCTTCTGACGTGGCTCGGGTTGTGGGGAGCCATGCGGGGGGTTTTCCCGCTCGTCGCCGCGGTCGCCGTTTCCGTCGCTCTGCTGGAGGTGCTCGCCCCGCCGATCATTCGATTCTTCCCGGCTGTCCCGGCGAATCTCGTCCATGTCTTCGCCGTCGGGATCGGCGTGCTTTTCGGACTCGTCGGGTACTTCGCGGGGGATTCCTGGGATCTCCTGTTCGAGATGTTCTACGGTCCGCAGGGGAGATGGATCGACACGTCAAGCCCGCCCTTCCGCGTCTTCCGTCCGGGCGAGACGCTGCAGCGGCAGCGGCATCAGGCGGCCCAGGTCCTCCCCCGGAAACCGGGTGCGGAGGACCACGTGTACCCGGAGGCGGTCAAGATCGCCAGACGTCAGGTCGAGCGATGGGAGGCGATCGAGCGCCCGCTGATCCTGTCGCGGTTCATGCGCGCCCTGCTCTGGCCTCTCCTGTCCGCGGCCATCCTGGCCCTCTGCGGTTCCGTGGTCCTCGTCCTGGTCGGCGCCGGCGCGGACGCGCGCCGGTTGCTGGCCGTCGCCGCGGCGTATCTCGCGTTGACGCTGGCCTGCCTCGTCCCGTACAGCCGCCGGCGCGTCGAGCACATGATCCGGCTCTACCGGGACGTGGCCGGACACACGCCCAGGAAGAAGGCGGACCGCCGCTAGCAGGGGCGACGCTGCGGACCGGTCGCGCATGATCGCCACGCGGCACGGGCGGGTTTGGCGACCGTGGCAGGTTGCGACAAAGCGCGTCGTCCTCCGGCGCTGCTGCGGCCTCGGAACGGCCGGAGCGCGCGCATTCCGCCACGCCCCGTACGGGCGATGGGCGGCTTTCTGAAGGGCATCGACAGCGTGGCCGACCCAGACGGCGCCCGACCATGAATGCCGTTGACTCCGGCGCGTGGCGGGAATACTTCGCGAACGGGCCGACTGGGTCGTCCTCGCGACCGCTAGCGCGCACGGTGCGCTGGTGTGGGCCCACGGCGCAACCTTCAAAGATCTTCCGAACGCCCGGTACCGACGACGGAGGGCCTCGGAGAATCCAGACCCGCAGGACCCGAGCGACGTCACCCGTGTCACGCGCATGGCGCCCAGACATTGCCCTCGCCCCGATCATCCAACGACACGACTTTTGACCAGCGGAGGGAATAATGAAGAAGATCGGCGTGAAGAACCCCATCGTTGAACTGGACGGCGACGAGATGACCAGGATCATCTGGAAGGGCATCAAGGACAAGCTTGTCCTCCCCTATGTGGACGTCGAGATCAAGTACTACGACCTGGGCATCGAAAGCCGGGATCGCACCGATGACCGGATCACGGTGGAGGCCGCCGAGGCGATCAAGAAGCACCACGTGGGCGTCAAGTGCGCCACGATCACCCCCGACGACAACCGGATGAAGGAATTCAAGCTGAAGCGGATGTACAAGTCGCCCAACGGCACCATCAGGAACATCCTCACCGGCACCGTCTTTCGCGAGCCCATCGTGTGCAAGAACGTCCCGCGCCTGGTCCCCAGCTGGACCAAGCCGATCTGCATCGGCCGCCACGCGTTCGGCGACCAGTACGTGGCGACGGACTGCGTCGTGGAGGGCAGGGGCAAGCTGACCATGACGTTCACGCCCGAAGGCGGAGGGGAGGCCAAGACCTACGACGTCTACCGGTTCGAGACCGGCGGCGGGGTGGCGCTGGCGATGTACAACACCGACGAGTCCATCCGCGGGTTTGCCCACGCCTGCTTCAACCAGGCGCTGCTCAAGAAATGGCCGCTGTATCTTTCCACCAAGGATACCATCCTCAAGAAGTACGACGGCCGGTTCAAGGACCTCTTCCGCGAGATCTACGAGCACGACTACAGGGGGCGCTTTGAGGCGGCCGGGATCACGTACGAGCACCGGCTCATCGACGACATGATCGCCTCCTCGCTCAAGATGCACGGCGAGTTCGTCTGGGCGTGCAAGAATTACGACGGGGACAACGCCTCCGACATGATCGCGCAGGGCTTCGGGTCGCTGGGGCTGATGACCTCGACGCTCATCACGCCCGACGGGGGCACCATGGAGGCCGAGGCGGCGCACGGGACGGTCACGCGTCACTTCCGGGCGCATCAGAAGGGCCAGCGCACCTCCACGAACCCCATCGCCTCCATCTTCGCGTGGACGCGGGGGCTGGCCTTCCGGGGCCGGCTCGACGGCAACGCGGATCTCGTCCGGTTCTGCGAGACGCTGGAGAGGGTCTGCGTGGAGACGGTGGAATCGGGAAAGATGACGAAGGACCTGGCCGTGTGCATCCACGGCAAGGACGTGACGCCCGATTCCTACCTATTTACGGAGGACTTTCTGGATATCCTGGACAGGAACCTGAAGGCGAGACTAGCATAGGCGTGTCGCTGTCACCCAACGGGAACCGTCCCTGTGGTCCGGGAAGGAGTGTGTAGACATGAAAGGCGACGCGGCCGTAAAACCCAAAGGCACGGTCTTCGTCCGTACGGAGGTCTGCAAGGGCTGCTCATACTGCATCGATTTTTGCCCCACGCACGCCTTGGAGTTCTCGCGGGAGTTCAACCCGAAAGGCTATCACTACCCGGTCCTGGCCAAGCCCGAGGCCTGCACCGGCTGCGACCTCTGCGGGCTCTACTGTCCGGACTTCGCCATCTACGGGGTGCGCCTCAAGGATCTGGAGGCGCTGATCGAAGCCAAGCGGGCAGCGCAGGCCGCGGCGGAGTGAACGTATCGCGACAACCCGTGCGCCGCGGGGGAGGAGGAGAGGCCGTGCACGCGGATCCGAAGGGTGTCTTGACCGGCATCCATTTCCTCGACGGGGACCACGCAGCATGCGAAGGCGCCCTGGCGGCGGGGTGCCGCTTCGTCGCCGGCTATCCGATCACGCCGTCCACGGAGGTGGTGGAACGCTTCGCCAGCCGGATTCCTCTGGTGGGGGGCGTCTTCATCCAGATGGAGGACGAGCTGGCCAGCTCCATCGCCATCCAGGGCGCCGCGTGGGGCGGCAAAAAGGTGATGAGCGTCACCTCGGGGCCCGGTCTGTCGCTGATGATGGAGCATATCGGCTACGCCGCCATCACCGAGACCCCCAGCGTCTGGGTGGACGTCCAGCGGGGCGGGCCGTCCACGGGGCTGCCGACGCTGCCCGCGCAACAGGACATGATGCAGGCGAAGTGGGGCAGCCACGGGGATTACGAGGTCATCGCGCTTTCCCCCAGCAGCCCCCAGGAATGCTTCGACTTCATGATCACGGCCTTCAACCTGGCCGAGAGCTACCGCTGTCCGGTCTTCTTCATGATGGACGAGGTCGTGGGACATATGACGGAACGGGTCGTCATCCCGCCGGCCGACCGGATCGAGATCGTCCCGCGCAAGTGGGCGACAAAGCCGCCGGGCGAGTTCACGCTTTACGCGACGACCGACGGGGACCTGGTCCCCGAGATGGTGAAGGCGGGGGACGGATACCGGGTGCACGTGACGGGCCTCACGCACGACGCGCGGGGCTACCCGGCGATGAACCCTCAGGCCCAGGACCGGCTCGTCCGGCGTCTCTGCGAGAAGATCCGGCGAAACGCGCACCGGCTGGTGGACGTCCGGATGGACGGCGTTGCGGGCGCGGACGTGGTGGTGATGAGCTACGGCATCACCAGCCGCATCGCCACGGCCGCCGTCGAGGCGGCGCGCGCCCAAGGGGTACGGGTGGGACACGCGCGGCTGGTCATCTGCTGGCCGTTCCCGGCGGCGCTGGTGCAGGAGATGGCGAAGACGGCGACGGCCATTGTGTTTCCCGAGCTGAATCTGGGGCAGATGGTGCAGGAGGCGGAGCGCGCCGTGGCGGGGAAGATCCCGGTGGTCGGCGTGCCGCACGCCGGCGGAACGGTGCACGACCCCCAGACGATCCTCGACAAGATCCTGGAGGTGGCGCGATGAGCGAGACGCAACTCCTCGACCTGGAGCAGGAGCTTGGCCTCGAAAACCCCGTGATGCCCTACCTGCGCCAGGATCGGATTCCGCACATCTGGTGCCCGGGCTGCGGCATCGGGACCACGGTCAACTGTTTCACCCGCGCCTTGACCGAGAGCGGGCGCGACCTGGACAGCATCGCGGTCGTGAGCGGGATCGGCTGCACGGGCCGGGTGGCCGGGTATCTGAATCTGGACAGCTTCCACACCACGCACGGCCGCGCCATCCCCTTCGCGACGGGGTTGAAGCTGGCGAACCCGGACCTGAAGGTCGTGGTGTATTCCGGCGACGGCGACCTCTCCGCCATCGGCGGCAACCACCTGGTCCACGCGGCCCGGCGGAACATGGATCTGATGGTGGTCTGCGTGAACAACTTCACCTACGGGATGACCGGCGGCCAGGTCGCGCCCACGACCCCCCTCGGCCCGACCCAGACGACGATGCCCTTCGGCAATTTCGAGGAGCCCTTCAACCTGCCCTTCCTGGCGGACGCCTGCGGGGCGGTCTACGTCGCCCGCTGGACGGTCTACCACGTCCGGCAGCTGGCCAAGGCGATGAGGGAGGGCCTGCAGAAAAAAGGGTTCGTGTTCATCGAGGCGCTGTCGCCGTGTCCGACCCTGTACTCGCGGCGGAACCGCCTGGGGGACGGGGTGGATCAGCTCAAGTATTTCAAGGAGAAATCCACGATCAAGAACGGCGCGGACACGAAGGACGTGGGGTTGGCCTATCAGGGCGACATCGTCGTCGGGAAGTTCGTGGACCGCGAGCGCCCCACCTGGCTGGAGGCCATGAACGCCCACTTCGGCAAGGTCCTGGGGGACCGCTTCACGCCCTATGGAGGCTCCCATGATCAAGACTGAGATCCGCATCGGGGGGCTCGGCGGGCAGGGCGTCATCCTGTGCGGGATGATCATCGGCAAGGCGGCCGCCATCTACGACGGCAAGCACGCCACGCTGATCCAGGCCTTCGGCCCCGAGGCCCGCGGCAGCGCCTGCAGCGCCCAGGTGACCGTGGCCGACCAGGCGATCGGCTATCCGTACGTAAAGCAGCCGGACGTCCTGGTGCTGATGAGCCAGGACGCCTACACGCAGTTCGGGCCGACGCTGAAGCCCGGCGGCCGTCTCCTGTACGAGGAGGAGCTGGTGAAGCTGGACCAGAAGCTCCCGGCGGACGCCCGGACATTCGGCATTCCCGCCACCCGTTTCGCCGAGGAGCTGGGCCGGCGCCTCGTGCTCAACATCGTCATGGCCGGCTTTTTCACGGGCGTCACGGGGCTTGTGAGTTCCGAGGCGATGGAGAAGGCCGTCAAGGCGTCGGTGCCGAAAGGCACCGAGGACCTCAACATGCGGGCCCTGCGCAAAGGATTGGAGTACGGCAGGACCGCAGCCCAGAGCAGCTAGTGTACTGTTGCTAAAATGGCTTTACAGTGCCCCACCTTCTCCAGGATCGCCTCCGCCGACTTGGTCCAGACGAAGGGCTTCGGGTGAGCGTTGTGCACCGTGATGTACTCCTCGATGGCCGCGATCAAGTCGGCGACGCTCCGGAAGACGCCGCGCCGGATGCGCTTGGTGGTGAGTTCGCGGAACCACCGTTCGACGAGGTTCAGCCACGACGAACTGGTCGGGGTGAAGTGGAGGTGGAACCGGGGATGCTTGGCCAACCACTGTTGCACCTTGGGATGTTTGTGCGTCCCATAGTTGTCCACGATCAGGTGCAGATCGAGGCCTGCCGGTGTCGCCCGGTCCAACTGCCGGAGGAACGCTCGAAACTCGCCGTTGCGATGCCGGGGCGCGCAGGACCCAATCACCGTCCCAT
>JAKPQH010000032.1 GCA_029580855.1 bacterium | reverse complement strand
TGGTGGCCATCGTCAAGAAGCGCCTGAAGCTGGAGGCCAGTCTGTACACGATTCTCCAGATCCTCAGCGTCTCGCTCTTCGAGAAAATCCCGTTGGGAGAAGCACTTGCGCCACCGCATGCTGTCGCGTTGGAGGCCGATCTCGGTAACCAGCTAAATCTGTTCGACTAACGTTGGGACAGCAGTGAACCCCTCCAACTCAAGATGGATGTCGCGCAGGGCTTCCTCGAAGTCGAAGTCGCCATCCTCTTCCTCAGGCGCGACGCCGACGTAACGACCGGGGGTCAGGCTCCAATCGTTGGCCTTGATGTCTTCGGCACTGACCAGCTTGACCAGTCCTTCCACATCCCGGAGCTTGGCCTCCGGGAAGCGCTCCACCAGCCAGTGGGCCTGCTTCCAGAAGTAGCGGACCTGCTTCAACTGCTCGACCGCGATCTGTCGGGCGGTATCGGCGGCCTTCCGAGCGCGCGCAATTTCTCGGCTCGACCACGTATCGCTCTCGCGGGCGCCGCACTCGTTCTCGCATACCTCAATCAGGCGGCACACCAGCTTGTATAGCAGGTCCGCCTGCTTTACCAGATCCCGACTCGTCTCTCCCATCGTAGCAAGTCGATCCACCGCGGCCTTCAACGCGCCGTTCGTCCTCTGCTGATCCGCCCACAACTTCTGCTGCTTCTCGACAGCGGCCTTGAATGCCTCCAGGTCGCTAGAAAATGTCGCCGTTGAGTCCTCCAACTGCTTCAACACCTCGGCATGTGGGCCATCTCCACCTTGCGTATCCAGGAACGGCTGCATTGCGCTACGAAGCGCTTGAAACGCATCCGCGTATTCCAGGAGTGGGCGCGTCTCCTTACCATCCGCATCACGTCTACAGAAACAACCCTCGGCCTTATCCAGCATCCGCGCACAGTAGCCGGCGACCAGCTCAAGGAACCGCTCGGCCTGTCCCCGATACAGCCACACGATCGCCAGAATGTTCTGGAGCTGTTCCGGGCTGAAGTCATAGATCTTCCGAGTGACCTTCCGATAGATGTTGCGGGCATCTATCATCAGGACGTGTCCCTTGCGGTTTAAAGATACGGAGTATCTACCCTCACCCCGGCCCTCTCCCAAGGGGAGAGGGGCCCGGTCGCCAGCTTGGCCCTCTCCCAAGGGGAGAGGGGCTTGGCTTTCGGCCGAGGCTTCTCGCGGAGAGTCGGGGAGCCGCGCGGAAATCGTGCGGAGTGTCCCTTCCGGGTCATTTAGGAGGTCTCGATTCGGAATCCTGATAACCGTGACACCCTGCGACGCGAGATATGCGTCTCGCTTGGCGTCATGCTTTCGCCGCCCCTCATGCACCCCCCCGTCGAGTTCGATGGCCAGACGATGCTCGTCGCAGTAGAAATCGAGAATGTAGTCGCCGAATTGGTGTTGCCGGCAAAACTTCAACCCCACAAACCGCCGATCCCTCAGCAGCTCCCACAGAAGCGACTCCGCGGTTGTTTGCTTCTTTCTTAACTCTCGAGCCCGTTCAACAAGCCCTGAAAAATCAAACCCACCCCGATAATGACGTTCCCTCTTCTCTCCGCCTCCCTCTCCCGCTGGGAGAGGGGCCAGGGGTGAGGGTTGATCGGGTTTCCCCCGATCAATAAACCATAGCTCGCACGGAACCGTGCGTGTGTAGAAGAAGTTCGAGCGGATGGCGATCATGATATCCACGTCGCCGGTCTCGACCAGCTTCTGACGCACCCTGGCCTCGTCGCGCCCGGCGCTGGAGGCCTGTGATGACATGACGAACCCGGCTCGGCCCTTCTCGTTCAGATAGCTATAGAAATAGCTGATCCAGAGATAGTTGCCGTTCTGGACCTTGCCGGCCTTGTTGACGCCGGGCAGGCCGAAGGGAAGGCGGGGATCGGTCTTGACCTTGTCGGCATCCACCTCGTCCACGTTGAAGGGCGGATTGGCCATGACGAAGTCAGCCTTGCGGAGCAGCTCGTGGGGGTCGTCGTAATAGGTGATCGCCTTCTTGATGTCGCCTTCGAGGCCATGAACGGCCAGGTTCATCTTGGCCAGTCGGATCGTCGTGGCATTCTTTTCAAGGCCGCGGAAGGTCAGCTTCTCGTTGGGATTCTGCTGCAGCCGCTCCACAAAATGGGCACTCTGGACGAACATGCCCCCGGAACCGCAGGCGGGATCAAACACGGTCCCCCTGGATGGTTCCAGCACATTGGCGATGAGTGACACAAGAGAGATCGGGGTGAAGAATTCGCCGTTGTCGTGCGCCTTGAGGTTTGCGAACTCGGTCAGGAAATACTCGTAGATCCGGCCAAAGATATCGCCGGAGGCCTTCTTCAATTCGTCGCGGTTCAGCGTCCGCAGGAGTTGGCCAAGGACCGTGTTGTCCACCTCCTGGTACTCCGCCTTGGGCAAAACGTCGGCAAGCGATGTGTAATCGGCCTCGATGGATTCCATCGCCTCGACGATCGCCTTGGCGCGATCATCGGCATCCGTGAGCGACACGAGATAATCGAACTGGGCTCTGGGTTGGAGAAAGATGGCGCTCTTCTGGGAGAAATCCTCCTTCGTCACCTCCCGTGTCTTACCACCCCGCTTCGGTAGATTCGCCTCGATCTCGTCCTTCACCGCCAGGTAGCGACTGTACGCATGACGCAGAAAGATCAGCCCCATGACGGGCATGAAATACTCATTGCTGGCGTAGTTCGAATTTGCCCGCAGCGTATCCGCCGCCCGCCACAGCCGCTTCTCGATCGCCTCAATATGCTCAAGCTGCGCCATTGATCCGGCCTCGATGTCTCCGATACCACCCTGCATTATTGACTGAGTCGTAGATCCTTCGTCCCTGACGATCCACTCCTGGGCGGCCTTCGAACACAACTTCCGATGCAAAGTCCAGCATAATCTACCATTGTCCCGAAAAATCTACTATGGCCTGAACACGGTTTCCGTAGCCGTGCCGACCAGGAGCTGCAGGAGGGTGCTCCTCCATTGACGTTCTCCCCGCGTACCAGGACTCGGAACACTGCTCCATTGACCCGCGCCGTCGCGACTTTGGATGCGGGGCTTCTAGTCCTCGCCCTCCGATCTGTACATCACCTCGACACCGAACCGCCGGTGCAATCGGAAAAAGTACAAGCTATAATTTTCCGGCAGATCAAGACGGCGTTTGCGATAGCCGAACTCCTTCTGGCGGAGATAACTGAGAATGGCGGGTTCCCGCTCGATGGAAAACGGGTAACTCACACCGGCGGTCATGACGAACCCGCCGGCGTCCAACAGGCGCGTAGCCAGAAGCGCACCGGGAACCCCGGTCTCCGATAAGCCCATGTCGATGAGCTCCACCAACGGTTGCGCCTGGCCCATGCGAAGCTCTGCTAGGCGGTCGGAGAGCACGGCATGGCTTCCCGGGTGTATGGCCTGAATTCGGAAGAGCGAGAAAATGCCGTTTTGCATAGCGGCGAAGAGGCGTTGCTCTTCCGACGTTAGACACGTCCCGGCGGTCCGGTCCGCAAAGTGTTCCAAGGTGGTCTTGCCGTCCCATCGCCGATCATAGATGAGGCGTTCTGTGAGGATATCCGTTTCGTCCTGTTCGGCGACGAGGACACCCCCCTTCCATAGGCCAAACTCCTGCGCCGTGGCGACCAGGATATCTCTTGGGACGCCCTGGAGTAGTCTCCCGTGGAAATGTTTCCCAGCCTCACGTAGCGCCCTATAGATGCGCACCTGTTCCGTCGAGATCATCCGTCTCCTCGTTTTCGATAGGACATCATCGTTGACAGGCCCCGTGTATTTTGCATTAGGCTTCCTGCTGCACCCAATGGCACAACGGCTCCTTCGACACGTGTCGTCGCGTAGGGCGGCGAACATTCGAGACCGAAGGGCACAGGCGTTTTCGCCGAATCCCCCTTTCCGGAGCGGCCTCCCGCTCCTGAATTGCATGAGCACGTTAGCCCCACTCCAAACCAGCCGTCAAGGAGAATGGCCGACACGCACAACCGTAGGGGACGCCCTTAACTTGTTTGATTTCTCTGAGGTCGCACCCTCAAGATGTGCTCGGTCACATTCGGACATGTGCCTTCCGGCAATGCCCCAAAATAGGATGACTTTCGGCGATGCATGCGGAGACCATTCCCGGCGTGCCGCGAGGAACCACCGTCGCAGGGGTCGGTCGAAGTGTCGCACCCACACCGGGAGATAGACTCCTTTCCTGCGGTCCGTGTGATAGCATGAGTCATCCGATGGCGCATCATTTATCCCGCGCCAGGAAAGGAGTGGAAGGATGAGCACACCGCAGACCCGCCCGTACGGATCGTGGACGTCCCCCATCACCGCCGCGCAGATCGCCTCGGGCGCCATCGGGCTCGGCGAGGTCCGCGTGGACGGCGACGCCGTCTACTGGCTGGAAATGCGACCCAACGAGGGCGGGCGATCCGTCGTGGTCCGGCGGCGACCCGACGGCGTAGTGGAAGACTGCATCCCCGGGGACTTCAACGCCCGCACGCGGGTGCACGAGTACGGGGGCGGGTCGTATCTGGCGGCGTCCGGCGTCCTGTTCTTTGCGAACTTCGCCGACCAACGGGTCTACCGGATGGCCGATGCGCAGCCGCCGTTGGCGATCACCCCCGCCGGGGATTTCCGTTACGCCGATTTCGTCTGGGACGCCCCCCGGAGGAGGATCGTCTGCGTCTGCGAGGACCACACGGCGGGAGGGGAGCCCCGCAACATCCTCGTTGCGCTCGACCCGGACGGGCGCGGTTCCGTCACCGTGCTGATGTCCGGCCGGGACTTTTACGCCGCGCCGCGGCTCAGCCCGGACGGCTTGGCTCTCGCCTGGTTAGCGTGGAGCCACCCGCACATGCCGTGGGACGCCGCCGAGCTGTGGATGGCGCGCATCGCCGCGGACGGCTCGCTCGAACGCCCGATCCATGTCGCGGGCGGGACCCGCGAGTCGGCGGTGCAGCCCCTCTGGTCGCCCGACGGCATCCTCCACTTCGCCTCGGACCGCGACGACTGGTGGAATCTCTATCGTTTCGTCAACGGTCGCGTCGAGCCCCTGACGACACTGGAGGCGGAGTTCGCCACGCCGCCGTGGGTCTTCGGGATGCAGAACTACGCGTTCGCATCCCCGACCCGCATCGTCTGCTCGTTCACCCGTCGCGGGACCTGGACCCTCGCCACCCTCGACACCGAGACCCGGGACCTCGCACCGATCGACCTGCCGTTCACCGATATGGCGTCGGTGCAGTGCGCCGGCGCGCAGGCCGTCTTCCTCGCCGGCTCGCCCTGCGAGCCGTTGTCGGTCGTCCGCCTTGACCTGAACGCTGGTCGCCCCGAGGTCTTGCGCCGCTCGACGACCCTGGCTTTCGACACGTCCTACCTGTCCTCAGCGGAGCCGATCGAATTCCCGACCGGCGGCGGGAGAACGGCGTATGGGCTTTTCTATCCGCCGAGGAACCCGGACTTCGTGGCGCCCGAGGGCGAGCGCCCGCCGCTGGTCGTGATGATCCACGGCGGCCCGACGTCCATGACCACGACGGCGCTTCGCTTGAACATCCAGTACTACACGAGTCGGGGCATCGCCGTCTTCGACGTGAATTACGGCGGCAGCACGGGCTACGGGCGGGCGTACCGCGAGCGGCTCAACGGCGCGTGGGGTATCGTGGATGTGGACGACTGTTGTTTCGGCGCGACGCACCTCGCGGCGGAGGGTCGCGTGGACGGAGCACGGCTCGCCATCCGGGGCGGGAGCGCGGGCGGCTACACCACGCTGGCCTGCCTCGTCTTCCGGAAGGTCTTTGCGGCCGGGGCCAGCCACTATGGCGTCAGCGACTGCGAGGTGCTGGCCCGGGACACTCACAAGTTCGAGGCGCGCTATCTGGACACCCTGATCGGCCCGTATCCCGCGCGGCGCGACCTCTACATCGCGCGCTCGCCCCTGCACCACCTGGACAGCCTCGACCGCCCGGTGATCTTTTTCCAGGGCCTGGACGACAAGGTGGTCCCCCCGAACCAGGCGGAGATGATCTTCGACGCGCTGCGGCGGCGCGGCGTCGCCACCGCCTACATCCCCTTCCCGGGCGAGCAGCACGGGTTTCGGAAAGCCGAGAATATCCGCCGGGCTCTCGAGGGGGAACTCGACTTCTTCGCGCGGGTCTTCGGATTCGAGCCGGCCGATCCGATTTCCCCGGTGTCGATCGAGAACGTGTAGCCTCGCCCGCCGCGCCCCGCGCGTCACGCACCGCCTCAGGCGTGCGGCTCCGCCGTCGGGCTCGACCAGAGCTGGCGCTTGTCCACCACCCGCCTGGCCTTGCCCTCGAACCGCTCCAGCGTCTTCCTCTCGACCAGCTTCACCTCGAACGTGACGCCCAGCTCCTGCGCCAGCCGCTTCTGGATCCGCTCGACCATCTCTTTCTGTCGCCGCATCTGATCGAAGAAGATCGACTCCGCGGCCTCCACCAGCACCGTGGCCTCGTCCATGGCCCCTTTCCGCTCCACGACGATCTGGTAGTGCGGCTCCGTCCCCTCGATCTCGAAGAGCACGGTCTCGACCTGCGAGGGAAACACGTTCACCCCTCGGATGATCAGCATGTCGTCGCACCGGCCCAGCACACGGCTCATCCGCCGCCCGGTCCGGCCGCAGGGGCACTCGCCCGGCAGGATCCGTGTGAGGTCCCCGGTGCGGTAGCGAACCATCGGAAACGCCTCTTTCGACAGCGTGGTGAGGACCAGCTCCCCGACCTCGCCCGGCGGCACGGGCTGGAGCGTATCCGGGTCCACCACCTCCAGGATGAAATGGTCCTCGTTGATGTGGAGCCCCTTGCGCTCCAAGCACTCGCCCGACACGCCGGGCCCGATGACCTCGGAAAGTCCGTAGTTGTCCGTGGCCACGATCCCCAGCCGCTCCTCGATCTACTGGCGCATGGCGTCGGACCATGGCTCGGCGCCGAAGAGCCCCCACTTGAGCGACAAGGACGACAGGGGCGTCCCCGTCTCGCGCAGCGTGTCCCCGATGAGCAGGGCGTAGGACGGCGTGGAGACCAGCGCCGTGGTCCGGAAGTCCCGCATGATCTTGATCTGCCGTGTCGTGTTGCCGCTGGACGCCGGGATGACCGAGGCCCCGATGCGCTCCGCGCCGTAGTGCAGGCCGAAGGCGCCGGTGAAAAGACCGTAGCCGAAGGCGATCTGGATGACATCGTCCTTCGTCACCCCGCCCATGGCGATGACGCGGGCGACCAGGTTGCTCCAGGTCCGGATGTCGTTGCGGGTGTAGCCGACGACCGTGGGCGCGCCCGTTGTCCCCGAGGAGGCGTGGATCCGCACCACCTCGCGCATGGGGACGGCGAACAACCCGTAGGGGTAGTTGTCCCTGAGGTCGGCCTTGCTCGTAAAGGGCAGGCGGGCGAGGTCGTTGAGCGACCCGATATCTTCGGGGGTGATCCCCAGCGCGTCGAACTTCTTCCGGTAAAAGGGGACGCGCCCGTACACACGGTTCAGCGTGGCCTGCAGCCGCTCCAGCTGGAGTTGCTCCAGTTCCTCGCGGTGCATGCACTCGTTGTCGGGTTCCCAGTACATCGGCCGTTCTCCTCGCTCAGACAGAGGGGTCTGTGTCACGCTCCGCAGCTGCCGTCCGGCTCCGTTCCCGCCCCAGGTAGGCCCGCTGCACCTCCCGGTTGGCCAGCAGATCCTCGGCGGGCCCTTCCAGCACCACGCGCCCCGTCTCCAGCACGTACCCGCGATCGGCGATGGAGAGGGCCGCCCGCGCGTTCTGTTCCACCAGCAGGATCGTCACCCCTCGCTCCGCGCGCAGGCGGGCGATGTGGTCGAAGATCTCGCGGATCACTTTGGGGGCCAGCCCCATGGAGGGCTCGTCCAGCAAGAGGAGCTTGGGTCGGGACAGGAGCGCCCGTCCGATCGCCAGCATCTGTTGCTCGCCCCCCGACAGCGTTCCGGCCGCCTGGCCGCGCCGCTCGGCCAGGACCGGGAAGAGCCGAAACACCTCCTCCGCTTCCGCACGGATGGCCGCGCGGCTCGACCGGGCGTACCGGTGGTACGCCCCCAGCATGAGGTTGTCCTCCACCGTGAGGGGCTTGAAGATGTGGCGGCCCTCCGGCACATGGGCGATGCCTCGGCGCACGATCTGGTCGGGCCGGGCGCGGACGATCGACTCGCCCCGCAGCACCACCTCCCCCGAGGCCGCCCGGACCACGCCCGAGATGGCCGCCAGGAGCGTCGTCTTGCCCGACCCGTTTCCGCCCAGGAGCGCCACGACCTCGTTGTCGACCACGTGGAGGCTTGCGGCCCGCAGAGCGTGAATCCTCCCGTAGTAGACGTGGAGGTTTCGCACGCGCAGCATGGGACGCTACTCCTCACCCAGATAGGCCGCGATCACCGCGGGATTCCGCTGGACCTCGGCCGGCGTCCCCGTGGCGATGACCTCGCCGTAGTTCAAGACCAGAACACGGTCGGAGATCCGCATCACCAGGTCCATGTCGTGGTCGACCATCACCGCCGTGATCCCGCGTTCCACGATCCGGCGGATGATGTCGCCCAGCACCGCCGTCTCGCGCAGGTTCAAGCCGGCGGCCGGCTCGTCCAGCAGCAGGACCTTCGGCTCGGCGCAGAGGGCCCGCGCGATCTCCAGCAGGCGCGCCGACCCGAACGGCAGCGCCCCCGCAGGGACGTCCTGCTGGGCGGAGAGCCCGACAAAGGCCAGCGCCGCCTCCGCCTTGGCGCGCAGCGCCGCCTCCTCGCGCCGGAACCGTCCGGACCGGAAGCACCAGTCGAGCGCCCCGTACCGCGTGAGCAGATACCCGCCGGTGAGCACGTTCTCCAGCGCGGTCATGTTGGCGAAGAGTTCCAGGTTCTGGAACGTCCGCACGATGCCGACCCGTGCCACCGCGTGCGGGGGAAAGTGGGAAATACGGCGTCCCTCCAGGTGGATGTCGCCGGTATCCATCCGGTACAGACCGGTGATGACGTTGAACAGCGACGTCTTCCCGGCGCCGTTGGGCCCGATGATGGTGAAGAGGTTTCCGCGCTCCACCGCAAAGGAGACGTCGTGGAGCGCGGTCACGCCCCCGAAGTGCAGCGTGATGCCCTCGCCGTGCAGAAACGCCGGTGCCACTACCGCGTCCTCCCGGATGCCGCCGGTGTCCGGCCGGCGGCGAGCACCCGGACGCCCCGCGCCAGGCGCTCCGCCCCTTCCGCCAGTCCGCCCGGCAGGAACATCATGCACAGGATCAGGAGTCCGCCGTACAGCAGGATGTCGTAGTCCTCGATCGCCCGGAGGACCTCCGGCAGCGCCGTGAGAAACACCGCGCCCGCCACCGCGCCCCACAGCGACCCCATCCCACCCAGGACCACCATCGTCACGAACTGAACCGAGGCGTGGAACCCGAAGCTCCCCGGCGACACGAACGTCACGTAGTGCGCGTAGAGGGCCCCCGCCACGCCGGCATAGACGGCGCTCAGGATGAACACGCCGATCTTGTACCGTTCCGTGTCCACACCCAGGACCGCGGCGGCGGTCTCGCTGGTGTGGATGGCGCGCAGCGCCCGCCCCAGCCGCGACCGCACCAGGTTCTGGGCCAGCAGGAACAGGAGGAAGGCCGCGCCCCAGACGACGTAGTAGACGTGGAGGTCCGACGCGATCGTGACCCCCGCCAGGCCGAGCTTCGGGATTCCGGTGAGCCCGGAGGGGCCGCCGGTAAGGTCGGTAGCTTCGTTCAGGACGATGTACACGATGATGCCGAATCCGAGCGTCCCCATGGCGAGGTAGTGACCCTTCAGGCGAAGCGTCGGCACCGCGATCCCCGCGGACACCAGCAGTACCAGCGCCAGCCCCGCGGCGATCCCGGCCGGGACCGGCCAGTGGAACCTGGCGGTAAGGATCCCCGTGGTGTACGCGGCGATCCCGTAGAAGGCGGCGTGGCCCAGCGAGATCTGTCCGGCATACCCCATGAGCAGGTTGAGGCCGAGGGTGAGGATCGTGTGGAATCCCGCGACGATCAGCACGGTCAGGTAGTACTCGTTCGGGAGCAGAGCCGGGAGAACCGCCAGACCGGCGGCGAACGCCGCAATCCCCAGGCGATGCCCCCGAGACGTCCACCCGGCCATGTCAGACGCGCTCCGCGGCCCGCCGGCCGAAAAGGCCGGAAGGGCGGACAAACAGCAGGGTCAGCAGGATGACGAAGGCGACCGCGTCCTTGTAACCGGACGAGATCAGGCCGGCGGACAGCGACTCCAGCACCCCCAGGATCACGCCGCCCGCCACGGCGCCGAAGGGATTGCCGAGTCCACCCAGGATACACGCCGCGAAGCCCTTCAGACCCAAGAGGATCCCCACGTCGTAGGAGGTGAGCGTGATCGGCGCCAGGATGGCGCCGCCCAGCGCCCCCACCAAGGCGGACAACGCGAAGGACAGGGTCACCATGGTGTCCACGTTGATCCCCATCAGCGAGGCCGCCTTCCGGTCGCACGCGCAGGCCAGCATCGCCTTCCCCGAGATCGTCCGGTCGAAGTAGAGCTTCATCGCGGCCAGCGCACAGAGCGTGATGCCCCCCACCCAGAGGCTCTGGGGCAGCAGAGAGGCGCCCAGGAAGCCGATCGGCTCGCCGGCGGAAAACCCCGGCAGAGGGTAGGTGTCCTTGCCGAAGAGCAGCATGGCCGCCCCGCGCAGGACGATGGACACGCCGATGGTGATGATGATCAGGACGATCACGGACCGGCCGCGCACCGGACGGATGGTGATCCGGTCCACGGCGACCCCGACCAGCGTCGTCACGGCGATGGCGAGAAGGACGGCGAGGGCGAGCGGCAGCCCTCCCCATCGGATGGCGAAGACCGCCAGCATCCCGCCGAGCATCACGAACTCGCCCTGGGCGAAGTTGATGA
>JAKPQH010000031.1 GCA_029580855.1 bacterium | reverse complement strand
GGCATGCCGCGGCGTTTCGAGGTGGCGACGAACGACGTGCGGCTCTCCGGCGCGCTGGTGCGCTACGACCCGGTAGCGAAGCGCGCGGTGTCGTGCGAACTGGTGACGGTACGGGCGTGACGGAGGCGGAGCGGAGATCGGAGTGGGGGAACCACTGATGGCTTCCGCCAATGGGCGGACGCTTGGAGGTGTCCTGCGGCTGGTCGCCGCAGGGGCGGCGGGTGTTGGCGCCTGCTGATCGCGGGCGGTGCGGGCGGAGCGTGGCACGGGTCGCCCGACCCGTGGCGGGACGGCGACGGCAGGATGGACGGACATGGGTCTGGAGACCAATGCCACGCGCGGCGGGGGTCGCGCGCGGTCGCTGCTCTCACGGGCAGCGCTACGGAGGAGTGGCGCTCCGGGCGCGGAAGAGCGCCAGATCGATGCGCTCACGCGCATCGCTACTGGGCGGGGCGGCGGCAGGTCTGTTGTGACGGAGGGCGCGGAGAGCCGTGCCTACCGCGGACAACGAAATGCCCCGGTGGCGCGGGGCCGACCGGGGCGATGAACGAACTGAGGAGTCGAGGGAGTCCGATTACTTGGCGGGTTCGGCCGGGGCTTCGGAGGCGGCCTTGAGCTCGGCCTCGAACTCCTGGGCGATGGGCTGCAGCTTCTGCATGAGCGGCCCCATCATCGCCGGCATCTCGGCCATGATCTGCTGCATGAGGGCGGGCATCTTCTTGATGACGGCCTGGCCGGCGGGGGTCTTGTAGAACGCGATCATGCCGTCGATCTCCTCCTGGTTGAGTGCGTTCTGGTAGATGCGGATGTATGTGGGCTCCATCTTGGCCCAGCTGAGCTCCTCGCGCATGAGGACGGCATACTTGCTCTGGAAGGACGCCGAAGCGGCCTGCTGCTTTTCGTTGAGCTGCTGGCCCTGGGTGTTCTGGGCGACCATGCCACTCATCATCTGGTCGATCTGGCCGATCACGCCGTCGATCAGCTTGGGGGCGTCGGAGAGCGTGAGCAGCTCCTTGATGGAGGCTTCGCTGGGTTGGGTGTCGGCCGCAAAGGCGGCCGAGCAGGCGAGGGCGAGGGCGAGGAAGTGGCGTTTCATGTCGGAGCTTTATGGGTTCAGGTTGGGGTGGGGAGAGAGACGCGACCGTATCGGTTCCGCCGGTGTTGCCGAGCTCAAGTTTCGGGGGAACGCGCCAACGACGCTCCGCCCGTGCGCCGGAAGCGTCGGAGGGTTACGCCGTGGAATCGGGGGCGAGCGCATCAGGCGGATCGGAACCCGAGGCGGCGGAGGGTGTTGCCGGTGCGGGTGAGGTCGCAGGTGCGATAGTGGAGGCGGAAGGTGAACCAAGCGAAGGCGACGGACCCCAGGGCGAGCGCGCTCAGGATGGCGAGTCCCGCCAGCGAGGAGCTCGGCCCGCCGTCGCGGTGAAGGATGATCAGGCTGGCGATTATGTAGCCCGGATACGCGAGCAGCCAGAAGACGAACTGCCTCAGCGCGCGCCCCGAGAAGACCGCCAGCGGCAGGAGATTGGAGACGATCAGCGCGACCGCGGGCAGCGGCCAGAAACGATGGAGCAATG
>JAKPQH010000030.1 GCA_029580855.1 bacterium | reverse complement strand
GCGGACCGTCGCGGAACTGTACCGGGCGCGGTGGGCCGTCGAGCTGTTCTTCAAGGAACTCAAGCAGACCTGCCAGATCAGCGACTTCGTCGGGTACAACGAGAACGCGGTCAAGTGGCAGGTCTGGACGGGGATGCTCGTACACCTCCTGCTGCGGTTCATGCGCCATGTCGCGGGCTGGAAGCTGAGCTTCTCGCGCCTCGCGGGCGTCGCGCGCGCGGCGGTGTGGGTCAAGCGTGACCTGGTCGGTATCCTCAAAACCTATGGGACAGCACCGCGGCCGGAACCGGGTGAATCCCACGGGAAACCCCCGCCTTTGCAGGTCTTTTTCGATTTCTGGCGGATCGACTATGGGACAGCAGGGCCGTAAAACCCAACAAAAACGCGAAACGGCCGGCCCCGCCGGGAAAACCTCCAACCCGAAACCTCAAAACAGACACCGAAAACCCAAGCAAATCCGCATGGGTAAGGGCTAACTGCACCCCCTATGGGATGCTAGTGACCCTTCTCATGAATGCGAGTGAAAGCGAATTCCACGGATTTCTGAGCGGACGCAGCGATCCCGTCAATGCCACTGGTCAACCGCGCTTGCGCTCAGCACTTAACTCCCGGCCGTCCCGCGTTATAACAGGTACGGGACTTACCGCCTGAGTCGGCGCTAAACTTCAGCCGCCCGTGGCTACAATTAGTGGCTGCGGGCGGCGTCATGCCCCCCGTCGCCACCTTCACTGCGGAGGTGGATATGAGTCCCAGAGCCGGCGAGATGCTGCTTAGGGAGGTGAGGCCGATCATCCGCGCCACGCTGGCCAGGGGCGCGGTGAAGACGGTCGGGTGCGAGGACTTGGAGGAGCTCGAGGCCGACGGTCTGGCCCAGGCCGCTTCTATGATCGAGGCCGCGGAGCTTGCGGGCAAGACCGTGTCGGCGTCGTCGGTGGCGTACTACACTTTACAGGCGCTCAGGAGCGGCCGCCGCTACGGCTGCGCCTCAAGGACCGACGCCATGTCGCCCGCGACCGAGCTCGACGGCCGCGCCGTCATGCTGTCGATGGACGCGCCCATCGCCATCGAC
>JAKPQH010000029.1 GCA_029580855.1 bacterium | reverse complement strand
CGAAGGGCTTGGCGCCGCCGCCGAGCATGGACTGGAGCGGCATTTCCACGACGGGCTCCGCGGCGTGGTCCAGATAGACCCGTACGACCCCCCCGAGGTCGGGATTGGCCGACCACACGCGCACGACGGCTCCCGGCCCGTCGGCGTCCATCAGCACATGCTCCGTGCCGAAAGCCGTCTCCTCCGCCCGCAGCACCTGGCGTCGGTCGCCGTTGGCGAACCAGTTGGTCTTGTCCTGCACCGCCGGATCGGTGGACCGCTGGTCATAACTGGAGAACTGCCTTGTGACATAGGCGGGCGCGGGCGCGGCGGACAGCCGCCCCGTGTCGCCCATCTCGGCAAGCAGGGACTCCAGGGTCACCGTTTCCTGCGCGGGGATGGCCGCGCACAGTCCGGACACGAAGAGGGTGGTGCAGACACACAGGCTGCAGCGCATGCTCGGTCTCCTTCAGGGTTGGGAAAAGCGCCACCATCTTACCCGAAGGACGCCGTTTCCTCAAACCGGCGGGCTAATTGTTCTCGACACGGTAGAGATGGGTGCGGCTGCGGAGGACGAGGGATTTTCCGACGACGATGGGGGACGCGCCAAAGCGGCCGTCAAGCTCGTTCCCGGCGAGCACCCGGAAGGCGCGGCCGGGCTCGATGACAGTGGTCTTTCCCCGCATGCCGAGGATGTAAATCCGGTTCTCGGCGTGAAGGAGCGAGGGGCCGTAGTCACCCCGGATGGTCTCGGTCCAGACGACGGCGCCGGTCGTCGCCTCGACGCACTGGAGCACGCCGCGGTCGGTCAGGAGGTAGAGCAAATCGCCGACGAGCACGGGCGACACCTTGAGCGGGGCGTCCTTGGTCATCTTCCAGACGACGTGGGTGTCCGTGACGTCGCCCGATCCGCCTTCGCGGATGGCCCAGAGGTGGGGCGCGTCGGGGGAGCCGCCGGTGTTGACAAAGTGGATGCCGAGACCGCTGACGATGCGGGAGATGGTGCTGTCGTCGCGGTAGCGGGCGCGCCACAGCTCCGCGCCGGTGCGCGGGTCGTGGCCCGTCACGAGGAGGGCGCCGTTGCTGAGCATCTGGGGCTTGCCGCCGACCTGGACGATCACGGGGGTCTGGTAGGCCTTGACGAGGTACGCGGGCTCCACCCCCTCGTACAGCTCGCGGGG
>JAKPQH010000028.1 GCA_029580855.1 bacterium | reverse complement strand
GGCCTCGGGAAACATCGGCAGGTTGAAGCGGAGAAAGCCGTACGTCCCCATCTTGAGGAGCACCCCCGCCAGGATCACGGAGCCGGCGGTCGGGGCGTCGGTGTGGGCGTCGGGCAACCAAGTGTGGAACGGGAACATCGGTACCTTGATGGCGAAGGACAGGGCGAAGGACAACCACACCAGATCCTGGAAGCTGAGCGACACGCCCAGCAGGGTGATCACGGGCGCGCTGGGATAGGCGACCCGCATCAACTCCGCCACGTCAAAGGTGTACGTTCCGGTCTGCGCGGCCGCGTAAAAGTACACCGCCAGGATGCCCAGCAACATGACCACGCTGCCGAAAAGCGTGTACAGGAAGAACTTGATGGCCGAGTAAAGCCGCCGGTCGCTGCCCCAGACCCCGATCAGAAAGTACATGGGGACCAGCATGACTTCCCAGAACACGTAAAAGAGGAAGAAGTCCAGCGCCACGAAGACGCCCAGCATCCCCGTCTCCAGAACCAACATGAAAACGTAGTACTCCTTCGCGCGGTGCTTGATGGCCTCGAAGGAACAGAGAACGGCGATGGGGCTGAGGAACGTGGTCAGCATCACCAGCCACAGGCTGATCCCGTCCAGACCAAAGAAATACGTGACCCCGATGCTCGGGATCCAGCTCGCCCGCTCGGCGAATTGGACCGCGGGCGTCGTCTGATCATACGCGAACACCAGGGGCAGCGACACGACGAAGGTGACGAGGGAGGTCCAGAAGGCCAGGTTGCGGAGACTCCGGATCTGCTCCCGCCCGACCATGAGCAATAGGAGAGCCCCCACCAGCGGTAAAAAGACGATGAGGGACAGGATCGGAAAACCGAGGACGTTCCCCTGCACGGTCATAGGGCCGCTCCTTGCACTCGCTCTGCTCCCGGCATCTTCCAGCGGGCTGCTAGAAGAAATAGTACAGCGACACGATCACGAAAATCCCCATGGCCATGGCCAAGAGATAGTTCTGCAGCAAGCCGGTCTGGATCCGCCGAAATGCCTGGCTGCCGCCCTGAATCAGATCGGCGATGGCGTTCACCAGCCCGTCGACGCCGCGGAAGTCGAACTTGGCCGAGACCTGACTCATGAAGACGGTGAAGGCGCTCGCGCCGTTCACCGCCCCGTCGACACCCTTGGCGTCCACGCCCCACAGCCGGTTGCACAACCGCTTCCCGTACTCCACGAAGATCGCGTCGTACACTTCGTCCACCCAATACTTGTTCCAGAGAAGCGTGTAGAGGCCGCGGAACCGCTGGGCCAGGCGGTCCGCCATGCCGGGCCGGCCCAGATACATCTGATACGCCAGCACGATCCCGGCCGCGGCGATGGCCACCGAGATCACCGCCATGAGGAGCTCCGACGGCCCGTGATGCTCGACCGCCTCGCCCGCGCGGTGGAATACCGGCTCCACAAAGCTGTAGTAGGGGCTGTGCGCGGTCGAGTAGCCGAAAAAGCCGGCCACCACGGTGAAAAATCCCAGGATCGCCAGGGGCACCGTCATCACCCTCGGCGACTCGTGCGCGTGGTGGAGCAGGTGGCGATCCACGCGCGAGGGCCCTTCGAAGATCTGAAAGTACAGGCGAAACATGTAGAACGCGGTGCCGAACGCGCCCAGCGCGCCCAGAGCCCAGAGCCCCACGTGGCCGGAGCCGATGGCCGCGTGCAGGATCTGATCCTTGGACCAGAAGCCGGCCAGCGGGAAGATCCCCGCGTTGGCCAGCGAGGCCAGGAAAAACGTCGCGGCGGTGACGGGCATGACGGTCCGGAGACCCCCCATCTTGCGGAGGTCTTGCTCCCCCGACAGCCCGTGGATGACGGAGCCGCAGCCCAGGAAAAGGAGCGCCTTGAAAAAGGCGTGCGTCGCCAGATGGAAGATTCCGCTGGCGTAGGCCCCCACGCCGCAGCCCAGGAACATGTACCCGAGCTGCGAGATCGTCGAGTACGCGACCACCCGCTTGATGTCGTTCTGGACCAAGGCGATGCTGGCGGCGAAGACCGCCGTGAGCGCCCCCACCGTGGCCACCACCTGCATGCTGACCGGCGCCAAGTTGAAGAGAGCGCCGGACCGCGCCACCATGTAAACACCCGCCGTCACCATCGTGGCGGCGTGGATCAGCGCGGAGACGGGCGTCGGCCCCTCCATGGCATCGGGCAGCCAGACGTAGAGTGGTAGCTGGGCGGATTTGCCCGTCGCCCCGACAAAAAGCAGAAGCGTCATCCAGGTCACCAGAGAGAGTCCGAAAACCGAATCCCGCTGCAGGATCTCCCGGATCCCGTCCGCGTGGGGGAAGATCTCGGCATAGGCGAGCGAGCCGAAGGTCCGCCAGATGAGGAACAGGCCCAGCAGGAATCCCGCATCCCCGATCCGGTTCACAACGAAGGCCTTCTTGCCGGCGTCCGCGGCGGACTTCTTCTGGTACCAGAAACCGATGAGCAGATAGGAGCAGAGACCCACGCCCTCCCAGCCCAGGAACATCAGCAGGTAGTTGTTGGCCAAGACGAGGACAAGCATGGACGTCATGAAGAGGTTCATGTATGTGAAGAACCGCGCGTACCCGGGATCGCCGTGCATGTAGCCGATGGAATATATGTGGATCAGGAGGCCCACCAGCGTGACGGCCAGCATCATCACCGCGGAGAGGGGATCGACCAGGAAGCCCACGGTGGCCTGAAACTCCCCGACCGGAATCCAGACGTACGCGTCCCAGTTCAGCGTCGCCCCACCCGCCGCCTGCAAAAAAATCCCGAGCGCGATCAGAAACGACAACCCCGTCGTTCCGACGCCCAGGATGTGGGCGCGCTCGCGGGTCCATTTCCCGAAGACCCCGTTGATCGCTACCCCCAGGAGCGGCAGCGTCGGCACCAACCAGACCAGAGAGAACATAGCCATCAGCTTTCAGCCTTCAGACCGGCGATCCGGCGATTTGGCGATTGGGCAATTGGCTTCGGATTTCCCGAATTGCCGAGTTGCCGAATCGCCCGGTTGCCATCCGCGGTCACCACTTCATCAGGTTGATTTCGTCCACGTTGACCGTCTTGAAATTGCGATACAGCCCCAAGACGATGGCCAGCCCCACGGCGGCCTCGGCCGCCGCAATCGTGATGATGAATATGACAAACACCTGCCCTTGCAGCATGGTCTGAGGCAGGTAGCGGGCAAAGGCGATGAAATTGAGGCCGACCGCATTCAACATCAACTCGATGGACATGAGGATGGCGATGGCGTTCCGCCGTGTCAGCGCGCCGAATACCCCCAAACTGAAGAGGATGGCGCCCAGGATCAGATAGTGGCTCAGTGGAATCATGCCTAAGCTCTCAGCTTCCGGCGCGCAGCGATCAACCCGAGGCCTGGGCCGCGTTGCCCGGGTGCCTCTGCGGCTATTCCTTCCGCGCCAGGATGATGGCTCCCACCATGCCGGCCAGCAGCAATATGGACACCGCCTCGAACGGCAAGACGTACGTCGTGAGCAGCGCCCGACCGATGAACGGCGCCGTCTCGGGAAGACGCGGCGGGCCCGGAAATTCCGGAATACCCCGTATCGCGGCGTAGATCAGGGCCACGAGAAGCCCGACGGCGGCAACGGCGCTCAGGAGGACCTGGTCGTTGATCACCCGCGCGGTGGGGGAGGAGATCCGGCTGGTCAGCATGATGGCGAAGAGGAGCAAGATCGTGATGCCGCCGACGTAGATCAGAACCTGCACCGCCGCGAGAAACTCGGCGTCCAGCAGGACGTACAGGGCCGCCATCCCGCAGAACGCGAAGATGAGCGCCACGGCGGCGCGGACGATGTTTTTTCCCAGCACCACGACCGCCGCCGCCCAGACCGTGAAGGCGGCCAGCACGTAGAAGATGGCAAGATTGATTGTCATCGCGGTCGCCGTCCTCTCGTCCGTCTCGTCCAGTGCCGGCTATTTCCAGAGCGTCATCACCAACCCGGTGACGATCAGGTTGGCGAAGGCGATGGGGAGCAAGACCTTCCAGGCGAAGTCCATCAGTTGGTCCACGCGCAGCCGGTTCAGCGTCCAGCGCAGCCACATCATCAGGAAAATGAGAAAATATACTTTGACCTGGAACCAGACCAGGCTGAACAGACCGCGCGAGACCTCGGCGGACAGACCGGGGATCGCCAGCCAGGGGCCGCGCCACCCCCCCAGGAAGAGGGTCGTCGCGATCGCCGCCACCACGACCATGTTGGCGTATTCCGCCAAGAAGAAGATGGCGAACCGCATCCCGCTGTACTCGATGTGAAACCCGGCCACCAGCTCCGACTCGGCCTCCGGAATATCGAACGGCAGCCGGTTGCATTCAGCCAGCGCGCAGGTGAAATACACCAGAAATGCCACGACCTGCGGAAACACGAACCAGCGCGGCAGGATGCCGAACCAGGTTCCGCCCTGGGCCTCGACCAGCCGCCCCATGCTCATCGTGCCCGCCAGCATCACCGGTCCCAGCAACGACAGGACCAGCGGCACCTCGTAGCTCACCGCCTGGGCGGCGGATCGTATGGCCCCCAGCGTCGCGTACTTGTTGTTGGAGGACCAGCCCGCCATGATGATGCCCACCACGGTGAGGGACGAGATGGCCACCATGTAGAGCAGGCCGATGTTCAAGTCTTTGACGATCAGACCGGGCGCCCAGGGGATCGTGACATACGTGGCCAGCGAGGCGCCGAACACCACCATGGGCGCCAAAGCGAAGATGACCTTGTCGGCTCGCGCCGGGATGATGTCTTCCTTGAGCAGCAGCTTGATGCCGTCGGCGATGCTCTGCGCCCAGCCGTGCCAGCCCCCCACGCGCATGGGGCCGAAGCGGACCTGGATATGGGCGCTGATCTTCCGCTCCCACCAGATCAGGAACATGGCCGCGACGGCGATATAAGCGACGACGACGCCCACCACGACCGTCATCACGACGAGGGTGGGAACGATCCAGGGGATGCCCCAGGCCGCCGTCAGCGCGTAGAAATCTTCGCACAGCTTGCCAACGGTGATCATCTCGATGTACCCGCACCCCGCGTGGAGGCGCGACGCCGGCGCCCCCGGTGTCCCGCTAACGGTCGACCTCTCCCAGCACGATGTCCACGCTGCCCAGAATCGCCACGGCGTCCGCCACCAGATAGCCTTTCATCATTTCGGGCAGCGCGCTCAGATTGCAGAACGCGGGGGATCGCACCTTGTACCGGTATGGCTTGGGCGAACCGTCGCTCACCAGGTAGAACCCCAGCTCGCCACGGGGGCTTTCCGTCCGGACGTACACCTGGCCGACCGGCGGTTTGAGCGTCTTCGGCATCTTGGCCATGATCTCGCCGGCCGGCAACTGGTTCAACGCCTGCTCGATGATCTTCACGCTCTCCAGCATCTCCTGCCGGCGGACCAGGAAACGGGCCCAGACATCGCACGTGTCGAAGACGGGGATGGCAAAATCGAAGCGGTCGTAGATGGAGTACGGATCGTTCCGGCGCAGATCCCACTGGACGCCGGCGCCCCGAAGCATCGGCCCGGACAGCCCCCATTCCACCGAGCGCTTGGCATCGAGAACGCCGATCCCCTGTAGGCGTTTCTGAAACAGGATGTTGCCGGTGACCAGGGCGTCGTACTCGGGAATCCGCGGCTTGAACCATTCCAGGAACGCCCGGCAATCGGCCACCCAACCGTCCGGAAAATCGAACGCCATGCCCCCGATGCGGTAGAAGCTGTAGTTGAGCCGCTGACCGCTCACGGCTTCGAAAAGATCCAGGATCATCTCCCGCTCGCGGAAGCAGTAGATGAAAATGGTGAAGTTCCCCAGGTCCAGGCCGAACGTCCCCAGCCACAGCAGATGGCTGGCGATGCGCTGCAGCTCGGCCAGGATCACCCGCATGTACTCCGCCCGCTCGGGGATCTTCTGGCCCATGAGGCGTTCGACCGTCAGGACGTACCCGAAGTTCATGGACATCGAGGCGAGGTAATCCAGCCGATCGGTATAGGGGACGATCTGGGGATAGGTGCGGTTCTCCGCGATCTTCTCGTGACAGCGGTGGAGGTATCCGACGTACGGGATGCAGTCCGTTATGACCTCGCCATCCAGCTTCAGCATGAGGCGCAGCACCCCGTGGGTGGACGGGTGCTGCGGTCCCATGTTGACATACATCTCCTCCATCGTCTCCCCGGTGCGCTCCATCATCACCGTGGTGCCGACGGGGATAGGCACTTCCCTCTTGTCCATGCTCCTATCGCCTTCGCGCGGCGCCGCGCGCTGTCCTCGCACGCGGACTCGCCGCACCCTGTGTTCCTACCGCGCCGGCGACGGCGGCTTCGGCGGCGCCGCTGCCGGAGCCTTCGTTTCTTTGGGGGCGCCCTTGGCGGCCTCGGTCCTGGCCACCCGTTCTTCCATACCGTAGTCGGTGTACGGGACCAACCGCTCGTCCGCGTAATCCTTCCGCAGCGGGTACCCCACCCAGTCCTCCGGAAGCAGGATGCGGCGGTGGTCCGGGTGCCCGTCGAAACGGATGCCGAACAGGTCGTAGCATTCCCGCTCGTGCCAATTGGCCGCCGGCCAGAGATCGGACACCGTCGGAACCAGGGGGTTGCCGCGATCCACCTTCACGCGAACATGGGCCTTGTTCGGATGCCGGAGCGAGGAGAGGTCGTAGACGACTTCCAGGTGCGTCGTCCAGTCCGCGCCGCTGAGGCAGTTGAAGTACTCGAAACCCAGCTCGCGCAGCCGGCGGCACACCTCGCGGCCGTGATCCGGGGTGGTCGTGAGCCGCACCTCCGCTCCCTTGACCTCGGTGTCGGCGAGGGCATCGCCGAACTGCCGCTTCAGCTGTTCGAGAATCTCTTCCGCCGTCATGTCTCACGCGCGGCAATTGGGCGACTTGGCAATCCGGCAATTCGGAAATCCGTCCTCCCAATTGCCGAATTGCCCAATCGCCGGGTTGCCTCTCAGACCCACTCCAGCGCTTTTTTCTTCCAGGCGTAGGCCAGCCCTACGAGCAGGATGCCGATAAAGATCATCATCTCGACGAAGGCAAACAGACCCAACTCCCTGAACACGATGGCCCAGGGGAACAGGAAGACCGTCTCGACCGCGAAGATGATATACACAAGCGCGTAGAGGTAATAGCGCACGTGGAATCGAACCCATCCGACGCCGATGGGCTCCTCGCCGCACTCGTATGTGGTGAGCTTGCGCGGGGTCGGATTGCGCGGGCGAATGATGCGCGAGATGATGTCGATGTTGAGAATGACGAACAGGACGCCGACGATCAGAAAGAAGCCGACATAGGCGTAATCCGCAGCCATGGGGCCTCCCCCTCAGGAGCCAAGCACGGACGGCGAACCGGGCTGCACGTCGAGGACGTTCGTCGATCCCACCGCAGCCACGACGGGCCCCCGCCAAAAAAAGAAGCCCGCACCCGGGGCTCCGTCCGCCGCCCGCAACAAGGCAAACGTGGGGGCTTTCTAACATCGCGGCCGCGCCCCTGTCAAGGGAAATGCGGGCGCCAGCGCGGCGGCCGCCGGCTGCGCCGCGAAAGCCGCCGAGGGCCGCTGCGGATCGGCCCGTCCGGAACGGGATCAGAGTGCCACCCATTTCCGCTCGCAGGCCACGGCGAGCAGCAGGCCGGCAAGATAGGCGACGCCCATATTCCACATCGCCAGTCCGGCCGTCAGGCAGATGATGTAACGGTCCTCCTTGCCGTCTGCGCCGGCCCGTCCGCCGGCGGCCAGTTCCAGTCCGCCGAAGAGAAGGATGACGCCGAGGATCGCCGGCGGGAAACACTGGAGGAGGGTGGCCACGGAGTCCGCGAGAAAAAGCCCGACGAAGAGGACGAGGCTCCCGAGGATGACGAGCGCGCCGCCCGTCCTCGCGCCGAAGCGGATGTGTCCGGCCATGCCGCCCGCGCCGTGACACATGGGGACACCGCCGAGGGCGACCCCGACCAGGTTGAGCGCGGCATGGTCGAGGGCGATCGTCTTGACGGTGATCGGACGATCGGGGAAGTGGGTGTTGTTCTCCTCCACGGTGGCGATGACGGCGTTCCCCAGCGTGAGGGGAAGCTGGGGCAAACCCAACACCAGGATACCCGTCGCCACGTCGCGCCACCCGATCTGGAACAGGCCGGAGGCGGGCAACCGGAACCGGAGGCTCATCCGGGCGAGTTCGTCGAGGAGAGTCGGCTCCCGCACCAGCGCGACACCCACGCCGAGCGCAAGCAGCGCCGGCATGGCCGGCAGCCGCGGGCACGACAGCAGCAGGAACGTCATGGCGCCGGCGACCACGGCGAGGACGGGGTCGCCGCGCATCATCCTGAGCCCCTCGACGACGAAGCCCAGGCCGAGACCCAGCACGATCCCCTGGACGACCGGCCGCCGTGTGATCTTCTGGATCCAGGTCACCGCGCCCGACACACCCAGGAGTCCCCACACGACACCGGTGAACAGACCCGACGCGAAGATCGTGCCGTGGGTGATGGCCCCGCCGTGGGTGATGGCCGCCGTTCCGATCGCCTTCATCGGCTGGATGGGCACCGGGGTCTTGAAATAGAGACCGGCCCACAGCTTGAAAACGCCGAAGGCGACGAGGATGCCCGCGGGATCCATGTGGTTGACGGTGATGTAGCCGACGACGAACGGGATCAGTGTCCCCAGATCGCCAAAGGCCCCCGCCGTCTCTTTGACGGTGTACTCGTTGCCCGCCACGCGCATATCGTCTCGCGCCCCAATAGTATGTTTCACGGAGCATAGCTCAGGCCCAATCGGGAAAGCAACCGCCCGCGGATTGTGACCCGGGAAACGGGCGCCGCCTCGGACAATCCGCCGGGCGCGGGGAGCGGGGCGGCGGTCGCGGCGGAGTCCGGAGTGCCGCTGCGGCTCGCCGGCCCCGTGCGACCCCGCACCGACGGCGTCCGCGCTGCCGGAGCCAGGGGTCGGCAAGCGCTTGCATGGGCTGGTGCGCGGCCGTATACTCGCGGCGCCCGCTCCATTTCACCGACGTGTTCGTTTTGCCGGATGCGTACCGGGAATGCCATGTCGTCAGCCAGGCCGCTTTTTCGTGTGGCATCACCCATACGCCGACAGGCGACCTGGGCGGATGCGGTGGTCGTCGTCGGGCTCGCCGTTCTCCTGTACGCGGGAGTCCGCCTGGCCCTGGGGGCTCCCGCAGCCATTCGCGGCCCCGAGATCTCCCTCGCCCCCGGCACGCTGCCGTGGTACGCGGGCCTCTCGCTCCTGCGCATGCTGGCCGCCTACGCCCTCTCGCTCCTCTTCACGCTGCCGTACGGTTACCTCGCCGCGCGCAACCGGCGCGCCGAGCATATCCTGCTCCCACTGCTCGATGTGCTGCAGAGCGTGCCGATTCTCTCGTTTCTCCCGGTCGTCCTCCTCAGCCTCACCGCGGTACTGCCCGAGCGCCTTGCCGTGGAGCTTGCGGCCATCGTCCTGATCTTCACCAGCCAGGCCTGGAACCTCACGTTCGCATGGTATCAATCGCTCACCACGATCCCGAAAGAGCTGCGCGAGGCCAGCGCGGCCTTCCGCTTCCAGCCCTGGCTGCGGCTCACGACCCTCGAGCTCCCGTTCGCGGCGCTCAGCCTCGTCTGGAACAGCGTCATGAGCTGGGCCGGCGGGTGGTTCTTCCTCATGGCCGCCGAGATCTTCAGCGTGGGGCACCGCGATTTCCGCCTCCCGGGGCTGGGGGCATACCTCCAGGAGGCCGCCAGCCAGGGCGACGGATGGGCGATCGTCCGCGGGGTGGCCGCCCTCGTGTTCGTCATCGTCCTCCTGGACCAGCTCGCCTGGCGGCCGCTCCTCGCGTGGGCGGACCGATTCAAGCTCGAGATGCTCGCCGGGGAGAACCCGCCGACCTCCTGGTTCCTGGACGCGCTCCGGAAGGCCCGCCTGGTTGCGTGGGCGCGGGGCGCGGTCTGGGCGCCGCTGCTGGCGCGGCTGGACGCGTGGCTCCTCACCCGCCTGCCATCCCCGACGCACCTCGGCGAGCAGTCCGGAGCCGCGGCGCGCTGGGGAGGGCGCGCGCTGGGCGGGGCCGCGGCGCTCGTCCTGGTGTATGGCGGCCTGCGCGCGGTGGCCCTGCTCGTCACGCTGCCGCTCGCCGCCTGGGCCGACATCGCGGGCGGGCTTGCCCTGACGTTCCTGCGGGTGGCGGCCGCGCTGGTGCTGGCCCTCGCCTGGACCGTCCCGCTCGGCGTGGCCATCGGCAGCAGCCCGCGTCTGGCCGCCTGGGTGCAACCGCTGGTCCAGATCGCCGCCTCCGTGCCCGCGACGGCGCTGTTCCCGATCCTGCTCCTGGGGGTCACCCGGTTGCCCGGCGGCATCAACCTGGCCGCGGTGCTCCTCATGCTGATGGGAACGCAGTGGTACCTCCTCTTCAACGTCATCGCAGGCGCGTCGGCGATCCCGCAGGATCTGAAGCTCACGACCGCTCTTCTCCGACTCTCGCGCTGGGACCGCTGGCGAACGCTGATCCTGCCCGCCTTGCTGCCGTTCCTCGTGACCGGCGCCATCACGGCGAGCGGCGGGGCCTGGAATGCGAGCGTCGTGGCCGAGCACGCGGAGTTCGGCGGCCGGAGCCTCAGCACCTACGGGATCGGTGCGTCCATCGCTCGGGCGACGGCGGCCGGAGACTACGCGCAACTCCTCGCCGCCACGCTCGCGATGATCGTCGCCGTGGTCCTTCTCAACCGCCTCGTGTGGCGGCGTGTCTATCGGTACGCCGAGGACCGCTGCCGATTGGAGTGACGCCCATGGCGCCGACGGAGGAACTGCTCACGCTGGACCGGGTCCATCAGGTCTACGCCAGCGGCGAACGCCCCTTTTTCGCCATCCAGGACGTGACGCTGGCGTTGCGCGAAGGCGAGTTCGTGACACTGGTCGGGCCATCGGGGTGCGGCAAGAGCACGCTCCTCCGGATCATCACGGGGCTGCAACGGCCCTCGGAAGGCCAGGTGCGATACCGCGGCCAGGTCCTCCGCGGGATCAACCCGCACGCGACCATCGTCTTTCAGACGTTTGCCCTGTTCCCGTGGCTCACCGTTCTCGAGAACGTGGACGTCGCGCTCAAGGCCCGCGGCCTCCCGCCGGCGCTCCGCACGGCGCGGGCCCTGGACCTTCTCGACCGGGTCGGGCTGGACGGTTTCGAGGGGGCGTACCCGCGAGAACTGTCGGGCGGGATGCGCCAGAAGGTGGGGTTCGCGCGGGCCATGGCGGTGGACCCGGAGCTTCTGTGCCTGGACGAGCCGTTCTCGGCGCTCGACGTCCTGAGCGCCGACGCCCTGCGCGGCGAACTCCTGGAGCTGTGGACAGCCGGCAAGATCCCGACGCGGGCCATCCTTATGGTCACGCACAACATCGAGGAGGCCGTGTTCATGGCCGACCGGATCGTCGTCATGCAGAAAGATCCGGGCCGCGTGGTGACGGAATTGCCCGTTCCGCTCGCCCACCCCCGGCACCGAAAGGCGCCGGCATTTTTGGAGATGGTTGACCGGGTGTACGCCACGCTGGCGGGGCAGACGCAGCCGGAGCACGTCGAGATGGGCAGCGCGCCGGGCGAGCCCGGCCTGAAGCGGGCGCTCCCCGACACGACCATCACGGACCTGGCGGGCTTCTGCGAGCATGTCGCCGCGAAGCCCGGGGATCGGGCGGACATCTACCGCCTCGCCGAGGAGCTCCGGGTCGACTCGGATCATCTGCTGCGTCTGACCGAGGCGGCCGAGCTGCTCGGCTTCGCCACCGTCACGGGCGGCGATATCGCCCTCACGCCTCTCGGCGAGACCTTCGCCGAGGCCGGCATCCTGGCCCGGAAGGAAATCTGTGCGACCCGGATCCGGCGGCTGCCCCTGGTCCGCTGGCTTCTGGCGATGCTGCAGGCGACGCACGAGAAGCGACTGGAGCGCGGTGTGGCACAGACCGCCCTCGAGCTCGATTTCCCGGCGGAAGTGGCGACGCGTCAACTCGAGATCATCGTGAACTGGGGCCGCTACACGGAACTTCTCGCCTACGACGACACGCGCGATCTTTTCTACCTCGAGCCGGCCGGCAACGCATCGCATCTCCTCGCGGCCGGTGAACGGACGAGGGGCGAACCGTGACCGCCCGGGGACCGCGCCGATCCCATCGAAATGCATTGCCCCCGTCGGAAGTGCAGGCCATGGCCAGGGGTATCCACGCCCTTCTTCTCCAAACCTTTTGCGCATAAATTCTTCGCATTCGGGCCGAAGAAATACCCGGCGGCGTCGCTGGGACGTGAGGGGTTGATAAAGGAGGGGTCGTCGCATTCCCCGGTGTCCGGTCTTGCGCTTCCTGGCGAACCGTGTGTCCGGATCGGCGCGGCCTTCGCGGCGCCGGTTTCGCCGTCCGACGGTCGCGGTTGGCGTGCGCACGTTCGCTCCCCGGGGTTTGGGCCGTTCGGCTGGGGGTCGCGTAACGATCGAGCGCTTCGCAGTAAGTGGCAAACCCGGTTCTCTCCGGTTCTCTCCGCGGTGGCAGCGACACCTCCGGGTCACGACGGGCTTGCAAGGTGGCAAGATGTCATGCCCTATGAACAATTCCGAACCCACCGCCGCTTTCATTCTTGACGCTCGGCGCCGATCAAAATAGGGTTTTACGCGATGACCGGTATGATACGATAAACGCGCGCCCGGCACGCGAACGTGTCGGTCGCGGTGTCGACCAGAGACCACGACGGGGGCGACTGCAGGCCCCGCGGCTACCTTTTCCGGTAACCCGTAACGACAGGAGGCGCTATGAGTACCACGGTATTGCTCGCGTCGTTGGTGCTTTACCTGGTGTTCTATTTTACGTACGGCAAGTCCCTCCAGAAAAACCTCCTCAGATCGCACGAGGCACCCGAGGCTCCCTCGAAACGGTTGGCGGACGGCGTGGATTACGTGCCCACGAGCAAGTACGTCCTCTTCGGGCACCATTTTGCTTCCATCGCCGGCGCCGGGCCTATCGTCGGGCCGGCCCTGGCCATCGGGTGGGGCTGGGTTCCCTGCCTGGCCTGGATCTGGCTGGGCAACATCTTCATCGGGGCCATTCACGATTACCTCTCTCTCACCGCCTCGGTCCGATACGACGGCCGCTCGATGCAGTATGTGGCCCAGGATCTGATCGGGAAAAAAGCCGGCAAGACGTTCGGCTGGTTCATCCTGTTCCTCTGCATTCTGGTCGTGGCGGCCTTCGGGGACATCGTGGCCGGACAGTTCGCAGCAGGCAAGGGAGAGGTTTTCAGCACCTTCTTCCTGTTTTGCGTGGCTGCGGTGATCATGGGCTACTTCATGTACCAGACCAAGCTGGGGGTGGGGCTCAGCACCCTGATCGGCCTCGCGCTTCTCTGCGGGGCCTTCTTCCTCGGCCTGGAATACGGGGTCAAGGCCAGCAAGGACACGTGGTTCGTGGTGATCTTTGTTTATATCGTGATCGCCTCGGCGCTGCCGGTGAACTGGCTGCTCCAGCCGCGGGATTACCTGAACAGCTTTCTCTTGTACTGGGGGTTGCTGGTGGGTGGCGCGGCGGCCATCCTGGGGGCGCAGAGCCTGAACTCGGTTCCGGCCTTCACCGCCTTCTCCGCGCCCATCATCGGCGGGCACCCCTCGCCGTTCTGGCCCACGGTGCCCCTGGTGATCGCCTGCGGGGCCTTGTCGGGCTTCCACGCCCTCGTATCCGGCGGAACCAGCTCCAAGCAGCTCCGGGACGAAAGCGACGCCCTTTTCATCGGGTACGGCGCCATGCTGACCGAGGGCTTCCTCTCCACCATCGTGATCATCTCCGTCGCCGGCTTCGGGGCCCTGGCCCTCGGCGCCGACAAGGTGCTCTCGACCGGGGCCATGCCGCGGTTCATCCAGTCCTACGGAGCCATGGTCTCCACGGTGCTGCCCTTCCTGAGCCGGGATTTCATGAACCTCTTCGCGGCGGTCTGGGTCTCCTCTTTCGCCCTGACCACGCTGGACACCACCAACCGGCTGGGCCGCTACATCGTTCACGAGCTGGCATTGCCGCTAAAGGACACGTCGCCGGGAGCCTACGGCATCCTCCAGAACCGCTGGATCGCCTCGGTGATTATCGCCTTCTGCGGCGTGGGCCTGGCCTGGAGCGGCAACTACACCGTCCTTTGGCCGGCGTTCGCCGGGGCCAACCAGCTGATCGCTTCCATCGTGATGCTGACGGCGGCCGTCTGGGTGAAGCATGACCTAAACCAGAAATACGCCAACGTCGTGTTGATCCCGGCGGTCCTGCTCTGGGTCACCGTCACCTGCGGCATCATCTGGTACGAAATCGTCGTGGTGCCCGATTTCTTCAAGGCGGGCGTGCCGGCGAAGCAGATGATCACGGGCGTCGTGGTGGGCGCCATCAACCTGGTCATGCTGTACATGAACTTCGTGACCGTCGCCCAGTTCTACAAGCGGTACGGGAAGAAGGAGCTTCGCGAAGCCAAGGCGTAAGCGCGACTCTCGTACGCGCTGAACCCGAGAGCCTGTGCGGCCCCGCCGGAGCCGCACAGGCTTTTTTGCCATGGCCCTACGGTCGCTCTTGGAGTACGCGCGGAAGGCAATCAGGGTCGCGGTCCAGGTCCATCGCGACAAGGCCTCGGGCATGCTGGAGTTCGAGCTGAAGGAGCTGGAAAACTTCTTCATGCTCCTGCTCCTGGGCAGCCTGGTGGGCATCCCCTCGCCACCCGCGGCCGTCGCCGTGGAGTTGCTGCCCCACCTGGAAGACGAGCTTCGCCTCATGCTCGCCCGAGCGGATTTTGCGCAAGACCCGCTGGGCGCTTTGATGGGCATGCTGGAGATCGACTGAGTCATGGACGCTGACCGGGAGAAGGGGCAGGCCCGCGCGGGGACCAGGGCGTGAGCCAACTTGTCTTTTTCCTTGGAAAAGGGGGCGTCGGCAAGACCACCTTGTCTGCGGCGACCGCCTTCGCGCTTTCCCGCCAGGGGCGCAAGGTCCTGATCGCGTCCCTGGATCCCGCCCACAATCTGGGGGATATATTCGGCATTCGGCTGCGCAACGAGCCGATGCCTGTGGCGGATGGGCTGGACGGGATCGAGGTGGACGTCGCCGAGTGGGTTGCCCGGTACCTGGACGAGAGTCGGCGCGAGATCAAGGCCAACTACGCGTACAGCATGAGCCTCAACCTGGATTCGTTGCTGGATATCCTGAAGTACGCGCCCGGCACCGAAGAGTATGCGGTCTTGTGGGCCATCGAGCACGTCCACCGAACGCACGCCGACACGCACGACACCATCGTCTTCGACACCCCGCCTACCGCACTGGCCTTACGATTCCTCGCCATGCCGTCGCTCTCGATTCTCTGGACGCGGGCGCTGGCCAAGCTGCGGGGACAGATCCTGGCCAAGCGGCAGACCCTCCTACGGGTGAACCCCGACGCGCCCGTCCCGAAAGGCGCCATCGACAAGCGGGAAGACCGGGTGTACGGCAAGCTGACCTCCATCCAGACGCGGCTGCACGCGCTCCACGACCTGTTCATCCGGGAGAGCTACCTCACCGTGGTCATGAACCCGGACGAACTGTCGCTGGCGGAGTCCCTGCGGATCCGGGAAGAGCTGGATCGGTTGGGATTGACGCTGCGTAGCGTGTGCCTGAACAAGGCAGTCCCGGCCGCCGCGATCCCGAAGGGACTGGCGGAGCATTTCAAGGATTTCCCGGTCTTTGTTTCGGATCTCCGGCCGGGAGGAATTCGGGGGCTGCAGGGGTTGGCCCAGGTGGATATCTGCGGACTCGTCCGACATATCGGGTCATTGTGATCCCGCGTCGTACCGCGAGCAGGCCCGCCGTTGACCTCGCCGCCCTGGGATGGTACTCGTCGTAGGTAAAAAGGAACCTCAGTCCGCCGCGGGAGCGTGCGCATCGTGGAACCCATTATTCTCCCCCTGATCCTCCTGGCTCTGGTCACCACGGGTGCCTTCTTTTGGGGGCGCAAGAAGAACCGATGGATCGGCGCCTGGATCGCCCGCGAGACCGAGGCGGCCCTCCGACCCAAAGACACACAGTACGTCAATATCGGGGGCTGCATCGGTTATCATTTCACGTATGCGATGGCGGCGCCCTTCCGCGAAGCCAAGGGCACATTCACCCTTTTGCCGCGGCACTCGATTCTCTACCTTCCCATTTCGTTCCTGATCCGGCGGCACGACCGCTTCTACCTCCAGCTGTTCACGGACGAACGGCTGCCCGGCGAGGCGCATATCCTGCGGCAGGATTATTACGACAAAAATAAAGACACGATCACCGGCGCCGAGACGATGCGCCAGGACCGTGTCATGTCGGGGAGACACGCCTACGTGCTGCTCTGGAAGCATTCGGGCCTCGACCGGCGGCTCCGCCTGCTGCTCGAGCGCCTGGCGGGGCGCGGCGACGCGCTTCTTCACTTCTGCTGCTACCCGGGGAATCACAACTTTTTTCTTTACATCGCACCGGTGCACGGACGGCTGGAACCGCTCTTGCGCACGGTGGTGGACGAATTGAAGACCTGGCTGGCCACAGGAGGGGGGGATGGACCCGGAGATGCGGGCAAGGATTGATTCGGTCCTGGCGCGGGTCAAGGAGCCGGAGACGCGCCGCTCGGTGGCGGAGTTGAACCTGGTGAAGCGGGTCCGCTATTCGGCGAGCGAGCAAGCCTTCGAGGTGCTGCTCGACATTGCCAATCCCCGCACCAGTTGTTCCGTGTGTGGGATCGTGACCGCCACCATCCAGCGCACGATCGAGCGGGAGCTGCAGGAAGCTTTCGCGCAAGAATTCCCCGGTTGCAGGGTCATCTTCGCCTGAGCCACGCGCGCGCAGCCGCCGGACATGAGAAGAGCTCGCGCGAACCACCCGACGTGATGGCGAAGGGCAGGAAGATCGCCCCTGGCGCGGCGCGGTCGCGGGCTACGATCCGCAACAGCGCTTGAACTTCCTGCCGCAGGGGCAGGGGTCGTTTCCCCCGACCTTCGGTTCTTTACGGACCATGGTGCCCGGGCTCATGGCCGACGCGGCGGGAACGTAATCCGGTGACGGAGCGGCGTCGCGCCATTGGGCGTCCTCGGGATTTTCCTCCGCTAAAACGTCGGGGGCGGTCTCCATCGTGGCCGTGCGCGCCTTTTCGGATTCGATGAGGGCATTGGCCTCTTCGGAGCGGCCCGTTTCGTCGAGGATGCAAATGAGGCGCTCCACGGCGCCATCTCGATCGTAGCGTGGCCGATCGGCGGGAGTCATGTCCAGGGCGTGCCGATACGCCGCTTCCGCAGCGGCCGCGTCGCCGAGCTCCCGATACACATCGCCGGCTTGCTCGGCCAGGATCTCCATGATGTGGGTGATCCGCGAGTATCGGTAGGATCCTGGCCGCAGCGCATCGGCCGGCCCGCGGGAGGGAACGCGGACCCACTCCGCCTCCGCCAGCTCGCGGTACGTCGCCAAGCCCTTTTGCCCGAGGACATCGGCATAGGTCGCCGCGCCATAGAAGGTGTCCCAGGACGTCCGCAGCTCCCACGCGAAGAGCCGCTTCGCCAGCGCCACGGGATCCGGCTCGGCCTGCTTGCACGCCGCAAAGTGCAGCGTCTGGAGCTGCTCCAGGATGCCGCCCATGTGGCCGCCCGAGTCGTCCACGTGTTCTATCGCGCCTTCCACCCGCTCCAGGGCGTACTCCGATAACTCGATCGCTTCGGACGCATGGCCGTCCCGGAGAAGCTCCTCGATGCCCTTGACCGCCTCCCCGATCCCGTGGGCGTAGTCGAACGCCTCCTTGTAGTCCACGAAATCCCCGGCGTCCACTGCGACATCGACGGCCCGTCGATACGTCCGCAGGTCGATTCCCTTGGCCCCCGACCGGGCGACTTCCAGGGTCAGTCGTTGCCGCAGGCGGCCATCTTCCCTCGCCTGCTCCATCAGCATGTCCACCAGCTTCGACTTGTCCCGATCCGCCGGCCAGGCCCGAACATCGTCCATTGTCACGGACGGTTTCTCGCGCTTGGAGGCTTGCTTGGGCTTCGCCCCCGCCGGGTCCAGCCACGCCAGCCCGACCGCGACGCAGTGCTTGCAGAGCACGCCGTCGTGCCCCAGCGGGCAGGAGCAGGAATACTCCAGGCCGCCATCCTCCGCCCAGAGCGCGACGCGATAGACCTCCGTCCCGCGCACCTCGGCCGCGATCTTGCCGCGATCCTCGGCCAGATTGCGGACCCGTCCATCGAAGAAGTAGTCCTCGCCCCGCCCGAACGACTGCGCACCGGCCATCTCCCGCAGTGTCTGCCGGTCGATGAGCTCGTGGAGTGGCGAAGTGGACGCGCGCCCTTCAGCCGTTGGTGGTTTCTCATCGTCCCGTGTCGTCATTCCCGGTCCTTTGTGTCTCGTACACTTTTCCGAATGTCCGAACGCTCGCGATCAAGTGCCGGGCGAGGGCGGACCCATCCCCCGAGAGTTGTCCGGTCGCGCGGAAACTCCGAACAATGGATTATTCCCAGGTTCGAAGCCGGAGCTGGTTGCCCTGCACAACGATAAGGAAGGGAGGTGATGGGTCGAGCGAGAGCGCGAGCAGTTGCTCCACGGCCCGGATGGTAACCTCAGGGCGAATATGACCGGGGCGAATTCTCACAATACCGACCACGGGCCGCCGATCCAGCAGTGCCAGAGTTCCGAAATCTCCGTCGTGCGTCAGGACAATCCGCCCCAGGCGGTATGCCTCGTCCAGAAGTTCACGGTCAGGCCGCCCATGCCATCCCTGTTCTTTGACATCGAGAACGTCAAGCCCTCTGGAACGCAGGAGCGCGACGACCTCCGGATGGATATTCTCGTCCGTGAGCCACCGACAGTCTAACAGTCTCACGCGCGTTGCCCGGCCAATGGAATCACGTGGTCACACTTCAACGCCTCGGCCGCGTACCGGAGCGCCTCTTCAATGTCGTCCGCCGTCAAGTGCGGGTAGGCCATCAGAACATCTTCCCGCGTCGCGCCGGAAGCGAAGAGTTCGAGCAGAAACTCGACGCTGATGCGCGTTCCCTTCACGATGGGCTTGCCGCCCAGTATTTCCTGGTCCACGACGATTCGAGCGTACATAGCCGCCTCCCCCGCAGCGACAGTCTTCACCGCCCGCAAATCCGAAAGCGGACTGGCCGGGCTTTTTTTCGTGCAGGAAGTTTACCGCAGGGACGGAATCGCCCCAAGCGGTATTTCGCCATGAAAACAGGCGAACCCGCGAGTACCATGCCTATGGTGTCTAGAATTCCGGGTCCAGCCACGCCAGCGCGACCGCGACGCAGTGCTTGCAGAACACGCCGTCGTGCCCCAGCGGGCAGGAGCAGGAATACTCCAGTATTCGGCTGCTTCTGGCTGGCTCGGGTCATCATCCACCCATGGCTCCGCAAGGATGAGAATGGTGTGCCCAGAATTCCGCAAGCACGATACGGTGTCAGCGACCGCTGCGCGAGGTGCGCGCCGTTTCTGCTTGTGAGTAGTGTTCGGCGTACCGATCCAGCAATCCACGAATCATTTTCTGGTACTGGGTGTGGTGCCGCGCCGCTTCCGCCTTGAAGAACTCGACGCTCCGTCGGCTCAAGGCAATGGTGACCTTGACCGGTTCTTCGCGAAACACCAATTGGTCCGGCGGAGGCAGAAAATCCTGGACGACACGCACCTTACCGATCGGTTCATTCGTGTGTTTGATTCTCTTGCTCATAGATCCGCTTCCCTTTCCGCCAATAACCGGCTCCGAATATCCTGATGGTGCCCTTGCGACACGTGAACCGCACCGAGAGCATGCCTCCATCTACCCAACCAAAGCAGGAGTACCGTCGTTCGACGCTGCTGTGCGAAAGGTCCTGTGCAATAGCGCGCCGCGGATCGGCGAACGCCACCCCATGCTCGGCCTGGTTCTCTCTATCTTTGGTCGCGTCCCGCTCGAACCGGGTCGAAGGCATGGCAGGAGTTTACCACGGTGTGTCATCAGCACGCCATATAAGAATATGGGTATTTATGAGGAACGAGGCGCGCGTTCTTTCGGTTTCAGAGCGCCCCCGCGAAGGCCCGGTCGAGAATGGAGGGCAGCAGGGCGTCGAGTTCGGCGGCGGTCTCGGCTTGGAAGCCCTTCAGCGCGTCAATCTTGGCCTGCAACGTGTCCAACTCCGCGACGATCCGGCGCTGCGCCGCTATGGGCGGAAGAGGAATGGTCAACTCTCGAATTGCATGCAATGGAACAGTTGGCTGGGCTGATCCTGTTGTCGAAGACCATGCCTTCTCAAAGACCGTGCGGGACCGAAGCATGTGCCACAGAAACTCACCGGTGATTCTGGCTCGACTTGGCTTAAGGATCGCCACATGGCGCTGAAAACAGAATGCTTCGTCGCAGTCAACTAGCGCCGGAATCCCCAAGGTCGCCCCGACCGCACTGTAAAGTACGTCTCCACGCCGCGGTAGCCGTTGGGGTTTGAGCGTCCGAAAGTAAGGCTCGGCCACATGTTTGCATCCGTGGAAATGCAGGCGCCCAGAAGACACGTTCCCGACGAAGATGAAACGGACTCCTTGTTCCGTGAAGCTGGGGGTGTTGTGGTCACCGTCTGTGATCGAATCGCACACCCCATGAAGTGCGGTCGCTCCAAACCGGTTTCGGAGCTCCTGATAGAACCCCTCTACTCCTGAACGGGAAAGGGCCTCTCCCTTCTCGACCGACTGTTGCCGCAGGGCGCGTGCCTCTTCGATCTTGGCGGCCAACTCCTCGATCCGCGCCACGATCCGCCGCTGCTCCGCCAACGGCGGCAGGGGGATTTTAATTTCGAGGAGCTTTTCCTCTTTGAGACGGTTACGGCTTGTCGGGGTGCCCCCAGTGCTCAAACCAAGCGCCTCCTCCCACGCCGAGGCCCGACTGAAGTAACGCCATAGGTAGCGACCATCGACACTATCACTCCGTATGACGAAACATGGAAATTCATTCGACACGTAACAGCCGGCATTGTCGGCAGTCACCAGGGCGAAGGAGCCCTTCCAGGCGAACAGGCGATTGTAGACAAAGTCGCCTTCTTCGACGCGATAGAGCCGCTTTGCTTGAACCCCAGATCCTGGTTTGACATCCTTTGTGTAGAGTCCAGTTGCGTACCAATGAGCTCCAAGGATGCGATAGACCCTCGACGGATCGACGACCTCGGGACGGCTCACCGGCGTGAGTATCTCGCCAAGCTTCACGCTAGGCCAAGGGTTGTTCATTGGTTCCGCTTGTTGATGAGGTTCACGATGACGCTGACGAGCACGGACTTCTCCGCGCGACGGTTCACGACCACTCACGAGTGGGGGTTCCAACTCTTGCATTTTTTGCAACAGTTGGTTTGTGCTTTAGATTCCAAGTCTTGCGGAAATTCCAGTTGTTGCCAAAAAATGCAACAACTGGCAACCGCTCTGGCCCCCGAGAACTGAGAAGCGTGTACGTCTGGTGAGACATAACGGGGCTTCGCCTCAGACCGACAAGGCATGCAACTCGTCACCCCGGCGAAAGCCGGGGTCCAGTGTCCCAAGGAGATCTCCTGGATTCCGGCGTCCGCCGGAATGACGGATCAAGGCCGGGCCTAAACTTGACTCATTCGCAACAAGTTCTGTTCTTCAAGCAACGCTATCGGCCTTGCCTCGAGTGAACGACTTGACGGAGAGGTTCGTATCCCGCGCCAATGTCATGCGGTCCGCAGGGGAAGCAGGGATTCCTCGCGCGCCAGCTCCGCCGCATACGCCATGGCTGCGTCGATGTGTTCCGGCCGAAGAGATGGATAGCTTCGCAAGATCTCCTCTCGGCTCGCACCCTCCGCCAAGCTATCCAGGATATTCGTCACGAACACTCGCGTCCCCTTTGCGCAGAGTTAGCCGTGGCACACCTGGGGGTCACTCGTAAGGTGCTCCCTCCAATCAACCATCGTGATCCCTCCCCCCGACCTTGCCTTCGTCGAGCATCGCTGCGATCTCGGACATAATGTCCATGATCCGGCGCTCTTTGGCAAGGATATCCTGCACGAGAGCCTCGGGTGGCCGGTGCGTGATGTCCTCTTTGCCTCGCGGATTCTTGCGGTCCAGGTTGCACCCGCCGGCCAGGAGTTCCTCTGCCCCGACTTTCCACGCGCGGTCGTTCTCTTCCCGTTTCTTCCACCACGCCAGGCAGGGCGCGAATTCGTCGAACTGGATGGGCTGCGTCTTGGTGTAGTTTTTCCGGCCGTTGGGCAGTGGGTGCTCGTAGTACCAGACCTCTTTGGTCTGCCCGGAGCGATCGAAGAACAAGATGTTCGTCGGGATGCTGGTGTACGGCGAGAACACGCCGTTGGGTAGACGGACGATGGTATGGAGGTTGAAGTCTCTGAGCAGCTCCTCCTTGATCCGGGCGCAGACGCCGTCGCCGAAGAGTGTACCGTTGGGCACCACGACCGCCGCTCGCGCCGCCCGGAAACCGGCCCTGGGCATCCGCCGCAGCTTTCGCATGATGAGCTGGAGAAACAGGAGGGCGGTCTCCGAGGTTTGCTTGTCCTCGGGGAAATTCCCCTGGATGCCCCGCTCTTCCTCGCCGCCGAAGGGCGGGTTCGTGAGGATCACGTCCACGCGGTCCTTCTCGCCGATCTCCCGCAGCGGAAAGCGGAGCGCGTTGAGCGGATCAATGTTCGGGTACTCCAGCCCGTGCAGGAGCAGGTTCATCTGGCACAGCAGATACGGCAGCGGCTTGGCCTCGATCCCGAAGAGGCTCTCGCGCTGCAGGTGCCGATGGTCTTCGGCTGTCTTGCACTGTTTCTTCAGATGCTCGAACGCCGCCGCCAGGAATCCGCCCGTCCCGCAGGCCGGATCGAGGACCGTCTCACCGAGTCGCGGATCCACGGCCGCGGCGATGAACTGGACGACGGGGCGAGGCGTGTAGAACTCGCCATTCTCGCCGGCGGCGTCGCGCATCTCCTTGAGGATGGATTCGTAGAGATGGCCGAGCGTGAAGATCTCCTGCGTGGACGTGAAGTGGATGCCGTTCACCTTGTTGATGACGTCCCGGAGGAGGTAGCCGTTGATCATCCGGTTGATGGTGCCCTGGAAGACCGTCCGGACCACGTCGCGGCGGTCGCCGCCGTTCGAGCCCTGGAGCGAGCGCAGGTGGGCGAACAGGCCGGCGCCCTTGGTCCCGTCGGGCAGCGTCGCCTCCTCGTTGTTGATGAATGCGATCAGGGCGTCGCCGGTGATCCCGTCCGGCTTCGCCGCCCAGTCCCGCCACCGGTACGGCGCCCCGATGACCGGCCGGAAGCGCTTCCCCTCCAGCTTCGCCTCCGCCTCGCGGATCTCTTCCATGTCGTCCAGGAACTTCAGGAACATGATCCAGGTGAGCATCGGCAGGCGGTCCAGGTCGGTCGTCAGCCCCTTGTCCTTCCGCATGATGTCGCGGCAGGACTTCACCAGGCTGCCGAGCGACTGCGCCGTCGTCTGCGGCGTATCGGTTCTCTTTGTTCGCGCCATGCGTATTCGCCCCATCCCCGATAAAGCATGCTCTCGCAAAGCCGCAAAGGATGCAAAGAAAGGCCAGGGTTTTCTTGGCGGTCTTTGCGTCTTGGCGAGAGACTGATCTTCGGAGGAAGGTTAGCCATCTTCCGTGTAGAGCAGGGTCTGCATTTTCGCGACGGCGGTCCGGAGCTGCTCCGGCCCGCCGAACTTGGCGGCGATCTCCAGGACGTTGCCGTGCCCCGAGATGGGCGGCACCTTGAGAATCTCCGGAACCGTGAGCTGGGCCACACCGTGGTCGATGTACTTCTCGAGGATCTCGCCCAGGATCTGCCGCGCCTCGGGCTGGAAATACTCCCAGAAATCCACGCGGCCCTTCCGCAGCCGCTCTGCCCGCTCGCGGCGGGTCCGGATGGGCGCGTTGTAGGCAACGTAGCACAGCAAGTCGAAGGGATCGGCGTCCGGTTGCCCGGTGTTTTCCGCAAGTTGCTCCGGCGTGATGCCGTGCTCCGCCAGCGCCTGGAGGACGGTCGCCCGCTCCTCGGCGCTGGTCCAGCGGGAGCGCAGCTCCGCCGCCGACGCCCACATGTCGCGGATCCGGGACTCGGCGTAGTCCATGTACTTGATCGCCCGCAACCTCTTGCCGCTGAGGTCCAGCTCGTAGACGACGTGGGCGGCGATTGCCACGATGCCGCCGTCCACGTAGTACTTGCGGGCCTGCGGCGGCGGCGTATCCGGAGGCGGGCCGTCGGGCGGCCCGGGCGGCTCCACGTCGGGCGGGGTTTGCGGCGGCGGGACCGGCTGGTCAATCGGACCTTCCGTCGGCGGCTCGACCGGATCGCCGTCGAAGTCGGGATCGGCAAAGAGCCGCGTCGCGCTGCCCGTGTAATCGAGGATCGAGAACCACAGCTTCCCGTAATCCGCGCGGACCCGGCTGCCGCGGCCGATGATCTGCTTGAACTCCGTCATGGAGTTGACCATCCGGGCGATCGCGATGTTCTTGCAGGTCTGGACGTCCACGCCGGTCGTGAGGAGCTTCGAGGTCGTCACGACCGCGGGGGTCATCGTCTCCAGCTCCTGGAAGCGACTGAGGCGCCCGCGGCCGATCTCTCCCTCGTCGGCCACGATACGCACGACGTAGTCGGGGCGCTCTCGGACGAGGTCCGCGGACAGATTGTTGATGGCCTGCCGCATCTCGTCGGCGTGCTCCTGGTCCACGCAGAAGACGATGGTCTTGTCGAAGGGGTTGCTCTTCCGCAGGAAGTCGGTGAGGTTCTTCGCGATGGCCTGGGTGCGCGCGCGCAGCGCAACGACCTTCTCGAAGTCAGGGGTCTGGTACTCCTCGTCCGGGATGGGCCGACCGTACCGGTCCAGTTCGTCCTTGGAGGGCCGCCAGCCCGTCGCATCCACATCGGTGACGATCCGGTGGACGCGGTACGGCGCGAGGAACCCGTCCTCGATCCCCTGGCGCAGGCTGTACATGTACACCGGGTCGCCGAAGTACCGATAGGTGTCCCGGTTGTCCTCCCGAAGCGGCGTGGCCGTCATGCCGAGCTGGTACGCCGGGTGGAAGTACTCCAGGATCTCCCGCCAGTTGCTCTCGTCCCGGGCGCTGCCGCGATGGCATTCATCCACGATGACCAGGTCGAAGAACCCGGGCGCGTACTCCCGGTAGAGGCCGGGCCGCCGCTCGTCCTTGGCGATGGCCTGGTAGGTCGCGAAGTACATCTCGCGGCTCTTGATCGCCTCGCCCTCGATCTTCCAGCGGGCGTCGCCGAAGGGGGCGAACTGCTTGTCCTTGGGGTCGTCCACCAGGATCGAGCGGTCCGACAGGTACAGGATGCGGGGCCGCCGCGCCTCGCCGGTGCGATTCCAGCGGGCGCTCCACAGCCGCCAGCAGATGTGGAACGCGACATCGGTCTTCCCGGTGCCGGTGGCCATGGTCAAGAGGACGCGCCGCCGCCCCTGGAGCAACGCCTGGATCGTCCGGTTGATGGCGATCTCTTGATAGTAGCGCGGGGTCTTGCCGGGCACGGACGCGTTGGGCGTGAGGAAGCGCTTCTGGTCTTCCGGCCGTTTCAGCCCCAGGTGCGCCTGCAGCCGGGCCCACAGCTCGTCCGGCGACGGAAACGCGCCGAGATCGGTCTCTCGGCCGGTGAGGAAGTCGTGCTCCACGATCCCGTGGCCGTTCGTCGCGTAGGCGAACTGGAGGTCGAGGACTTGGGCGTAATCCTTGGCCTGCTGCAGCCCATCGCGGGATTTCTTGTAGGACGCCTTGGCTTCGACGACGGCCAGCATCAGGTTGGAGCGATACCGGAGGAGATAATCGGCCCGTTTCTGCGGCCCACGGCGAGCCGCGGCGCCTGCCGCGATGATCCGACCGTCCGTGAACGACTTCTGCTCGCTGATCTGGTCGTCGTTCCAGCCGGCCGCGTAGAGCGCGGGCAGGACGTACTTCCGGCAGGTATCGGCCTCGGTCAGCATTGTGCGGCACCTAGTCTGGAATTCTGGACCGACCCGTCATATCCTCAATCGTTGGCCGACACTCAAGCGAGAATCGGCGCTGTTGACATCCTTGGCTCCCTCCAGACGAGAACCGGAAGGTTCGCCTCCCGTGGTGTTCGGACGTACCCACAAGTGTTGCTGCTTATATCAAATGGTGCGGACCGCTTCAAGTAAAAGCGGCCCAAGGCGGGCCGCATGGCTACCGAGGGCACTGCCTCGCATCGGAATGGTGCATGCAAAATAGAAATGGATTTCTATAATGCATTTCATTCTGGTGTCGCGCACTCCGCGAAGCGGCGTCGGCCCGCGACAAGTTTCCTGCAATCTCCCCCGGCTTCTCGCTCGCCTGGCACAACTGTAAAGTGTTGTCCATATTTCTTCGGATTGGATCTACTTCTTCGCGTAGATCCGCTCGACGGCGCGCGTGCCTTGTCCCCTGTGGTCGCTGCCCTCCGGCCGCTTGCGTCGCTTATGGCCAGGTGTCCGGCATCACGCCGGGTGCTGCGCCAGAAGCGCGTCCAGGCCCTGGCGGTCGATGACCTCTTTCTCCAGGAGCACCTTCGCCAAGGCGTCCAGGGCGGTGCGGCGCTTGGTCAGCGTATCGCGCGCCCGCTCCCGGGCGTCCCTCACGATGGCGCGGATTTCATCGTCGATCGTCTGCGCGGTCTTCTCGCTGTACTCGCGGCCCGCCGCGGTGCCGGCGACGTTCAAGAAGGGGTTGGTGCGGGGCTCCTCGAAGGTGACCAGGCCCAGTGTCTCGCTCATCCCGTACTGCGTCACCATGTGGCGCGCCAGATCCGTCGCGCGCTGCAGGTCGTTCTGCGCCCCGGTGGAGATATCGCCGAAAACGATCTCCTCGGCCACGCGGCCACCGAGCATCACATCGATCCGGTCCAGAAGCTCCGCCCGCCGCATGAGGTAGCGGTCCTCCGTGGGGGTCTGCAAGGTATACCCCAGCGCGGCGACGCCCCGTGGGATGATGGACACCTTGCTCACCCGATCGGCGTTGGGCCGGGATTCCGCGACCAGGGCGTGGCCCGCTTCGTGGTACGCGACGGTCTCTTTCTCCAGCGGATTCATGACCCGACTCTTTCGTTCCAGCCCGGCTACGATCCGCTCCGTCGCCTCGTCGAAGTCGTTCATGTTCACCCGCTCGCTGCCGCGCCGCGCAGCCCGCAGCGCCGCCTCGTTGACGAGGTTGGCCAGGTCGGCGCCCACAAACCCCGGCGTCCGGGCGGCGATCTCCGCCAGGTTCACGTCCGGCGCCACGGACACGTTTTTGGTGTGAACCTGCAGGATCTTCTCGCGCCCCTTGAGATCGGGCCGATCCAGGACCACCTGTCGGTCGAAGCGCCCGGGGCGAAGCAGGGCCGGATCAAGAATCTCGGGCCGGTTCGTCGCCGCCATGATGATCACACCTTTGTTCGCTTCGAACCCGTCCATCTCCACCAGGAGCTGGTTCAGCGTTTGCTCCCGCTCGTCGTGCCCCCCGATCGGGTTGATCCCGCGGGCCTTGCCCAGGGCGTCCAGTTCGTCGATGAAGATGATGCAGGGGGCCTTCTGCTGGGCCTGCGCAAAGAGATCCCGCACGCGGGCGGCACCCATCCCGACGAACATCTCCACAAACTCGGAACCGCTCATGCTGAAAAATGGCACGCCCGCCTCGCCCGCCACGGCCTTGGCCAGAAGCGTCTTTCCGGTTCCGGGCGCCCCAGCCAAGAGCACCCCTTTGGGAATCTTGCCGCCCAGCCGCTTGTAGCGGTCCGGCGTCTTCAGAAAGTCCACAATCTCCATCAGTTCGCTGCGCGCCTCGTCGATCCCCGCCACATCGCCGAACGTGACCCCCGTTTGTTTTTCCATGTACACCTTGGCTTTGCTCTTGCCCAGCGAGACCAGCCCGCTGGCCGCCCCCATCCGTTTCATGAAGAACATCCAGATCCCGACAAAGATGAGGGCCGGCAATACCCAGGAGAGGAGGGTTGAGACCCACGTGTTCTCGAGCCGACCGGCGAACTTGACCTTCGCCGCCTCCAGTTCTGGGACCAGCTGCGGGTCATCCACACGGACCACGACGAACCGCTGCTCACCGGACCCAAAGCGCTGGATCTCCGAGAGCTTTTCTTTCGGCAGGAGCCCTTCCAGTCCCTCCTGTCTCAGCCGGCCGGTGATGATCTTGTCCGTGAGCGTCACCTCGACGATCTTTCCCGCCTTCAGCAGTCCCTTGAACTCGTTGTACGTCAGATTCTCGGTGATGGCGCCCAGGAGAAAGTTTTCGAGAGCCAGCAGGACCAAGAACGCCGCCACGAAGTACCAGATGGAAAATCGCCGCTGATTCTGTTCCATGGTGTACCCCCACGCCGCTCGAGGCGTTCTGGCTGTGACTGGTTCCGCCGTTCGGCGGTACGACGATAGGTGGATGAGGCGCCGCCAGGAGGCACCCGGGCCTGACCGCGTGGCCAAAGGAATGTGGATCGCGAATACGACGGCTCGCACGTGGCTTGCGGGAGTATACCACGACAACGCATCCGGTGGAGTGAACGAGCCCTCCATGCGTTGGACCGGGGCGCCGATCGCGAACCGTCGGGCACTCCCGCCGGTGGACCGGACACGGTGTGCGGGCAGATGGAGCGTCGGGCGGGGGCGACAGCAGGGCGCGCGCCTTGCGCGAAGAAGCGGAATCTGTGATAGCATACGCGACGTGCCGTTGGGCGCGCGGGCGCCACGCCCCCCCGACCCCGTCGGTGCCATCGATACGGACATCCAACGCTCGCACAGGAGGTCAGGCCATGCTCTACGAACTCCGCACGTATTCCGCCATGCCCGGACGTCTTCCCGATCTGCACAAACGGTTTTCCGAGATCACCCTGGGGTATTTCAAGAAGCACGGCATCCAGGTCGTCGGTTTCTGGACCAACGAGATCGGCGGGCCCAACGATCAACTGCTGTACATCCTGGCGTACGAGAGTCTCGCGGACCGGGAGAAGAAGTGGGGCGCCTTTCTGACAGACCAAGAGCGCTTGGCGCAGTTCGCGGAGACCGAGAAGAACGGCCCGTTGGTCCGCCGGCTCACGGCGCACATTCTCCGTCCCACCGCATATTCGCCGATGCAGTGACGACGCGCCGCGGGCCGGCCCCGCGACCCCGACGGTCCGGGCTGCACGGAGCGGGTCGGTCGTCCGCATCGTAACGAGGCAAAGGACGCGTGACCATGTGGGACTTCGTGTTGGCCTTCGTGGCGCTCTTCGTGGCGGTGGACATCCTTGGCGTGATACCCCTCTACCTCGGCTTGACCGGCGGGTTGTCGTCGGAGGCGCGGCGGCGCCTGCCGCGCCAGTCCACCCTCACGGCCACGGCCGTCGGTTTGGGTTTCCTGCTGGTTGGAAACGTGGTGTTCCGCGTCCTGGGGATCACCGTCGCGGACTTCCAGGTGGCCGGCGGCATCCTGCTTCTCGTCCTGTCGATTCACGACCTCCTATCGTCCGGCCGGGACACGCCGGCGGTCGCACGGACGGTCGGGGCCGTTCCGCTCGGAACGCCGCTCCTCGTCGGCCCGGCTGCGCTGGCGACGCTGGCCCTCCTGGTCCACAATTACGGGTACCCGGTCACGCTCATCGCCCTGGCCGCGAACATGACGCTGGCCTTCCTGGTCCTGCTGCATGCGGATAAGGTGGGCCGGGTGTTTGGCCCGGCGGGCTCCGAGGTGATCGCCAAGGTCGCGAACCTTCTGCTCGCCGCCTTCGGCGTGAGTCTCGTACGGCGCGGCCTCATGGGTTTGATCAAGAAATAGCTCTGCGGGGAATGAACAGGGCCGAGGCCGACTATCGGAACGGACCGAATCGGCCCGGCGCATCGCCCGCGGTCGCGGCCAATGCCGCCGGGCGTTGACCCAAACCCGGAGGGCGGCTCCGGTTCAACGTCGCGTGTGTCTCGTGCGCCGAAAGACGGCATGCTTCAAGTCGGTGTCAGCGCCACAGACGCCAGGGACCTGCAGTGTCCGGAGACCACACGCCAGCGTGCAGATCGGCTCTGCAGCGCAGGACGGTCTGAAGCGGGACGCTGAGCGCTGCGCGCCTCGGCCGTAGCAGCGAGTCGCCGAAAAGATCTTAACCGAGCTCGACGAGGGCATGGCGTTTGCGGCCGTCGTCCACGAGGTGGATTTTCCGATCGGGCTGCTCGGCGCCGTCCACCCAAACCCGCCGGACATTCCACGTCGCATCGCCCATTTTTTGAAACTGGATGTGGTAGAAGGTATTGCGGTAGCGGTAGGTGAGCTTGTACCCCGTCCAGTCGGCGGGGAGGAGAGGGTTGAAGGAGAGGACATCGGTTTCCAAGCGTATGCCGAGGAGGTTTTCGACAAGCAGTCGGTAGAGCCAGCCGGCGGAGCCCGTGTACCAGCTCCAGCCGCCTTCGCCTTCGCGGCCCTTGATCGTGTAGAGATCGGCAGCGAGGACGTATGGTTCCAATTTGTAGGTCGTGACGTGCTCCGGGGTGTCGCCGTGGCGGACGGGATTGAGGTACTGGAAGATTTCCCAGGCGACGTCGCCCTGTCTGAGGGCGGCAAAGGCCATGGCGGTCCACACCGCGGCATGGGTGTACTGTCCGCCGTTTTCGCGCACACCGGGGAGATACCCCTTGATATAGCCGGGATCCCAGGGTGCGCTGTCAAAGGGCGGATCGAAGAGCCGGACGAGGCGATGCTCGTGATCCACGAGGCGGTCTAGGACTGATTGCATCGCGGTGCGGGCGCGCTGGGGATCGGTGGCGCCTCCCAGCACGGCCCAGCTTTGCGGGATAGAATCGATTTGACATTCGGGGTTTTGGGCGGAGCCCAGCGGGGTTCCATCGTCGAAGAAAGCGCGCAGATACCATTGGCCGTCCCAGGCATGCCGGTCGATGCGGGCCGCCAGCTTTTGCGCTTCTTGCTCACAAGCGGCGGCGAACGGTTTGTCGCCGTGGCGGGCAGCGAGCGGGCCGAACTCGCGCAGGACCTGAAGCAGAAAGAAGCCCAACCAGACGCTTTCGCCCTGCCCTTGGCGGCCGACGCGGTTCATGCCGTCGTTCCAGTCACCGGAGCCGATCAGGGGCAGTCCGTGGGTTCCGAAGCGCAGGGCACGGCGGATGGCGCGCGCGGCGTGTTCGTAAAGCGAGGCGATCTCCTCGGTGACCCGGGGCAGATCGTAGACGGTTTCCTCGTTCTCCGCGGGAGGCCGGGCGTCGAGGAAGGGGCGGTTTTCGTCGAGGACGCCGGTGTCACCGGTGACGGCGACATAGCGGCACAGGGCCAGGGGCAACCACAGCAGGTCGTCGGAGATGCGGGTACGCACGCCGCGGCCGATGGGCGGATGCCACCAGTGCTGCACATCGCCCTCCTCAAACTGGCGGGAGGCGCTGAGTAGCAGGTGCTCACGGGTCAGCCACGGGCATTCGCAGAGGAAAGCCAGGGAGTCCTGCAACTGGTCGCGGAAACCGTAGGCGCCGCCGGACTGGTAAAAGCCGGCGCGCCCCCAGAAGCGCGAGGAGAGGATCTGGTAAAGCAGCCAGTGATTGACGAGAAAATTGACCGAGGCATCGGGCGTTTCGACGTAGATGCCGCCGAGCTGGCGCCGCCGCCGGCCCACCCCGCACATCTTCACCGACCCGGAGATCGCCCAGCTCCGGGCCGCCGCCGCGCGCCTGCCCTCGCCCACCGGGTGGCGGGCCCGGACCCTGGGAACGCTCCTCGGGCTCCTGGCGGCCACCGGGCTGCGGCCGGGCGAGGCGCTGGCCCTTGAGGTAACGGACGTGGATCTGGCGGCCGGGGTCCTGACGGTCCGGCACGCGAGGTTCGGCAAGGTGCGCCTGGTGCCGCTCGCAGCCTCGACGCAGGCGGCCCTGGCCGCCTATGCCGCCCGGCGCGCCACGCGCCAGCCCCCGCCGCAGACCGCCGCCTTCCTGGTCTCGGAGCAGGGCACCCGTCTGGAGGCCGGGACCGTCCGCCGCACCTTCGCGCGAGTGTCGTGCACCGTGGGGTTGCGAGCCGGCACGGCACGCGGGACCGTTGGCCGTGGACCGCGGCTCCAGGATTTTCGGCACACCTTCGCGACGTGCCGGCTCCTGGAATGGTACCGCGCGGGCAAGGACGTCCCGCACCTGCTCCCACTCCTCACCACGTACCTCGGGCACAGCGATCCGGCCCACACCTACTGGTACCTGCAGGCGATCCCGGAACTCCTGCAGGTGGCCACGGCGAGCGCGCTGGCGCGGTGGCCGGGAGGGGACCGATGAGCCCCGCCGCCGGCCCGCCGGCCCTGCTCCAGCGCTTCTTCACTGATCGGCTGCTCGGGCAGCTCGGCGCGAGCCCGCACACCATCGTCGCCTACCGCGACACCTTCCGCCTGCTGCTCCGGTTCGCCACGGCGGCGCTCGGCCGGGCGCCGTCCGCGCTGCACCTCGCCGATCTCGATGCGGCCTTCCTCGGGCGCTTCCTCGACCACCTCGAGCGGGAGCGCCGCAACGATCCCCGCACCCGTAACAACCGCCTGTGTGCCCTCCGTGCCTTCGCCCGGTACGTGGCGCTCCAAGAGCCGGCCCTCGCGCTCCACTGTCAGCAGATCCTCGCCACCCCGAGCAAACGGTACACGCGGGGCCGGTGGAGTTCCTAACCGAGGCGGAGACCGCCGCCCTGGTGGCGGCGCCCGACGCCCGGAGCTGGCGCGGCCGGCGCGACCGCACGCTCCTGCTCGTGGCCGCCCAGACGGGGCTGCGCAACAGCGAACTGACCGGGCTCCGCTGCCGGGATGTGACGCTCGGCACCGGCGCCCACGTGCGGTGCCTCGGCAAGGGGCGGAAGGCGCGCTGCACGCCACTCCGCCGGGACGTCGCGGCGGCCCTCCAGGTCTGGCTCACGGAACGCGCCGGGGTGCCCGACGCGCCGCTGTTCCCCAGCTCCCGCGGCGGGCGGCTCAGCGCCGATGCCCTCCAGCGTCTCGTCGCCCGCCATGCCGCCACGGCGCGCCGGACGTGTCCGACACTCCGGGACAAGGCCGTCACGCCTCATACCCTGCGCCACGCGACGGCCATGGCGCTGCTCCGACGCGGGGTGGACCTGAGCGTGATCGCCCTCTGGCTCGGGCACGAATCGACGGAGACGACGCAGCTCTACCTGCACGCCGACCTGCGCCTCAAAAAGCAGGCGCTTGGCCACGCCACGCCCGCTGGCCGCGCGCCGGCCCGGTGTATCGGCCCCCCGATCCCTTGCTCGCCTTTTTGGAGAGCCTCTGATTATGCCGTGTCCTGGCACGACTGGGAGCCGGGCACCTCCGAATCCCGGCGGGTGCGGGAAGGCCACGCGGCAGTGCTCGGCACGCGGTATTCCGATAGCTATGCCGCGCGCGGCATAGCTGTTGTTGATCTCGCCCAGGTAGAGCACGCGCCGCTGCACCACGCCCCCGCCCGTGACCCGGCGGGTCTCCACGATGCTCCTATGCCGGTGGAGCTTGCCGTCTTTCTCGCGCGGGTGGCAGTGCAGGAACATGGTGGTGCGACCGTACCACTGCCGGCCTCCGCACGGAAGGGGGTAGATCTGCACTACCGGTCCGAGCGGCCTGGTCACTGGGTGCAAACCTGCGGCAACCCTGTCGGCGAGTCCGCGATAAAAGCTGCACTCGTCATCGAATCGGCTAAGTTGCGCTAACGTCTCTATTTCTTGGCGATTGTCATGTGAGCCCAGAGACGATAGCCCATCATTTCGGTTTGTATCGTAACCGGTCCGTCCGGAGAACTTGGCCGGCGGTGTTGTCGTCAAAACCGGTGGAGTCGCGGTTGGGGGCGCTGAGGTCAATCGTTGCAGCCGAGTTGATCTCGGCGTTCCCCCCGTATCGCGCCCGGATGTCGTGGAACGGGGGAACACCGGATCCCGACGGCCCCGCCGCCATCTCGCGGTGGGCGGTGGCGCTGGCCGGGTGTCGGGCGCAAAGTTGTATAGGGCCCCCGGTCACGCGCCAGGTGCGCCGTGATCTGTTCTCGGTGTGAACTGGTGAAGTCAAACCCTGCGTTCCAGTACCATATTTCTCGGTAGTTGCATGGATAGCCGCGAGACATATCTTGCGACGATACGGCTGCAAATGCTATGCTATCGTCATGATACTCCCGGCGAAGCAACAGCTGGCGATCCACAAGGGACAGGCGCTGGTTCTTTGCTGGCTCTTGCAGCAACCCCTGGGAGAAGGCGGCGACGTGCTTGATGGGCTCACGCGGACCCTCGCCTTCAGCCGCCCCATGAGTGGGACCGAGTGGGCTGCGGTGCCCCGCGAGGACCGGGAGCGGGAAGCGCGGGCCTTTCACCGGCGGGTCCTCCGTCTCTTCCGAACGGGGATCGCGATTCGCTGCCCGGTCGTGGCGAAAGTATCGCCTACCCCTCTCGGCCTCACGGTCAGCCGAGTCCAAGAGCCTAAGGCCCAGGACCAAGGGTTGCTCCGACTCATCGAGGCGCATGGCCACCGGGTGCGTCGCTGCCGGCGCTGCGGGGCATGGTTCTGGCGCGAGCGCAAACGCGAGTACTGCGACCCCTGTTTCCAGTCGGGCACCGCGCGCAGCCAGGTCCACCGGGCGAGAGCGAAGGCGGCCGCCGCCAAAAAGCCCGCATAGCCCGTCGTAACGGAGACGCTGTTGTCAGGGTCTTATCGCGGCTGCCTCTCGAAGACCTCGAAAAATATCAGCATGAAATGTGGCGCCATCTCACCCATATACGCTCATCCCCATTCCGCCTTCCGATCATGGGCGAGCGAAGACCGCGCTGTGTCGGCCTCTCGGCAGCCGGTTCGGCTTTCAGATGGCCAACTCCATCTTGCGCCAACGGGTCGATGGCATTGCAAGAGCCGTTTATTGGTCTGGCAAATCAGGTGCCCTTTGTTTCCGGTTTCCGCTTGACCGCCGAAGACGAAAAACGCCCTCAAGAACACTCTGGCTGCCGATTGTAAGAGGCGGCCATTTCCCATCATGTGCATGTCTCGACCTTGTCGTATTCCCTCTCGGGGTACGGCGACAGACTCTCTCTCATGCCTTCTGCCTTTGCCCCCTTCTTGTGCTCCCAAAGCGAAGTTTCCCGAGATTGCGCAGGTCCTCAGCGCTCATCGCAGCCCCCGCGCCCGGAGAAACACCGAACCGCTTCCAAATTCCGATGGGCAGGTCCTGAGTTTTATGCCCTTTCAAGCGTCTCCGTTTTGAGACGGAGTGTGGTTCAACAAATCACGCGCTGCGGCGCGTCGTCGCACATGGGTATGGGCCACACAAAAACCATCACTCAAATTCCTCGGATTCCTCCGCCGTATAAAAAAGATGGCGGTCTTCGTCGGCAATCCGGTCCTGGTGCCCGCCCAGGAGATATTCCTCCGCCTTGGCCCTGAACGACCAGGCCTCTTGCTGCATCCTCGCGAGCTTTTCAGTCGCCCCGTACGCTTCCAGCATGGACTTGGCGGCCCGAAGAAGAATTGCACTTCCGTATAACAGTTCTCCTTCATGCAAAATCTTACAGGCAATCATCCGCTTGAACGTGTCAAACGCCGCCTGTTCCCGGACCCGCTCCAGCTTTTTCACTATGTAGTCGATTTCTTCGCGCATCAGAGGGTTGATCAGATAGCGATATTTTTCCCGGTAAACGATCTCATCGAGGCCCTGCGCCGCTGCATCGGGAACCCGGTCATCCAGCAAGAACACGAGATCCAGGTCTGAGCCCCGGATCATTTTGCCGGTGCTGCGTTCGGGGCGGGGAACATCGTGGGCCATGTCATACACAATGTCTCCCGCAATAAGAACACACAAGTCTTCGATGCCTATTCCGCGATGCACAAGCTGGCCCGCCAGCACGGAAACAATATTCCGAGCCAGCTCACGCTTATTTCTGCTGACCTGTTGGATATGCGCCAGGATTTCATGAGCCCGCCGCTCAAGCCCCTCGGTGTCTTCCGTAAGGCCGATGACGGAATAGGTCAAGAACTCTCGCATGATTGACGGTGAAAGCCGGGCAAAGCCGGAAACCTTCTGGTCGAGCCTCAGAAATCTTTTCCCGACTATTCGGGTTGTCAGCCGAGAAGCCTTCATGCATGCCTTCCAGAGCAGGAATGGATCTCCGCCCAGGGCGGTATGCAGTTCCGCGCCGGTCAGCGGGCCTTTCTGTTTGATGAGGTCGCTAATTGTTCGTTCCATAGACGGCCCCGCGAAAAGACGGCTGCAAGGAGGTGGGGCAGTTGCGTGAGGCGCCCGGCTGGTGACGCGTCACCCCATACGATTCGTTAGGGGATTGCGGGTGAATGCAAGGTCGGAAACCTTTTCATAGGGCACGCTGCGCATATCAACGACGGTATACCCTCTTTTTTGTACCTCCTCCCCGCATGCGAGCACGCCGGCCGCCGCTTCTTCGTCGAGCACATAGATCAAGTTACCGCTGGTCGCGTATTTCTGACCGTAACTTATGGGTACGTTGCAGGTAACGGCACCGAGTATGGAGTCGGCAATCGGGCCGGTTTTCCGTTTACCGTTGGCCAGGAGAACGATCTTGCGGGCTTTGTACACCAGCTCGGCACCCATGGAGATGGCATACCGTGGGCTTTGCTCCGTTGACGGGAAATGGCCGTCTTTGACCGCGTTGGCAACGGTGTCGTCATCCAGCTTGATCAGAAGCACCCGGTTGCCCTCGAAGGGGATGCCGCTTTCATGGAAGGCCACATGTCCTCTGCCGCCCACGCCGATGATATGCAGATCAATGCCACCCACCGATTCGATCTTTTTTTCGTAAGCGTCAAGGATGTCCTCCTTGATCATTTTCAAAATCCCGGTGGCGTTGTTTTTGATAACAATGGCCTTTCCTTTGTCCGTGCCCTGCATGACGTACTGCGTGGTTTTTTTAGTCAAGGCTACGGCCAGATCGTGCTGCTCAATCAGCGTGCCCCAGGGAACATTGGTCTCCAGGAATTTTTTCTGGAGAAAGCCGAAAAGCTCCGAGATCATGAAATAACTGTATGAGCCGCAATGGAGGGCGCGCTGTTGCGCGTTTTCTCCGGGCAGCCCCACGTATTCGTCGAGGTTAAATGTACGGATGCGCTGCGGGTCGATCCTGCCTGCATTAAACGCCTTCGCCAGGTGTTTGTACACACCGGTAGGCGAGTTACCGGTTGCAAGTCCAAGCACATACTCACGCTTTTTTTCCTGTTTTTCTTTGATGTCCGCTTCGACAACCTCGGCTGCGACTTTGCTCATTTGGTCAAAATCTTTTGTTACATAAATGGTAAACGGCATTCCCGCCTCCTGGGACATCGGGGTTGATGGGTATTGAGCGACACCGTGGGCGCCCACCCAAGCGCCTTTTTGATCATTTCCGGGGATCCCGCGGGGTGTTGTTCCGTTGTCACTTTCGATCCCGCAACCACGGTCTAAATCGGACCCGATTTCTTTGGACACCCAGCCCGCTTATACCGGCGAGGACGAAGGGGGGTGGCTCGGGAGGACGATCTCGCCGGCCTACGTCGGCGAGCCCGAGGGCGACGGCGTCATCGAGCGTTTCAGGTGGACCCGCAAAGCGCAGTGTCTCTACCTTCATCAGTTCGCCAGTCTTGATGAAGCCCGCCGGGTCATCGGCGCCTTCATCCACCGGTACATCACCGAGTGGTTGATCGCTCGGCTCCGCTATCGGACCCCGGCCGCCACTCGCAACGCGGCATGGGGGCGCGTGATGCGTCTAAACCCGAGTCCAGGAAATCGGGAGCTGTACATTGCAAGCGTGAAACAGTGACATCGAACAACAACCCCCAGATACACGAAAGCCCACGCAACGACGCGTCACGTGGGTCAAGTCGTGGTGTTTCGAGTGGCTCCCCGGGTAGGACTCGAACCTACAACCTAGCGGTTAACAGCCGCTCGCTCCACCATTGAGCTACCGGGGAATGTCGTTGGGCGGCGAATTATACCAACAGCCGGGTTCCGCTGCAAGCCGGATGGCGTCCGAATCCGGCCTGACCGGCGGGCCGTTACCCCCCCATCTTCCGTTTGAGGTCGGTCAGGATCAGCTTGGCGGCGGCTTTCAGCGTTTCAAAGACCCCGATCCCCTTCGTGGCGCACGATTCGCACCAGGGCGCGTTCCGCTTGTTCAGGGCGGCCTGCAACTCTACCATCGGCACGATGTTGGGCAAATCTCGCTTGTTGTACTGGATGACGTGCGGCAGGCTGTCGAGGCTTTGCTTCTGTTCCGCCAGGTTCTCTTCCAAATTCTCCAGGCTCTCGAGGTTCGCCTCCATCCGTTCGACCTGCGAGTCGGCGACGAAAACGACGCCGTCGGCGCCCTTCAAAATCAGCTTCCGGCTGGCGTCGTAAAAGACCTGGCCGGGCACGGTGTAAAGGTGAAAGCGGGTCTTGAACCCGCGCACGGTCCCGAGGTCCAGCGGGAGGAAGTCGAAAAACAGCGTGCGCTCCGTCTTTGTCGCGAGCGAGATAAGTTTCCCCTTGGACGCCGGATCGATGCGGGCATAAATCTGTTGCAAGTTGGTGGTCTTCCCGCCCAGACCCGGGCCGTAATAGACGAGCTTGCAGTTGATTTCCCGGGCCGCGTAGTTGATGAAGGACACGATGCCCCCTCAGCTCGACAGGAGGTTCTCGATGTCCTCATCGGTGATCTGGGCGATCTCGGACTGGAGGCCGACGACGCGCCCCGTGATCTCCGCGAAGACCTGGCCGATCTCCTCGCTTGCACGCTTCACCCGAAATCGGACGAGACCCACCGACGAGGTGCGATCGAAGGATACGACGAGGATCAGCCCGTCTTGGAGAACGGTGATGTACAGATGCGATCGTTCTCCCTCGTGGAACAGACCCGAAAACGCTCGCTCGCCGATGAGCCGGGCCAGACCGCCGGTGGCGGCGATGCTGCCGGCGACCAGCGACGCCAGCGCGGTGGTGTCCAGCCCGACCCGATCTCCGGATGCCGCGATCAGCCGTCCGTTCTGATCGACGAGGAACGCGGCGCGGGCCTTGGCGTCCTCGCACAGCCGCCCCAGCACCGCCGCCAGACGCTCCTCGTCCACAGCGAACAGGAACAGGTCCCCCCAGGGCGTGTCCACGGCGTCGCGTCCTTACCCGATCTCTCGACGGCCTTCCAGCGCGCGGGCCAGCGTGGCCTCATCCGCGTACTCCAGGTCGCCCCCCATGGGCAGGCCCCGCGCGATGCGCGTCACCTTCACCGCCGACGGTTTCAGCACGCGCAGCAGATATAGGGCCGTCGCCTCCCCCTCCACATTGGGGTTGGTGGCCAGGATGACCTCGCGGACGCCGCCCGACTCCAGCCGCGCCTGCAGTTCTCGGATGCGAATCTGCTCCGGGCCGCGGCCGTCCAGCGGCGAGAGCGAACCGCCCAGCACGTGGTAGAGCCCTCGAAATTCGCGCGTCTTCTCGATGGCCAGAAGATCGTTGATCTCCTCCACGACGCACAGGATGCTGCCGTCGCGGCGCGCGTCCTGGCAGACGCCGCAGAGTTCCGCCTCGCACAGGTTGAAGCAGCGCCGGCAGAGCCGGGTCCGGTCTTTCAACGCCACCAACGCCTCCGCCAGCGCCGCCGCCTCCTCGCGAGGCGCCTTCAGCAGGTGGAAAGCCAAGCGCTGGGCCGTCTTGGGACCGATACCGGGGAGCCGGACCAGGTGCTCGATCAGGGCCGCCAGAGCGGCCGGCATTGCCGACATGCGATCTCCGTTCGGCTAGAAAAGACCGGGCAGGCCGAACCCGCCGGTGAGCCGCGAGACGTCTTGGGCCAGGAGCTCCCGGGCCTTTCGCAAGGCGTCGTTGACGGCGGCGGTGATCAGATCCTGGAGCATGTCCAGGTCCTCCTCACGCACCGCCGCCGGATCAATCTGCACCGACAGCAGTTCCCCCTTGCCGGTGGCGAGCGCGGTCACCATGCCGCCGCCGGCGCTGCCCTCGACGGTCTTCGCCGCGGCCTCTGCCTGGATCCGGTCCATCTCCGCTTTCAGCCGCTGGGCCTGCTTCATGAGGTCGCCGAGTCCCGCCATGAGTCCTCCTCAGCTCGCCGTCTCGCGGACGATGGTGCCGCCGAACAGGCTCAGCGCCTCTTGGACCAGCGGGTGGTCTTGGAACCGCACCTCGCCCCGCACAGCGTCCGCCACAGCCGGCGACGCCGGCGCCGGCTCGCCCGGAACGAACCGGTACTCCACGCGCAACCGGCCGCCGAAGATGGAGGACGCTGTCTCTCCCAGGAGTTGTCGGGTCTCCGGATCCTCCAGCGTGTCTCGGACGAACGCATTGCCGTTGGGGACCTCCAGGACAAGCCGGTCCCCTTCTCGACTCGCGAGTCGGACCTCGGCGAGGACCGAGGCCAGGCGTTTTCGTCCCTTCAGTCTGCCCACAGCGGTCTCCCATTTTCCGGCCAGATCGACGAGCGGAGCGGGCGGGGCCGCAAGGGATCGAGCCGAGGGCGGGGTGGTCTCCGCCACTTTGGCGCCGGCGGGGATCGCCGGCGGGGGGCCCGGGGCGGGGCGGGGCGGAGTCTGCCGATCGAAAAGCGGCAGCACCGACGGCCGCGGTGCGGACGCCTGCCCGCCGCCGAGCCGGTTCTCCAGCGTCGCCAATTGATCCAAGATCCCCTGGACGGTCGGCAGGCGACGAATTTCGGCCAGCCGGATCAGCGCCATTTCGAGAACGAGGCGCGGCTGTGTGGCGCGTCGCATCTCGACTTCCGCCTGCTGGAGGCCCTTGATCATGGCTTCCAACTCCGAGACGGTGGCCTGCTCGGCCTGGCGGCGACTGACGGTCATATCCACCCGAGCCCCTTCCAAGAGCGTGCCCGGCTCCGCACAGAGCTTGAGGATGGCGACGTCCCGAAGGTGCGTCGCAAGCTCCAGGGCGAACTGCCGCAGGTCATGACCGTGCCGCGCCAGCCCGTCTACCAGTCGAAGCGCGGCGGCGGCATCCCGCGCCAGGACGGCCGCGGCCGCCTCGGCCAGGACATCGGCCCGCACCAAACCCAAAAGCTCGGCGACCGCGGCCGCCTCCAGTCGGTGGCCCAGGCAGGCGATCGCCTGGTCCAGCAGACTCTCAGCGTCACGAAGGCTTCCGCAGCCCGCCTGCGCCAGGATCGTGATGGCCCCCTCGTCGGCGGTCACGCCTTCGGCCGCCGCGATTTCTTGCAGGCGGCCGCCGATCTCCGCCGCCCCGAGCAGTCGGAAGTCGTACCGCTGGCAACGCGAGTGGATGGTGGTGGGAATCCGGTGCGGTTCCGTCGTGGCCAGAATGAACAGCACCCGCGGGGGCGGCTCCTCCAGCGTTTTCAGGAGCGCGTTGAACGAGCTGGTGGACAGCATGTGGGCTTCGTCGATGATGTAGACCTTGTGTCTGCCGCGCGTGGGCGCATACTGCACGGTCTCCAACAGCTCGCGCGTCTTTTCCACCTGGGTGTTCGAGGCCGCGTCCACTTCGATGCAGTCCATGGACCGTCCGGCGGCGATCTCTTCGCAGGTGGAACACGCCCCGCACGGCGCGGATGTCGGGCCGGATACGCAGTTCAGCGCCTTGGCCACGATCCGGGCCGTGGTCGTTTTTCCCACCCCGCGCGGCCCGGCGAAGAGGAGGGCGTGGGCCATGCGGTCGGCGGCGATGGCGTTTCTGAGGGTATCGGTCACGTGGCGCTGGCCGACCACTGTCTCGAAGCCCATGGGCCGCCACCGCCGCGCAATGACCTCGTAGGACATGTCGCTCCCAACGTTTCCCGGCCGGGCGTCGCTCAAAGAGCGAGCGCCGGACGGCCCGCGCAACTCCGATCGGGTGGCCTCGCGGCACCGGCCGCTCGCTGTTTACCGTTGCTTCCTTCCGGATCTGGCGGGGTTCACAGGGCTACCATGCGCGAGACCCGATCATCGACGCCGCGCAAACCGTCCGGCGCCCAGGTGATCGGCGGTTTTAGCCTGCCGAAACTCCTGATCCGTCAAGTCTCCTGACAGCCCACCCCTGCCGGCCGGCGCCGACAAGGTGGCGGAGAGGCCGGGATTCGAACCCGGGGTGGAGTTTCCCCCACACACGCTCTCCAGGCGTGCTCCTTCAACCACTCGGACACCTCTCCGGGTACCGACAGGAGACCCCGTTTCCCGCGAACCCTCGCCAGACAGCCGCAACGGCCGCTCGCCGGAAATGCTCGGGCATCTGGCGGAGAGGGTGGGATTCGAACCCACGTGGGAGTTGCCCCCCAACCCGCTTTCGAGGCGGGCCCGTTACGACCGCTTCGGTACCTCTCCGACGTCCCCGGCTTGCTCACGGCTAACCCGCCGGCACCCCTTCGATCAGCGTGATCCGATATTTGGGGTGCTCGAACGGCTGCATATCGGGGAACTTGCCGAACAACCAGCCGTGGAAGACCCGTTTGCCGTCTTCCCAGATCGTCATCAACACGGCCGGATTCACGGGCTCATTCGAACCCGATGTGATCTCGTTGTCCTTCACGTGCAGCGCCGGAAGAAACTCCTCCGCGCGTAGCTTGAGCCTGGTCCCCTGGACGGCAGCCTCGGCGCCCAAACCCAACGTGATGGTCTGCGGCGGACCGCCACCGCCCTTCGTTTCCACCTTCAGCCTGACCGCCCGCCACTTCCCCTTGACTTCGTCAGGCACCCGAACCGCCCGACCCGTGCTGCCCATCTGAGGATGGGCCCGCTCCCCGCTCGGTGCGCTGCCCTCCGTGCCGCCAATCGGGGGGTGATCCGGCGGCAGCCCCGCCGGTGCGGCGCCTCGCGAGGCGGAGGCGGCGGGTGCGGGGGGCGGAGGCGGCGCAAGGAACGCAAAATAGATCGCGACTGCGCCCAGCGGAATTGCGACCGCCAACCCCGACAACACCCAGCGCCGCGTGATCGGTCTCGGGTCGGTCTCGCGCACCTGCCTGCCCGCTCGCACAGACGCCGAAGGCGCAACCCGCCCTTGCTGGGACGGTCGCGCCCCCGGTCTGAAGCAGTCCGTGCGGTCTCGACGAAGAACCGTCGTGATTTGGCGGAGAGGCCGGGATTCGAACCCGGGGGCCAGTTTTACCCGACCAACCGCTTAGCAGGCGGTTGCCTTCGGCCGCTCGGCCACCTCTCCGCGTTCTCGTCCGCCTGTCGTCACCCTGATATCGGAAGCGCCCGGACGCGATCGCCACGCCGCCCGGGTCGGCTTTCTTTACACGCTCCCGTACGCCGGTCCCGCACCGCTGGCGGAGGGGGTAGGATTCGAACCCACGGACCTTTCGGTCATCCCGTTTCAAGCGGGACGCCTTCGACCACTCGGCCACCCCTCCGACGCGCGTCCAGCGCCGGCGAGGATTATCCGCGAAGCCTGCCGGCCGCGGACCACCTCGCCGAGAGGCCATGATAGAGAACCCGACGCCGAAAGTGAAGCGGAAATGTAAACCGCTAGGGTTTGCGGATTCGCTCCGCTCCGCCCAGGTACGGGCGGAGCGCGTCCGGGACGCGCACGCTGCCGTCCGCCTCCTGATAGTTCTCCAAGATGGCGAGAAACGTGCGGCCTACCGCAACGCCCGAGCCGTTCAATGTGTGCACGTACTCGGGCGGGGCCTTTGGCGCAGGCCGGTAGCGGATGTTCGCACGACGCGCCTGAAAGGCTTCGCAGTTGCTGACGGACGAGATCTCCCGGTATGAGCCACCGTCGGGTTGACTGGGCAGCCAGACCTCCAGGTCATAGGTCTTTGCCGCCGAAAACCCCATGTCACCGGTACACAACACGACGGTGCGATGCGGCAGACCGAGACGCTGCAGGACGGTCTCCGCATCGCGAGCCATTCGCTCCAGAGCTTCGTAGGAATCGCCGGGCGTCGTGAATTTCACCAGTTCCACCTTGTTGAACTGGTGCTGCCGGATCAGGCCTCGTGTGTCCTTGCCGTACGACCCCGCCTCGCGCCGAAAACAGGGCGTAAAGGCCACATAGGAGAGCGGCAGCGTGTCCGCAGAAAGAATCTCCTCCCGGTGAAGGTTGGTCACCGGCACCTCGGCGGTCGGGATGAGATAGAGCGATTCGTCCTGGGTCTTGAACAGGTCCTCGGCGAACTTGGGCAGCTGGCCAGTTCCGGTCATGGCCGCCGCATTCACCAGCAGCGGCGGGAAGATCTCGGTGTAGCCGTGCTCCCCGGTGTGGAGGTCCAGCATGAAGTTCACGAGCGCCCGCTCCAGTCGGGCGCCCGGCCCTTTGAGCACCGCGAAACGAGCCTGGGACATCCGCGACGCGCGCTCGAAATCCAAGATCCCGAGCGCTTCCCCAAGCTCCCAGTGGGGCTTGGGGGGGAAATCAAATCGGCGCGGTTCGCCCCAGCGCCGCACCTCGAGGTTGCATCCGCTGTCCCGGCCGACCGGCACCGAGGCGTGGGGGAGGTTGGGGACGGTCAGGAGAAATTGCTGCATCCGCTCCTCGTGGACCCGCACCTCGTCGTCCAGCGCCTTGATCCGGTCTCCGACGCCGCGCATCTCCGCGATCAGGGTGCTGGTGTCTTCTCCGGCCTTCTTGCGGCGGCCGACCTCCTCGGAGACGGTGTTGCGGCGGTGTTTGAGCTGCTCCACGTCGGTCAGGATGCGACGGCGGCTTTCGTCCGCGGCCAGGAACTCGCCGAAGTCCGGCTCCGCGCCCCGGTCCCGCAGGCGAGCCTGAACCGCTTTGAGGTTGTCCCGCACCAGCTTGGCGTCCAGCATGCCGCGTCGCGTCCTTTCTCTAGTTCTCGCTCACGGGTTCCACACCGTTGCCGGTCGTCTCGCCCTCGCCCTCGTCCGCCACGAGGCTGGTGACCGCGGCGACACGGTCGTTGGCCTCCAGCCCCTGCAAGCGGACCCCCTGCGTGGCCCGGCCGATGACGCTGATCTCCCGGACGTTGACCCGGTTCACCTTGCCTTCCTGGGAGATCATCATGACCTGATCCTGCTCCTGCACCTGCAACGCACCCACCACGGGGCCGTTCTTCTCCGTGACCCGCACGTTGATGATGCCTTTTCCGCCGCGGCCCTGGAGGCGGTACTCCGCCAGTTCCGTGCGCTTGCCGTACCCGCGCTCGTTCACCGTGAGAACCGTGGTCCCGGGCCGGACGACCTCCGCCGCGACGACCTCGTCGCCCTCCTCCAAGCCGATGCCGTTGACGCCGCGGCCGGCGCGGCCGATGGGCCGAACCTCCTGCTCGCCGAAGCGGATGGCCATGCCCTGTTTGGTGGCCAGGAAGATTTCGTCCTCGCCGCCGGTGAGGCGGACGGCGATCAGTTCGTCCGCCGCGTCCAGCGTGAGGGCGATGATCCCGCCCGCCCGCGGGTTGGCGTACGCCTGGAGCTCGGTCTTCTTCACCACGCCCCGCCGGGTCGCCATGAACAGATACCGGCCCACCTCGAACTGCCGGATGGGGATCATGGCCGTGACCATCTCCGCCGGCTGCACCTGGAGGAAGTTGACCAGCGCCTTGCCCTTGGCGGCGCGCCCCAGCTGTGGCGTCTCGTGGACCTTCAGCCAGTGGACCCGGCCCAAATTGGTGAAGAGCAGAATGTAGCTGTGGGTGGTCGCCACGAAGAGGTGCTCGACGTAGTCCTCCTCTTTGGTGGCCATGCCCGTCATGCCCTTGCCGCCCCTGCGCTGTGAGCGGTAGATGGCCAGCGGGCTTCGCTTGATGTACCCGCCGTGGCTGATGGTCACCACCATCTCTTCGTCGGCCAGCGTGTCCTCAAAGGAGATTTCCGCCGTCTCGTCCAGGATCTCGGTGCGCCGGGGGTCGCCGTACTGGTCTTTGAGGGCGGTCAACTCGTCCCGGATGATGGCGCGCACCAGGGCCTCGTTCCCCAGAATGGCCTGGAGCCTGGCAATCAGCTGAATCGTCGCCTGGTACTCGTCCTGGATCTTCTGCCGTTCCAGCTGTGTGAGGCGCTGCAGGCGGAGGTCCAGGACGGCCTGGGCCTGGGCCTCGCTCATGCCGAAATCGTGCACGAGGCCGGTCCGCGCCTCGTCCACGGAGCGCGAGCGGCGGATGAGCTGGATGACCGCGTCGAGATGGTCCAGCGCGATACGGTAGCCCTCCAGGATGTGGGCGCGGGCCTCCGCTTGACGCAGCTCGTAGCGGGTCCGTCGGATGACGACCGCCTTCCGGTGGTCGATGAAGTGGCCGATCGTCTGCTTGAGGTCGAGGACGCGCGGCTGGTTGTCCACCAGCGCCAGCATGATCACGCCGAACGTGGACTGCATGGCCGTGTGCTTATAGAGCGAGTTGAGGATCGGCAGCGCCGGCTCGTCCTTCCGCAACTCCAGAACGATGCGCATTCCTTCGCGGTCCGACTCGTCGCGCAGATCCGAGACCCCCTCGATCTTCCGCTCCCGGAGCAGCTCGGCGATCCGCTCCACCAGCTTGGCCTTGTTCACCTGGTAGGGGAGTTCGGTCACGACGATGTTCTCGCGTCCCGCCCGCGCCTTCTCGACGGAGGCTTTCGCGCGCACCTGAATGAGGCCCCGGCCCGTGCGGTACGCGTCCAGGATCCCCTGGCGTCCGTGGATGTAGCCCGCCGTCGGGAAGTCGGGACCGGGCAGGAACTGCATGAGCGCCTCGATGGTGATGTCGGGGTTTTCGAGCTGCGCGATGACGGCATCCACGACCTCGCCTAGATTGTGAGGCGGGATGTTGGTGGCCATACCCACCGCGATCCCGGACGATCCGTTCACAAGCAGATTGGGGAGCACGGTGGGCAAGACCACGGGCTCCACCGTGGATTCATCGTAGTTCGGGATGAAGTCCACGGTCTCCTTGTCGATATCCCGGAGCATCTCCTGCGCCAGGCGGGCCAGCCGCACCTCGGTGTACCGCATGGCCGCCGGCGCGTCGCCGTCCACGGACCCGAAGTTCCCTTGCCCGTCGATCAGCGGGTACCGCATGGAGAAGTCCTGCACCAGCCGCACGATGGTGTCGTAGACCGCCGTATCGCCATGCGGGTGGTATTTGCCCAGGACGTCGCCGACCACGCGGGCCGCCTTGCGGTGGGGTCGGTTGTAATGGAGCCCCATCTCATCCATGGCGTGGAGAACCCGCCGGTGCACGGGCTTGAGACCGTCCCGGACGTCGGGCAGCGCGCGGCCGATGATGACGCTCATGGCGTAATCCACGTACGAGCGCCGCATCTCCTCGTGGATGTCCGTGGGGTGGACCTCGCCCACGCGCTGCTGAGCTATGCTGTCGTTCTCGTCGGGCACGGGATGCCCCTTCCGGGATCGTTAGGCGAGCCGGCAGCGCCGCGCGCACCGGCGGCACTGGTTAGATGTCGAGATTGCTGACCTCGAGCGCGTGGGTCTCGATAAACTGGCGTCGCGGTTCCACCTGGTCGCCCATCAGCGTGGTGAAGATGCGCTCGGCGGCCAGCGCGTCTTCCACCTGAACTTTGAGCAGCGTGCGCGTCTCCGGATTCATGGTGGTCTGCCAGAGCTGCTCGGCGTTCATCTCGCCGAGGCCCTTGTACCGCTGGATGGTCATGCCTTTCTTCGACAGCGCCAACGTCTGCTCGTACAGAGCTGTCCAGCTGTTTGCTTCCAACGTCTCCGAGTCCCCCCGGATCGTAAATGGCGGCGTGCCGATGGCGTTGAGGGCGGCGCTCGCCGCCTCCAGCTCCCGGTACTCCGCGGTGCCCAGGAGGGCGGGGCTCACTACGCAGGCGGGGCGGTCGGCCCACGGCGCCTGAGCCCCCAGGGTGACGATCAAGCGGTGGGCGCCTTGCTCCTCGTCCCATTCAACGCGGCCTTCGGCCGAGCCGAGCCGCCCCGCGTCCTGTCGAAGCTTGGCCAGCAACCGGTCCAAGAGCCGGGTCGCCTTGGCCTCGTCTTTCAGGGTGCCCCGCGGCACGCCGCCCTGCTGCAGCAGCGCGGCCACCGCGTGGGGATTTTGGCCGCGCTTCTCCAGCGCGTGGAGGCAGCGCTGCCACGCCACCACTTTTTTCAGGCACGCGGCAAGACGCTGGCCGGTCCACGCCCCGCCGTTCCCGGCTGCCTCGAGCGAGAGCGATTCCGCACCGTTCTCGATCAGGAACTCGACCATGGCCCGGTCGTCTTTGAGGTACCGCTCCGTCTTGCCTTTCTTGACCTTGTACAGCGGCGGCTGGGCGATGAACAGGTGGCCGTCATCGACGATCCGTCGCAGATGGCGGAAGAAGAATGTGAGCAGGAGCGTCCGGATGTGCTCACCGTCCACGTCGGCGTCCGTCATGATGATGATCCGGTGGTAGCGCAGCTTTGCGGCGTCGAACTCCGGACCGATGCCGGCGCCGAGGGCGGACACGAGCACCCGGATCTCCTGCGAGGCCAGCATCTTATCCGCGCGGGCCCGCTCGGTGTTCAGGATCTTACCGCGCAAGGGGAGGATGGCTTGAAAGCGCCGGTCGCGCCCCTGCTTGGCCGACCCACCGGCCGAATCCCCCTCTACGATGTACAACTCGCACAGCGCCGCGTCCTTCTCGGAGCAGTCGGCGAGCTTGCCGGGGAGATCGTTGCTATCTAGGGCCCCTTTGCGTCGCACCAGCTCCTTGGCGCGTCGTGCCGCCTCGCGCGCCCGCGCGGCCTCGGTGGCCTTCTCGACAATGCGGCGACCGATGCCGGGATTTTCCTCGAGATGCTCGCCCAGTTTCTCGTTGACCACCGCCTCGACCAGGCCCTTCATATCCGGGTTGTTCAAGCGGCCTTTCGTCTGCCCCTCGAATTGCGGATTGGGCAGCCGGACACTGATGACGGCCGTCAAACCTTCGCGCACATCGTCTCCGCTCAGGCTGGCCTTGAGATCCTTGAGCAGGTTGCGGCTGGTGGCATAGTTGTTGATGGTGCGCGTCAGCGCCGAGCGGAAACCGATGACGTGGGTGCCGCCATCATGCGTGTTGATGTTGTTGGCGAACGAGAAGACGGTTTCGGCGTAGCCGTCGTTGTACTGCAAAGCGATCTCGACACTGGCGTCGTCACGCTGCGCTTCGATAAAGATGGGGCGGGGATGTAAGGTCGCCTTGTTCTCGTTCAGGAGTTCCACGAACTGCCTGATACCGCCGGTATAGTAAAACTCCGCGCTCTTGTCCGCACGTTCGTCGGTCAGCGTGATCCGAAGGCCGCGATTCAGGAACGCCATTTCCCGGAGGCGGTTGCTGAGGATATCCAGGCTGAACGTTCGATCCTCGAAGATCTCGGCGTCGGGCAGGAAGGTCACCCGTGTCCCGCTGCGCCGCGCCTTCCCGGTCTCCTCGAGATCGCCCGTCGGCTTTCCGCGCTCGTAGCGCTGGAGATACTTCTTGCCTCCGGTCCACACTTCAACCTCGAGCCATTCGGAAAGGGCGTTCACGACCGACACGCCCACGCCATGCAATCCCCCGGAGACCTTATAGGCGGAGCCTCCGAACTTCCCGCCGGCGTGAAGGGTGGTCATCACCACCTCAACCCCTGGGCGGCCGGTTTGCTCGTGCACGTCAACAGGGATCCCGCGGCCGTTGTCGCTCACCGTGACGCTGTTGTCGATGTGAATCGTCACGTCGATGCGATCGCACGTGTCCGCCAGCGCCTCGTCCACGCTGTTGTCCACCACCTCGAACACGAGGTGATGCAACCCCTCCGGTCCGGTCCCGCCGATATACATGGCGGGGCGTCTCCGCACGGCCTCGAGCCCTTCGAGGATCTTGATCTGATCGATACCGTACGTGGCGCTACCGTTTTCCTGCGACCCGTTTGCTTTCGGCATACTTCCTCGTTCATCCTGTTCCCGGGCCAGCACACCGCTGAACCGGCGGGAAGGCGCGACGCGGATGGATCATTTTTCCCTTTGGTTGCCGACGCCGCCCAAGGAAAAACTCCACCCCTGGGACGTGATGTGCTCTGTGACGTTGACAGACTCGGGCGGGCGCTGAGCCGGGCGACACCCCGGGTAGCGTTCCTCGATCACCAACACCTCGCACGGGCGAATGAGCTCTTCGCGTGTCAGGTCATCGTTGCATCCGACGCCTGTCCTGAATCGACGTTTTGTTATATTCGCATCGGCATAATCACGCAGCTGTACCCATCGTCTCCGGTGGCTCGGAATACCGCAGGGCTCAATGGATCCGTGAGGTGGAGGGTGATGGACTCCGAATCCACGGCGGAAAGGAAGTCGAGAATATATCGTGCGTTGAAGCCGATCTTCAGACCCTCGCCGGCGTAGGTAATCTCAACCTCTTCGTGGGCCTCGCCTAGGTCCATGTTCACGCAACTGATCAACAACCGTCCCGCCTGGAAGTCAAACTCGGTGGGCGTCGTCCGTTCCCCCATGATCGCCGATGTCCGTCGCAACGCGCCGTAGAGCACATCCTTCGACAGGTTGATCTGATTCGGGGTGAAGGACGGAACCACCTGGTCGTAATTCGGGAACTGACCATCGATCAGACGGGCAACCAGCGTCGTCGTGGCCTGCTGGAGGATAATTTGGTTCTCCGAGAGCCAAAGGCGTACTTCACCTATCTCGTCGCGCGCGATTTTTACGGCCTCGACCATGGCTTTCTTGGGAATGAGCGCATCAATCACCGCCGTGCCGGACGTTTCTGGTCGAGCCATGCGAACCAGCGCCAGCCGGTGACCATCCGTCGCCACCGCGTTGAGGCTGTTCGTTTGTGCCTGGAGCAGCACACCGGTCAGCGCGTATCGTGTCTGATCAGAGGATACGGCGAACAGCGTCTTCCGCAGAAGGTCACGGAACAATTTGGCTTCGAGAACGACTTCGTCGCCGCCACGAAGGTTGGGGAGCGACGGAAACTCCTCGCGCGAGAGTCCCTTCATGCGAAAGTTGGATCGCTGACACGAGATGGCCACCTGGAAATCGGGATCCGCTTCAAACTCGATCATTGCAGATGGGAGTTCTTTTGCGACTTCGTAGAGTTTTTTTGCCGAAACTGTAACGGCGCCAGGTTTTATCACCTCGGCAACGACCTGCCTGCGAAGTCCCACATCCAGGTCGGTGCCAAAAAGGGAGAGTCCCTCTTGATCCGCATCGAGGAGAACGTGGGAGAGGATGGGCAAAGCCTTTTTCATCTCGACGACGCTCTGCACCGGTCCGAGGGCGTCGACAAAGGCGTCGCGCTCAACACGAATATGCATGAGTGTCCCTCTCCCATGTTGGTTGGTGATCATGTCGTGGGGATGTTGGGAAACGGCCCAGTCGGTTGCGGTATTTTTCTCGGACTACAACTCTGGAAGAAAGAAAAAAATAATACAGCAGAAAAAGTAATAGGGATCGTGCAATGTGAATAACTCTAGAGTTGGTCAATTTATAAAGCCGCATCGACCGCTTGGGATGTTGGAGGTGTTGTGGACTTCACGGCACAAAAATGAAAACGGGCGTCCGGCCGTGAAATGATGTTGAAATCTTTTCAGAAAAAATCGGTTACGAACACATTTTTGTAATGTTACCAAAATGTTAGCAAATATGTCAACAAGAGCTTTGTTTGAATTCGAATCGATAAACTTCCCGATCATAATCGCTGAGCCTTGAAAAGATCTTGACCGAGTCCGCCTTTATACGTTCGTATAGCGATAAATTAGGCATGCGATAAACCATACAAATGTTTTGTCTTTTAAGTTTCATCTTGATCGTTTCCAAACCGGAAACCTACAAAAATTCTTGGATTTTCACGATAAAGGTTACACACAGGTTTTTCCACAGGTGTGGATAACCCAGAAAACCAACAAATTCAAAAGGGTTAACTCCAAAAATACGGAAAGCTTTGTGTTAAACAAAAACATCTGAAACACGAGTAGAACGTCTTGATGACTCTCGGCCAGAGGTTCCAGAAGATCAGCCGCCATGGAGCCGGTCGTGATCCCAAGGATCATTCGGATAGACGATATCCAAACCGCAAAAAAACTCACCCCACAACCTTGACAAGATTTTGGATGGGACATAAGATACGCGCTTCGTCAATGATTCAAAAGGAGCCTTAGATGAAGCGGACCTATCAACCGAATCGAAGCAAGAGAAAAACGTGTCACGGTTTTCGGAAGCGCATGAGCACCACCGACGGTCAAAAGGTTTTAAAACGCAGAAGGGCGAAGGGGCGGAGACGTCTGACGGTCTGACGCACGCATACATGACGAGTGAGGACACGACGGGATTCTCCAGTCAATGCGATACGCCGCTGCGGCCGACGTCTGTCAATGGGATCTTGGACCATGTACGTGGCGCGCAGCACAGACACCGGTGGTCGACTCGTCGTGGCACTCGGGCGCAAGGCCGGTGATTCCGTCACACGCAGCCGAGCGCGCCGGGTGGCGAGGGACGTCTTCAGATCGCTTTTAAAACAAGAACCACAACCGGATATACTTCTCGTGGCCCGGGACGACATTCGCCAACAACCGCGCCGAGAAATCCGACAGACACTTCAACGACTCATGACGCGCGGGAACGAAGTTGTACATCCGAATGCGCCCGCACGGGGCGACCCAAATGGGTGAGATCCTCAAGACGCTCATGCGGGGGGTAATCGGATTGTACCAGAGATGGATCGCACCGGCGTTCCCCCCAGCCTGCCGGTTCAGTCCAAGTTGTTCGTATTACGCCCTCGAGGCCATCGAGCGCCACGGAATCGTCCGCGGGATGTTTTTGACGATCCGGCGTTTGCTTCGGTGCCACCCCTACCACCCTGGCGGATTTGACCCGGTGCCAAAGGCCTAATAACATACGGTCTTGGAGTTTAACATGGAACGCAACGCGATCGTAGCGACCGTCCTGGTGATTCTCATTCTTTTGGGTTACCAATGGTACATTTCCCGTTTCGAGACGGCGGTCCACGAGACACCGCGTGCTACCACTGCGCCACCCAGCGACCACAAAACGACGGCACCCCAAGCTACGCAACCCGCGCCGATCATCGTGAAACCCAGCACCCTTCCAAAAGCGTACACCCCAACCACACAATTAAACCTCCCTCAAAAGGAGGTTACGGTGGAAACACCGTTGGTGCGCGCGGTCTTTTCCACGTCCGGCGCGCGAGCCGTGAGTTGGCAACTCAAAAAATACAAGATTGATAGCGGCGAACCTGTGAACCTGGTGGCCGATCCCTCGACGACGGTTACGCCGGGCGCTCTGAGTAGCTGGGTCGACTCCGAACCTCTCAATGGAGCTTTCGAGATCGACAAAGAGAAGATCGAGTTGACCCGTCCAGGAGACACCGGGACGCTCACATTCAAGCAAGTGACGGCCACCGGCCTCCAGATAGAAAAACGCCTGACTTTTTACGCCGATCGATACGACATCGACGTCGCGCTCACCGTCCGAAACCTGACCGCGGAGGCGGTTTCCGCTCAACCTCGGCTCTCGTGGGGACCCGGTCTTCGGCATGAACAGGCCATGCACGCCAGTACGATCCAACCGCCGACCCTTTGGTTGGATGGCAAGCGGGTACACGAAGACCTTGCGAAGTTGTCCGGCGAGAAGTCTGTGGACGGAAAGCTCTCCTGGATAGCGCTCCAGGATACGTATTTCGCGGCAGCGTTGTTGCCGAGCGAATCGGATCTGCGCGCTTTCGTGGTGAAGGCCCAAAAGGACCAAGGGCTCGTCGGGCTGGTGGGCCCCAAGCAAAATTTGCCGCCGGGGGGCGATTTGACCCTCAAGGCTCGAGTCTACGCTGGACCCAGGGATCTGGATGTTCTGAAGGCCGTCGGACAGGATCTGGACCAACTCATCGACCTCGGGTGGTTTTCCTTCCTCGCTCGACCAGCGCTCTGGCTCTTGAAACTACTCTATCAATACACAGGGAATTACGGAATCGCCATCATTCTCGTCACCGTGCTCCAGAAGATCGCCTTTCATCCGCTGACCGTCAAGAGCATGAAGTCGATGCAGGCGATGCAAGCCATACAACCGAAGGTTCAGGCCATCCAAGAGCGATACAAGAACAACCCTCAAAAAAAGCAAGAAGAGACCATGGCATTGTATCGAAAGCACGGCGTCAACCCTATGGGTGGATGCCTTCCGATGCTGGCTCAAATCCCGATTTTCATCGCCCTTTACAATGCACTGTCCAGTTCTGTAGAAATGTGGCAGGCGCGCTTCTTGTGGATACGGGACCTGACCCAACCCGACTCGCTTTTCGGTTTCACGCTCTGGGGGGGATACCCGCTGAACCTCCTCGCTCTGCTCATGGGTGTGAGCATGTGGTTTCAGCAGAAAATATCCCCGACGACCGGGGACCCTCGCCAGGCCCAGATGATGCTCTGGACGATGCCGATCATCTTCACGTTCATGTTTTGGAGCTTCCCCTCGGGTTTGGTGCTGTATTGGCTCGTGAACAACATCCTTCAGATCGGTCAGCAGTGGCTGATCAACCGGAAGCCGGCCCATCCGAGCGCAAGCGAGGGTCAGCCGGCCTGACCACATCTTGTCTTCCAACGCCAAAGACGTCGCCCTCAGACCGGACGATATTCTCGCCGCCGGTGCGACCTCGATGGGAATCCAACTCGGCGCAGACGTTATTGTTGCGTTTCGCGCATACCGCGAGGAAATTCTCCGCTGGTCTGGGCGGATCAATTTGACTGCATTTGAGACGCCGGCGGAGATCGTTCGCCAGGGGTTTCTCGACTCCCTCGCTTGTGCGCCGCTCTTGCCCATATCGGAAGGTCGAGTCGTCGACGTGGGTTCTGGGGCCGGATTTCCCGCCATTCCGCTAGCGCTCGTCAAACCAGGCCTGGACTTCACACTCGTGGAACCCTCGCGAAAGAAGATCGCCTTTTTGCGCCACGTGGTTCGACGACTCGATCTCAAGCGCACGCGAATCCGTTCAGACCGTGTCGAGACTCTGCTCGGAGAGACTGGTATGCTCGCGGCGTTCGACGTAGCCCTTGCGAGAGCGGTGGCGCCCCTGGAAAACGTTGGACGCCTCGTCTTCCCGCTTCTTCGTCCGTCTGGAATCTTCCTGGCACAGACCGGGGCCTCCGACGAAGTCAAAGACGCGGTTCGGTGCTTGACCGACGGAGGATTCGAGGCGATAGGAGAGAAAAAAGTGCCGCCTGAGTTCGGCAAACCCGAACGGCGCATTCTCATTCTCAGGAAGGCGAGCGGGGGTTCGTGACGACCGCGTTTCACGTGAAACATCGCTCTTGGCCGACCGGCTGGAAGTATGTTATCGTGCCGCGGGTGCCGGAGGATGGATGTGCCAAAAATCATCGCGGTCGCAAACCAGAAAGGCGGCGTGGGGAAAACAACCACAGCCGTAAACTTGGCCGCCTGTCTGGCTGCAGCGGAACAGCCCACGCTCCTTGTGGATGTTGACCCGCAAGCCAACGCCACGACCGGGGTCGGCGTTGACATGCGAAGTGCCAAGCACAATATATATCATGCGCTTCTTGGGCAGATCCAAACCTCGGAGATCGTTTTATCAACCGCACTTCCGATGCTGCAGGTCGTCCCCTCGCGGCGGGAGCTTGTGGGCGCAGAAATCGAGTTGGTCGATCTGCCGGATCGCGAACAGCGCCTCAAGACAGCGATTCAGCCGGTGATAAGAGAATATGCTTACGTGCTGATCGACTGTCCTCCGTCCCTCGGATTTTTGACACTCAATGCGCTTGTGGCTGCACATTCTGTCCTGATCCCGCTCCAGTGTGAGTACTACGCCCTTGAGGGGCTCGGGCAAATTCTCGAGACGGTCCGGCTTTGCCGCCAGACGCTCAACCCTTTGCTGGACGTGGAAGGCATTTTGCTCACGATGTTCGACGGGCGCGTGAATCTGGCGGGTCAGGTGGCCGCCGAGGTCCGACAGCATTTCGGTCAACGGGTTTTTCGGACCGTGATTCCTCGCAATATCCGCCTCGGCGAGGCCCCAAGTCACGGCAAGCCCATCATCCTGTACGATATTCGCAGTGCTGGTGCCGAAGGTTACCTGCGACTGGCTCGAGAGGTGATCGATGGTGCAAAGACACGCGTTGGGTAAAGGGCTGGGTGCGTTGATTCCTGGGGCCGACGCGCCGCGGACGGGCGTTCAGGAATTGCCGCTCGCAGACTTGGAACGCAATCCCTTTCAGCCACGAAAGCACTTCGACGAAACGGCTCTCGAAGAGCTGGCCACCACGATTCGGGAACACGGCGTCCTGACGCCGGTGGTCGTTCGGCGAGTCACTGACGGCTTTCAGGTCATCGCTGGGGAGCGGAGAATCCGCGCGGCCCGACTCGCCGGCTTGACTCACGTGCCGACGATCGTCAAAGAGGCGAGCGATTCGCAAGCCCTGCAGATCGCGCTGGTGGAAAACCTTCAGCGGGAGGATTTGAATCCTCTCGAGGCCGCGGAGGCATACCAAAGGCTGGTGGGAGAGTTTGGACTCACCCAGGAAGAGCTCGCCGGACGCCTGGGGCGCGACCGTTCGTCCGTGGCGAACTCCCTGCGGTTATTGCGGCTTCCGAAACGAATCCAGGAGGATGTGGCCGAAGGGACGCTTTCCGAGGGGCACGCCCGCGCGCTGTTAGGCTTGGAAAGGGTTTCCGATCAGTTAAAAGCGCGAGACGAGGTGTTGAGGCGCGGTTTGAGCGTTCGCGCGACGGAAGCCCTCGTTCGTCGATGGCGGGGCCCCATCGCCAAAGGTGTGCTGAAGCCAAACCAGGACCCGAACCTGAGCGACCTCGAGGATCGTCTCAGGGCGACCCTCGGAACGAAAGTGCGGATCGTGGCAGACGGCAAAGGAGGAACGCTGCAGATCGCGTACTTCTCCGGTGACGACCTCGCGCGGATCGCCGAGATCATCCTGGGGGGCCGCTGACTATGTTCGTGCAGATCAAGGCGTCCGCCATGTTTCCGTTGCGCGGGGCGGACTGGCCTCGCAAGCTGCTGATCGGCGGCGCCACCGGACTCTTGCTGGAGCTGGTCTTCGTGGGTCTGGCGTATCTGGTGTCCGAGGAAGCGGCTTTCGGTATTGCTCCGTTGGCCGTCGCGGTAAACCTCCCTGCCATCGGATATGTCGTCCGAGTGTACGCCGCCGCCCTGCGCCGGGACGCGGCCGATCTTCCAGAATGGGAAGGATGGCCAGGACTCTTCGCTGGCGGGTTGGTGGTGTTTTCCGTCGGCCTCGCGTACGGTATCATCCCCCTCCTTTTTCTGCTTATCGGACTCGGTCTCTTGGTCAAAGGTGGGATTATTCTTTTTTTGGGAATGGTGCTGATGGTACTGGGCGTGCTGGCCGGGATGTTCACCTTGTTCTTCGTTCCAATAGGATTGGCTGGGTACCTGGCGCGCCGACGCCTGGAAGCGGCGTTTCACCCGGCGACCCTCTGGGGTGGCATCAACGCAGTCCTCACGGAGTACGTGCCGACCTACGTGCTGAGCGTGGGCCTATTCATCGCGGCGGGAATGCTGGCCGCCGTTCCCTATTTGGGCCCAATAATCTGGCCGTTTCTGTGGTTTTATCTCTTGTTGTTCCAAGCCAGACTTTTCGGGGATATTTGCGGCAAGGCCATGTGACGTCCCAGCCGACGCATGGTTCGTTGGCTTTGTCGGTGGCCAAGAAGCGCTGCGGCGACAAGCGTCGGCGGATGGATAGTGACCGATGACCACGACGGCCGAAACAGTTGTAGGGTTCCTTGCGAACTCTGGGGTGCGCCGGATCTACGGCGTGGCCGGAGAGGGAAGCAGCCTCGACCTGATTGAGGCCGTCCGGGCGTGCCGTATGCACTTCGTCGCCGTCCAGCAGGCGGAGGCTGCGGCCATCATGGCAGCCACTGGCGGTGATCTGACGGGCAAGCCTGGGGTTTGCATCGCCAGTGTAGGGTCCGGGGCGGCTGGTGCAGTGCCGGGCGTGCGGCACGCGTATCTGGATCGATTGCCGCTCGTCCTGATTTCTGGCTGCCAGGCACGAACCGGCGAACGGATGGGATGGAGACAACGGCTTGAGAATACTCGTATTTTTCGGTCTATCACGAAGAAATCCGTTACTATCACGAGGGCCAGGGCAGAGCGGTTGATCGCTTGGGCGTGGGCAGAGGCGATGGGTGCGCCACCCGGACCGGTTCACCTGGACTTGCCGGCAGACGAGGCGGCCGGCTCGGCGAGGCGTCGGGCGCTTCCGGCCGGATGTCGGCGACGGGACGCGCCGTCACCCAGCGCCATTCGGATGATCGCGAGACTCTTGGCAAGGAGCGGTCGGGCCGTGATCGTGGCCGGCCTCGGTTGCCGGGACCCCGGAGCGGCCGCTGCGCTGCGGGAGCTCGTCGAACACCTTGGGGCGCCGACGCTTACGACACCCCGTGCGAAAGGCGTGATCCCCGAGGACCACCCATTGGCGGCCGGCGTGTTTTTTGGGGGCAAACTGGAGGCGGATCTCCTGAACCAGGCGGATTGCGTGCTTGCGATCGGTCTGGACCCGGACGAGACTCCGCCGCCCGGCCGACGATTCGGCTCTATGCTTCTCACTATTGCGGAGTATCGGAACACTCCAAATGCGTTTGACTCGGAGGCCGAGGCTGTCGGAGATCTGATCGATGGGCTTGCCATCCTGCGGGAGAACTTGCCTCCCGCGGGCGTGTGGAGCCTAGCGGCATGGTCGCGTCAAGGGGTGACGCACCGAAGCCGATCCAAAAACTTACTCGCGGAAGCCTGTCGCGCACCCGGCGGGGGCACGCTCGCGCCCAATCGAGTCGTGGAGATCGCGCGCGAGGTGTTTCCGAAAACAACGCTGGCGACCACGGGGACGGGCGCACACGCTCTCGTCGCCGCGGCTTTTTGGGAGACCTACGAACCCAAGAGTTTCCTCTGCTCGGCAAACTTGGGAGGCGTGGGTTATGCGTTGCCGGCGGCGATCGCCGCCAAGCTGGAGGCCCCGAACCGCCCAGTTTTGGCTTTCATGGGAGACAACGGGTTTCTCCTCAATCTTCCCGAAGTTGCCACCGCCACCCGACTGGAGAGCCCGCTCGTCATGGTGGTGTTCGTCGACGACGCATTGAGCCTCCCCCGGGTGGCGCAAGAACAAAAACGATACGCTCCGTTGGGTGTCGCATTGAATAGCATGGACATTCCGAAAATCGCGGAAGGGCTGGGCGCGCTTGGAACCGCGGTCGAGGACGAAGCCGGCTTGCGTATGGCCCTCACGGATGCCCTTCACACGACAAAACCCGCCATCATTGCGGCAAGGGTGAATCCCCGAGGATACCGCCGCATGTTGGAACGTATCCGGGGCAGGGTGGAACGGTAGCGACAACCGCCGGACGGTCGCCCAGCGACTTTGCCGGCGGAAGGATGACGCACGATCTCAAGCGATCGTCGGCCCGGCATCGCGTATCGCTGTAGACGTGTCTTTGAACTGTTCGAAGTTTTTCCGGAAAAGACCCGTCAATTGTTTGGCTTGATTGTCGTACGATTCCGCCTTCGGCCAGGTCGCCCTGGGATCCAAAATTAAGCTCGGGACATCTGGACACTCCGTCGGGACTTGCAAACCGAAGACCGGATCCGTCCTCATAGAGACACCGTCGAGTTTCCCCGTCAACGCCGCCCGCAGCAGGGCGCGCGTGTGCGGCAGCCGCAAGCGTTGGCCGATCCCAACCGGCCCCCCAGTCCACCCCGTGTTGATCAACCAGCAATTCACCCGTTGCCGCGTGATCCGCTCTCCGAGCATCTCGGCGTAGAAGGTGGGATGCAGGACAAGAAACGGGGCACCGAAACAAGCGCTGAAAGTCGCCTTCGGCTCCGAGCCAAGCCCTCGTTCGGTCCCGGCAAGTTTGGCGGTATACCCGGAAAGGAAGTGATACATTGCTTGCTCCGGTGTCAGCCGGGCAATGGGAGGGAGGACACCGAAAGCGTCACAGGTGAGAAAAAAAACGTTCCGCGGATGACCGGCCACACCGGGGATGACGGCTCCCGGGATAAAACTCACCGGGAAAGCGGCACGGGTGTTTTCCGTCAAGGATCCGTCCTGATAGTTCAAGAGCCGGGTCTTCGGGTCAATCGATACGTTCTCCAAGACGGCCCCGTAACGGATCGCGCTCCAGATCTGTGGCTCGTCCTCGCGGGACAGGTTGATACATTTTGCGTAACAACCGCCCTCGAAGTTGAAAACGCCGGTCTCGCTCCACCCATGCTCGTCATCGCCGATCAGGCGGCGCTCCGGGTCCGCGGAGAGGGTGGTCTTTCCGGTGCCAGACAAACCGAAGAACAGCGCCACATCCCCGCGACATCCTTGGTTGGCGGAGCAGTGCATCGAGAGGACCCGCTTGAGTGGCAAAAGGAAATTCAAGATGGTAAAGACCGACTTCTTCATTTCCCCCGCATAACTCGTGCCCCCGATGATGACGAGCCCCTTACCGAAATTGACGACGACGAAGGCCTCGGAGCGCGTTCCATCCAGGTCAGGGTAGGCGTGAAACTTGGGAATGTCGATGATCGTGAATCGGGGGACGTGGTCGCCCGTCTTGGTCCAATCGGGGCGCACGAACAGCTGCCGCGCGAACAGGTTGTGCCAGGCATACTCCGTGACGATGCGGATGGGGATCCGGTGATCCGGATCGGCCCCGGCGAAACAGTCCTGGACGTAAAGCTCGCTCCCCTGCAGATATGCCAGCAGGCGTCCGTACAGCGCGTCGAAGCGTGCGAGGTCGAAGGGACGATTGACCGGCCCCCACCAGATCCGGTCCTGTGTCGACGACTCCTTCACGACGAACTTATCGTCCGGCGAGCGGCCGGTGTATTGGCCTGTCCGGACCACGAAGGCGCCGCCGGCCGCCAGCAGACCTTCGCGTCGCCGGATTGCATTTTCAACCAGTGCCGCCGTTCCGAGATTCCAGAAAGCCTGGCTGACGTTTTGAATTCCGTGACGTTCCAGACCGTAATGACTCGGGTTGACGCCAAGCGCTTGCATCGCGGCCTCCGCCAAGCAAATCTCGGTGAACTGGAGATACGCACTCCGCAATGGAGGATGCCCGCACGTTACCAGTCTAATCCTGGAAAAGTCAAGATACCGTATCTGCCAGGCCAGATGAATCTTCCCGTGGGTCGTTCCGCTCGCGAATGACCGGCTGTGGCCGCTTTGCGCACGAAACGGCGCGTTCGTCCGATGGGTGCCGGAAATCCCCCCTAACCCCTCGGCCGTCTTTTATCCAAAACCGGTCGCGCGGAGCGGGAAGAGCACGAGCTCGGGAAACAGTGTGATGAGCAGAAGGGCGACGATGAGGCGAATGGTCCACGGGGTCACGGCGCGCACGACGAAACCGGTCGGCAGCCTCGTTTATCCTTGACAACACAAGTCAACGGACGCGATGCTTCCGCATGATACACGCGGACGCCGGGGATGAGGGCCGTGCCGTCTTGGAGGAGGCCGTCACCGAGGCGGGCGCGAGGCCCGGAACTCGGAGAGCGGGATCATGCCCTTGATTGCTGCCGAACAGGCGACACAGCGATGGATCGAGGCGCACGTCGGCGACCTCGTGGCACTCTTGCAGCGGCTCGTTTCGGTGCCGAGCGTGGTGGGTTCGGAGGGGCCGTGCCAGGCGGTCGTGGCAGAGATCATGCGCGCCTGCTGCGATAGGGTGGATATGTGGGAGCCGGATCAGGCCTGGCTCGACCGGCACCCGGCCTATTTCCATCCGGGGACGAGTTTCGCCGGCCGGCCCAATGTCGTGGGAACGATCCGAGGCCGCGGCGGCAGGCGCTCGCTGATCCTGAACGCGCACGTGGACGTTGTCGATGCGGGCCCGGCAGAGGCGTGGACCCACGACCCGTGGTCGGGCGCCCTCGTGGACGGGAAACTCTACGGACGCGGCTCTGTCGACGACAAGGCCGGCTTGGCCGCCATGCTTTTCGCCGCGCACTGCCTTCGGGCAGTCGGCGTCTCGCCCGACGCGGATATCGTCCGGGAGAGCGTGGTCGACGAGGAGTGGGGCGGGGGCGGGACGCTGGCCACGCTCCAGCGCGGCTACCGGGCAGACGCGGCCATCGTCTTCGAGCCCTCGGACCTGGACGTGTGTCCCGCGTCCCGAGGCGGGCAGGCCTTTCGGATCACGGTTCAAGGCCAGGGCGCACACCCGATCCGCTCGTACGAGGGTGTGAGCGCCCTCGAGAAAGCCCTCCCCATCCTGGAGGGGCTGCGGCGCCTGGAGGGCGAGCGCCAGGTCCGCCTTCGAACGCCGCTGTTCGCCCGTTATCCCATCTTCACGCCGATCGTCGTGGGCAAAATCTCCGCCGACCGTATTCCCTCCAAGGTCCCCGAGACCTGCGTGCTCGAGGGGCTGATGGGTTACGCTCCGGCGGAGACTTATCAAGCGGCGCGACGGGACCTGGAAGCGCGCGTGGCCGCGGTCGCGGCCGAGGATGCGTGGCTCCGCGTGCACCCGCCTCGGGTCGAATGGCTCGGCCTGAACAAGGAAGGCGCGGAGACGTCCGAAGCGCACCCCTTCGTTGCGCTGGTCTCGGCCGCCGTGGGCGACGCGGCGGGGCGCCCCGCTGTCCTGGCGGGATTTCCGGCCGGGTGCGACCTCCCGTATCTGGCAAGGCACGCCGGGATTCCCAGCGTGGTGTTCGGCCCGGGCAACTGCGCGGTCGCGCACGGCTCGAACGAGCACGTGCCGATCGCGGAAGTCGTGGCCGCCGTCAAGGCGCTCCTCCTCGTGATGTGCCGCTGGTGCCGCGTTCGCGGCGCCTGACGCATCTCCGAATGTCGGGCAGTTTCAAATTGACACGCTCGAATTGCTCCGCTACCGTACCATGCATCATCCTTATCTTCGCTGCGGCTCTCTTTCGTCTTTCCCGTTGGCGCGGGATGCGGTTTCTGTCCCCCGGGAGGTCCTGGCGTTGAAACGAGACAAGGAGCGGGCGGGCGCCGACTTCGGCGAGATTCGCGCCTTCCTCGGAGAGGGGACGCAGTTCAAGGGGGTCCTGAGTTTCGCCGGCGCGGTTCGCATCGACGGTCACCTGGAGGGGGAGATCGTCGGCGAGGAGTTGCTCATCATCGGCGAGCCGGCACAGGTCAAAGCGGAAATCGAGGTCGGGACCCTGGTGGTGAGCGGCCAGGTACAAGGAGCCATCAGCGCCCGCGATCGGGTGGAGCTCCTGAGGCCGGGCCGGGTGACCGGGACGATCCGAACCCCCTGTCTGGTTGTGGCCGAGGGCGCCGTATTCAACGGGAACTGTGAGATGGCCGGTTCCGACGACGAGTCGACGGAGCCGCCCGAGGCGAAGAAGGAGGACCCGCAGGCGGCTGACGGGGCCTGATCCCAGCCGCTTCGGTCTTGTATCGCGGAGGCGCGATGCCGCGCCCCCGGATTCCCCGCAGCGCTCAGCCCTGACCCCATCGTGCTTGGCTCGCCTTTCGGTCCTCCCCCAGGGATGGTCGTGGTGCGTCCGCCGGGTTCTTCACCGGCGGCTGTCCTCGTGTCGTTGAATCCAAGAGTATGATGGTCGATCTCGACCCCGAAAATACTCAACCTGCAACCGATGGCGTAACCGCCGATGCGGCCGGGACGGAAGAGCGCGTGTTCGCCGCTCCTGGCGAAGCCCGAGGTGGTGTCGTGGTGGCGATGAGCGGCGGCGTGGATTCGTCAGTCGCCGCGGCGCTCCTGTCCCGGGACGGCCATGATGTCGTCGGCGTGACGCTGCGGCTCTGGTGCGACGGATCGGGGGGGGCCGGAGCGAAGGGTCCCGGCCAACGCTGCACCGCCATCGACGACGCCAAGGCCGTGGCGGAGCGTCTGGGGATCCCCCATGTGGTCCTCCATTGCGGGCTGGCGTTCGAGCGTCATGTCGCCCAATACTTTATCGCCGCCTATCGTCGCGGCGAGACGCCCAATCCTTGTGTGCCGTGTAATGCCCGGCTGAAGTTCGGCACACTCCTCGACGCCGCGCGAGACTGGGGCGCGGCGGCACTGGCGACGGGCCACTACGCCCGGGTGGAGTACCATGAGGCAACGCGCCGACACCGCCTGTGCCGGGCGGTCGACCGACGGAAAGACCAGAGTTACTTCCTGTACGCTCTTGACCAGCACCAATTGGCCGCGGCTCGGTTTCCGCTGGGGCTGCTCGCCAAGCGGGACACGCGCCGGCTGGCCCGAGACTTCGGCCTACCGGTGGCCGAAAAAGCGGAGAGCCAGCAGGTCTGTTTCGCCGCCGGGGACTATCGCGCGTTTCTCCGCGAACGCTTGGGGCCGGCCCTCGTCCCGGGGACGATCCGGGGCGTGGACGGCAGGCCGCGTGGGCGGCACGCCGGCCTGCCGCTGTATACCGTGGGGCAACGGCACGGACTGGGTCTCGGGAACCCCCGCCCGCTCTACGTGGTGGAACTGGACCCTGTGACCAACGAGGTGATCGTGGGTGAAGACAGCGATCTCTGGACGCGCGAGGTCGAAGTCGAGGCGTTGAACTTCATCGCCGTCGACGGCCTCAGGGCGCCGACACGCGTCCGGGCCAAGATCCGCTACGCCCACGAAGCGCAGTCGGCGACGGCCACCCCCCTCTCGGCGGATCGGCTGCGGCTTACCTTTGACGAGCCGCAGCGGGCCGTGGCGCCCGGACAGGCGGCGGTCCTCTACGACCATGTCGAGCCCGATCTCGTGGTGGGCGGCGGGACGATCCGCCGCCCAGACCGCGAGGCGATTTTGTGAGACCCGGAGTCGTCATGGATGACCGAGAGCTGATCCGGATCACCCTGCGCCGGTTGTCGCGCCGCCTGCGTCTTGTCCGGGCAGTGACCGCCGGAAGCCGATTCGCGGTCTTCGGCTTGCTCTTGGTCTTGCCGTTGCTGCTCGCCAAGGACATCCTGTCGCCGGCCGCGCCGTGGATCGCCGCCGGGCTCATCGGCGGTCTCGCGATCCTCGGCCTACTTTACGGCGCCCTGCTGCCGGCGCGGCCGGCGCACATCGCGCGCCTCGCCGACCGCCGCATGGGTCTAAAAGAGCGCCTGACCTGCGCTGTCGAACACCTGGCGAGCCGGGATGCGGCGGGGATGATCCGGGCACAGTTGGCCGAGACCTCGGCCCGCGTCCAGGCCATCCGCCCGCGCGACGCCTTCCCGTTCCGGTTGACGGGGGAGATGCGGATCGCGGGACCGCTCGCCGCGCTGGCTTTGGCGCTGTCGTTGCTGCCCCCGATCCCGTTGCATCTGCCAGAGCCAAGCGCGCCGCCCCCCGCCCAGGAGGCCGACGTCGGCGAGACCTCGGAGGAGCGGCCGCTGGAACAAAAAACGGCGAGGCCCGCGCTGCCCAAGGAAATGTTCCCGAAGGCCGTCGAACAGGACGTCCAACGCGGTCCGCTGTCCGCGCACAACCAGCAGGGGGATGACGCCGCGATCTTCCGCGACACGAAGATGAGCCAACAGCGGCCGGATTTCGGCAGTTTCGTCAAACAAGGCGACGATCGGCTCAAGATGCTGGGGCACACGGATGCCATCCCCGACCTCCAGCGCGACTTCACCCAGAGTCCCTACCAGGTCATGATTCGACGGATGCAACAGCAACTCAAAGCCGGAAGCTTGCAGGGACTCACCTGGGAGCAGATCGAGCGGCTTATGTCGGAGCTGGGGCAAACCGAACAGCGCATGGGCGGAAACGGAATCGCCGAGGACCTGATGCAGGAGATGAAAGGGCAGGGGGGCCAATCCAAGGACAAGATGCTCTCGGCCCTCTCGCGAGCCCTGAACCGGCTGCGGGATCGCGACGAGGCGTCCCGCGGGCAAGGCAAGGGGCTGCGAGACGCGCCGTCGCGCCAGGCGGGTGCCGGGGAGGCCCCCGGCGAGGGCGACCACGGTCGCGAGGACGGAAGCCCCGGCGGCTCGTCGCCCGGCACGGAGAAGTCGCTCCAGACGCGGGGGGATCCCACGCAGCGGATCGGGGGGGACAAGCAGGACTCCACACTGGAGGGCGACCCGCGGGAGGGCCGGACGGAAGCATACGACACCAACCTGTCAGGGCTGGGCGCGCAAAACCCCTCGCGCCTTCCGTATCTCGACCTGTTTTCCCAGTACCGGAAGCAGATGGAAGAAGCGTTGACCAAGGAGCCGATCCCGTTCAGCTATCGGGAGCAGGTCAAGGAGTACTTCAAGGCCTTGGAGCCCCGCTAGGGCCGGCAGGGCTCTCCGGACTGCACGGCGCCGCAGGAGCAGTGAGGGATGACCGAATCGACGCGTCGCCTCTTCGATCGCGATTTCCTCAAACGGCTGGACGAACTGTCCATCGTGTCGCGTCGCGTGAGCACCGGCCAGGCCAAGGGCGAGCGGCGGACCAATCGGAAGGGGGCGGGCGTCGAGTTTATGGACTACCGCCCGTACGCGGTGGGCGACGATCTCCGGTACGTGGACTGGAACATCTACAGCCGCCTGGACAAGCTGCTCCTCAAGCTGTACGTCGAGGAAGAGGACATGTGCCTCCACCTGCTGGTGGATGGCAGCGCGTCCATGGGGTTCGGTAACCCGCCGAAGCTGGACTTCGCGGTGCGCGTGGCGGCGGCGCTGGGCTACATCGGCCTCACGAATCTGGAGCGCGTGGCGCTGGGCCTGCTCACCGATGATGTGACCCGGATGCTCCGACCCTTGCGGGGCCGCGGGCAGATTCTGCCCATCATGGACTTCCTCGCCGGCGTCGAGGCGAGTGGTCCGACGGCGCTGAACCGCTGTCTGGCGCGCTACGCCGTGCGGAGCCGCATGCCCGGCGTCGCGGTGGTCCTGACCGATCTCCTGGACGCCGGCGGGTACGCCGACGGGTTGAAGGCACTCCTGCAGCGGAGGTTCGACGTATTCTTGCTGCACGTGGTGAGCGAGGACGAGCTGGAACCCGGGTTTCAGGGCGACCTCACGCTGGTGGATGCCGAAGGCGGAGCCGCGCGCGAGGTCAGCGTGGACCGCCGGGCGCTCGAGCGGTACCGGGAGCGTCTGGCGCACCACTTCGAGGCGGCCGAGGGTTTTTGTAGCCGGCACGGCATCGATTACCTGCGCACCAGCACCGCGGTGCCGTTTCAAGAGTTGATCCTGCACCATCTGCGACGAGGCGGGTTCCTGCGATGAGCTTTCTCAATCCGGCGGCACTGTTTTTTCTGCTGGGCATCCCGGCGGTCATCCTGCTGCACCTTCTCAAGATCCGCCGCCGCCGCGCCGTGGTCAGCAGCACGCTCCTCTGGGCGGACAGTCTCCGGGACCAGCAGGCGAGCGCTCCGTTCCGGCGGCTGAAGCCGAATCTGCTGTTCCTCCTGCAGATCCTGACCGTCCTGTTGCTCGCGCTGGCGCTGGCCCGGCCGGTCCGGACAGTGCGGGTGCCCGGCTACGCGCGGACCGTGTTCGTCGTGGACGTGTCCGCCAGCATGCAGGCGACGGACGTCGCTGACTCACGCTTTGCGGCCGCCAAAGCAGCGGCCATGGCGGCGGTCTCTCGATTGGGTCCGGGTCAGCAGGCCATGCTCATCGCGGCGGGTCAGGAGGCGCGGGTGGTGGTTCCGTTCACCGAGGACCCCGCGGCGATCCGGCGCGGGTTGGATGGTCTCGCGCCGCTGGATCTGCCGGGCCGGCTGTCCGACGCCCTCCGGCTGGCCCGGGCGAATCTCGAGGTTCGGGGCGGCCCGGCGGCGGTCGAGGTGTTCACCGACGGAGCCTTCGAGCCGCCCGTCCTGCCGAACTGGGAGGGGGCGGCGCTTCACTGGCATGTGGTCGGCGGGCGGGGCCGAAACGTGGCCATCACCGCCTTCGAGGCCCGCAAGACGTTCTTCGGCGCCTTCGACTACCAGGCGTTCCTGTCCGTGGCGAACTACAGCGCCGAGACCGTGACGTTCGACCTCGCGCTCAGCCTGGACGGCCGGCGTCTCAAGACCGAACGCGTCACGCTGACGCCCGAACTCAAGCGCTCCTTCGTCTTCCCCTTTGTCGACCAGACCGGCGGCATCCTGAAGGCCGAGATCGCCGTGGACGACAATCTGGCGACGGACAACCGGGCCTTGGCCGTCCTTCCCCCGCCGCGTCCGCTCAACGTCCTCTTGGTCAGCCCGGGAAACGCGTTCCTGGAAAAGGCGCTGGCGGCGGACGGGCAGGTGAGGGTGGAGAAGGGGACACCGGAGGTCGTGGACACGAAAGGCTCCCAGTACGACGCGGTGATCCTGGACGGGGTCCAGGTCAAGCGGGTCCCGCCTGGCCGCTACCTATTCATCCACACCATCCCCGAGGGGGTGCCGTTGGAGGCGCAGGGCCGAGTCCAGGATCCGCCCATCGTGGACTGGGACCGAACCCATCCCGCCATGCGCTACCTGGACCTGTCCCGGGTGGCGATCCAAGAGGCCATGCGGGTCCGTCCGCTCTCGGGTGGACGCGCGCTGCTGGAGTCCAACCTCACGCCGCTCATCTACGCCGTGGACGAGGGGAGATTGAGAGCCGTCTTTGTCGGGTTCGACCTCTACCGGACCGACTTCCCCCTGCGTGTCGCCTTCCCGCTCTTCGTGTCCAATGCGCTGCGCTGGCTGTCCCCTCATCGTCTGGAGGACGCGGGGCTCCAGTTACGCACCGGACAGCCGCTGACAGTCAACCTGCCCGCCGGCGCCAGCGAAGCCACACTTTCCGACCCGGCGGGCGAGAACCACACACTTCGCGCCGACGCCGGCGGCCGGGCCGGCTTCGTGGACACAACCCGAGCCGGGATTTATACGGTCAGGGCGGGAACCTGGGAACAGCGGTTCGCCCTGAACCTGCTGGATGAGGCGGAGTCGAACATCGCCGGGCGGCCGCAGACCCCGGCGCGCTCGGGCGGGTCGCGCCCGACCGAAAGCGAGGCGGGGACGTTTCCCGTGCGGCAGGAGGCCTGGAAGCTCTTCGCGGCCCTGGCGCTGCTCGTCCTGGTGGTGGAGGGCGTTCTTTTCTACCGGGACGTCCGCGGGCGTTGGCCGTGGGGGGCGGCGATTTTCCGGCTGGCCGTGTTGCTCCTCACCGTCGGCGGGCTGGCCGGCTTCGGCTGGCAGCGCCAGACGGATGCTCAGACCGCGATCTTTTTGCTGGACGCCTCGGACAGCGTCTCGCTGGAGAATCGCGCCAAGGCCCGGCGGTACGTGGCGGAGGCGGTCAAGACCGCAGGATCGCAGGACCGCTACGGCGTCATCGTCTTCGGCGAAAATCCCGTGATCGAGACCCCCGCGGGCCGTGACCCCCTTCCCGTCAAGCCGCCCCAGGTCGGCGACGGGCACGCCACGGACATCGGCGCGGCCGTCAAGCTGGCCATCGCGGCCTTTCCGGAGGATGGGACGCGGCGCATCGTCCTGCTGAGCGACGGGAACGAGAATCGCGGCAACGCCCGCGAGGCGGCCCAGATCGCCCGCACCGCCGGCGTGGATATCTATGCGGTGCCGCTCAAGAACGAGTACGGAGGCGAGGTCTTGGTCGAGCGCCTGGTGGTGCCGCCGGAGGCGAAGTTCGGCGAATCGTTCCTGATCCGCGTGGTGGCCTGGAGCGCCAAAGAGACCAGCGGCCGCCTCTCGCTCTACCGCGATGGAGAGTTCGTGGGGGCCCAGCCGGTGAAGCTGGCGCCCGGCAAGAACGTCTTCGCATACCAACAGGCCATCGACAAGGGCGGCTTTCACATATTTCAGGCGCGGCTGGAAGCGCCGGACGATGCGATCCAGGAAAACAACCGAGGCGTGGGGCTGGTGGCCGTGCGCGGCAGACCGCGCGTCCTGTACGTGGAGAAGGATCGGGACCAGGGCGCGAACCTGCTGCGGGCGTTGCGGTCACAGCACCTTGACGTGGAAATGGTGGGGCCCGAGGCGCTGCCGAAGAGCATGGACGGTCTGAACCGGTACGACTCCGTGATCTTGAGCAACATCTCCGCCCTGCGGATCAGCAAGCGCCAGATGGAGCTTCTGCGGGGCTACGTGCGGGATCAGGGCGGCGGGCTGGTGATGCTGGGCGGCGAGGAGAGCTTTGGCGTAGGCGGCTACTACCACACGCCGGTGGAGGACGCCCTGCCCGTGACCATGGAGGCCCGCCAGAAGGTGGAGATTCCGTCGCTGGCCGTGGTCCTGGTCATCGACCGGTCGGGCAGCATGGAGACCAGCGTGGACGGCCGCTTCTCCAAACTCGATCTGGCCAAGGAGGCGGCGCAACTCGTCGTCGAGCTCCTGGATGAGCGGAACGAGGTCGGCGTCATCGCCTTCGACACGGCCTGGAGCTGGGTCGTGCCCATGGGACCCGCCACAGATAAGGACCGGATCATCCGCGAGATCGCCACCATCAAGGCGGGCGGCGGCACGGACCTGTTCCCGCCGCTCAAGGAGGCCTACCAGACGATCTACGATCGGAAGGCCCTCCTCCGTCACGTGCTGGTCCTCTCCGACGGCGAGGTCACCGCGGCGGATTTTGCCGGTCTGGTGCGACGGATGCAGAAAGACAAGATCAGCGTCTCGTCGGTGGCCGTGGGCAAGGATTCGGACGTCCGCTTCATGACGGAGATCTCGCGCTGGGGCCGGGGCCGGTTCTATTACACCGAGGATGTTTACAGCATCCCGCGCATCCTGACCCTGGAGACGCAGCTCGCCAGCAAGGCGTCCATCGTGGAGCAGGCGTTCCGGCCGGTGCCGAGCCACCCCGGCCACGAGATCGTCCAAGACATTCGCTGGGATCAGGCGCCGCCCTTGGGCGGCTATGTCTCCGCCACCCCGAAGCCGACGGCGGACGTGCTGCTCCTGTCCCACCAGCGGGATCCTGTCCTGGCGGCCTGGCGGTACGGTCTCGGCCGCTCCGTGGCTTTCACGTCCGACGCCAAGGCCAAATGGGGGGTCCTCTGGCTCAAGTGGGAGCAGTACAACAAGCTCTTCGGCCAGATGCTGCGCTGGAGCCTGCGCACCACCCGGCGGCGCGAAGTGGTTGCCTCGGTCGTCCACCGCGAGGGGCGCGGCGAAATTGAGCTGGAGGCAGTGGACGAAAAGGGGGACTTCATCAACTTCGTCGAGGCGACCACGGGCGTCGTGCTGCCCGACAAGACACGGCAGGTCCTCCCCTTGACACAGGCCGGCCCGGGCCGCTACCGTGGGTCCTTCGCCGCTGCCGACCAGGGGGCGTATCTGGTGGGCGTCGCCGAGCGGAAGGACCGGAAACTGCTCGGGTCGGAGGTGGCGTCGTTGGTTGTCCCCTACTCGCCGGAGCACCGCGCCCTGGCGGTGAACGAGGGTCTCGTGCGCGACATCGTCACGATCGCCGGCGGGGCGCTCCCGACGGCGCCGGAGCAGGTCTTCACCCAGGGCCGGCGCACGGGGCGCGTGCGCGTGGATGCCTGGCCCTATCTCCTGGGCCTCGCGCTGCTCCTGTTCCTGCCGGATATCGCGCTCCGACGCTTCCGGGTGCGGGCGGGGCAGACCCGTCAGGCGCCGGCGACCGCGAGGCGGTTCATGGCGGTGCCCGGGCACACGGTGGCGGGGCGCTTTGGACGACGCGGGCCGCGACGGTGAGGAACGCGGCAGGGGGCGGGGTGAGCGATCGGACAGGATCGCAGGTCGGGGAGGGAACGCCGATGCGGACGCGCGGGAGTTTCGGAGACGCCAACAGCTACTTGCCCCAACCTCGCCTCCTCGGCCTGGCGGTATGGATGGCTGTGGCCGGGGTCTTCGCCGCGCCCGGCGTGGACCTGGCGGGACAGGGGACGCCCGCCGCCCCCCCGAAGGTGGCGATAGCCGTTCTCCCCTTCACCGGGTCGGGGGATGGACTGCCCGATGGGTACGGGTTCGCGCCCGGCGAGGCCATCCGGTACGCGTTGCGGCAGATGCGGGGCGCGCGTCTGGTGGATTCGGCGGAGGTCGTCGCGGCGTTGCGGCGTCTGGATCTCCCGCTGACGGAGGGGCTCCCGGACGACGCCCTGATCCGGCTCGCGCGCGAGCTGCAGGTCCGTGGGTTGATCGCGGGCTCGTACGCCGCGGATGGCGACGGCGTGAGGATCCAGGCGCGTCTGGTGGACGCGACGGGCCCGGGCCGCGTCATCCCCTGCGAGCCGACCGGCGGCCCGGTGGGCGGGTTTCTCGCGTCTTCGGGCCGAACCGCCCGGACCGCCCTGCAGCAGTTCCAGGTGCGCCTCACGCCACTCGACGAGCAGCGCCTGGAGGCCGCGTTTGCCGGCGGGACCGCGTCGTTGGAGGCCTATGTTTCGTACGCGCGGGCCGCCTGGGAGCAGGGGCTCGGCACCAGGGATGCCCACGAGCGGGCCGTGGGCCTGCTCACCAAGGCGCTGGAGGCCGATCAGAATTTCGCGCAGGCGCGTGTGGCGCTGGGCCGGTCGCTCTACGCGACGAACAACCGCTGGAAGGCGTCCGGGGAGTTCCGGAAGGCGCTGCAGATCCACCCGAACCTGGCGGAGGCGCACAAGTTGCTGGGGGACATGCTGGTGACGAGCCCGCGCCGCCTGTACGATCAGGCCGCCCAGGCTTACACCGCGGCGCTGGCGATCTGGCCGGATTACGCCGAGGCGCTGGTCGGCCTGGGCGACGCCCGTCAGGCCAAGGGACAATTCGACGACGCCATCGGAGAGTACAAAAAGGCCCTGGCCATCGAGCCCGCCAACGCCCGCGTCTATCTGGGGATGGGGAAGATCTATTACAACGAGAAACAGCTCTACCACGAGGCGGTGGCCGCCTACCAGCAGGCCATCGCCCTGGACCCCAAACTGCTCGACGCGCATCTGAGCCTGGGTGAGCTGTACGAAGAGAAGGGCCTGTACGAAGAGGCCGTGGCGCGGTACAGCCATGTCCTGTCGGTGGAGCCGGCACACCCCGGCGCCACCTACGGCCTGGCCCTGGCGTACGAGAAGGTGGACCCGAAGAGGGCCATCGAGCAGTGGGAGCGTTACATCGAGCTGGCGACGAGTCTCCCGTCGGAGAAGGACTGGGTGGATATCGCCAGGAAGCACTTGGGGAAGCTCCAGCGGGGGGAAAAACCGAACTAGTTCCGGCGAGTGGCGAGGGTCGAGCCACGAGCCACCACACGCGAGGCGGGACGTTCGCACCCATTGCGCGGCTCGTCACTCGCACGAGGGGGGCGCCATGGAGGTGGAAGAGCGCGCGGAGCGGTTTCGTCGAGTGTTCTCATCGCTCACGCACGAGATCGGCAAGGTCGTGGTGGGCCACGCGGAGATCGTGCGGGGCGTCCTCGTCTGCCTGTTCTCCGGCGGCCACGCCTTGCTGGAAGGCGTCCCCGGACTCGGCAAGACCTTGCTGGTCAAGACGCTGGCGGAGGGGCTGGATCTGCGCTTCTCCCGGATCCAGTTCACGCCGGATCTGATGCCGGCCGACATCGTCGGGACCAATATCGTGGTCGAGACGCCCGGCGGACGCCACTTCGGCTTCCAGCGCGGCCCGCTCTTCGGACAGATCGTCCTGGCCGACGAGGTCAACCGCGCCACCCCCAAGACCCAGTCGGCCCTCCTGGAGGCCATGCAGGAGCTCTCGGTCACCGTGGGGGGCACGCACCACGCGCTGGAGCGGCCCTTCTTCGTCCTGGCGACCCAGAACCCGATCGAGATGGAAGGAACCTATCCGCTGCCCGAGGCGCAGCTCGACCGCTTCCTCTTGAAGCTCAAGGTGCAGTACCCCAGCGCCGAGGACCTGGCGGAGATCATCGAGCGGACGACCAAGCCCGTGACCCACCCGGTGCACAAGGTGGCCGCGGGTCCGGAGGTGGAGGATATGAAGGGCCTGGTCCGGGAAGTTCCCGTCCCCCAGCCGGTGAAAGAGTATGTGAGCCGGCTGATCCTGTGCACCCGGCCGGACGTCGGCGACGCGCCGGATATGGTCCGCCGCTTCGTTCGCTACGGCAGCTCGCCGCGCGGCGCGCAGGCCCTGGTCCTCGGCGGCAAGGTATCGGCCCTCATGGACGGGCGGTTCAACGTGAGTTTCGACGACATCCGCGCCGCGGCCTTCGCATCGCTCCGCCACCGGCTCATCCTGTCCTTCGAGGGCGAAGCCGAAGGGATCGACCCGGATCGGATCCTCGAGGATCTGCTGGACCGTGTTCCGACCCAGCCGCCGAAATCCGCCCTCCTGCCGCAGGGACTCTGAGGCTCTACGACAACCGGCCGCCAACCCCCCGTGCCTTTCACGGGCGGGGTTGCGGCCGGTTGTGCTTGTGCCCGGTACTGTCGCTTCGGGTGCCGCCGCACTGGCACCCGATTTCGAAGAGGGTACCGAAGACGCGCTTTTGCCCAGGCCGCTCAAAAAGGTCCAGATACAAGGCGCCACGCGATCTGAGACGCGAGGCGTCCTTCACGCGGACGCCGCAGCGTCGCAGGAGCGCGGTCACGCCGTAGATGGGCCTTTTTGAGCGGCGTGCTACGGCAATTCGGCGCGCTCATCGTGAAAATCGGCGGCGTTGAAGAAGCGCGCGTAGGCCATCTTGGTGAACCAGACCTGGTACTCCTCCTCCGGGCGCGTCTGCTCCTCCAGGCTCTTCCAGACATCCGCCGGCATGTCCCAATCGCCCGGTTCCAGATTGGCCGCGAGTTGATCCTGCGTCCGGACGCCGACGATCACCGAGGCGACGAATCGCCGGCCGAGCGGCCAGGCAATGGCGAGCTTGGCCATGGGGATGCCGGTTTTCGCCGATACCTCTTCCACGGCCTGCGCCACCCGCATTCCCTGGGGATGCCAGAAGCGGCCGCCGTCGATCTGCGCGCGGATCTGCATCCGGCTTCCCCTGACCGGCGCCGTCATGCCTTTGTACTTGCCGGTGAGGAGCCCGGCCCCCAGCGGGCTGTAGCAGAGTACGCCCAGCCCGTGATCCACCGCCGCGGGCACGACCTCGCGCTCGGGCTCGCGGTGAATCAGGCTGTAGATGTACTGGGCCGCCACGGGCGATTCCAGGCCCAGGCGCGCGCACACGCCCGCCGCCTTGGCCATCTGCCATGCGAAGAGGTTGCTCACGCCGATGTAGCGCACTTTGCCCTGCCGGACCAGATCGTCGAACGCCCGCATCGTCTCCTCCACGGGCGTGACGGGGTCGGGGCCGTGAAGGTAGTAGAGGTCCAGGTAGTCGGTCCGCAATCGGCGCAGGCTGGCCTCGCACGAGGCGACGACGTGCTTGCGCGAGAGCCCGTACCGATTGGGCTGGGTTCCCATGGGGAAGTAGCACTTGGAGGCCAGCACGATCTGTTCGCGCGGAACCCCAGGCAGGAAGCCGCCGAGGATCTCTTCGGATCCCCCCGCGGTGTAGACGTCGGCGGTGTCGATGGAATTTCCGCCGGCATCCAAAAACCGCCGCAATATCGCGTGGGCCTCCTTCTCGTCGCAGCCCCATTCGGGCGCGCCAAAGGTCATGGTTCCGAGCGTGATGCGCGAGATGAGCAATCCGGACGAGCCGAGGAATCGATACTTCACGGGAGGTCCCTCCTATTAGGGGGTCCAGCGGGACGGCCGGGGTCGCGCCCGAGAATATCCCGCGCCGGCAACCCCTGTCAACGCGCCCCAAAGACCTTGACACCGTTTTTGTTAGCGTGGTAGCTTGAGCCACTTTTCACGGGCCCTGCGTTGGGTCGGCTCACCCCACGACGGCCGTGCCGCGGCGCTGGGGGGCGCGCCCCGGGGCCACACCCGTCAGCCACCTTGAGCGAGCGCGAGGCGTTTGTCCGGACCACGGTGCTGGGTGCAGCCGCGGTGGCCGGTGCGGCCGTCATCGGTCTCGTCGTGTGGGGCCGGTGGGCTTGGGCCGTAGGCTTCGGCGTCGGCGCGCTCGTCAGCCTCGGCAATTTTCATTTGATCGCCCGAGCGGTGGGGGGTGTAGCGGAGGCGGGGCATGGACGCGCCGCCCACACGCTGTGGAAAGGTGCGCTTTTCCGATTCGGGGTCGCGGGGGCCTTGCTGGTGCTGGCCCTGCTCGTCTTTCGCGTTTCTCTCCCGGCCCTGGTGGCCGGTCTCCTGATCACGCAATTGACCATGGTCGCGCTCTGGCTGGCGCGGGCCATGCGCTCGCTCGCCTGAGACGGTCGTTCGGTCGGGCGGTGCCGGCGCGGTGAGACCGGCGGCGCCCCACGGGTCGGAGGCACCATGAGACGCGCGCGCTCGTATGCCGGTCGGATCGCCTGGGCGTGGATCGGAACCTTCGTCCTCGCGCTTCCGCGCATCGCGCTGGCGGCCGAGGCCGCGCGGCACGAGGAGCCCGGGATCATCAACCTCAACGTGACGATCCTGATCCAGGCGATCAACTTCCTCATTCTGATTTTTCTGCTCTCGAAGTTCCTCTTCAAGCCGCTGACGACATTCCTGGCCGAACGCTCGGCCGGCATCGCCAAGTCTCTGGCGGAGGCCAAGGCCGCCCACGAAGCCGCCGCCAAATCCCAGGAGGAGTACCGGGCCCGGATCCGCGAGACGCAGCGCGAGATCGCGGCGATCCGCGACCAGGGCCAGCGGGAAGCGGAAGAAGAGCGGCAGCGGTTGCTGCGGGCCTCGCGCGACGAGGCGGACCGGCTGGTCGCGCAGGCCAAAGCGGAGATCGAGGCGGAGACGAAACGGGCCAGGGCCGGTCTACGCGAGGAGGCGGCGGGGATCGCCCTGACAGTGGCCGAAAGACTACTCGGCCGGAGCGTGAGCGGGGACGACCAGGAGCGGCTGGCCGAGCAGTACGTGCGCGACCTGGGGGGCAAGAATTGATCGCCGCGTCGATCGCCAAGCGCTACGCGAAGGCACTGGCCGAGGTGGCGGCGGTCTCCGACGAGCTGGACGGGGTGCGTCAGGACCTCCGCGCGCTGGCGGACGTGTTTCGCGAGCATCGGGATCTCCGCCAGTTCGTGTCCAACCCGACCGTCTCGCGGCGCGACGCGACTGCGGTCGTCACGGACGTGGCGGCAGCGATGCGGGTCAGGCCCCTCACCGTCACCTTCCTCCAGGTTCTGGTGGAAACCGGCCGGTTGGCGGGCCTCGAGGCGATTCTTCGGGCCTTCGAACTTCTGGCGGACGAGCGCCTGGGGCGGGTGAAGGCCGTCGTGACATCCGCAGCGCCGCTGCCGGCGGACGCGCAGGAGGGCCTGCGGCGGCGGCTCAGCGACCTGACCGGAAAGGATGTCTATCTGGAGTTGCGCCAGGATCCCGCCCTCCTGGGCGGGGTGGTCACCCAGATGGGGAGCCGGGTCTATGACGGGAGCCTGAAGATGCAGCTGGCGCGGTTGCGCGACGAGATGGTGCGCGCGTAGTCGGCTGCTGAAAAAGGCCCCTCTGCGGCGTTGACCCGCCTCGGGACTCGCTGCGGCGTACCTCCAGTGCGCCCCACTCGGGCTGCGGCAAGCCGCCTTGCTCCGGACTTTTTGAGCAGCTGAGCCCAGCGAGCTTTCGGCGGCGTGCCACCGGCGCGACGGGGCAGGAGAGACGATGACACAGATCAAGGCGGAGGAGATCAGCCAGATCATCAGACAGCGGCTCGCGTCGTACGAGACGGCCATCGACGTGGCCGAGGTGGGCACCGTCTTGGAGGTGGGGGACGGCATCGCCCGCGTCTACGGGCTGGACAACGCCATGACCATGGAGATGCTGGACTTTCCCAACGGCGTCCGCGGGATGGTTCTGAACCTGGAAGAGGACAACGTCGGGGCCGCCCTGCTGGGCGACGACACGCTGATCCGCGAGGGGGATCAGGTCCGGCGGACCGGGCGGATCGCCCAGGTGCCGGTGGGGGACGCGGTCGTCGGTCGAGTCGTAGACGCGCTGGGGAGCCCCGTCGACGACAAGGGCGCCATCGAGGCGAAGGAGTTCAAGCCGATCGAGCGCCTCGCGCCGGGCGTGGTCGATCGCCGGCCCGTCAAGGAGCCGCTCCAGACCGGGCTCAAGGCCATCGATGCCATGATCCCCATCGGCCGCGGCCAGCGCGAGTTGATCATCGGAGACCGGCAGACGGGCAAAACGGCCATCGCGGTGGACACGATCATCAACCAGAAGGGGAAAGACGTCTTCTGCATCTACGTGGCCACCGGGCAGAAGCGATCCACGGTGGCGCAGGTCGTCAAGGTGCTGGAGGACGCCGGGGCCATGGCCTACACCACGGTGGTGGTAGCCTCGGCCTCGGACCCGGCACCGCTCCAGTACATCTCGCCCTACTCCGGCTGCACCATGGGCGAGTACTTCCGCGACACCGGACGACACGCCCTCTGCATCTACGACGATCTCACCAAGCACGCGGCGGCGTACCGCCAGCTCTCGCTCCTGCTGCGGCGGCCGCCCGGCCGCGAGGCGTACCCGGGCGACGTGTTCTACCTCCACTCGCGCCTGCTGGAGCGGGCCGCCAAGCTGAACGACGACCTGGGCGGGGGCTCGCTCACGGCGCTGCCCATCATCGAGACGCAGCTCGGCGACGTCTCCGCGTACATCCCGACCAACGTGATCTCGATCACCGACGGGCAGATCTACCTCGAGACCGATCTCTTCTACGCGGGCATCCGTCCCGCCGTGAACGTGGGCCTGTCGGTGTCGCGCGTGGGCGGGAGCGCCCAGATCAAAGCCATGAAGCAGACGGCGGGGAAGCTGCGCCTGGACCTGGCGCAGTACAGGGAAATGGCGGCCTTCGCCCAGTTCGGGTCGGAGCTGGACAAGGCCACTCAGGCCCAGCTCAGCCGCGGCCAGCGGATGGTGGAATTGCTGAAGCAGGGCCAGTACGCGCCGCTTCCCGTCGAGCGGCAGATCCTCGTCATCCACGCCGGCACCACGGGCCAGCTGGACGACATGCCGGTGGACGCCGTTCTGCCCTTCGAGGAGGCGCTGTACACATTCGCCGAGAATCGCCACCCCGGAATCTTCCGGGAGCTGGCGGACAAGAAAGAACTCAACGACGCCCTGCGCCGCCAGATGGACACGTGCATCGCCGAGTGCAAGGCCGAGTTCCTGGCGACGCGGAAGGTGTAGCAGGCCCGAGACCGATGCCCACGCTTCGCGACATCAAGCGGCGGATCGCCAGCGTCAAGAGCACCCAGCAGATCACCCGGGCCATGAAGCTGGTGGCGGCGGCCAAGCTGCGTCGCGCCCAAGAGCGGATCACCGAGGCGCGACCGTACTGCCGAACCCTCGACGGGATGGCGTCGGATCTGGCCCGCCGCTCGCCGCGCGACATGCACCCGCTCCTCCGGGGGCCGGCGTCGGATGGCGGGGGCGGGACGACCCGCAAGCTTCTCGTCGTCATCACCGGCGATCGGGGGCTCTGCGGGGCATTCAACAGCAACATCCTCCGACGTTCCGTGGACCTCCTGCGCGCCGACCGGGGCGACCCGCAGGTGGACCTGATGCTCATCGTCGTCGGGCGGAAGGCGCGCGACTTTTACCGGCGGCGCGGGGAGGTGGCGATCCGCTCCGAGTATCTGAACTTCTTCGACAAACTGGCGTTCGCACACGCCGCCCAGATCGGGCAGGATATCACGAACGCCTATATCGCCGACGAGGTGGACCGCGTGCAGCTCGTTTACAACGAGTTCCGCTCCGCGGCGTCGCAGCGGGTGGTGGTCAAAACGCTCTTGCCGATCGACGACGCCGGCGGAGCGGAGGAGGCGCCCGGGGTGGAGTATCTGTTCGAGCCGTCCCCCGCGGCCATCCTGGAATCCCTGCTGCCCAGACACGTGGAGATCCAGGTGTACCGTGCGCTCATGGAGTCGCTGGCGGCCGAACACGGGGCGCGGATGACCGCCATGGACAACGCCACCAAGAACGCCTCGGAGATGATCGACCTCCTGACGATCCAGTTCAACAAGGCGCGGCAGGAGCGGATCACCAAGGAACTGCTGGAGATCGTGAGCGGAGCGGAAGCCCTCCGTCATGCGGGGCGTTGACGCCGTTGGCGTGCGGCCCGAGAGGGGCGGGGCGGGTGCGTCGGACGACGCCGGGAGTGGAGTGAGCGATGGCGAGCCACGGGAAGATCGTGCAGGTCATCGGACCGGTCGTGGATGTGGAGTTCAGCTCCGGCCAGCTGCCGGCCATCTACAACGCCTTGGACGTCCAGGGTGTCGAGCGCCAGGACATCTTCTCCTATAGCGAGCGGCTGGTCCTGGAAGTCGCCCAGCACCTGGGCGAGAGTCGCGTGCGCACGGTGGCCCTGTCGTCGACGGACGGCCTGACCCGCGGGATGGATGTCCTGGACACCGGGGCCCCCATCAGAATCCCCGTCGGCCAGAGCGCGCTGGGCCGGATCATGAACATCATCGGCGAGCCGGTCGACAAACAGGGGCCGCTCACCTCCGAGACGATGTATCCGATCCACCGGCCCGCGCCGGCTCTGGACGAGCAGGAAACGACGGTCCAGATCCTGGAGACCGGCATCAAGGTCATCGACCTTCTGGAGCCGTACACGAAGGGGGGCAAGACCGGGCTCTTTGGCGGTGCCGGGGTGGGCAAGACCGTCATCATCATGGAGCTGATCCGGAATATCGCCCAGGAGCACGGCGGCACATCGGTCTTTGCCGGCGTGGGAGAGCGGACCCGCGAGGGCAACGACCTGTGGCTGGAAATGAAGGAATCCGGCGTCATCAACAAGACGGCGCTGGTCTACGGACAAATGACCGAACCGCCGGGGGCGCGCCTGCGCGTGGGACTCACGGGCCTCACGGTGGCCGAATACTTCCGCGATGCCGGACAGGACGTGCTCCTGTTCATCGACAACATCTTCCGCTTCACCCAGGCGGGCTCCGAGGTCTCGGCCCTGCTGGGCCGGATGCCGTCCGCCGTGGGTTACCAGCCCACGCTGGCCACCGAGATGGGGCAGCTGCAGGAGCGGATCACCTCCACCAAGAAGGGCTCTATCACGTCGGTGCAGGCCATTTACGTGCCCGCGGACGACATCACGGACCCCGCGCCGGCCAACGCCTTTGCCCATCTGGACGCCACCACGGTTCTGTCGCGGCAGATCGCCGAGCTGGGTATCTACCCCGCGGTGGACCCGCTGGCGTCCACCTCGCGCATCCTGGACCCGCGCGTCCTGGGCGAGGAGCACTACGGCACCGCCCGCGGGGTGCAGCGCATCCTCCAGCGATACAAGGACCTGCAGGACATCATCGCCATTCTCGGCATGGACGAGCTGTCGGACGAAGACAAGCTGGTGGTCGCCCGGGCGCGCAAGATCCAGCGGTTCCTATCGCAGCCCTTCTTTGTGGCGGAGGCGTTCACGGGCCAGCCCGGCCGCTACGTCTCCATCAAGGAGACCATCCGCGGCTTTCGGGAGCTGCTGGAAGGGAAGTGCGACGACATGCCGGAACAGGCCTTCTTCATGGTCGGAACCATCGACGAGGCGCGCGAGAAGTCCGATCGCCTCAAGGCCGTCAGGTAGCGCTCGGCATCGCGGGTTCGGTTGATCGAGGCGAGAAAAACGGTGGCGAGCACAGGACCGGCAACGTTTCGGCTCGATGTGGTGACGCCGAGGCGCCAAGTCGTAAGCGAGCAAGTGACCGCGGTCGTGGTCCCAGGCTCCGAGGGCTATTTCGGCGTCCTGCCGGAGCACATCCCGTTCATCACGACGCTCAAGGCGGGCGCGCTGACCTACTGGAAGGGGAAAGAGGAGCACCACGTTGCCGTGATCCGCGGGTATGCGGAAGTGCGGGGTGATCGCGTGAACATCCTGGCGGATGCCGCCGAGGCCGCCGAGGAGATCGACGTGGCCCGGGTGGAGCGAGCCCGCGAGCGCGCCGAGCGTCGGCTGGCGGAATGGGCCTCCGGATCGACGACGGTGGACTTCGCTCGGGCCCAGGCGGCCCTCCAGCGCGCCTTGGCCAGGCTGGAGGCCGCCGGAAAGAGCCACTAGCGCCCGACACCAATCCGCAGATTACGCAGATTACGCAGATTCGCAAAGCACCGCGGCCCCGGGGGAGTGATTCCCGGGGCCGCGGTGCTTCAGGAGACCGTCGTGAGATGTCTGCCATCTTTCCCACGTGCGCGCAGATCCGCCTTTTCCGGAACAGGTCTTGCGGTTCCCTGGAAATCGGCCAATCTGTGTAATCTGTGGATCCATTCCGGTCAATCGAGGTCGGCGGCGATCTGGGCGAGGAGCGGCTCGATGGACGGCGGGCCGAGGCTCAGGTCCGCCGCCAGCTCCTCGGCGCCCAGACGCTGTCCTTGCCGCCACAGGCCGAGCAGAAACGGCCCCGTGCGGTCGTTCCGGTACCACTCCTCGTCGAACCGTTCGCGCAGCAACTCCCGGAGCTGCGCCTCGAAGATCCAGGCGCGCAGGTAGCGGGCGGCGTAAAAGAACGCGTCCACGTCGAACAGGTACAACTCGCCGGGCCACGCCACCAGCGTCGCGCCCGAAAGAAGTTCCCGGTAGGCCTCGCGACTCCGCGCGCCCGGTCCCTCGGTGTGGAGGATCAGCTCGTATTCCAGCTTGGCGGCGTAGCGCCGCAGGAACCACAATTTGTGGAAGGCCGTGAAGCGCAGAATCTCGCGGGGGCGTCCGACGCCGGCGAATTTCTTGAGCCATCCGCGTTCGCGGAGCAGGCCGTCCAAGAGAAAAGCGAAGGCTTCGGTTACCGAGGAGTCACCCAGCCGTCGATACTCGACCGGGAGCCCCGGATCGGTGTAGGCGAAGTGGAGCGCGTGACCCAGCTCGTGCAAGTACGCTGCGTAGTCGTCGGGCCCGCCGCTCGGCCGGACGACGAGAATGACTTCGTCGGGGATTCGCGGCGTGGCCACAAAGGCGCGCGGCGTCTTGTTGGGCCTCGGTTCGTCGTCGACCCGGATACGCCCTCCCGCCCGCGGGTCGATCTTCATCCGGCGCAAGGGGGCTTCGGTGGCCTCGCAGAGGCCGCTCGGCGGGAACACGTTGTCCAGCTCGGGCGCTCGGAAAAGCCGCACAAGGTCGTGGCGCCCGGCTTCTCGGGGTGATGCGCCGGTCCAGCGCCCGAGGTACCACGAAAGTACGTCTTGGTACATGTCGCGGGTGCGCGACAAAATGGGTCGGCTCAGGTCCCGCAGAGCGATGAGGTCTACGCCGGAGAGTTCGCGGCAGAAGGTCGGATGGTCGGGAAAGCCGAGGCGTCGCACCGCCTCGTGCGACGCCTCCAGGATTTCCTGGCGCAGAACGTTCAATTCGGCGATGACGAGAAGGCGCGCGGACTCCAACGCTTCCCGGCGCGACCGGTCGGCGGTGTTCTTGATCCGGCCCTCGATGGATCGGAGGGGGATCTGTTCGCCGTCCACCGTCACGGTCTTGGCGGCCTCCGCCGTGGCGATCCGGTCACTGACGTTCCTGAGCCGGTACTCAACACAGTGCGTGCCGAGGAATTCGGCGAGGTAGCGGAGCCGCCGCCCCTGGTCGCCCGTCGGCGAGGCGAGGGCGCGCTCGCGCACGGCTTCGAAGGCCTCCCGCTCCCCCAAGACCGCAAAGCGCTCGCGGATCGCGGCCGCGCGGCTCTCGCCCTTGAGGCCCGCCCGCGTCAGGTATTCCTCGCGGCTCAAGGCTTCGGCGAACTCATCCACGTCCACCCGGAGATGCTCGAGATTCATGGTTTGGCAACCCGGCGGCTCGGCGTTTCGGCAAGTGGGCGATTGGGCAGTTTGGGAGAACCGAGGCCAATGGCCTAATTGCCGAGTCACCCAAGCGCCGAAACGCCAGACTCAAAGCTCCTCGTCAAAACCATCGCCCGGCGAATCCGTGCCCTCCCCGCCAGCCTCCTCGTCCATCGCCTGGTCCATCATCTCATCAAAGTCTTCGCCCACATCTTCGCCCAGCTCCTTGCCCATTTTTTTGGCCCAACGGGCCACGCTCTTCGGATCGTTCTCATCCAGATCGCCGAGCGCACCCGGATCCGCCAGGGCGTCGAGCCGATCCTCTTCCGAGCGGATGCGGGCAAAGCGGGACATCAGGCGTTCGAGGTGGCGGCCGCCGCAGCGGGGGCAAGCCGGCGTCCCCGGGTTGTGGATACTCCGAACGAGCACACTCACACGGCGGCGGCAGTCTTGACAGTGGTACTCGTAGATAGGCACGTCCGTTTTTCCCTCCCTTCGAACGCTATGTTTTCGCCGGCACCGGGCGGTCCGTGGCGCCAGCATAGCGTTCGGCCATGGCTCGGGCAAGCCGCCAGACCTCCTGTCGCAAGTCGTGGGGTGTGAGAACCTCGACGGCGTCCCCACACGAGAGCAGCCAGGGCAGGAGGCCCTTGGGCCGCCGAGCGGCGAGCGTGTAAATCACGCCGCCGTCGGGCCCGTCCTCCCACGTCAGGCTTCCAGCCGGCGGGTGTTTGCGAAGGCGCTCGACCAGAGGCGGGCGGCAGAGCAGACGAACCCAGCGGAGCTCGGAGACAGGGGTCTCGACACGGTGAAGATGGCGCTCCACCAGGCGCGCCGGCAGCGCTCGAAACCGACGCCGCAGCACCGCCACCTCGCGCAGCCGAGCAACGGGTAGTCGAAGGATCCGGCGTCGCTCGTGACTGTAACCCAGCAGCTCCAGACCGCCGGGCGACGGCAGGAGGCGGTAGGGGTCCATCCGCCGCGCCGCCGGCTCGCGCCCGCGGGCCGAGGCCATCGTCACCCGCACCGTGCGCTGTTCCGCAATGGCCTTCGTCAGCGCCGCGGTGCTGGCGTCCACGCGGGCGTCTTGAACCGGAAGCGCCAGCTGGCGCTCGACCTCGTCCTCGGGGGGCAGCGCCGCCATTGCCTGTTCGAGTTTTTGGGCGGCGACCGAGAGGGCGCGCGCGGTCGCCAGTTCCGCGCGCTGCGCCGCGGATGCCGCCGCCATCCGCAGGGCCAGGGCCTGCTCCACCGTCAGCGTGACCGCCGGCAGCAGCGTCGGCGCCGCGAGGCGGTAGCCGCGCTCGAAGTACACCGGAAAACCGGCCGCTCCCAGGGCGTCCAGGTCGCGCTGGAGCGTGCGCGGGGACGTGCCGCACGCCTTGGCAAGCGCCTGAGCTTCCAACCCCGGCTGGTTGTGCAAAAGCTCCAGCAGCTTCATCAACCGCTCGGACCGGTGCACGGCGCTCCCTCGCCGAGAGCCGGGGGACCAATTCCCTCGGCTCCAGAGGCAAATAACAAACTTGCGACCGCCTGTCAAGAACCGTGGGCGCTCAGCCATTTCCCTTGACACTGGCCCCGTATTTCAGTACGGTACCGCTCGTTCTCTGGCTTTTCGGGAGTTCGGCGAGTCACTCCCGCCGAGAAGTTCTCTCTGGTTCGTCGCGGCTCCCGCGTCGCGATGGGCAGGTAGCTCAGTCGGTAGAGCACAGGACTGAAAATCCTGGTGTCGGCAGTTCAATTCTGCCCCTGCCCACCATCTCTTCAGTCTCGCGATTTCAGAACGGGCGCGCGCAGGACGGGGGGGACTCAGCGCATCCTCCTGCCGCCCGCCCAGCGTCTTCCACGCCGATTTGACGGGTCGGCAGAACGGCCGGCCCTCGCTCCACACCCCACCGTACCACGGCCGGAGTCACGGCCAGCGCGCGTGCCACCAGGGCGGCCGGCGTGCGCACCAACAGATGCAGATGGTTGGGCAGTAACGCCCAGGCGAGCACGGCGAGGCCGGTCCGCCCCACGACCCCTGCAAGCCGCGCGATGAAATCGGCGCGATCTCTGTCGTCGTGGCAGAGCCGGCTCCGTTCGATGCCGCGCACCACGACATGGTGCAGGGCTTCCGGGGCTTCGAGGCGTGCGCCGCGCGGCATGCCGGCGCCGTACCACGGCGCCAGCGGCGAGATCAAGACTAAATACTATAAGTACCCTACGTCCCCCAATCCGCCTCGACCCTGCCCGAGGTGGAGTTGCTCCAACCACGTCACGGGCGCTCGCCGCACGCGAGGCGGGCGTTGATCGCGGCGATCACCGCGGGACAGGACGCGATACTCTCGGTCACGTAGTGCGCTCCCGCCGCACGGAGACGGGCTTCCGCGGCGTCGAGGCGTCGTCGGAGGTCGTGCGGTGCAAGTGCGTCGACCTCGGCTTGGGTGAGCCCGAGCTCGTTCCCCGTCTGCGTCACCCCGATCGTCCACATGCCCGCATTGAGTCCCTCCTGGATGTCGCTCGCGGTGTCGCCGATCTTCACCATCGCGGCCATGGGATACACCCCGAGGCGCATCGCGTTTTGATAGCACATCCACGGCGCTGGCCGCCCGGCGGGGACCTCCGAGGGGCAGACCACGGCATCGGGCGCATAGCCCCGCTTGCGGGCCTCCGCGGCCAGCACGGCCATGATCGGCGCGGTGTACCCGGTGCAGGAGCCGATCCGGATACCGGCGCGTCGAAAACTTGCAACCGCGGCGTGGAGGCCGGGGATGGGCTCCGCCGTCGCCGCGACACTGGCCGCCATGAGCGGCTCGACGTCCTCGTACAGAGCGTCCACATCGCTCTCGGTCGGCCTGTTGCCGTGGACCGCCGCCCATCTGGTGGCCACCGTCTCCATCTCGCAGAGACGGCGGACATGCTCCTTTTTCATCAGGCCCATCGGCGCGCGCGCCTCCGCGGTGGTCACCGCGACGCCGCTGCGCCTGAACACCTCGATAAAGACTGCGACCGGGCCGATGCAGCCGTAGTCCACGGCGGTCCCCGCCCAATCCAGGACGACCGCCCGGACCGGCCCGGTGTACCGCGTGCTCTGGACAAGTTCGCTCACGGTCCGCCCTCCGGTTCCCCATGAATTCGCCGACGCCCGAACTATCCCGACGATACCGGTCACGCGGCGCGCCTTTGCCCGCCCAAGCCGTTGGCGGCGGCAGCATGCCAGCGCGCCCGGCCAGGGCCCCACCGCACGGCCACGCAACGGCACGACAGCCATCGCCCCACGCCGGCGAGAACGATGCGCATCAGCGCCGCCGCGCCCGCCCGGTCTCGCCAAGAGGAACGACAAGGGGCCGTGGGTTACTTATGACACCCGCCTGCAAACCGCCCACAGAATGTCCTCCGCGCCGACGCCGCGGGCGGCCAAAACAGCCGGCCCCGTTCCACTTCCCGGGGCGCCGCGCACCGGCCACGCGGCCTTTGCGCTTGACATCCCGGCGCCGTTCGTCAGGCTGTCGGCAACGGCCACCCCGGGTATCGCAGGATCTGCCACCGGAGCAAACGGCTATGCGGTACGTGATTGTCGCCTGCTTACTTGCAATCGCCGTCGGTGTCGCAGTCGACCTGGGCCTGCTCATGGTGACGGCCGGTGATCCTGTCGAGTCCTTCGATCCCCGCGACGCGGCCGCGGAGTCGCTGATCGCGGACAACGCCCTTCGCAAGCTCCAGGTGGTGACGCGCGACGTTTTGCAGGACCTGCTCGACGGGTTCACCGGGGCGTACCGGGAACAAATCCGACGCCGGTTTCCCACCGAGCCGCCGCCGCAGTAGCGCGAGCGGGGATCCCGTCTCGGAACGGAGGAATCGACCGTGGGTCCCATCTTCTTCATCGCCATTGGTCTGGGGTTCTTGGCCATCGGCATCGCCGTGGCCCGGCTCATCTTGGCGCTTCGCGCCCCGTACGCCCACCTCTCCAAGACAGCGACCGATCCCATTCTGCTCCCCGAATTCCGCGCCGGCGACAACAAGGACCGCGATGCGCGGTCTTCGCACCCCTAACATCGCCCGCATCCGCCGGCACACCCCGCCGGCAAGCGCGGACATCCCGAGAGCGTCGGCCCGTGCCCGCCTCGTCCGTGCCGCTGCGCCGCCGGCCCAGGCAACCGGAATGGCGCCCGGGACGCCCCCCGTCCGCTGATCGTTCGAAAGCACAAAGTCCGGGTCCCGGTTGCGCTCTGGGGGGACCTCGCCTATCATGTGCCCCGATCTGCGACGCGAGCCGCCGCGCCTGGCCGACCGCTCGGCCTTTCCGCCGTTCGAGACCCGCGTATCGGAGGTACATGTCATGCCAAGAGCGCTGGAGGGCATTCGGGTAGTGGACTTGAGCCACGTGCTGGCGGCGCCGACGACCAGCATGTATCTGGCCGACCTGGGCGCCGAGGTCATCCACATCGAGCGCGACATCGGCGACGATGCCAGGGAGTTCGGCCCCTTCGTCGGCGGTCACGACAAGAACCGGAGCGCCTACTTCATCAGCCTCAATCGCAACAAGAAGAGCCTCGTCCTGGACCTGAAGAGTCAAAAGGGGCGAGAGGTTCTCCGTGATCTGATCCGGGTCTCGGATGTCGTGCTGGAGAACTTCCGGCCGGACACGATGGAGAAGCTGGGGTTCGGCTGGGCGGCCCTGCAGCAGATCAACCCGCGCGTGATCTGCTGCTCCATCTGCGGCTTCGGCCATGACTCCCTGCCGGAGTACGGCAGCCGCCCGGCCTACGACATGGTGGCACAAGCCTACAGCGGCCTCATGAGCATCACCGGCCCCGAAGGCGGTCCACCCTGCCGCGTCGGCTCCTCCGTCGGCGACATCATCGCCGGCTTGCAGGCCACCATCGGTATCCTGGCCGCCCTGCGGTACCGCGAGCGGAGCGGGCGCGGCCAGTACGTGGACATCGCCATGGTGGACGGCCTGTTCTCGGTCCTGGAGAACGCGGTCGCCCGCTACGTGAACACGGGCGAAGTCCCCGGCCCGCTGGGCGGCGCCCACCCGTCCATCACACCGTTCCAGGGGTTCCAGACGAAGGACGGGCAGTGGGTCATCGCCGCCATCGGGAACGACAAGCTGTGGGCGCAGTACTGCGAGCTCCTCGGCCGCGGCGACCTCACCGATCACCCGAAGTTCAAGACCAACCCGCTTCGGTGCGATCACCGCGCGGAGCTGATTCCGATCCTGCAGGAGGAGATGCAGAAGAAGACGGCCCAGGAATGGTTCGATATCTTCGAGCGGCACGCCATCCCGTACTCGCCGATCAACACCTTGAAGCAGATCTGCGAGGACCCGCACATCGCGCACCGCAAGATGCTCGTCGAGATCGATCAGCCCATCGTCGGGGCGATGCGGGTCTGCGCCTCGCCGCTCAAGCTCTCGGAGACGCCGGGCGAGGTGTACGCGCCCGCGCCCATGCTGGGAGAGCATTCGGAACAGGTCCTGCGAGACGTGCTGGGTTACTCGCGCGAAAGGGTCGCTCAGCTCCAAAACGAGGGCGTGATCAACAAAGCCGTGTGACCCCGTGCCCCTCGGGCGCGGGGCGCCCGCACCCGAGGGGGCCTTGCCCGTGCGCAGGTTGGTCCCGCCGCGGGGCGACCCTCCGGGGATGCGGGGCGTCATCGAAGCTCGATGGTGGGGACCACGGACATTCCGGGCACCAAGAGATGGCGTGCATTCTCGCCCGCATCGAAGACCAGCTTGACCGGGACGCGCTGGACCACCTTGACGAAATTTCCGGTGGCATTCTCGGGCGGCAAGAGCGAGAAGACGGCCCCCGACCCGGCCTGGATGGACTCGACACGGGCCTTGAAGACGGTCCCTGGGTACGTGTCAACCGCCACCGTGGCGCGCTGTCCGGGGCGGACATGGGTGAGGGCCGTCTCCTTGAAATTGGCCACGATCCAGACGCGATCCAGATCCACCAGAGCCAAGAGCGCCTGGCCCGACTGGACTACCTGCCCGACCTCCACCGTTTTCTTTGACACGCGCCCGCCCACCGGGGCGCGGACCGTACAGTACTCGAGGTTCAGTTCCGCCTGCCGAAGGTTGGCCAGCGCCTGGGCGACTTTGCCCTGCGCCGCGTCGACCTGGGCCCGGCGGACCTTGACCTGCTGCCGCTGACCTTGCGCGTTCCTCAGGGCGGCCGCGGCCTCTTCCTGTCGGCGGCGGGTCTGCGCCACCGTCGCCGTTTGGCTTCTCACCGCGGCCTCGGCCTGCGCCACCTGCTCTCTCGCCTGCGCGACCCGCTGGTGGGCGACGTCCAGCGCCGCCTGCGAAACCTTGAAGGCGGCGTCGGCGTGGTCGAAGTCCTGCTGGGCGACCATCTTGGCCTCGACCAGCTGCCGCAGCCGCTCACGGTCAAGCCGCGCGCGCTCGAGATCCGCCGCGGTCTGGCCTACGGCGGCGGCGGCGGCGGCCTCGGCGGCGCGCTGGGCCTTGAGCTGCCCCCGGCGCTCCTCGAGATCGTGCGCGGCCACCTGGCCGGCGTCCTTGGCCGCTTCGAGCGCCGCTTCCGCCTGGTGCACGAGGCTCTGCGTCGTCTCGTCGGTCAGGGGCACATTGACGCGGGCGTTCTCGAGATCGGCCTTCGCCGCCTCTGCCGCGGCGCGGGCCTGGGCCAGAGCGACCTCATAGTCCCGCGGGTCCAGACGGACCAAGACGTCGCCCGCCTTGACGTCCCGGTTGTCGTCCACAGGCACTTCGATTACCGTGCCGGGTACGCGCGCGCCGATCGGGGCGATATGCGCAGCGATGTACGCGTCATCGGTGGAGGCATGGGTTCGGGAGTAATGCCAGAGATACCCGCCGTAGGCCAGGGCGCCGATGATGACGAGCCCCGCCGCAATCGGCAGGAACGACCGCCGCCACGGATTCTGGGCTCCACTTCGCCAGTCGATCATGGTCTCAGTCGGGTGTCTGTCGGGGTCGTCGGGCGAGCAAGGTTACATTTCCAAAACGCTATTCTAATACTATAATCTCGTCCACGCGTCGAACATTTTTGCCGACCGACTCCACCGGAAAGGTTCGGGCCACCCGTGAGTTCCGATGCGCTTCCCCCACCCGATTCCGGCGTCCAGCCGGGGTCGTGGCGCCCGCGTTTCAACCCCTGGGTGATCGCCTTCTCGGTGATGCTGGGCACCTTCATGGAGGTGCTGGATACGTCGGTGGCGATCGTTGCCCTGCCGCACATCGCCGGCAGCCTCTCGGCGACACCCGAAGAGGCGACCTGGGTCCTCACAAGCTACCTGGTCTCGAACGCCATCATCCTGCCGGCTGCCGCATGGTTGGGCGCCCTGTTTGGCCGCAAGCGGTTCCTGCTGGGCTGCATCGTGCTCTTCACGCTGGCGTCCGCCGTCTGCGGGGCCGCCCCCCGCCTGGATGTCCTCATCCTCGCGCGGGTGCTGCAGGGGCTGGGCGGTGGGGCGCTGCAGCCCATCGCACAGTCGGTTCTGCTGGAGAGCTTTCCGCCCGCCAGACGCGGTGTGGCCATGGCCGCCTTCGGCATGGGAGTCGTCGTCGCGCCCATCCTCGGCCCGACGCTCGGCGGATGGATCACCGAGGCGTCCACATGGCGGTGGGTGTTCTATATCAACCTCCCCGTCGGGGCGCTGGCGTTCCTGATGGTCTCCACGTTCGTCGAAGACCCCCCCTACATCGCGGGTCGCAAGCCCGGCCGCATCGACTACGCCGGGTTCGCCCTCATGACCGTGGGATTGGCGACGCTGCAGATCCTGCTCGACAAAGGACAAGAGGACGACTGGTTCGCCGCCGCCTGGGTCCGGTGGTTCGCCGTGATCGCCGCCGTTTCGCTGCTCGCCTTTATCGTCCGCGAGCTTCGGACGCAACACCCCATCGTGGATCTCCGGACCCTGCGCAACGCCAACTTCGCCGTCGGCACCGTTCTCGTCACGGCGCTGGGGATCGTCCTGTACAGCACGACTGCCATGCTGCCGCTCCTCCTCCAGACCCTCCTCGGGTATTCCGCCCTCATGAGCGGCCTCGCCATCACGCCGCGCGGGCTCGGCGCGCTTCTCACCAACGCCGTGGTGGGCCGGGTGATCCAATTCGTGGACAGCCGGCTCCTCATCGCCGCCGGCTTCACCGTGGTCGGTGTGTCGGGGCTCATGTTGAGCCGCCTGAATCTGGACATCGGCATGCCCAACGTGGTCTGGCCGAATTTTCTGAACGGGATCGGCACATCGCTGATCTTCGTGTCGCTCGCGACCACAACCATGGGCCAGCTGAAAAACGAACAGCTCGGAAACGCCGCCGGCATCTTCAACCTGATGCGGAACATCGGGGGCAGCATCGGCATCGCCGCCATCACCACGTTTCTGGCGCGGTGGAGCCAGACGCATCAGGCCGTCCTGGTCTCGCACCTGACACCGTACGATCCGGCCTATCGGCACTGGCTCTCCACGGCGCAGGCTGCCCTCGCGCCGCGGGTGGGGACCCCGGCCGCCGGCCCCACGTCCCTCGCGCTGCTCTACAATGTCCTCGGGCGCCAGGCGCGGCTGCTCGCCTTTATGGACATCTTCCGCGTTGTGAGCATCCTGGCATTGATCGCAGCCCCGCTGGCGCTCCTCTTCGAGAAGATCGTGACGCGGCCGCGTCCAGGCTCGCACTGACGGGAGGCCGCCACCCCGCGCCTTGTCACGCACGACGAACCATGGTACGTTCGCATCGGGCTTCGGTCGGCGATGGAAGAGCCAGGGAGGGAACGACGATGGATCGGCAACTGTGGAGCAAACGGCTGGCGTTGGTCTGTACGCTGGGCGCCGTACTCGCCGCGTGCGGGATGGGCCAGTCTCCCGGGGGCCTGGCGACACCGACCGCCCCGTACCCGCCGCCCGGTTACAGCCACACCGTGCAGTCGGGCCAGGTATCGCTTTACTGGAACTGCGTGCGCCCCGACGCCGGTACCATCCAGGTCAACGGGCTGGCGTTCAACCCCTGGTCGAGCCAACCCATCCGCTACCTGGAGCTGGAACTGGTCGGGGTCGGCCCCGGTGACCGCACCGTCTCGGAGGTCGGGACCAAGGCACCAGACATCCAGATCCTCACCAACCAGTCGACGCCGTTCCGGCTCAACCTGCGAACCGCGGGTACCGAAACGCGCTTCGACCTGTACTACCGCTACCAGTTTCAGGACGACGGACGCGACCGGAGGGAGGTGCGCCTGGCCTGGGACGGCCCCGTCCTGTTTGCCGAGGCGCAGAAACAGTTCCGGGTGCGGGACGCGTGTTCCGAAACGTTACACCGGACCCCTTAGTCTCGGCTGCGTAGAACGGCCGCTCCGCCCGGCTGGGGCTGACGCGTACCGTTCGCACACATTTTAGGATGGATGCGGCCGCGGGGACGCGACGGCACGGCGCGCGGCGGAGGCGCGGGACGACCGGGCACGCCGGGGGGCGCGCGGCGTTTTCACGGAGACGCCGGAGGCCGCGGCCCGGGCCCGGGCCAGCGATTGCGCGTGGTGCCGCGTGAACGTCGCGCGGGACTCGGCGAAGGGAAGCTCCAACTGCTTTCCCTGAAACAGGCGCCGCCAGAGGAGACGGCAGGCCGCCTGATCGCGCGCGGTGAGGCGACCCTCACCCGTCCGCGCCGCCTCCAAATAGCCCGGCGCCACCCGAAGGTAGGTGGCCAGCCTGCGCACGCTGAAACCGGTCTTTGCCAGGAAACCCGCCAGGTCAAACCGAGCCACGTCTCACTCCCGCCGCCAAAAATAGCAACCCCCGGGGCGCCACCGGGGGTCACTCCTGTCCATCTCGGGGGACCGGGGCTATGTGCGATCGGTCGTCTCCCGCTTCTTCGAGAGCACCAGAACCGTCCGCTCCGGGTCCCGGGGGTTACGACTCTCCATGACGTCGTACCCCTCCTCGCAGCGCTGGCACCAGATCTCTTCCAGGCCCGGTCGCAGGACGATGATCTCCATGCAGTTCGGGCAGCTCACCTCAGCCTTTTCCCACGGGCAATCCATGATCGTGCTCCCCGGGCCGCGCCTTCCCGCGTCGTCCGGCCCGCAGGGCCGGCCGCCTTCGGCGGGTCTTGCGCGTGTCGGCTCCAGTCTAGCGACAAGCGCAGGCTTCGTCGAGCGCTTTCTTTGGGTTGGCCGTTACGCCGAACAGCTGCGCGAAGCGGCCGCCGCATCCGCGGAGCGGCAGCGGGGCTTCGGCTTGACCCGTCCTGCCGAATGGGATACATTTTCAGGCACCACCCACCCGAGAGGAGTTCGCCATGGCGTCGGAGCGCAAGTTCCGCATCACCGCGGGGAAGGTGGTGGCCGACGCGGTCCTGAACGACTCGCCGACCGCCACGAAGATCTGGGAGGCCCTGCCCATCGAGGCCCGCGGCAGCACGTGGGGGGACGAGATCTATTTCTCCATCCCGGTGGATGCCACGCCGGAGCCGGATGCCCGCGATCTCGTGTCCGTAGGCGAGCTGGGATACTGGCCGCCCGGCACGGCGTTCTGCGTTTTCTTCGGCCGCACCCCGGCCAGCACGGATGACCGGCCGCGCGCCGCCAGCCCCGTGAACATCGTCGGAAAGATCGTCGGCGACGCCACGGCCTTTCGGGCGGTCTCGTCCGGGACCCGGGTGAGGCTGGAACGCGCGTGAGTCGATCGCCCGCCCCGTCCATCGTCGGGGACGACGCGGTCACGACCCTAGAGGGCTTTCTCCGGGGCCTGGCGCGCCGCGGCCGGAGCCGCGGTCACCTGGTGCACGTGCAGGAGATCCCGGCGCGGCCCGCCCGCTTCGCGGATCTGGTTCCGCCGCTTCCCGAGTCGCTCCGCGCCGCGCTGCGACACGGCGACATCGACCGGCTCTACACGCACCAGGTCGAAGCGGTCGTCCAGACGCGCGCGGGGCGGGATGTCCTGGTCGTCACCGGGACGGCCTCGGGCAAAAGCCTGGCGTACCAGCTGCCCGTCGTGGAGACCCTGGTCCGCGATCCCGACGCCCGGGCACTGTTCCTGTTCCCGACCAAGGCCCTGGAGCAGGACCAGCTGAAATCCCTCCGGCAGGTCCTCCCCTGGGGGGCCGGCATCCGGGCCGAGATCCTGGACGGCGACACGCCGGCGCACCGCCGCGCACAGCTCAAGGAGCGGCCCCCGCACATCCTCATCAGCAATCCGGATCTCCTGCACCTGTCGCTCCTGCCGCACCATGCGGTCTGGAAATCCTTCTGGGAGCGGCTCCATTTCGTTGTCCTGGATGAGCTGCACACCTACAAGGGGATCTTCGGCTCCCACATTGCCCACGTCCTCCGGCGGCTGCACCGCGTGACGGCCTTCTACGGCCGCCGACCGCGCTTCGTGGCGTCCTCGGCGACGATCAGCAATCCGGCGGAGTTTGCGCGGGATCTGGTGGGCCGCGAGTTTGTCCTCGTCGACGATGACGGATCCCCGGCGCAGGGCAAGCGGTTCGTCTTCGTGAACCCCGTGGGCAGCCCCTACGGCGAGGCCACAGACCTCCTCCTCCACTGCATCCAGGCCGGCTACAAGACCATCGCCTTCGCCAAGGCCAGGAAGATCGCCGAGCTGATCGCGATGTGGGCGCACCAGGCCGCGCCGCAGCTGGCGTCCAAGCTCCGGGCGTACCGCGCCGGATACCGTCCGGAGGAGCGGCGGGCCATCGAGCAGGGTCTGTTTCAGGAGCAGCTGCTGGGCGTGGTCTCTACCTCGGCGCTGGAGCTGGGCATCGACGTGGGGGGTCTGGACGCCTGCCTGCTCGTGGGATACCCGGGGAGCATCGCCAGCACCTGGCAGCGCGGCGGGCGGGTAGGGCGGTCGGGCCAGGAGGCCCTGATCATCCTGGTGGCTCTCCCGGACGCGCTGGATCAGTATTTCATGCGCCACCCGGAGGACTTCTTCGTCCGCAGCCCTGAGGCGGCGGTCATCGATCCGGGCAACCGCCGCGTTCTGCGGGACCATCTGGCCGCCGCCGCCGCGGAAATTCCTTTGCGACCGGCCGATACCGCGCTGTACGGACCGGAGCTTCCTCGCCACATCGCGGACCTTCAGACCGAGCGCCGGCTGGTGCAGAGCGCCGACGGCTCGGAATGGTACGCGCGCCGCCGGAACCCGGCGCGCGACATCGGCATCCGCTCGGTGGGCGAATCGTTCCCCATCGTAAATCCCGCAGGGAAAACCATCGGGAGCGTGGATGGCTTCCGGGCCGTTCACGAGTGCCACCCGGGCGCCATCTACCTGCACCAGGGCCAGCAGTACGAGGTGACGGGCCTCGATCTGGCCCAGCGCAAAGTGCTTGCCCGCCCCGTGGAGGTGGACTACTACACACAGACCTCGGGTGAGAAGGAGACCGAGATCCTGCATTGCGAGGAGATGCGGGATGTCGGCAAGACGGTGGCGCGGCTGGGTCGTTTGAAGGTGACGGAGCGGATCGTCGGATACGAGAAGCGCCGGATCTTCGGCCAGGACCGGATCGGGAGCTACCCCCTGGATCTCCCCCCGCACACATTCGAAACCCAGGGGCTGTGGTTCGAGGTGCCAGAGGCGCTCCGCGACTACGTGAAGCAGGCGCCGCCCGGCGGGCTACACTTCATGGGGGGCATCCACGCCATCGAGCACGCCGCGATCGGCCTCTTCCCCCTGTTCGCGCTGTGCGACCGCGGCGACGTGGGCGGGATCTCCCACACGTTTCACCCCCAGGTGGGGCGGCCGGCCGTTTTCATTTACGACGGGTACCCGGGCGGGATCGGCCTGGCGGAGCGGTGCTACCGTGTCCTGGAGGACCTGTTCCGTCACACGCTGGCGCTGGTGCGGGATTGCCCCTGCGAGACCGGCTGCCCGTCCTGTATCCACTCGCCCAGGTGCGGGTCCGGAAACAAGCCGCTGGACAAGGCGGCCGCGATCCTGACGCTGGAGGGGCTGCTGGGTCTGATCGAGGTCCCGACGTCGCTCCCCGCCGCCGCCGTTCCTGCGGCGGTCACCGCCGCCCCGCCCCGCCCGCTGGATACCGGTGGCCCCGCCCCGCTCCCCACCCCACCCCGCACCCTCTTCCTGGATGTGGAGACGCAGCGGAGCGCCGAGGAGGTCGGCGGCTGGGACAACGCGGACCGGATGGGGTTGGCGGTCGCGGTGACCCAGGACCGAGAAACCCGCGAGGTCCGGGTCTACACCGAGGACCGGGTGGATGCCCTGCTGGACGAGTTGAGCCGAGCGGCGCTCATCATCGGCTTCAACCTGCGGCGGTTCGACTACTCCGTCCTGCGGGGATACCGGTCCCTGGATTATGCTGCCCTGCCGACGCTGGACATGTTGGAAGAAATCCACGCGACGCTCGGCTTTCGCCTGAGCCTCAACCACCTGGCCCAGGAGACCCTTGGCGCCCCAAAACTGGCCGACGGGCTGCAAAGTCTCGCGTGGTGGAGGGCGGGAGAACGCGACAAGGTCATCGAGTACTGCAAGGCCGACGTGGACCTGACCCGACGCCTCTTCGAGTTCGGCCGCGAACGCGGCTATTTGCTGTACCGGGATTACCAGGGCCGGGCCGTCCGGCTCCCCGTGCGATTCGGGGAAAAAGTCTTGTTGGAATAGGAGAAGTTCGGATATAATCCGCCGCCTAAGTGAAATCGCCCCGGACGGGACGCGGGGCGCCCCTCTAACCCGCAGCAAGGAGACAGGTAGCGGAGCATGATGGATCACGAGACGATCAAGCGGGCCTACGCCATCCTGTCGCCGGTGTACGATTTTCTCTTTGACAAGGTGTTTTATCCCGGACGGGTGGCGGCGATCAACTTGCTGGAGATCCAACCGGGCGACCGCGTCCTCGAGGTTGGCGTGGGGACGGGGCTCAACCTTCCGCTCTACCCGCGCGACTGCGACGTCACGGGTGTCGACATTTCCGAAGGAATGCTCCGCAAGGCCGACGAGCGGGTCCGGACGTACGGCATGACGAACGCCAAGCTGATGGTGATGGACGCCTCGAAGCTGGAGTTTCCCGACAACAGTTTCGACCGGGTGATCGCCACCTACGTGATCAGCGCCGTACCGGACCCGGTGAAAACCTTGCTGGAGATGCGGCGGGTCTGCAAACCCAGCGGGCACCTGGTGATCCTGAACCACTTCAAGAGCGATAATCCCATCATCGGGATGTTCGAGAAACTGCTGGCCCCGGTCTGCACCAAGATCGGCTTCGACACCGAGTTGAAGCTGATGCCGCTCTTGGAGCGGGTGGCGCTGGCGCCGGAGCAACTGCACCGGGTCAACTTGATGAACGGGTGGCGGCTGGTCCGCTGCATCAACCCCTGACACGCCGCCGCCGAGGACTTTCCGGCCCCCTCATCCGCCCGACCCACGCCGTGGCCGGCGGACGGGGCGTGGGCACGATGCCAATCGCCCCAGGCTACCGCCTGGGGCGATTGCGTCTCAGGAGACCTGCCATGGCCATGAAGCCGATGAAGGCGCTCATCTCCTACGAGGAGGCCACGCGCATTCTTCTCGAGATCGCCCAGCCCATCCGTCGTGCCGAACGGGTTCCCCTGCTGCAGGCGTCGGGCCGGGTTCTGGCGGAGCCGATCCTGGCGGCGGCGGATGTCCCGCCGTTTCCGCGTGCGGCCATGGACGGATACGCCGTGATCGCCCAGGACACCTTTGGGGCCGGTAATTTCAACCCGGCCCGGTTGCGCCTGCTCGAAGTCGTCCACGCGGCCGACATCGCTCAGGGCGCCGTCACCACGGGCGCGTGCATCCAGGTGGCCACGGGCGCGCCCATCCCCTCCGGCGCCGACGCCGTGGTCCAGTTCGAGGACACGGAAGTGGAGGCGGAAGGGGGCACCGTGAAGATCTACACGCCGGTGTACCCGCGGCAGAACATCTCGTCGCGGGGAAAGGACATCCAGGTCGGCCAAACGGTGCTGGGCGCCGAGACGCGGCTGGATCCCAGCAAGATCGGCGTCCTCGCCGCGCTGGGACTCACGGAGGTGGCGGTGGTCGCCAAGCCGACCGTGGCGGTGATCCCATCCGGCAACGAGATCGTCCCGCCGGGAGAGCCGCTTGCCCCCGGCAAGATCTACGACATCAACTCCTACACCCTGGCGGCGCTGGTCCAGGACGTCGGCGGCGTCCCGCGGCTCTTTCCCATCATGAAAGACACGCTGGAGGACGTGTGCCGCACCCTGCGCGACGCGCTGGCGTGCGATCTCGTGGTCCTTTCGGGGGGCAGCTCCGTGGGCGAGCGCGACGTGATCGTCGAAGCGGTGGAGTCTCTGGGGGAAGTCAAGTTCCACGGGATCGCGGTGAAACCCGGAAAGCCAACCCTCTGCAGCGTGATCGACGGCAAGCTTGTCCTCGGCATGCCCGGCTATCCCACGTCGTGCCTGACGAACGCGTATGGCCTCCTGGCGCCCGCTCTGCGAAAGCTGGCGCACCTCCCCACACCGAGGACGCGCGGCGTCGAGCTGCCCATGGCGCGCCGCTACACATCGACCACCGGCCGGCATCAGTATCTTCCGGTCCGCATCGAGGGCGGCGAGGTCGCGCCGGCCTTCAAGGAATCGGGAGCCATCACGTCCATGGCCGACGCCGAGGGGTATATCGAGATTCCGGCGAACGTGGACCTGGTCGAGAAAGGGGAGCGGGTCCTGGTCAAGTTTTTTTGACCGGCCCGAACCGGAAGGGGATGTCATGCGACAACCTCGGGCAATGCGAAGCGCGGTGACCGCCCTGGCCGTGTTCTTGGCATCTACGACCGCCTGGGGCGCCGAGTCTCCGGCTCCGGGCGGCGCGCTCCACGAGATGGAGGTCATGGGGGTCCAGGCGGACCCGCAGTCGGGGGCACCCATGGTGTTTCTGCGCGGCACGCAGGACAAGCGCGAGCTCGGCATGTTTATCGGTCCGTTCGAGGCCCAGGCCATCGCGCTCCCGCTGCAGGGAATGCGGCCGCCTCGACCGTACACCCACGACCTCATGCTGGCCGCACTGCACCATCTCAAGGCCAAGGTGAAGCGTGTGGTGATCACGGGCCTACGCGACAACACGTACTTCGCGGACCTGATCCTGGACGTTCAGGGCCAGGACGTGCGGCTGGACTCCCGGCCCAGCGACGCCATCGCCCTTGCCCTGCGCGAAAGCGCGCCCATCCTGGCGGCGGACGCGGCCTTTGCCCGGTCGCCGCAATCTTTCGCACCCGACGCGGACGAGCGACCCAAGCCATGATCCGTCTCTTGGTGTCACTGGTCCTCGACGTGGCGCTGGTCGTCTGGGCCGGCGCGGCGGAGCCGCCCCAGGCGGAACGCGTCCAGGAGGCGCTCCAGCGGTACAACGCAGGTGTCGCAGCACTGGCCAGGCACGACCCGGAGCAGGCGCTGTACCAGTTCCGGCAGGCCCTCCGCCTGAATCCCAACCTCGTCGAGGCCCAACACAACTTGGGGATCGCCCTCCTGGAGATGCACCAACCCGGGCCGGCCGCCGACGCGTTCGCGCGGGTGCTGGAGGTCCAGCCCGATCACCCCGAGGCCCGGCTGGGGCTCGGACTGGCCTACCGCGCCCAGGACCAACCCGAGCGGGCCCTCGTCGAGCTCTCGCGGGTCGTGGCCCAAAAGCCCGATGACCCGCAGCTTCACCTCATCTTGGGTGAGCTGTACCGCCGCCTGAAACAGCCGCAACGGGCGGCGGCGCATCTGCGCGACGCGGCCCGGCTGGCGCCGGAGGACGCAGGGATCCAGTTCCAGCTTGGCTTGGCCTGTGCCGACAGCGGCGACAACGATAGCGCGATGACCGCCTTCCGACGCGCGGCGGAGATCCGTCCGGACGACGCGGATGCCTACTACAACCTCGGCGTCGTGGCGGGCGAAAAGATCCGCGCCCTGGTGGACGAAAGGGTCGCGGCGTATCGGAGGGCCGCCGAGCTTCGACCGGCGCAGGCGGACATCCATTACCATCTCGGCGTCGCCTACATCCAGAAGGCCCAGATCAGCCGGGTGGAAGACAAGCGCGCCCTGCTGCAGCTGGCCCTGGAACAGTTCCGCCTGTTCCAAGAATCGGCGCCGCAGGACCCCAAGGCCCCTGCGGCCGCACACAACATCGAGGCTCTGGAACCCCAGGTGAAATAGCCATGGGCGCGGCGCTGCGGATGACGGGGACGCCCGGCGCGGGCACGAGGGCGCCGGTGTGCGCCGTGGCGGCGTGCGGCGGCAAGGCCGGCTTCGCGACCGAGGAGCTTCGCGAGGATGCGCGGCCGGTACGACTCGCGACGAGGGTGCCGGGGTGAGCCTCCCCTTTACCGGCCTGGTCACGTTCGCCATGGTGCCCCGCTATGACCCGGCGGAGACGCCGCCCCCGCATGCGGTCATTCTGGGCATCCCGACCGACGAAGGTACGACGCAGCACCCCGGCGCGCGCTATGGCCCGCGGGCGATCCGGGATGCCTCCACGCAGTTCCCATACTACAAGCGGGGACGTGGCTACTACGACCCCGAGCGAAACCGCTCCATGCTTGCCGCCGTCGAGCTTCGCGACGCCGGCGATGTGGCGATCGTGCCGACGCTCCCCGAGGAGAACGCGCGGTGCATTGCCGAAGCGGTCGCCGGGCTGCGCGCTCGCGGCACGTTTCCGATTTGCCTGGGCGGCGACCACAGCGCCACGGCGGCGATCCTGCAGGCTTTCGCGGATACCCCCGTGCATCTCATCCAGATCGATGCCCACATGGACTTCGTGGACCGGCTGGCGGGCGCGACAGGGACGCACGCCAGCCCCATGCGTCGCGCCCGTGAGATGCCGTGGGTGCGGAGCCTCACACAGCTCGGCATCCGCAGTATCGTGTCCGGCGCCGAGGACTACGCTGCGGCTCGAGCGATGGGCAACCGGATAGTGACCGCCGGCCGGCTCGTGGCGGCGCCGGACACGGATTGGTGGGCTGATCTCGCCGGCGACGCGTATCTGACGCTCGACATCGACGCCTTCGATCCCGCGATCGCCCCGGGGACCGGCTTCGCAGAGCCGGGCGGCCTCGCGTTCGGCGACGTGGCCCGCCTTGTCCGCAGCCTGGCGCGGCGGCTCCGCCTTCGAGGGATGGACCTGGTCGAGGTCAACCCGTACTTCGATTCGTCGCGCCGCACGGCGGTCCTGGCCGCGCGGACGATCCTTGAGGTCCTGAGCGCCGTCTTCGACCCAACCGATTGACTCCGCGGATCGCAAAAGGAACGGCCGATCCACAGAAGATTTCACCGACTTTGTCGGGAGCCCAGTCGAACGATCGGCCGATTTCACGGGGCCCGCATTCCTCAAACCAGGCCGTGCACTCTGTGGATCGAACGAGGCTCTGTGGGTGATGGCCGTTTCGGCGGTTCAGGATATTTCTGGAAAAAGCGCCCGGGTCAACGAGGAAGACCCCCATGCCGCCCAGGCTCTTCACGCTTGACGAGGCGAACCGTCTGGTGCCCACCCTGGAGCCCCTGCTGCGCCGACTGGTCGAGAAGCGCCAGGCCTTGCGGGAGCACGCGCAGGTCATCGAGGAGTTTCGCGCCGAGGCCGGCAGGAGTGGCGGGGGTATGCCCGGGGGGCGGTTCGGTAAGGCCAGGGCGGCGGCAGAAACGCTGGGGATGGAGATCGCCGGAGGAATCCAGGAGATCGAGGCGTGGGGCTGCGTGATCAAGGACCTCGATCGGGGACTGGTCGACTTCCTTTCCCGCCGCGGGGACGACACGGTCTTCCTGTGCTGGCGGCTGGGCGAGCCCTCCATCCGCTACTGGCACGGCCTCAAGGAAGGCTTTGCGGGTCGAAAACTGCTGGACTAGCCGTCTTGTAGGACCATAGTCTGCATGAACGGGTCAGAGATGTTACGCCACAAGTCGCGCCTCCTGGAGCAGGCGGTCCGTCGCCACATCTACGGCGGCGAGGGCCGTGCGGAGCGGGGGCGGTGCCTGGGACGCGCTGCGGTGGTCGAGCGCCTGGAACCCCGGCCGGAGGACGCGGGCGTAGAGCGTGGTCAGGATGAGGACCACGCGCCGGCCGTGCGGTGTCAGGGTATAGCAGAGCTTGCCATCCATCCGCTGAATGAGCCCCTTGCGGGCGAGGCGCCGGAGATCGTAGCCCATTTGCCGGGGGGTGTACGCCGCGTCGGTTCCGAGGAGCTGGGCGACCTGCGGCCGGAGTCGCCGGTTGGTGATGCCGGCGGGGGTGAACCCGAAGAGGCAGCACGCCGCGAGCAAGGCCATGACCCGCGGCTGGCCGAACTTGAGCCCGGGGGCGGGCTGGCCGTCCACGGTCCGGCCCGGGAGAACCAGTTCCGCGAACCGCGGCTCCCCGAGCCCGCAGTCGTGGGCCACCCGCTCCGCTTGGAGGAGCCAGGTGGTGATGCGCTGCCCGAGCGTGCGGCGGTAGGCGACGTTACTCAGCCCCCGCTGGACGCCGAAGTCGTCGGGGTCGTTGACGGGGGTCTCGGTGCGCAGGGCGCGCCCCTCCTGGAAGGACTGCGTGATGTGGCAGCGCGTGTCCTCGACGTGGAGACTGGGGACCACGCCGTCGGTGATGACCCGGGTCCGGAAGCGCCCCGGCGTGGCCCGGGTGATCTTCCGGTCGAAGAGGAGCTGCATCCGACTGGGCCGGCCGAGGTCCAACTGGTCCCGGAGCACCGCCTCGAAGCACTCCCGGCCGCGGAGCGGGCGGGCGAAGACCGGGGTCCGGCTCACCTCCAGCTGGAGGAGGGAGAGGCGGTGGCCGACGCCGGCGGCGCGATCGGCACCCGTCACGGGCAGCGGGAGCCGGGCGACCCAGCGGTCGAAGACGGCCTGGACATCGGCGGCGCTCAACGATTCGCAGACGGTGTGGAGGACGGCCGGCCGGGCACACGCCTGGAAGCCGTTATCCAGCGGCGTGAAGGGGACGCGACGCCGAGTCAATTGCCGCTTCACCCACTCGTGCCCGTTGAGGCAGCACTTCATGGGGTAGGGAGCGTATCCGCAGACCTTCAGGAACCCGGGGCCCCAGTCCCGGTCCACGAAGTGGAGGGAGTCGTGGTTGACGCAGACCGTCTGCCACCGGTACGCGAAGTGGAGGTGGCGGCCCTGCACCTGCTTCGGGGCGGTCCAGGCCTTGGCCTGCTCCTGGGCCACGCCCACGCAGATCACCCCCAGCGTGCCGTGGAACCGGTCCCGTTACCGCTGGACCCCGTCGTCCTTCCGCTCCCCTTTCTGGAACTCGATCCACGGGATGCCGAGGCGGGCGGCCCACGCGCGGAGCCCGGTCTTGAAGGCGTCGGTGATCTGACCGAAGCACGCCGGGGACGGGATCGCGTGTCCGCGGTGGTGCAGGAAGGCCACGACCCCCCCTCGCTCTGCAGCCGGGGCACGTACGCATTCAGGCAGAGCCGGTCCACGCACTCGACTGTCACGGTCCCGTGCTCCGTGATCAGCTCGGCGCCGTTGGGCATGGCCTCCTCCGCGGTTTGGCGATCTCGGAAGAGCTACCACCCAACGGGCGTCCGGGGGCAGCGGAATCGTTCCGTGGTCTCACGGACGCTTTTCTTTTACCTCGTCGGTTTGAGGCGGAGCTTCGTTAGAAAGATCTCTTGGAAGACGTCGGGAGCATCATCCTCGGAGAGCCGGAACCGCCCAAGGAGGATTCGCCAGACCATATCCGAAAAGCGGCGGAGGACCTTCTCCCACGCATTCGGATCGTCCGCCAAGATGCTGTCGATCAGTTTTCGATCTTCGTCAGTCGAAAACACAATCACCCCGAGCCCTGATCGCCTCGCCGTGGCAGTCGTACAGCCCAGAAGGGCAGTTCGGCCTCAAGAATTGGCGCGGACACCTCTTCGAGCGCACCTCGCGATATTGAGAGGGCATGGTTTCAATTCTTGGTGGAAGACGGAGTCCTGATCTTCTTGCAGACAAGAGTCGTCACCCTCGGAACTTCGTGAGTGTCTGATCAATCACATCTGAGAGCGTGAAGAGCCGACGAAAACTGGTCGTCGCGAAGTTGTAGAGTTTGTCCGGATTCGCCACGAAATCGACACGATCGCGTTCTGTCACTTCTGTCGCGTAGGCGCCAAGGGGTTCCTCGCCGTCCGTCGTCCATTCGTGTTCCCACTCCTTCGCTCGGTCGCCAAGCAGGCGCCGCAATTCTCGGCCGAACTCGACACGCTCCTCTTCCTTCAGTCGAAGGGACTCGAGCCCGCTGGTGTTCACCCAGAGGTACGGATGCTGTTCTTTGGTTTTGCGATAACCCTGTGGTGTGAATCCACCCAATGTAACATAAATGAGTATGTCGCCGCGCCTCTTCTCCCATGACGCCTTCCAGGCCCAGTACTCTGGTACTCTCGCGTCCTGGTCTAGACGATAGCCTTCCTCGCCAGCCCACTTCTGCAGTCGAACTCCCACCTCTTCCAAAACCCCCCCGATGCGTTCCTGCAGCTCCTCGTATGCCCTCAGGAGCCCCACGACATCCTCCCAACGATCAAGAATCAGTCGATCGACATCGTTGTAGTGATTGGCCATATCAGTGGCTCCTCTTTACGGATGAACCTGCTTCGCGACAAATTCGCCGAGAAGCGCCCGGTAACGTTCCGAGACCCGTGCGGTGGAAGGGGGAATCGGCCGTGTGGCAATAAAGAGGTCGAGTAGCTCCGACAGCCGTCTGATCGTCGTGCTCGACTGTACTTGCCGGTGCTCCGTCCCTCCCAAACGCTCTCTCGTCAAAGAGAGGTAGTGATCGAGCAGTTCGTTCAGGCGATCCAGGGATACCCTGCCACCGGGGAACTGCCAAGGTTCTTCTGGCGATTCGGTGAGGGCATCCGACTCGCCGCCCGTAACCATCGATAAATCGGGTTCGTCGCCAGACTCCTCGCGGTGAGCGGATGGGTACGGAGAGAGGTTGATACGAAGTTCCTCCGACGCCAACTGGACAGCATCCGCCGGGACATACCGGAGAAGATACGACAGGAGGTCTTCCTGCCGGCTCTGACCAAATGCCATGCGGTAGACGGTCAGAGCGCGACGGAGACCAGCCGCACGTTCGGCGTCACGGCTCAGCGGGAGGGCCGGGACGTGACGCTCGATCCGGGCCCCGTTCGCAAGCGGAAAGACCCAAAACGGCACGAGGTCCTCCCCAGTGGCTCGGTGGGCGCGATGCGCTTCCCGGAACATGAACGCCCAGGGGTCGGTGGCTTCACTCTTCCAGATTCCTTCCCCGTACATGTGGGCAAGATTCTTCCTGACGGCATGGCCCTTGAACCGGTGGACCCGCCCTTCGCGCTGCTCCAGGTCCACGGGATTCGATGGCAGATTCCAGTGCACGACCGCGTGGCAGTACAGGTGGAAGTCCAACCCCTCTTGGCCGACCGACGTCGAGCACAGGACAAATGGCCAAAACGGTGAGTTGAACGCTCGGCGTAGCTGCTCCTGCCGCTCGGCACTCGCTTCTTCTTCGCTGGTGCGGCCACCGTACCGGGCCGCAAACCGAGAGCGAAACATCCGTTTGGTCTCGCTGAGCGACACCCGCTTGGTGTCTCCATCGAGTTCCACGGCGTCAGCACTGACGGTGGCAGCCCGAAGCCGCAGCGCGGAACGCGCGTACGTCGCGACCGTCGACGCCAGCATCGGGAGGGTCTTGCCCGGCCCCACGGCCCAGTCGACCAGCATGTGCGCGTACTCATCCAGGGTTGCCTGCAGACACCCGTGTCCGCAGTATTCGACCACGCGAAGCCAATACGGTTCGGCCGGATTGGCGCGGCGGATGAAAGCGATGACTTCCGGCTGATTGAACAAGGAGCGGAAACCTTCTGCGATCTGGCCTGCGGCGTTCCGAAGCATCAGGTCGGTAGCGCGGTCCAGGCCCCCGGTGACCCTGCAGAGGGCGCGAAGAGCCGCGACGGCCGGGCTGGCGACCGCAATCTGTGCGAGAACGGCAGAAAGATCGGACGGGGGGGCCCCGAGGCGCAGATCGCCGCGCACCAGCTTTCGGGCCTCCTCGACGTGGGCCGGCCATCCCCCCTCCGAATCCCTGTCTTCCTCGGTGTCGGCCTCGCTAGTGACCCTTCCAGTGCGCGAAGCCGCATCCGGAATCCGCCAAATTTGCGCCAACTGTGATTGCCCAAACCAGAGGCGTGTGGCAGCCTCGTGGCGAGTCAGGTCGAGCAGGATAGGAGCCGCCCAGTACCAACGCTCATCCGGTTCTCCACTCTGGGCAGTGGCAGAGGGCAAGGATGACAGGGGCTGTTCGAGTTCGGCCTGCACACCACGCAACACCGCCGCGAGCGTGCTCGCCCGTCCATCCGTCCGGAGGGCAGAGACCACGCGGAGGGGGTCTCCGATGGTTGCCAGCGTGATCGAGGGATACAGGAGGCCCAACGAAGGCATCCCGGTCAATCGACCCTGGCTGATGGAGAACCGCAGGAGCTGCTGACGGCGCTCCCGCGTTTCGGGCGTGTTCGCGCCAGGTTCACCCTGCTCCGGGATTCCGAATAGGCGACGCTCGGCTTCGTAGCTCAGCAGAGCGGAGACAACCTTCGGCACCATCTGCCAGGCGGAAAACACGAGGCGTTTGGTCAACTCGGCCACCCCCGGCGCATCATACGGAGGCTCCAGCCTGTAGTACGGCAAGGATGGGGGGAGCCAGAATACCCGCCACGCATTGCGGTCAAGTGTGCTCCTGAGGAGTGCGCGAAGTCTGGCATTGGCGGGGTCGATCTGACGGTAGGCTCGGATGTCGGCCCACGACAAGAGCGCGCCCGCCTGGTCCACCAGCCCGCGAAACAATTCTTCGGAGGCCGTGCCCGCCGCTGCCTCCCGGAAGTCACGCTTGAGTTGGTAGTCGTCCATGAAGTTGAGCGCGTAAGGCGCCGACTTCCAGTGCTCCATGATGTCGGAATGCTGGACGGTTGAGGCCACCCGGTGCAGGGCCAGATAGGCCGAAAGATCCGACGGCTCCAGCGCCATGCCCTCGATCGGCACCTCGCTGAGCATCCCGCTGCGGTCCGGGGTGACGGCAAGACGCTCCGTCCGGACCATCACTCTCCGCAACGCGTCTTCGACGGCTGTCCGTGCCGCCCGAAGGGCCGCCCTCTCCCCCATTCCGTAGTGATACAACGCCTGGCGATACGAGGCGAGTTCCTCGCGGAATCTCGCCGTAGAGGTCTCGTCGTGCTGCAAGAAGCGCACGGTTCGTAGGAAGTCGGTGTAATGGTCGTCCCTGTCGGCTTCCTCGTCCAGGGTGTACCACTTGTACGGGGTCGCGGAAAGGAGCAACACGCGGGTATTTGGATACGCGTACAGGTGCCTGGCGAGCTGGCTTGCCTGGTCGTTCCCGTGGAGCAGATCCTTGAAACGCTGAAATTCGTCCAGGATGACCAGGTCGGGCTCGAGCGCCTCGATGCAGGCAGTTGCAAGCATCATCCGCAGCTCGCCGATGATGGCCGACCGCTCTGCTCGTTCCTCGTCGGTGAGTCGCTCCCGCCCGCCGAGTTGCTCAGCGAGCGCGCGGAACCGGGTGGCCATATCCGTCGTGACGAGCGTGGGATCTTTCCGTGCGAGCACCGCTCGGAAGTCATCGCGAAGCTGCTGGTCAATCGTGTGCTGCTGCAAAAAGGCTGCGACTCCTTGTTCGAAGCCCTCGCGCTGGGCGTTCCCGGCGAGCAGGGAGATGGCTCCCCTCCTGAAGCTCCGCCAATCGTCCGGCAGCAGCCAGTACAGAAGGGCTCGCTCCTCGGCCGTCCCGAGGCTGGAGCGGAGGTTGAACGAGGTCCCGGGCGTGAAGGAAATGAAGTTGAGGCGCCGATGTTTCAAGTTGCGGACCGCCTTGGGCAAGAGGGTGATGCGGTCCGGAAGGGCGCGCTCCTTCGAGCCGGTCAGGTTCAGCCGATCGATGTTCTGACGCGCGATGTTTGCGTTGGAGCAGATGTAGACGATGTCGATCCGGGGCACCGTGTCCCACAATCGGTCAACGACGCGCGCCACGATTCCTTGCGCGACCAGCGTCTTGCCAAGCCCCACTTCATCGGCGACGAGGAATCGCAAGGCCGGCGGCGCGTCCTCGTACATGCGGCGGTATACGCAGTCGACGGTGTCTCGCTGAAACCGCTTGAGCCGACGCAGGGCCCGCGATGTGTCGGGTTTCAGGGTGTCGTCTTGCATCGTCTTGCCCGTTCCCGGAAAGTCCAGATGGGTGTCCAGATTTGCTCGAAGCCCTCGGGCAGGAGGGATCGCCCTTCGTCGTCCATCGCGAGGTCTCGCTGCACACGATTCACGTCATCCAGCCGTTCGGGTGCTCGGGCGAGGGTGCGCACGAGCGTTTCCAGCAGCGCTTCGCCCCCTGAACCCGTACTCCGCCACTCCCTGGTCGATCGGTCCGCATTCAGCTCTTCAACCAGGCCTGACACATCATCGCCCTCCTCGGCCAAGAGGAGGAGCAAGAAGCGGAGGAGCCGGGCGCGGTCGCGGATCAGGGACTTGAGGATACGCTGGTGGCGGTCCATCGGCGCGCCGCGAAGGAGCGCGTTGATTACAAACTTCGCGCGCACAACCCGGCCTGCCTCCCTGACCTCGACGGCAAAGGCGAAGAAGGAGGTCAGAGCCTCAAAGGAAACGCTGGAGAACACTGCGAGAGGAGAGTCTCCCGAGCTCTTGATTGGTCGTTGAGCCTCCTCGGGCAGCGTGATGGGCCAGCAGGAGATGGAGGTTGAGGGAGCGATATTCGGCGTAATCGCTTCGGCGGCTTGAAGCCCCAACGTGTATCGATCCCCCTCACAGACCGCAACGTCGGCGATCAGGTGTGCCCGCGCAATTGCGTCGCGCGCCTGTTCCATTTGCCCTTCAAGACGTTTCGCCAGTTCATCCTGCGGCTGGCAAGCTATCTGATTCGCCGCGGGCTTGAGCAGGTTGATCAGGCGCAGGGCGTCCTTCTCTGGCGTCATCAGGGTTTCGATCCCGAAGAGGCGTCGCGGCCCAATCAACTCCACGAGGAACTCCACGTTCCTCTCGAATGCCGCCTCCGTCGCGTTCGCAGATCCGGTCCAAATGTGCGCGTCCCAGCCATCCTCCACGATATAGCACTTGGCGTGCAGGTCATTGAGCTGGACCGCCTCGGACACCGAGACCGGCTCGGGTTCATCCACCTCGCCCGAGACCTCGGCCGTGGCCTGTTCGTCGAGGACGAAGAATCCGTCAAAGCCCGCGGGGTGCCGCGACAGACCAGCGAGTGCGCGGGAAGTCGAGACGAGGGTCGCGTGGTCACGGGTTTCGGCCAGCTGCTCCAGACACCGAAGGGAGACGAACGGAGATACTACCAGCAGGCGTCGCCCGCTTTCCTGAAACGGCCATTCCCGATGCCCGTCAATGCCGAGAGGCCAGAACCTACACCCCGTGAAGCCCTCCGGCAATTCGAACTGGACGCGCCGTACTTCGTCGGACAGGAGAGTGACGCGATCGCGTACCGCCTCCGACACGGATCGGGCGAGCAACGGAAGCGCAGCGATGAAGTCGCCGAGCGGATGGTTGGCGGCGAGGGCGTTCTTTCGGTCAAGGAGGGGGCCTTCCAAAGCCAGGACGGTATCCCAGGATCGTGCGAAGGTGAGGTTCCGGGTCAAGCAGAGCAGGCGGTACCGGGCTAGCTCGTTGTCCGCGACAAACCGGAGGAGCCAGACCTTGGGGTGAAAAGCCCCAGGATGCGGGAGGACACACTGGATCACGGACTGCTCAAGGTAGGCGAACTGCGGATATCGTCCGCGGGGAACGGCGATCTTCCCGGCGTGGCAGAAGATGGTGAGCTTGTCCGCATAGCGACGCACGCTCTCCAGCACGGCGAGGGAGGCCTCGTTCGCCTCCACCGACTCGTCCGAGCGCTCGAACCGCGTGAAAGCGAGGGGGGCGGTCAGTAGCGCCAGGAGGTCGAGCGAATATGTGGTCCCGATCCCGCAATCGAGGCGGTAGCCGGCAGGCGGCCGGAGCGCGTTGAATAGTAAGCTACGGTCTCGTGGTTCCAGCATGACGGCTACCCGAGTCCTGCGAGTACGTCGCGCACGATGATTTGCGCGTTGGACCAACGAAAGTCGATCCGTCCCAACCCCGACCAGCCGCCCCAGTTGTCGAGGGCCTTTGGGTTGTCGAGCCTGGCCAGCGGTCCTTTCAGTGCACGCTCTCGCGCGTGAATCAATTCCTGAGCATCGGCCGAGTCAACGATCGCGCGAGCGTTTCCCGCAGGCAAAGCGACTTCCAGCCATGCTTCGACGAACTGCCTAGTACGAGGAGAGACCCGGTTGCGGCCATCCTCGGTCACAATGCGCCAGAACTCCGCTCGGTCCCATGACGCCAGCCGGTCGGCGGCCTGTCCCATGTCTGCTTTCCATTGTGCCGCCATCTCCCGGTACTTGGTGCGAAGCTCCTCACGCTTTCCAAGGTCCGCAAGCATCACATTGTACAGAATCGCCGCCCCGTGGATGGACTCCGAGAAGTTCCGCGCATGCAGGAGCATGCGTGCGAGCTGCTGAGGCAGCTGCCCGGTGACCGGGTGGTCCCAGGCAAACCTTGCATCCCCAGGATCGATGTGGCGGTCGAACAGGAAGGCGAGGAATGTGCCAGGTGCTTGGGTCAACACCCGCTCCCTGAGGTACTCGGCCTCTAGCTGCGTGAGGCCGAATGACGCCTTGTCTGGCAATCCCGGGGCGACCGAGGGGATTCCATGGTGCCAGTTCGCCCCCCGTCCGGTGACGGGTTCGCCGTCATCGTTTCTCACCACGACGAGGCGGCCGCGGTAATAGCCGTCGAGACTCCGGTGATACTCGTCCTGCGAGCCGGGGTAGTTGCGGATCTTCACCCGACCGAGTCCACTCCAGTAGATGCTGGAAGGGAACCGTTGGAGTGCCGCACGGGACTGAATACCGATGGTGCCACTGGGATCATCTGAATCGGCGAGGGCATTGATGAGGGCGATCTCGAAGGCACGAGTGCACTTCAGGACCTCGGCCGAGGGAACACGCCGCTGCTCGAGGTACTGGTACATCCACGGCACAAAGAAGAAATACCGGGCGCGCGTCTGCAGGGACCCGGTTCCCGGAAAGAGCAAGTCTGCGAAAGCGTCTCGAATCGTCGAAATCCCCAATTCGTCCCGCGTGCCCTGTTCTCGAAAGAGGTCGATCGCCTCCAGCACTTTGCGACGCTGCTTCTCTGATTGGTCCAGCCAGGCGAATGTGGAGGCCACTGCGCGGCTCCCCCCTCAGACCTATGGGATAATTCGAACCGCCGCGACTGTCAGCGGAAAGTGAATCCGAGTGGCGGCGACCGGAAGACCCGGCGCTACGAGGGCCTCGCGGTGAACAGCGGACTGATTGGAGCACCCAATGGCCCTGCCGGCAAACTGGAACCGGCTGCATAGAGGATTCTTTGTGTGCTCGGTCCAACCATCACTCACAAGTAACGCCGATCCTCTCGAGGGATCGGCGTTTGCTGTCTGCGGAAAGGACATCCGGCGGAAAAACATTGGCTATCAAGCCTCACCGCGGAAAAAATGGTGTGAAGATTCGAGATGACCTATAACAGACGCCTCCGAGTGGTGCAAGCAAAGGCTCGCACCTGCCAGATGATGTCTGGCATCGAACATGAGTGGCCGAGACGGATCTTCAACTATTCGATCCCCCATCGAGTGAATCCCTCCTAGCCGGCTTCCAATGGCGGGGTCCGATTCTCTGCCTGAACAGCGCCATAACGTGTCAGCAGCCCACGCGGTCACATACGCTCATGGGCCAACGTCGCATCGAGGAGGGAGAGGAGTTGCACGTATATCGATGCGGGTGGGTCCCCTGTAAGAGCTGCGGTGATCAACGCGTGGGCGTCGCGATGGCAGTCGCACGCGTGATACTTATGCGCAGCGTGCTGACGAGAACGTGTTCGCCAGGGGTGGTCGGCCGCGTCGTCGGCGCAACTGGCAGCCGCACAGTCCAGTGCCGCTGCCTCACACATCAAACCCCTCCATTCATCCAGGCGCCCGCGAAACTTCCCGACGACAGCCCTGAAATACACGTCGTGGGCTTCGGCGCGGAGAACCTGAGCGATGTCGAGTTCAGAATCCATCGGCGCTCCTCTCGATGCGACCATAAAGTTTCCTTGTGCGATGTAACATCACAGTGGGAGAGGTTTCTCGTTGCGGACTGTCAAACGTTCTGCGTATAGTCGCGCTCATGGCGCCTGCCGCGGCTCCCCGTCGTGATCGCCAGGTGGTTCGGCTGCTGTCCCTCCTCAAGACGCTCAAGGACGGGAACCGGCCCACCGTCCACGATCTCGCCGCGCGTTTCCACACCCGTCGAGAGACCATCTATCGCGATCTACGAGCCCTGCAGGATGTGGGGTATCCCATCACGGGGGACGAAGAGGGGCGCCTCAGCCGGCCGACACTCCCATCCGATTTTCGCGCTGCCGTCCCACCGGTTCCCTTCACGAAGCAGGAGCTGGCCGCACTCACCTGGGCCGCTAAGCAAGCGGGGTCCCGTCAGCCGTTTCGGGCTGGGCTCGAGGGCGCGCTCCTGAAGCTCCACGGGTTGGCGCCGGCACCCGACGCCAGGCTGGCGCAGAACCTCAGCGGCTCCTTCGATGGCTGGTCCCGCGGCATCAAGGACTATTCTGACTTCCAGGAAATCGTCCTCCAACTCGTCGAGGCGATCGTCTCCAGCCGGGAGTGCCTGGTCCGCTACCAAGCGTCTGGACGCTCCCAACCGAACGGGTTCCGTTTCCACCCATACCGCGTGCTCTCCATTCAGGGGCTTCTTTACTGCGCCGGCAAGGTCCCCATCCACGATGCCCTGGTGAGTCTCGCCATCGATCGACTTCACAGGGTCACGGTGACGGACGTTCCGTTCACGGTCGACCCCGGGTTCGACCTGAAGAAGTACAAGGCGGAGGCTTTTGGGGTCGTCTGGGAGCGCCCCATGACGGTGGTCGTCCGCTTCCGCGCCGACCAGGCCCCCTACGTCCGCGAGCGGGAGTGGCACCCCACGCAGCGCCTCAAGGATCTGTCCGACGGACGGCTGGAACTCACGTTCCAGGCTGGAGGCACCTTCGAGATCACCCGCTGGCTCCTCGGCTGGGGCGACGCGGCGGAGGTCGTGCGGCCGGCTCGCTTACGCCGGAAGATCGCGGCCATCCTTGGGTCAGCTGCCGGCCAATATCAATAACGGGCTTTCAGGGCGAGGGCTGTTTCTCTGCTACTGTGACGTTTGATGTTACAGCCGGGTGCTAGGAGCCTGTCGGAGAAAAAGCGGTGATACTCACGTCCGAACCTGAAGTGCCGAGGTTCACGTGGCCGCGGCGTCCCGGCGGCTCGGGGGACGGCGCGGCCACGCTCCGGCGACGTCCGGCGCGTCTGGCCCTCACGC
>JAKPQH010000027.1 GCA_029580855.1 bacterium | reverse complement strand
GATCGCGGAATACGCCGAAAAGAACCGTATGGAACTGATCGTTATCGCGACGCACGGCCGCTCCGGCCTGAAGAAATTGCTCCTGGGCAGCGTGGCGACGGGCGTCGCGCAGCAGTCGAACGTGCCCGTCTATCTGATCCGACCGGCGGCCTGCCGCCTGTAAGCGGAAGTCTTCCTGTCAGCCGGCGCCGGTGGCATTCGTTGAAAAAGGCGTCGGGAGATCATCCCCTCTCAGCGGGCGCAAGCCGCCGCCGGTGCGCCCGCTCTTCCCGCAACCCTCAGGGCTTCGCGCCCAACTTCCCGGCAAGCAGCTCCCGGAGAATTTTCGGATTGGCTTTGCCTCCCGAGGCCTGCATCACCTGGCCGATGAGAAAACCCAGGGCCTTTCCCTGGCCGCCGCGGAAATCGGCCACGGCCGCCGGGTTCCTGTCAAGGACCTTGTCGATGAGCGCATCGAGGGCGCCGGGATCGGATACCTGCCGGAATCCGCGCGCCTGGACGACCGCCTCCGGGGATTCGCCGGTGTCGAACAGATGCCCGAGCACCTCGCGCGCCGCGTTGGCGTTGATTTCATCGCGCGAGAGCATCTTCAGCAGCGAGGCGAAGCGGGCGGGGGTCACGGGAGATGCGCTCAGCTCCTGCCGCCGCTCCCGGACGGCGGGGAGCAGTTGCGTCGTCAGCCAGTGCATCGCCGTGCGCGGCGCGATCCCTTCCCCCGTCACGGCCTCGAAGAAGACCGCGAGTTCCGGATCGGAACTCAGGAATGACGCCTCCTCGCCGGTCAGGCCGTGCTGCGAGACGAAGCGCTCGGCCCTCGCGGCCGGCATTTCCGGGAGACGCGACCGCAGCGTTTCGATCCACTCGGGAGACAGCTCGATGGCCGGGACCGCGGGATCCGGGACGCAGGGTCCTTCGAACTTGCCGCGCATGGGGACCGTGACCTTCTTGTCCGGGTCCCACAGGCGGGTGTGCAGGGTCACCGCTTCGCCGGCCTGCACGGCCGCGCTCTGGCGGCTGATCTCGTGCGCGATGGCGTCGCCGACGTGGCGGACGGAGTTCATGTTCTTGACTTCCACCTTGGTGTTCATCTGGCTGGTGCCCCGGGGGCGCACGGAGATGTTGGCGTCCACGCGCATCGAGCCGTTCTCCATGCTGCACTCGGAGGACCCCACGTAACGCACCTGCGTGCGCAGCGCCTTGACAAATTCCATCGCGTCATAGGGCGTGCGGAAGTCCGGTTCGGTGACGATCTCCACCAGCGGGGCGCCGGCGCGGTTGAAATCCACGAGGCTGATCGGCGTGCGCCCCTCCATCTCATGCACGAGCTTGGCGACGTCCTCTTCCATATGGATGTGGTGGATCCGCAGCATCCGGGGTCTGCCGTCTTCACCCACGATCTCGATCCCGCCGCCCCGCGAAAGGGGAAGATGGGCCTGGGAGAGCTGGTAACCCTTCGGCAGGTCGGGATAGTAATAGACCTTCTGGTCGAAGGCGCTCCTGGGCTGGAGAGTCGCGCCCAGCCCCAGGCACAGGAGCGACGCCTTCTCGAGCGCCTCCTGGCTGAACCGGGGCACGGCGCCCGGGAACCAGAGGCAGATCGGACAGGTGTTCGCATTCGGATCGTCACCCGGCCGGTTGGGGCAGTCGCAGAACATCTTGGTCCGGCAATTGAGTTCGACGTGAATTTCCAGGCCGATGACCGCTTCGAATTCCATCACGCGTTACCTCCCCGGCGCAGATTCAGAAGATGTTCGCCCAGGGCGAGCAGCCGCGCATCGCTCCGCCTCGGCCCCGCCAGCTGAAACCCCGCCGTCCCGTCGCCGGCGGGCGGCAGGTACAGGGCGGGCTGACCGGTGACGTTCGCGAAGGCCGTGAGGGCGAAGCCGCCGTACAGGTCGGCGAGCGAAGCGGGCGCTCTGGCGGCGGCGTCCGCAGCCGGGAGCACGAGAAAGTCGGACTCTCCGGCGAGCCGCTGCATGTCCGCCACGAGGCGGGCGCGGATGCGGCAGGCATCCTCGTAAGCGCCGTAGCGCTCGAACTGAAAGAAGGCGCCCTGCAGCAGGTAGCTCTTCAGAAGCGGTCCGAAGGCTGCGCCGCGCGAGGAGAGATACATGTCGTTCCAGTTCCGGGCGCCGGGGGAGCGGCGGCCGTAGCGTACGGAATCGTAGCGCCCGGCGCATGAGGAGGCCTCCACGGAGCCGGCGATCC